>JBGVIT010000017.1:0-77430 GCA_045128915.1 Clostridia bacterium
AAGTATACAGTATCCTCAATTCGTTTTTCACCTACTGCCTGTGCTATTGTGTTTGCTGTTTCTGTGTCTATCGGAAGACCGATTAGGATTCCTCCTTTTTCTGCTTCTTCAGGGTTTTCTAATCCTGATTTTGCAATAAGCATTTGAATAAATCCACCGCCGACTGCTTTTAGTTCAGGTTCGGGCAGAGTTTCACCGTCATATACTTCCGGCCAACAATATCCGAGTCTTGCAACATAGTGTCCGTTTGAATAGACACCGCATTCACTTTCACGGAACTTCTTGCCTACTTTTTCTAAATCAAGCAGTTTTAGAGTTTCGTCACTCATTTTTTGCATATACGGTTCCATCTCATTATCCCTGACGAATTCTCCGAGTGCTCGGTCGCTTGATAAACCGGGAACTACTGTCATCCCATCAAGGTCATATGTCATATTGATTAAGTCTTTCAAGGGAAGTCCGAATTCAAATTCCCCTGCTTCCTTTTGTGTTTCGAACAGGGCATTTAATCCTATGAGCTGATTTTCAGTAAGCTTCTCAAGTCTTTGCGCCAGGAAGTTTAATTCTTTTATAGTCGGTGCATCAAGTCTTGTATCAGCAAGTTCGGGAAGTTTCGGACAGCTTAACACATTTAACTGCATGTGTCCTTCTCTGCCGACTGCTCTGGCTCTTTGCATTGCATCTTCTATCTGCCCATCAGTTGCAGGAAGTATTAAATCAGCATAATGGTATTCCGACTTATGCATTTGTTCAACACTGATTTCAATAACCAATTTGTCTTTTAAAGCCATATTCCACACCTCCTACATTGACATTTCAGGACCTGACTCTTCCTGTTCAGGTTCTTCTGTCATTTTCTGTTCTTCAGCAAGTTCAGCTTCTGTGAGTTTTCTGCACGAATCCTCTCCGTATGCAATTCCGAGACCACTTCCGCAGTCCCATCTTACATGGATAGTTCCTGCATCATCCACATGGCGAACTGTCCCTCTGTCGCCAGGTTCAAGTTTTGAATAAGGATCATCCATATGAACAAGAGCAATTCTCGTTCCTTCAGGATACTGTTCCCTTAAACTCTTTACTGTTGCTTCGCTTGGAAATCCAAACATTTTGTATTACCTCCATTCTATTTTCAGAACAGTCTTATCTGACCGTTCTCATCGACTTTCAGTTCTATTTCTTCCTGCGGTATTTCTACCACCTGCGGTGTTATTTCTTCTTGCTTACTCTCGACCGCTTTTGCTACATCTTCGATTGTCGTACCTTCTCTTAATGCCCACAATCCGACTATATAGGTCGGTGTGTACCATACTGACCATTGCTCTCCTGTGAGCGAGTTTCCATGTATGATTTTTGCAGGTATTCCGTATAGGCTCAGTTGTAGGTATGCCATGTGTACACACTTGATATCTATATCGCATGCAGTTACAACAAGCTCCGTCTGGTAATTATGCTTATGGTATGCCATTGCGGCAGCCAAGCCTATTACAAGACCTCCTGAACCTACACACGGTTCGCATACTGAGACGAATCCTCTTTCGCTTATAACCTCTTCTGTATCCCCTGCAAGGACTGCTCTCCCCATAAATTCACAGATGTGATTGGGAGTGAAGAACTGACCTTTGTACTTGTTATGAAGCTCCAATCCGTGAAAGACTTCGCCAAGCACATCACGGGGTGTTCCGCTTGTTTCTACTTCATCAGTTAAATTTCTGACTAAGGTTGCAAACAATTCAACCAGAGCATTTTGCTCTTCTTTGTTGTATTGGTTTATAAGTTCGAGGTACCGTTTTTCTCTGTCCTCGAAGTTTGCCAAATCTACCGAATTGCTTATCGCTATGGCACTTATCTCTAACCAATCCTGAAAGATTTGGTATGCAGGATGTCTGTATGCAAGCTTCTGAATACCGCTTACAATTTCTCTGCCGTTTCGCAGGTACGATGGTGCTTTACTTGCCATATGAAGACCTCCAAGACATACTAAAGGGCGCACCTTTCGATGCGCCCTTTGTATTTAAGTATCTTTCTATAAGTTCCTCTATGATGGCTTGTATTCTTGAAATTCGCTCATAGTACTGTTCGTCAGTTAAGTATATGGTGTCTGTCGACATTAAGGTGTCCGGCTGCTCTTTTGTGGGATCCGCTTCCCACTTTGCATACAGGACTCCGTTTCCGTTAAAGGTGTACTCTGTTACCTCATTCTCTTTTGTTCGGGGATCCTCATACCATCCTTTGAATATGTATCCTTGTTTTTCAGGCACATATCCTGCAAGGTCAACCGTTTCGCCAAGTTTCCTTATTATCGGTCTTATGTATGAGCCACCGTCACATGCGAATGTAAGCTTGCGAGTTCCTTTTAGTGTCCACTGTGCATACAAGGTTGTATCTTCCTCGTATATCCATGTGTTATCGACAAGAACACCGCCTTCAGGTTCTGTGAACCATCCTTCCCACTGATAGTCCGATGTGTGTTCGGGGATTGGGAGCCATTTGATTCTGCCTTTATAGGTTTCTTTCTCAGACTCCCCTACATATCCGCCGTTTGCATCGAATGTTATGACATAATCTCTGATGTCTGCAATTACTTCGTCTTTGGTTGCACCGCATTCGCAGGTGTACCTGTTAATGGTTTCATTTGAGTTTTTGACGTCATCCACCCATTTGTGTTTGTGAGTTGCTTCTGCCATGACACTCGATTGTATCATAAGTGCCAGGGCAAGAGTCATTAATAATACTTTCTTTTTCATCTAATAATTCCTCCTGATTTAAGTATTTCTGCCTCTTGGCAACTCAAACATACCACTAAACTCACCGAAAGTCTACGAAGGAATTCATTTTAGCTGAATTTTGTTGAAACTCAACTAAATCAGTCTATCCAATTTTCTGAATTGGACAAGTCTGTTGCCATATGGTCATTTGCTGCTTCGATAATATCGTAGAATGCCCAATGGCTGTTTGTCTTAAGGTCAGTGAATCTGTCAAGGACCTCAAGGTTCTTGTTAATGTAGTCCTGATCTGCTGCTCTTCCTGTTACACGGTTTACAACAGTAACAACCTCTGCTCTTGTGATGTTAATGTCAGGCTTGAATGTACCGTCTACATATCCGTTAAGCCATTTTCTGTTGGATGCGTAGCTGATATCCTTGATTGCCCAATACTTACCGTTAACATCTGCATATTTAGAAGTGATCTCTCCATACTTAACTTCTTCGAAGATATCAAAGTATCTTACTGCCATTGCAGTGAACTCTGCTCTTGTTACAGGAGCTTCAGGTTTGAATGTACCATCGGTATAACCGTTGATAACATCATACTTTTCAAGGTAGCCAACATAAGTGTTATACCATGCATTTGCAGGGGTATCCTTAAATGATGCTTTACCTGAAATTGTTTCGCCCTTCTTGTCTGCAACAAGTCTTGCAAAGATAGCCGCAGCTTCTGATCTTGTCATATCACCTTCCGGTCTGAATGTACCGTCAGTATATCCCTTAACATAAGCTGTATGCTCTACTGCAGGAAGAATAACAATACCCTTGTCATCAGTTTTAGCGGTTACTTCATTCTTGTTCTTGTCTTTAAGAACTACATCGAAATCAGCTTTCGCTTTACCGTTTCTGTCGGTTACTGTAATTGTATAGTAGTTGTTATCTTTTACAAGGTCTTTGCCTGCAGGAAGTGTAAGTGTTACCTTGTCTGTTGCAGTTGATTTGCTTACAGATACAGTCTTACCATCCTTATCAACTACCTTAACATTTACTGTGGAGATTGAGCTTCCGCCGCCTCCGCCACCGCCGGAGTATGAACCGCCTCCGCCACCGCCTGATGTTTTAACAGGAAGTGTTACGATACCGTTTGCATTGGTTGTACCTGATTTAGAAGTTGTCTTGTCGTTAATGGTTACAGACACATTTGCTACTGCTTTGCCATCTGTATCCTTAACAGTTACGGTTGTCTGATTTGAAGTTGTAAGAGTGTGAGTTTCAGGAAGTTTAACTGTAATCTTTCCGTCTTTCACAGTTACGAATGCATCAGCAATAATTCCCTTTGTATCATTTACAGTTACAATATATTTTGTTTCTGTAACTTTGCCGGGTTCGTCAATCTTACCGTCACCGTCATTGTCCTTGCCTTCCTCTTCTTTTGTATCTGTTACAGAAGAGTCGCCCTTATCGTCTGTGATGTCTTCAGAAAGTGCCGGGAATACAACAACACCGTTTCTGTCAGTTACACCGTTTAATGTCTTAGGCTCAACAACTTCAGATTCTGCGGTCTCGCCTTCTGTAGCTTCTTCATTTGCAGTATCATCCTTTTCAGGTTCTGCAATTGTTTCAGTTACAGTTACCTTGATATCCTTGACAGGTGTTTTATCACTCTTATTTGCCACTGTAACAGTGATTCTGTTGTCGTGAGCAATGAGGATGCCTTCAGGAAGTTTAACGGAGATTTCACCGTTTTCGTTGATTTCAATGTATGCCTTTTCAATAGGCGCTGTTTCGTTCTTAACAGTTACACTGTAATCGTTAAGCTCACCGTATCCGTTAACATCGGTTTCATCGATGTTTGTCGGAGGTACGATTGCAATACCAAGCTCGTTTGTAAGGTTAGTTTCAGTTCTTTCTGTATTGTCCTTAACAGTTACAGACATATCCTTTACGGGCTTGTCTTCTGCATCTGTTACTGTTACAGAGATTCTGTTTGCAAGGTCAAGCACACTGCCTTCAGGAAGCACTACACTGATCTTACCGTCAACGAATTCAAGATATGCATTGGCAATAGGAGCCTTTTCGTCTGCAATTACCACCTTATATCCTGATACAACTGCATTACCGTTGGCATCTGTCATATCCTTATGAACCGGAGGAACAATCGCCTTGCCGTTTTCATCAGATACAACTGTTTCGGCATTGCCGTTACCATCTGTAAAGATTACGGTTACATCCTTTGCAGGATTACCTTCTGCATCCGTTAAAGCTGCTGTAATTCTGTTGTGATAATCGAATACTGCAGATTCAGGAAGTTTCACATTGATCTGATTGTCAGCAATAGTGATAAATGCTCCCTCAATAGGCTTGGATTCATCTGTAAGAAGGACATTGACTCCATTTACTACAGCCTTACCTTCTGCATCTGTGTAGTCCTCAGAAAGAGGCGGAACGAATACTTTACCTTCGCTATCAGATGTGCCTGTGTACTGCAGTTGATTTTCATCCTTAACTGTTACTGTTACGCCCTCAATAGGTTTTGCAATAGAGTCAAGAACTGTTACAGTTACACGGTTGTGGTGGCTGATGCCGTTACCTTCAGGAAGGTCCACATTAATAGAACCGTCTTCATTGTAAACTACATAAGCATTCGGGATTACACCGTTTTCATCGCTTACTACTACATTTCTTTCATTTACATTTACACGGCCTTCTTCGTTTGTATAACCATCGCTTGCTGTAGGAAGTGTAATCTTGCCGTAGACATCTGTTTTACCTTTTTCGATAAAGTCAGAGTCACCGAGAGCAATGATTGTTACGCCTTCCTGTGCATCTCCGTTCTGGTCCTCTACAGTTACGATTACAGGATTTTCTCTTGTCGGTCTTGTTCCTTCAGGAAGGTCAATAACGATGTTATTGCTTTCACCGATGTACACTTCGCAGTTCGGGATAGTTACATTGAACTTATCTGTAATTCTTACAACATAAGTTTCTTTTTCTTCATCACCGTTACCGATTGTACCGTTATCGTCACCTGTGTTTGACTTACTGTTAGGTACTACAAGGACACCGTCTTTGTCGGTTGCACCTGTTACCTTATTACCGTTTGCATCTGTAAAGTCAACTTTGAGGTCAGCTTTCGGCTGCTGAGTTTCTGTGAAGAATGCAATCAGTTTTGTAGGCTTATCAAAGTCAAGAAGTCTGCCGTTTGTGAGAAGCACTGACACATTGTCATTTACATCGATTACGATTTCGCTGTTAAAGATAGGCTTGTCATTTTCATCAAGAAGGATGAGGCTGTAATCGCCTACCTGAGCTTTACCGTCTTCGTCTGTATTGTCTTTACCTGCAAGCTGTGCAAGTTCAGATGTCTGGAGAGTTTCTCCGCAGACTGTACATTCAATATGTTTGCTTCCGCCGTGTTCGATGGTTGCAGCTTCATCTACAATCCATTCACTCGGTGTGTGGCCCTTCGGATCTACATAATCTGCTTTGTATGTATCTCCGCAGTCCTTACATACGAATGTGCTGTAGCCCATTGTAGTACAGGTTGCTTCTGTTACTGTTATATCATAAGCATGGGCAATCTTATCTACATAGTTACTGTTGTGTTCATCTCCGCAAACTTTACACTTGTTGATGCTGTATCCTAACTCAGTGCAAGTTGCAGGAACTACAGTTACTTCATAGTCATGAGGAATTACATCTGTGTAATCACCGTTGAAGGTATGCTCACAAGCCTTACATTTGTAAATGCTGTAACCCATTTCGGTACATGTTGCAGGAACAACTGTTACCTCATAGTCGTGTTCAACTTCATCCTGATAATTGCCGATGTATTCTGTTCCGCAATCTTCACAAGTAAATACACTGAATCCGTCTTCTGTACATGACGGAGGTGTAACAGACTCGCTGTATCTGTGCGGAAGTTTATCTGTGTAATTGCTTACATAAGAATCATCACAATCTGCACAGGTAAAGGTGCTGAATCCGAATTCTGTGCAAGTTGCAGGAGTTACGGTTTCAACATAATCGTGTGCAAGTTTGTCGGTATAATCGCTTACATATTCATCTCCGCAATCACGGCAGGTGTATGTTGTAAAGCCCATTGCTGTGCAAGTTGCTTCTGTTACTACTGCATCGTAATCATGAGGAATGATGTCTGTGTAGCTATCAATGTATGAGTGGTCACATTCATCGCATTCATGCTTTGTATAACCTGACTCTGTGCATGTAGGATCAACTACAGTATCTGTATAGCTATGACCTTTCGGAAGTTCGAGAACTGTTTCGCAAACTTCACAAATCTGAGGTTCTGTACAGGTTGCTTCTGCACCCGGAGTATGTCCTGTTGCATCAGATGCAAGGATGAGTTTTTCTTTACATCCTGCATTTGTACAAAGATGCTCAATAACACCTTCGCTGTCACATCCGGATGCAGTTACTGTTCTGCCTTCGTCCCAAGAGTGTCCTAATGCATCCACATAGTCTGAAACATAACTTGCATTACACATTTCACAGATGTTGTTCGTATATCCTTCTTCTTCACAATCAGGATGTCTTACAAGCTTTCTGTATCTATGCTCTACCATAGGCTTAATGTTATTGATGTAGTTATCTCCGCAGACTGTACATGTATATTCATCATAGCCTACATTCTTACAAGTTGCATCGTGTGTATGTTTATCATAGTCATGACCTGCAAGCGGAGTTGATTCTTCATAGAAATCACCGCACTTGTTACACATGTGAAGTTTTACACCATTCTGTTTACAGGTTGCTTCTCTGATTAAAACATCTCTGTAATCATGTCCAAGAGACTGAACATAGTTTGTCTTAATAAGGTCACCGCAGCCGTTACACTGGAATCTGTCATATCCTAATTCATCACATGATGGTTTAACTGTTTCGAGGTAGTGATAGTCATGCTCATGTGCCTGCGGAGGAATTACAACAATCGTTCCGTTAGAATCCTTGTTTTCCTCTAAAAGCCACACATAACCCACACCGTTCTCAGTCATTGTTTCTCCGCCGTAGATGTAGTCAATTTCATAATATACAGTGTGATATCCTGCAGTTGTGAAGTTCGGTGCAGATGTTCTGTTGCAGTTACCTGCCTCAGTTCCGTATCTGATTCTTGTTGTTACATCTCTTTCAGAAAGATCTGCAACCTCGACAGTATGTGCTTCTCCGTCAACTTCACCGTAGTATGAAGTGATAACTGATTTTGCAACTACATATTCGCTTGTTTCATAACCGCAGTCTACACAGGTTTCTGCAACATAGAAACGGTTATTAGCAAGCTGTGCATCTACCAACTGTGTGAAGTCATGTGCTTCTCTGCCAAGTACAGCCTGTGCATATGTGCCTTTACAGAATGCACAGTATTCGCCTTCCTTAAGATACACATAATGCTGTGTGCTGTTGTACTGCATATATTCCGTATTATCGAAATCCACAAAGAAGTTGTGATCACACGGATTCAAACCATATACATTTCTGTTATAGCAGTGTGCATTCCAATCCGATGGATTAAGTGTTCCACACGCATTGCAGACTGACTTTGTCCAGTGATAACCAGTATACTTTGCATCCACACCCGGAGTGCCATCGTCAAGGTTATAAAACTCATCACCGTCTGCATTCGCACCGTCTGAATATTTAACACCTCTGTTAGCAGCTGTTTCACCGCTACGGGTGTATTCAGGAACACGGTATGTTAATACGGTTGTATCTTTACCACATTCGTAACAGTGCTGTGTCTCGTATGTGGTTGTTGCATTCATATCAAGCTCGTTTGTTCTGCCGTTAGCAGTGAGCCAACTATCCGCCGGATCCACATATTCGTTATCCTGCGCGGCAAAGGTTGTCGGCACCATGCCGAGAATCATAATACATGCAATAAGCAAAGAAATTACTGATCTTAATTTTGAACTATGCTTTGTTTTCATTATTTTCTTACCTCCTAATAATTTATCCTAAATTAATATCGTTATTTTGAGATGTTTCCTGTGCTTGCATCTCTTCAAGCTTCTCTCTTGCCCAATCCGGCAAGTATTCGTCTTTTATGACACCTAAGACCTGATGTCGGTCCCATCTGCCTTTGTCATCGTCAATAAGGCAAGTGGCATATACTGCTCTGCCTATAGCGGTCGGACTGCACCCGAATCCGCCTGTCGCAATCCAAAGTTGATTTTCAGGAGACCAATATTCTTCTTTCAGGTGTTTATGGCTTATAACCACTACCCTATCTTCCAAATCTCCTATTTCCTCTTCACAATGCTCTCTTGTAAAAAGGTTGAGTTTGTTGAACTCTTTCAGAGCATGCTTTGCAAGTAAATCAACAATGCCGGGATTGATTTGAGTAATAAGACACTCTCTTAATTCCTCATCATCTTTGATCCCGGCATTGAATTTTGCAGCCCACTCTTTAATATCTGCGGAGAGTCTTCCGTCATTATCGTGTGATCTGACAGTGACAGCATACATGTTCATCACTCGCTCCATACCGAATTTATCGATAAGTTTTCGAGTGTAACTGCCATCACTGTCCACACAATTATCTTTATAGGCATTAGCATGGAAGCCTGTTTCTTCATCCTGAATATAGTCTCGGCATCTTCGGTTTTCGTATTGACTCTCATTGTACATGTCCATATCATTGTCTGTCCTTGCACGTTCTAAAGAGTACCTATAAAACTGAATCGCCATTGGCTATTCACCTCACATGCTCATTTCCGGCCCTGCCTCGGTCTGTTCTTCCTGATCCTCGGACATCTCTTCACCGTTCTCATCTGCTTTAGGTGCATCTGACTGTTTCTGAGATTTCTTATTTCCGGATTTTTTATTGTTTTTGCCTTCTTCATTGGTCTGCTCCTCCTGCTGAGTTAATTTCTGTTCATATGCTTCGAGTACCGCACTGTGAAGAGCTTCTCTGCCCTCTGCAGTAATCGGGAAACAAATATCCTCATAGTTCTCGCCAACCTTACGGGAAGGCATTGATACGAAGGGACCGTTGTCACCTTCATAAATTCTGAGTCCTTTTACAACGAACTCCTCATTGATGGAAACTGAGGCTACACCTTTCAAGCTTCCGGGTTTTGTCATTAAAGTTACATTAGCTTTGTAATCCATAAATCTTGTTCCTCCTTTTATATAATTGATCATCCAAGAGCTTAATTCGCTCTCCTATTGCTTGTACGACCGTAACTGTTACGGCGTTTCCTGCTTGTTTATATAGTTGATTGTCCGAGTTAAGTTCAAGCATGCGGTCAATCTGTTCGTCTGCAAAGCCCTGTAATCTCAGGCACTCTTTCGGCATGAGTTTTCGGATTCTGCATCCCATCAGGATACCGTGTATATCGCATGCGGTCAGGGTAAACATCGGACAACCGTCAGGTCTGAATCTTTGACCTTGTTGCCTTTTATGTAGTCTGTTCGGAGTCAGACATGGCATATAACACTCTAAAATGGCTGAGTTTTCTCCTCTGCGATTTGTTATCCCACTGTTGTATCTACTCTTAATGCATCTTGCCAAGCAAGTGATACACGGGTTTTCATTCATGTCTATATACATGCCTGTTTTTCCGCCCTGACCGCCTGCATTAGCTGCTAATGTACAACTGAGACAATCTATGTCGTACACTCTTTGTCCTTGATTTCCTCCAATGACTTGCTTAAGAGTCTGTGGGTTGCACTCTGTGAAAGGTAGTACTTTTCCGGCGCATCGGATATCACGATATCCGAAAGCGTACATTCTTTTTCTGGATTGGGGGACAGAGAAATCTGCGCTGTTAAGCACTTGCCATTCAATACCATACCCCAATTCATCCAACGTTCGCAGGATTGTAAGGAATGTTTGCCCTTTGTTATGACTAAGCAGTCCGGGAACATTTTCAAGAAGAAAATATTTAGGCTGCCTTTCTTTAAGAACTTTTGCAATTTCGAAGAAGAGAGTACCTCTTGAATCTTCGAAACCTCCTCGTTTTCCGGCGACTGAAAATGACTGACACGGAAACCCAGCACAAAGGAGATCAAACTCCGGGATATTCTTTGGGTTAATTTTCGTAGCGTCATCAAAAAAAACCTCACCTTCAGTATCAAAAATGGCATTGTAGCTTCTGTTAGCATACGGATCTATTTCACAGTGACCAATGCACTTATATCCGTCAACTCTTTCGAGTCCTGCTCTGAAACCGCCAATGCCTGAAAACATATCAAAAAATCTAATCACTGTTTTCATCGCTCCAATCAGGTGACTAAAGCTCCTCGACACTTCATGAAGGTATTAAATTTTTATGATTCGTTATTCTTACTTTCCGCCGTTGTTACTTGCCGATTCGCTATCAGTACACATTTGTAATCTTTTTTGTACCGCTGCCTGCATGTTAATCAACGACTCCTTGCTGTAGCCAATAAGAAGCTCATCAGCTTCATTTTCTGTAAGGTTAACACCTACATCAAACTCCTGCAGGTATTTCCCCTTGTCAACCATCGGTGTTATGATAAGCCTCACACCATCGAAAACAATCTTGATATAAGTGTTATTACTTATTCTCCTCAAGAGTTCTCGGAATGAAAACGGTAGTGTGATTCGGCCTCTTGTACCGGTAGTCCTGTAGATAATTAAACTCATAAAAATCATCCTCTCCGAATAGACATAATTGTTTAGGTTCGTTTTTTCTTCTTTCGTTTATATCGTAGTTGGCGATTAATAGCTCCTTGAACTGACTGCCGGAGTCATATCTGTGAGCCAGAGGATTTGCACGAGTATGTTCAACAATTGTATAGTCCTTATATAATTCTTTGATAAATTCACAATCGTTGTATGAGAGAAGAAATTTGCCTTTGATTTCACTTAAGGTCTTAAACAGTCTGATGTGGTTTTCTTTCGGGAAGTCTACCATGTAATGTCCCTCCGTTTCTACATATGGTGGATCGAGGTAGAAGAACGATTCGAGTCTGTCATATTGCTTGATCAGGTCCTCAAAGTCCTTGTTCTCGATTACGGCTTCTCTCAATCTGAAAGCAGCCGCAGATAGAAGCTCCAATGTACTCGAAAGGTTTACTGGCTGACCGCCGAAGCTCTTTCCGGCACTTCCATAGCTGTATCTGATCAGCTTATAGAAGGTAGCCGCCCTTTCTACATCGTAAAGTTTCACCTTTTCGCTTAAGATGTTTTTAATTTCTTCTTCATCTCGTTTGTCAAAATACTCCTCTGCTATTTGCATCTCTTCCTTTTGGTATGGATATTTTGGTTCGTCACCGTTAAGGAAGTCCAGCAGTATGCTAAAGTCCTGCCTACTGTGAAGCGGAAAAAACTTTAAGGTTTTAAGTAACGCAAGAGGTCGTTCCTTGATACATCTGAACATGTTTACAAGGTCCCCATTGAAATCGTTATATACCTCAAATTTTTCTTTCTGTTTTGCAAAGAGGATTGAAGCACCTCCGCCGAATACCTCTATGTACCTACGGTACTGCAGAGGAAACGACTTTAAGATTATCTCTCTCATTGCTCTCTTTCCGCCTACATATGGAATCGGGCTGTTCTGATACTTAGCTATCTCAAACACCTCCGATTTGGCATAAATTTAGGCGGTTGCATTATACAACCGCCGGTTCACTACGATATTTATGCCTTGGGTGCATCGCGCACCAGGTTGCCACATCTCTTTTTCATAGCAATCTTCTCCTTTCTGCCATATTTCAGGCACAAAAAAAGAGGCGGTCAATTCGTGTGTTTGAGTTCACACAAACTGACCGCCTCAATTATGTATTATCATAAATAATCAACTTTCAAAAACTCTTCTATACCTTGTTTACCATTGGTCTTTAATATAAGACCATATTCACCAGATAGACAACCATTATAATTGCACATATATTGGTTGATTCTTTTGTTTTTCTCTTTTATTGTCATTTTTTCATTGTCTTTCCTATCAAGGTTTAATAATATGCCGTAATCACACACGCCGGGATATATTTTGTATTCATCAAGCCTTGAATAACAATCTAACAGATCGTCTATTGTTTCCTCTCGTCCTTCATAGGCAAGCACGGCAGACAATTTTTCGATAATGTTGTTATCTTTTTCGAGTTCTGACCATAACTCTGCAAACTCATTAATGTATCCAATCGAAAACTTTGCCGCAAGATTTGTTGGAAAATGCTCTGTTAAAGGAGATACAAAATATGTAATTTCATTACCACCTAATCTATCCATTGCCCTGCACAACTCATTTATAGTTGTTGGTAACATAAGCGATATATACGGTGGTTTTTCTGCGCCTTCAAGCATGTAGGCTTCGTATTTTTCTTTGTTGAACATTGCAACAGAGCAAACATAATCTTTATCTTCGCTTGCCAAATAGAAATCCCCGACCGACACTCCGTTATAATGGAAAGTGTTTTCATCAAGAAGAGATTCATCTTTTACCATATATAGAGAATTCAAAACAAAGCTTCCTTTATTTTGTTCGTGGAACATTTCGCCTACATCCTTTGCCGTCCATCTGCCCATTGCAGGATACTGCGATATTAATTTTTCACCGATTTCCTCTACCGTTTTCGCTTTATAAAAGCTATATGCTTCACTTTCATACATAAGATTCAAAAAATCTTTTGCGTTATCCGGTTGGAATACCTTTAGCATTCTCTCAAATTTAACATCCCATTCGGGTGTGGTATCCGCGTAATACATTGCAAATAAATTGACTTCCTCAACTCTCAACTTTAATGAGAGAATGGCCTTATCAATTTCCTTGCTTCTTGTTTTTACAAATATTACTTCATGCACAAATCCGTTTCTTCTGTCAACGCCTAAATCCACTAATGCGGAATTTAATTGTTCTTCATTTTTGGGAAGGGATAATATTTTTGTTCCCTTATCTCCATTGTATATATTCATTATTTTACAAATCATTTCTTTTACCTCTTTTCTTTTATTATGATAAATTCATATTCATTCCCTGTGTTTGTTCTTCAATTCCTTTTGCATAGTCAAGCATGTTTTGAACATCTTCAGGGATATTGTCATTGCTCACATGTATATCTCCTGCAAAGGTGGGTGTGTACCAATAGTCATATGAGCCAATTCTGTCTCTTTCTGCTTTTACCATCGGTGGCATTGTTGCACCATCATCTCCGTAAAAGCCATAGCTTAATGCAAACTGTGTACCCCAATGTTCCCCTGATGATTCAATGTCAACATACACTAATCCTACACAGATTTCTCCGGTCTTATCTGACTTAATAACTGCAGGAAGTGAAACAAACTCATCTCCGACAGTATCAAGATCATCCACACAATCCGTTTTATGTGTGGAAATAAAAACATCATGCATTAGTTTCAGCAATTCCTTTGCTTCATGCATGTCCTCTGTTTTGTATGAAGCGGCTACTTTTCTGAAATCAATTTTTTCTTCGTTAAATCTCATGCTGAGATTATTAAGATATACTGTATCACTTCCGATGCCTACTGAACCGATTTGACTCAGATATTTGACATCTGCCTGTGATATTACTTCAGCATCACCGTATCTTTTGTTATAAAACTGTGCTTGCATTGGGGTTATTGAAGCATACTTATCGGTTCCTGTATCCGTTGCAAGAAAGAATGTTCCGCAAATGATATCGTTCCCGATTGTTCTATTCGGAACAAGTTCTTTTTCTTTTCCCTCTGAATTGCATATAAGGAGTGTCTTTTCATCGAGCCTTACTTCTTCTGTTTCTCCCTCAACAATGCTCTTATATGCTTCAGGTACATTCTTTATGTTCTCTATATAAGGTTCTTTTAATGGTTCAAAGACCATCACCTTGATTCTGTTCTCCATTCAGGTATTTCTCCTCCATTCTTGATTCCTGACCGCTTACGATGAAGCAGCACATCATAACCACACCAAAGGCTGCACCTCCGGCAAAAGCTAATACATACAACATTTATTCTCACCTCTACATTTCCATTTGGGGTTCTTCGTTAATATCGTTATCTGTAAGAATTATGAAGTTCGATTCTTCGTATGGTTTCACCGTTGACCTTTCTATAAAATCAGGTCCTCGTTTCGTAAAGTATGCAACCTCATATTCATTTGCATCTACTACTTCACCATCTCCGTACAGAAAGCTTTTTACTTCGACATCGATTGACTCTATCTCCGGATTGTCTTCCAAAAAGTTTTGATATGAAGTAAGGTTTTCAAAATCTGATTCTTTATCAGGAATACCACCGCATAAGAAAGTTTCTGTTGATCCGTTATCAGCTGATAGTGTTATATGTGAAAATAAAACTGCCATTCTACATTCCTCCCATCAGCATTCCGCCATCTTCTTCGATATCCTGATCTTCGTCAGGTAGCATTTCAGGCTCCTGTGCTTTACCCATCGCCTTAAGAGCTACGTCTTCCATTCTTGCTTGCAGATGGCTTTCAATCTCTGCTTTTGCTTCGGTAACTGTTTTATCCATCTGCTCATTAAACATCGAATACATATATGGATAGTTTGAACCTAACTGCATCGTAACTGCATTAAGTGTTGACAGTATTTGTTCTTTATCCGCCTTTGTAAATGTTCTTTTATTCTGTATCAGTTCCTCAACTGCCCTCGTAGTTTCTTTCAGTTTGTTTGTAAGGTCTTGCATCTCTTCCCTGAACTCATTGCTGAACTGCTCTCTTTTATCAACAAACGGACATGGTTCTATGTATTCTCCGTTTAACCTTGTTAAGGTTACGGGAACACCTGCACCCATATTAAGAGAGGTTATTGCCTGTGCAAATTGTGATTGGCTCATTGCAATCTCAATATACGGCAGGTTCTCAGCATAGTATCTGTCATAATTTAAGTCCCTATCCATAAACGCAGGACTTATACGAAGGTTTATAATATCGTGATGCTTAATTGAACTTCCAAACAATGCAACTTTACCACTGCTTTGACTCCTGCCGATATATAGGTTCGCAAAGCTTGGATGCTTAACTCTTTCTGACATTTCGATTCACCTCCTATTTAATTCTCAATGTCTGTCCTTTGTATGAAAACACATTTTGATTTCTTCTGTGCTTCATCGAATTATTTACATACGGTTCCTTTCTTCTATTTTTCTTTTCTTTGTATCCATTAACACCGTACTGCTGTATAAATTTTGCATTAATAATTAAAAACAGGACCTTATCGTCAAGGATTTCTTCTTCAAACAAATCCTCTTCACAAAGTCCTGATTCCATACCTGCTATCATTTTCACAGCATGATAAAGATTGTATTTTTCTACTCCATCACCATGCTCATAGATACTTGGTAAAATATAAAGCGGATTGGATACATAGTTTGCCAAGATTGTTCCGAATTCCAGATATGTACTGAGCAAATAAATGATTGCAATAGGTGTAAAATCCTTTTTGTTTGCATTCTTTACCCACTTACTGTACATTCTCCAAAACATATCTCTATGCTCCTCATTGCAAAAGACAAACTCATCAAACAAAAACTTGTCTAACGAATTTATTACTCTTTTGCTGATTTCTCCGTAACCGTATTCTCGCATATAGTCTCTGAGCAAACCGATGTACTGAGCTTTGAATCGTTTCTCTTCTCTTTCACATCGTGCCATGTTCGGAGTCTGTTGCATCATACATTCATACATAAACAATTCTGTCCCGGACATGAATTTAGTCGCCATCAGTTGTTCTCAGCTTGCTTATTCAAACCAGGCAAACGAGGGTTCATATCATACGCAAGCTGTGTAAGGATTCTGTATCCCTTGATAGTCTCTATAAGGTATAATTCAAGAGTGTCTATTGCGCCTTCAAAGGTTTCAAGTAATCCTTCTATATTGAGAGGATTATGTATCAGCGCTGCATTCCAAATCTTGAAATCATCACTGTCAAATCCTGCCGATAGCATCGTGTCTTTTATATCTTCTGTGAGTGAATCAAGGAACTTATCAACATCATTGATTGCATTCAATAGTCCAAGCATTATGTCATCACCTTTTTGAACAAGTGTTGAAATCTCCGTTCCTTCCACATCTGTAACGATTGATAATTCCTCAACATGAAATTTAAATTTACGAACTCTGTCCTGCATTTCAAGCAGGATGTCAATATTTCTAATCATCTTATTTCCTCCTACATACTCATATTTGGTCCTTCGTCTTCTATGTCGATGAACCAGTTATCATAATCTTCTGCCGGACCGTATCCTGCAAGAGCATACGAAAACTCTGTCAATCTTTCATGATTAACACCGCTACACTGAATTTGTATTCCGTAATATCCGTTAAATACTTCTTCAACCTTTGCATTCAGGACATCTGCCCATGCCTCTCTGCCTTCATCGGTAAGCATAGCATCCGACAAATCCTCAATAGTTGCAAGTTCGATATCAACCTCGTCATGCACGAGATGAACAGACGAAAGTTTAACCGCCTTAATCAATTCTCCCAGAGTGAGACTTGATTGTGTTTGACTTAATGGTACTTTCACAAATGAGTTTCCTTCTGTTGCTACATCCGGCAGGAATGTACCCATCAGTTCCGGTGCGACAAAGAGTTTTTCTCCATCCTTACATTCGAAGTACATGTTTTCTTCTGTCGCTCTAAAGGTGTACATCTTTCCGTTGTTCTCATACTTATCGCCATTGATATAATAGTTGCGAGCTTCAGGCAATGTTTTCTTTGCAATTTCCTCAACAGGTTCATTCAATTTACCGTGTTCATCACGAAATCTTCGGCTGTTAAGAAACTGTGGTTCTTGGAACCTTTTATCGTAACAGTAAATATAAAAGTCGTAATTGCCGTCATCGCATATAGCACGAATGTCATATTCATATCCATCCGTTTCAACGAATACTCCGTATGAGGTGCTTTCTTTGGAATCAATTTTGGCATTGGGATTTCCATAGACTACACTTCGCATATACATTCTGTCGGTCAGCATTCTTTCTCTTAAGAATTCCATTACTTTATTAAGGTCTTCCTTGAACACTTCGTTATTAAGTTTACCTTTATTTTCAAACCAACTATGGTGAAAACTGTTCCCACCGGAACCAAAGTCGCCTCGGATATATCCGATTAGCCCTGTAGTTTCTCGCTCGACTTTGTTGGAATAAAAATTATCTTTGCGATTATGGTAAAAGTTGAATTTGAGCATTCTCGTTTATCTCTCCTTTCGCAATTTTCTTATATGTATCATCATCTCTTATCTCACGATGAACGATGTCGACTGCTATACTAACAATTGCATCAGACTTGAACTTGACTTCATTATTGTCATATGGCTCTGCTCTCACAGCATCGGCTAGTAAGTCTGCATACTCTACTAGTGCTATTCCATAGGTGTCGTGTAATTCTGTCAAGTCGTTAATGCTGATGAGCTTTACCTCATCTCTGATTCTGTTTGCAGTGTCAATATTATCCTGAATTATTCTCCCCTTATCCTCAAATTCAGGTGAGTAAAAAGGACTTTTCTTAAATTTCTCAATCGGCTCCTCATATGAGTCCGCCATGCAGATTATATGTTCTGCTAAAAGTCCAATTCCTCTGCAAAATTCCCTTCCTTCGTTGCTTATCATAACTCTTTAACCTCCATAAAGTTGAAATAAAAAAAGGCGATACATTCTTGTTAGAACATATCGCCTACATACTCATGCTCATTCCCGGATCCTGTTCTTCCTGTCCGATCATAAGCTCATCGAATCTTTCCTTCATATACTCTGCCGGGGACATTTCTAATGCCCTGCCTGCTGCATTGTATGATGGAAGTCCGTTTTCATTTTTAAATTCGGTCTGTCTTGGAATTCTGCGATTTTGGAGCATAAACTCATCAATTGCATCCATAACCTCTGCTCTGTCCCATGTCTTAAGACCGTCTGTGTGTTTTATGTCCAGTTCCTTATCCTGCACTGCCTTCTGCTGCATTCGAAGACTTATGTCCTTACTTATAAGCTCTGAAACATATTTTTGCTTTGTCATTCCTTCCTGCTCGACAAACTCATCAAGCTTGTCAAACAATTTACCGTCAATTTTTACGGCTAAGATTCTGCCTTCAGCCATTTCATTTCCTCCTTTCAAATTTACATTCCTGACATTGACATACCTTGATCTACTTCCTGCTCTTCTCTGCGATCCATATAATCCTCGGCAAAAGCAATAAGATATGATACATTGTCAATACAGCTTTCTATATCAGATGAAATCTGTTCTGCAATTTCTCCTGCATTGTACAATTCTGTTGTCACTATAGCCTTGATATCTCTTTCAGCAAGGTTACAACCTCTGTCAAGTAATTTTGAAACATCATCCATCGAATATACCGAATCTGATTGCTGTATTTCTTGTGAAATCTGATATACACCTCTTGCTATCTTTTGGTATGGTCCTCCTTCTACAATGAGCGAACTTATTGCAGGATATATGTAAGCACTGCTTCGCTCTCCTTTATACTCATTGTTCTCCATCATCTTTGAGAAGATATAATCTTTAATGTCATTCATTTTGTGTGGGTTGCCATCCGAAAGGCATTCTTCAAAATATTTTCTGATAGTCTGGTTACGCTCATTTTGATATTGTGAATCTGCCATTTGAAACAACTTATCTGCATTTTCTCTAAGTGACTTCGCAACATCCAATGAATGCTTCTTGATTGCCCAATATGATGCTTCTTCGTTTGTGTCCATATCCGTAAAGGGGGATTTTCGAGCGAAGAGTTCTTCAAATTTCTTTGCATATGCCTTAACTGATACCATTGCACTTCTGACATCTACTTTCTCCAAGTCACTTTCTGATTCTGTCCTCTTCGATGAAGGAGTATATGGAATACCACCTTTTTGATACATGCCATATGCAACTTTGGCATAATCTTCATTTTTCATAAGTATTCTCATGGCTGCATTTACATATGAATTGACTTGGAAAACAAATTCGCCGTTTTCCTTGAGTTTGCTATCTACATACTCGATTATTTCTTTTGTTGAATGTTTTTTCTCATCGGCCAGGAATTCTCTTATGCATCCTTGTATCCTGTCCGTCTTACTCATGTATTCTTGCATTTCTATTACACCTCCTCACATCGTTTGCTCGAATGTTTCTTCTTCACCCTGATCAATAGCTTCTTTGAGCAACTTATCAAATCCGTTAACGGTATTCTGGATTCGTGTTTGAATATCTTCCAACATTTCTCTTTGTTTATCAGTCACTTCATATTCATTGCCAAGAGTATCTTCGATGCACCGGTAAATCTCTACCAATTCGTTCTTGTTAAATAACAGATTTTTATTTACCAGACCAGAACGAGTTGCAAAATCTTCTCTTGCACCTTTATAGTCTGTAGTGTAATGTCCGTGATATAATGAATTGTTTTTATAATTCCATGTCGCAAACTCAAAGCTGCCATTACTATGTTCTCTACCAGCTAAAACAACCTCATTGTATTCAGCAATTTTAATATATGGCATATCAAAATCTCTTGCCTTCAATTCTGTGCCATTTTCCATTGCCCTGAGATATTCATCGACTTCACAAACAATCGGCTGTATTATTTCATGAAGCCTATCGACCACATCACGGAATCGATTGTCCGATGCATAGAACATACCTCCTTCTCTGTCTATCTTAAAAATCTCATTTTCTCCTTCGTAGATATCAATGCAGGTATCTCTTAATTTTGCATTCGTTATACCTTGTTCATTTAACTTGCGATGCACCTGTTGCAAAAACTTTTCGACATACATTTCTATCATCTCCTCTCTAATTTTTGTATAAAAAAAGACGATAATCTCTTTTTCGAAATTATCGTCTTGATTTCACTATTTATTATATTGTTTTATCTATTCAAAAACGGGTAAAACCTCCGATTTTTTGGTCCTCTTGGTCAGAATACCCTTGGCATCTACATAAAATGTCTTTGGTCAATTTTTATAAAGATGCTTCAAACCCGCATAAACACTGGCAAAACTCGACGTCATCTTCTTTGTACAGTCTTTATACCCTAAACTCAAGTTAAAACAAAAAATGAATTGACAACTTCGTTGCCATGAATTGGATTACATCCATAAATTCTCGCTTCGCTCCATGAATTGAATTGCCTTTTAATGCACAAAGTGCAATTCATGAGTCATAGGCTCAATTCACGAAATCGCAGATTTCAATTCATGCTGTAAGGCAATTCATTGAGTTTGCTCTGCAAACTCATTATACACTAAAAACAAAAAAATGGCAAGATCTTTTAAGGAATTGCCATTTAATATTTTATACTCCGCTGTACGCCGAGAAACCGCCGTCAACCGGGATTACAACGCCGTTAACAAAGCTTGCTGCTTTCTTTGATACCAAAAAGAGTAGTGCACCAATAAGCTCGTCTGTTTTTCCGAATCGTCCCATAGGCGTGCTGCCCAAAATTTTTCCTGTTCTGGGTGTCGGCGTTCCGTCCTCATTAAACAAAAGCTTTTCGTTCTGCTTTGTTACAAAAAATCCGGGAGCAATTGCATTGCAACGGATATTGGTTTTTGAGAAGTGAACTGCAAGCCACTGTGTGAAGTTTGAAATCGCAGCCTTTGCACCGCTGTATGCAGGGATTTTTGTCAAAGGTGTATACGCGTTCATACTTGAAATGTTTATGATGCTCGCATCATCCTTGTCAATCATATCCTGTGCAAAAACCTGTGTCGGCAGTAATGTGCCGAGGAAGTTTAAGTTAAATACAAACTCTACACCCTCTTTGTCAAGATCAAAGAAGGTTTTCATACTGCCGATATCTTCGGACGTAAAATACTCGTTATCGGTTGTGGCTTTCGGGTTGTTTCCACCCGCTCCGTTTATAAGTATATCGCACTTGCCAAAATCTGCAATAACTTTTTCGTGCACCGATTCAAGACTTGACTTGTCAAGTACGTTACAACCGTATGCTTTCGCAGTGCCTCCCTCTGCGTTAATTTTGTCTGCGTATTCTTTTGCCGCCGCTTCGTTAAGGTCTAAAAGCGCAACACTTGCACCCGTTTTTGCCATCGCTTCAGCAAACATCGAACACAGAACACCACCGGCACCTGTTACTACAACAACCTTGTCTTTAAGGTCTATTTCAAATGGTAAATTCATAGTTCTACCCCTTTCTTATTTTGTATAACCAAAAGGTCGAATAAATTGCTCAGAGAGCACTGATACGCAAGCGAGGCTATAGTGGTCTATGCGAGCGAGCGTAGAAGTACTATATGAGTGATTTATTCGGACTTTTCAAGTGTTTCCCAGATACCTGCCATATACATTGCACCGAGTGCTCTGTCATATAAGCCATAGCCGGGTTTTCCGGTTTCACCCCATATCATTCTGCCGTGGTCAGGACGGAGATAGCCTTTAAAGCCGGTATCGTGATAAGCCTTTAATATCTCTACTACGTCAAGAGAACCGCACTCTGACAAATGACCGCTTTCCTCGAATGAACCGTCAGGCAGGATTTTTATGTTTCTTACATGGGCAAAATGGATACGTCCCATTGCACCGTATTTTCTTACCATCGCTGTGTAGTCATTAAACGTAGCACAGCCAAGACTTCCGCTGCAAAGTGTAAGTCCGTGATGCGAATCATCATACAACGCCAAAAATCTGTCGATGTTAGCCTCGTTTGTTATAATTCTCGGAATACCGAAAATGCTCCAGGGCGGATCGTCCGGATGTATTGCCATATTAACGTCACATTCCTTTGCAACCGGTATAATCTCTTTTATGAAATATTCAAGATTCTGCCACAACCCCTCTTCACCAATCTCTTTATACGCCTCAATCAACGAGCCGATTTCATCGGGTGAATATGATGCATCCCAACCCGGCAGTGTGAGTTTTGTCGGGTCCATTTTATCAACATCTGACTTATGATAAACCAAAGATGTTGAACCATCTTCGTTTACCCATTCAAGGTTTGATCTTGTCCAGTCAAACACCGGCATAAAGTTATAGCATATGCACTTCACCCCGGCTTTTGCAAGTCGACGTATGTTCTCCTTGTAGTTATCTATGTAGAGCTGATAATTACCTCTCTTAAGCTTTATATCCTCGTGAACGGGCACAGACTCGATTACTTCCATCTCAAGTCCTTTTGCCTCAACTTCTGCTTTCATACGCTCGATTTCTTCCATAGGCCATACTTCACCCGCAGGAACCGAATACACAGCCGTTACGACACCTGTCATACACGTAATCTGACGTATGTTGTCCAATGTTACGGGATCATCGTCACCGTACCATCTGAATGTCATTTTCATAAGGTTACTCCTTTCAGATTTTAATTGTTATGCTGTTGTTCTTTGCACTCTCATACATTGCAAAAAGTGTATTCATAGTGTTTTTAATATCGGCAGGTGAATTATATTCGTTTCTGTTATAGAATCCGTCAATCACTATTTCGTGGCTGTTACCCCAGTATGCCTTTCCGATTTTGGGTTTCATATCTTCGGCAATCAGTTTATCCTCACAATAAAGCTTGTTATCAATATAACGCACAATGCCCTTTTCAAAGATTACCTCAAACATCGGTGCTGTGTTTTCGCCATAGGCATTTGTTGCAAAGAATATACCCTTTACACCGTCTGCAAATGTCAGATATGCAGTGAAAGTATCTTCAACCTCGATTGAATCAAGCGAGAAATTTATCATCTGTGCGCGCAGTTCTTTAACATCACCTATAAGGTAGTTAAAGAAGTCCATTGAATGCACTGCCTGATTGATAAGCACGCCGCCGCCCTCGGTTGACCATTTACCTCGCCACTCGTCAGAGTCATAATACTCCTTAGTTCTCTCCCAAGTCATAATACCTTTTGCGGTCTTTATTTTACCCATTTCACCACTTCGGATTATTTCTCTGAATTTTTCAATACAAGGGTTAAGTCTGTTCTGAAGTATCGTGCACACTCTGACACATCCGTTAAGTGTTAACAGTTCTTCATACTCCGGTTTTGTCATTGTAAGCGGTTTTTCGCATACCACTTTTTTGCCTGCTTCAAGTGCCTTTTTAATCATCGGAAAATGAAGATAGTGCGGTGTACAGATGTGAACCGAATCAATTTCTTCATCACAAAGCATTTCGTCAAAATCAGAATATGTCTTTACATCATACTTTTCAAGACAAATATTTATTTTTTCGGGGTTATTATCACATACGGCATAGAAATTCACGTTTTCAACATTTTTAAGCGCCTCGGCGTGAATTGGGCCTATTGCTCCGTATCCTACTATACAAACGTTCATCATACCTTAAAAAACTCTTTCTGTGAAAGATAATCATAGCTCATCTGCATACTCTCAAACGGATTACGCTGACAAGTATCCTGCTCAACAAGCGCATATTTTGCACCGGATTCTGCGCACGCCTTTATAACAGCATCCCAGTCAGTTATTCCCTGACCTACCTCGGTCATTGTCTCCTTGTCCGCTTCAATATCCTTAAAGTGGATGCATATTGCTCGCTTGCCCATTTTTGTTATGAAATCAACCGGGTCAATGCCTGAATATGTGAGCCAGTAAACATCGAATATAAATGAGAAATTACCCTCTTCAAGGAAATAGTCCATAATGTACTTGCCGTCAAACTTTTCAAATTCAAAAGCATGGTTATGATATGCAAATGTTATGCCATGCTTTGCAAGCTCATCTGATACCTTATTCATACGGCCTATAAGCTCTGTAAGACTTTCGCGTGTCCATTCGTTTTCAATATATTCAAACGGCATACAGCCAAGACCTGCAATCTCACAATTCATTGCCTTGTGGTATGCAACCTCGTCCTCGAGCTTATTTTCATAGTTATCAAACGGACGGTGTGTACAAACAACCTCAAGACCGTATTTGTCACAGATTTCTTTTACAGTTTCTCCTGACATCGGGCCTATAGCTGATGCCTGGATTGTCTTGTATCCCATCTCGCTTATTTTTTTCATACTCTTGTCAAAATCCTCAGCATTCTGACAAAAGTCTCTTAATGTATAAAGCTGTGCGCCTATTCTGTTATCCATTTTATTACAGTCCTTTCTTAATATGTGCCGTTTGTTCCTACTACTACTTTTTCAACAGTCTTTTTGTGTGTTGAATTCTTTATCTTATCCTGCAGCAAATCGTAGAACTTATCATCCGGTAAATTCTTAACGTCAACTGTCTCGCCCGTCCACGCACTTAAGTGAATAGCATTTGAGATTGTAAGTCCCTTTACACCTTCTTCACCCGGTGCAAGAAGCTCTGTTCCGTTCATAACCGCATCGGCAAAGTTCTTCAAAATTCCGGGATGCTGCTCGCCGCCTGAAAAATCAACCGGTATTTCACATTTCCATGCTTCAGGACGACCGAACGGTTCTTTATTTGTCTTGTTGTACTCACGTTCCGAAATAACATTTCTGTAGAATACAAGTGTGTTATCCTCGATAACAACCTTACCCATATCGCAAGCAATTTCGAGTCTGTTTGTTCCGGGCGCTTCACCTGTTGATGTGATATATTCACCGGTTGTGCCGTTGTCATACTCGAAGAACGCCATAACATCGTCCTCGGTTTCTATATCATAGTATTTACCGAATGATGCCTTTGCAAAAATTCTGTCGGGCATTCCGAAAAGCCACTGCCATAAGTCAAGCTGATGCGGGTTCTGGTTTATAAGCGTACCGCCGCCCTCATCCTTCCATGATGAACGCCACGCTGAACTGTTATGGTATGCCTGGCATCTGTACCAGTCAGTAATTATCCATGTAATTCTCTTGATGTGACCAAGCTGACCATCCTGAATCATCTGACGGAGCTTCTGATACACCGGGTTTGTTCTCTGGTTGTACATGATTCCAAAAACTTTATCCGACTTTTCTGCAGCTGCATTCATTTCCTTAACCTGCTTTGTGTATACGCCTGCAGGCTTTTCGGTAATAACATTAAGACCATACTCAAAAGCCTTTATTGCAAGAGGTGAATGGTCGTAGTGAGGAACTACTATCAATACTGTATCACAAAGACCGCTTTTATAGAGGTCCTCTGCATTTTCAAACACAGGGATATCGGGGTATTTCTCTCCGAACGCCTTGCGTCTTGCTTCTGCGATGTCGCACGCTGCCGCAAGCTCCATATTCGGCACCTTGCCTCTCATAAGATTGGCAGCATGTCCTGTTCCCATATTGCCGTAGCCGATTATACCAAGTTTAACTTTTTCCATTTTTGTCACCTTTCCTTAATTTACTGTTTTCCTGAACCCTTTACCTAAAATGTCGTTGGAGTTCAGTATTATTGTAAAAGCGTAGCTGTCAACCTGCTCAACATATTTTTAAGCTGTGCCGCCGAAATTCGCATCATTGTTAAATATAATAGTACTACCTACCTCTGTTATATTCTGTCAAGTATTTCGCACAATGCCTCGTAGGCCATGGTATATGTGCCTATGCCGCTTTTTGTAAGTCTTTCCATTTTGTCGTCAAGTTCCAGGTCTGCAAGGCCTTCAAAATTTCCCAGATGTGGCTCAAGACTTAAAAAGCCGTCATAGCCGTTGTTAAAAAGGTTTTTAAGGATGTATTCCACATTGCCGTCACCGTGTCCCGACGGAACAACTCTGGAATTTTCTGCCAACGCATCCTTGATGTGCATATATTCAACATAGTCCTTAAGCATTTCAAACGCTTCCTTGGTGTCCTGACCGCTCTGCACAAAGTTTGCAGGGTCAAAAACTGCCTTGAAGTTGTCACAATAAAGCTCCTTCATAAGGTCAAGACAACGGGGTGCAATGTCACCGTAGATGTCCTTTTCATTTTCGTGTAAAAGTACAACATCATTTTCTTTGGCATAATCAATCATTTTTTTCAGCTGACTGATAACCTGTGCTCTTTCTGCCTCTGTCCATTCTCCTCCATCGTGATAAAAGCTGAAAATTCTTATGTATTTTGTGTCCAGTATTTTTGAAATCCTCACAACTCTCTTAAACAAATCAAAGTGACTGCAAAAATCATCTGTAAGCTTAATTTTACCGATAGGTGAGCCTATGGATGAAACCCTGATACCGTATTTGTCCATCTTTAGCTTCAAAGCCTCTGACTCGCTGTCATCAAGTTCGGCTATATTTTTACCGTCGATTCCTCTTGGTTCAAAATATCCTATACCCAGCTTGTTCAGAATTTCAAACTGTGTAACAATATCTGTACCCATTTCATCGGAAAATCCGCTGATTTTACTGTATGCCATAAAAAACACTTCCTTTATTAATTTAATTATAACACAATTTTTTAAAAAATATATATAAAAGTTTGCGTGATGTATTGCAAAAATTGTGGATATATGTTACACTAATCAAGAGGTGAGAAAAATGGAGCCTTTATTAAATTTTGCTGAGAGTATTTCACATCACTGCATGAATGAAACTTTCATACTCCACATGCATGACAATTATGAAATTTTATTATTTCTCAAAGGTGACTCCAAATACTTTATTGAGGAAAACATATACGATTTGAAACCCTATGATATAATTGTTATCAGAAAAAACCAGATGCACAGAATATACCATAATTCCGATACTGCATACCACAGGATTGTGCTTAATATTTCTCCTGATTTTTTTTGTATTAACAAATGCACGGAATATGAAGAACAGTTTATATACCCATCCAACGAAATCGGCAATAAAATTGATGCTGATACAGTTATCAGCAGCGGTCTTTATGACGCCTTTATGCGTATGAGAGAATATTCAAACAACTTTACAGAAACAGATTCCCCCATAGTCCGCGCAAGTGTTATTGAGATTTTATACCTTATGTGCAACATAAAATCATATTCAAAATCAGAAGGAGAAAACTCCCTGCTTAAAGAGGTGATTTCTCATATAAATAAAAACTATACTCAAAATTTAACTTTGGATGAACTGGAAAAAAGGTTTTTTATTTCAAAATACCACTTGTGCCACATATTTCCCCAGGCAACGGGTATGACCGTACACCAGTACATTACCAAAAAACGCCTCGCACTTGCAAAGGATATGATAAAGTCCGGTATGTCCATCACTGATGCATCTAATCAGTCGGGATTTAATAATTATTCCTCTTTTTACCGGGCATACTTGAAAGAATACGGAATTTCGCCAAAATTAAAAGCATAAAAGGAATTTGCATTGTATATGCAAATTCCTTTTATTTTCCGTTTCGTTCATAACAGCCATAATCATATAAAGCCTCGGTGTTCGGTTATTCTTTGAAATACCTGCTGTAGAAATTTATTGTATCCATTACTTCTTCTCCTCTCAATTTTTGGATATAAAAAAAGACGATAATCTCTTTTGAAATTATCGCCTTGATTTTTCTTTCTTTTATTCAATTTTTATGTTGTAAATGGGCTAAAATGCCCGATTTTTTGTTCCTCTTGGTCAGGATACCCCTTACATCTCCCATTATATATGTTTTTCACATTTCTGGCAAATCGGCACAACCCCGCACAAACACTGGAAAATCTCGCTTTTATCTAAATGATACTCTTTGTAATTGCGACACATAAGGTTTAGATGCAAGCCGTTTTGTCGTAAGGTTTGCGGCGAAAATTTGTTTATACGCTATGGCTGTAATCAAAATCGCAATATTTCAAAAACTCTCTTGCCATCAACGTAGCTCCAATTTGATTTGGATGAATTCTGTCCCAAGCTATGTACCCCGAATATCTTATTTTACAATAATCTTCATACATCTTTTGAAAATCTACAAAAATACATTTATGCTTTTCTGCAAGTTTTTTGCTGATTGCAACATATTCATCCATTCTTTTACGCATCATATCATCTTTATTTGGTTCCATTATGTAAGGAGATAATATAAACACACCTTTTACTTTATTTTTTACCATCGTAATCATTTCTTCGAGATTTGCCTCGTATTCTTCAGGCAAAACATGTCCGTCTAAAATAGCAGTTGAATCAAACTGTCTCCAGACATCATTTATACCAATACAAATTGAAACCCAATCAGGATTTAATTGTACAACATCCCTGTCAAATCTTGCCAACAAATCTCTGCTGGTATTTCCTGAAATACCAGAATTGGTTACTCTTAAAAAGATTTCGGGATAGTATGTAGCAAACATACTTTCAAGCACCCTAACATATCCTCTTCCCACATTGTCAAACAATCCTTCCCCCACCGGATTTGTACTTCCCATATCGGTTACTGAATCTCCGGCAAAAACAATTCTGTCATAATTTTCAAATATCATTTTTCTTTCCTCCCGTTGAAATATTAATTTTATTGTAGTCAAATGCTTTTTCGACAATATTCCACATATCAATATTGCGACACATAAGGTTTAGATGCAAACTTTTTGGGTTGATAGTTCGTGATAAGTTAGTAACGAAAACATTATGTATCAAACTCAAAATAATACATCTTATCGGTATCACAATCATAAATAGCTATAGAAAAATTATACGAGTATCTGTCAAACAATTCAGAATCATCCCTGCTGTCTTTGCTTTCCGAATGTCTATCTTCAAACATATAATAACCATTGTATATTGCTGGCATATGTGCCTCTTCCGCTAACTCATACCCATATGTAACACCATCTTTTCTTCCACCGTACATAATAAGATCAAGATTTTCGGATAAAGGAAGTTTATTCCAACCTTCTACTTTTTCTAATGCTTGCTCTTTATTCTTGGAACAATCTAAAATCAGATAATATGAACCATCACCATGAAATCCTCCATGTGTGTCGAGTTCTTCAACAACAGAAAAATCTTTTTTGGCAAACCCAAAGTATTCAGTTGTTTCGCCAATATAATTCGATGTTGGTTTTAATGATAATAAATAGAGTAAAGCCAATAAACAGTGTACAATCGGAACAAACGATTTCATCGAAAACTTTTTTTCTTTCCATGTTTTATTTAATGCAAATATATAACTTATGATGTATGTTGCACCTATTAATACTCCAATTAAAGCAGAAATAATTTCCACAAAAGAAGTTACCTTTATTAAAGAAGCCAAAAACCATATAGTTGTTAGCAGACATCCCAACATAGCTACTGGTATTGGTAATGCAAAAACAGTAAATAAGGATATAATCAAAATTTTCTTTTTCATCAAACCACATCCTTTCTACAAAATTCGACATATTGATATAATTCATATCAAGTTAAAATTCACTTAACTGCCTTTAGTGTATAAGTTGCTCCCCAGTGATTCAAAACTTCGACATTGGAAAAACCCGCTTCAAGCAATGCTTCGGTTTCATGTTTCACAGTAAGAGGGGTATCGTAATGATAGAATTCATTGCCACATATACCTTGCTCTGCTTTTAAGGTAATCAAGTTTTGACGATGAATATTTTCTTCACCATCGGACAAAGAGAAATAGTCTGTCAGTATAAAGTAGCCATTCCTTTTCAGTGCAGTATGAAGCTTGGCATACAGAGGAATTTTTTCCTCTTTTGTAAAATGATGCAAACTTTCAACAGATACCGCTGCATCAAATACATCTTCGCCCAACGGAACATCAAAATAAGAACCAACAATCAAAGAAATATCCTTATATGTAAATTTCCTTTTAAGAGCCGACAACATCCCTTGCGACAAATCAATACCGGTTACTTTTGCCGATGGGCACAATAAATAATACTCTTCCAATTCCAAACCTGTGCCACATCCTAAATCAAGAATATGGCAATTCTCAAAGGCAGGTAACATTTTGGCGGTAAAAGGATAAAACTCAGTTGCCGACTCAATATTTGTCAGCATATGCTCGTCGTATCCGTCAAGTCGTGCTTCGAAAAAATCGCTCATTTTTTCAAGCATACATAACCTCCTACAAATTCTTATTTATCTGTTCGACATTTTTCGACATATCAATAATACTTGCGTTAAGTTAATGGCAAAAATCAATATATCATTGCATTAAATACAGCCTCTTCAAATCGACGTGCTGAACTATTTCCTGCTCCTCCATCAAATCTGGAGTTTTTCATAAATACTGCGCAAATATCATTTTTAGGATCTACCCAAAAGTGAGATCCATAAGCTCCACTCCACCCAAAACTTTCAACAGATAAATGCGGATATTCCTCATCCGTGATAACACGCACACCTAACCCCCATTTTTGATAGCCCGGCATAATTTTTTCCGACACATAGGCTTTTGAAAGCTTGTTGATTGCCTGTTCAGATACAATTCGATTATTGTTTATTTCCCCTTTATTTAAAAGCATTTGTGCAAAGTTTGAATAATCATCCAGTGTGGACACCAATCCGGCACCTGCAAGCCTGTGTTCACAAGGAAATCTTTCAAACACACACCCGGAATAAGTTATACCAATATCATTTTTTTCATCAACTTTGTTATGCATCATCATAAGCTGTTTCCATTGTTTTTCCGTTGGTGAAAAAGTTGTGTTTAACATATTGCACGGAACAAAAATTTCATTTTTCAAAAAAGTTTCATAGTCTTGTTTTGTTACATATTCAACAATCGCCGCAAGCACATCAAAAGCGGCAAACGCACTATATGCTTGCTTTGTAAATGGTTCAAAATCCAGTCCTGCGTTTATATAACACTTTACTGTATTTGAAATAGTTTCCCTATCATCCTCAGACATAGCAATAATCTTATCACTACCAAATCCGGATGTATGTGTCAAGCAATGTAAAATTGTTACCGGTGTTTTTGTTTTTCCTAAATCTGCGCCATCGGAAGTTATAACATGTATATCTTCAAATTCAGGGATATATTTACTAACAGGTTCATCAAGAGAAATCAATCCTCTATCAACCAAAATCAGTATTGCCACTGCTGTTATTGGTTTTGTCATCGAAGCAAGACGATATATCGTGGTGTCATCCACCTGTTCTTTACCATCAATGCTTGTATGCCCAAAATGTTTCTTCAATACCACTTCGCCATTCTGATATACAAAATAAGATGATCCAAACAAATTATTGTTTGTTAAATCAAATGTTGCAATTTTCTCAACATTGTGTTTGAGTTTTTCTTTGTTCAACAGTCTCATGTTTTGTTTCTCCTTTTATTTACTAAAAAATGTTGTTAATTACTCGTGTCAAGTCAGGGACAAAAAATTCTGTCGATATGCAAACTTTGTTTGCTCGATATTTTTACTCCGTAAAATCGATATGTTTTTCGTTTCACCAAAAACTCGATATGATATAAATTCCTTATGCCGTCCCGATGGGACATATCGCATTACGAAGTAATATATCGTACCGACGGTATATCGCAAATTCAGCAAGGAATTCATATCGCTGAATTCATTATACGTTATTTTACCTGTGTTGTCAATAAAAACCACATAATATAGGTTACAAAAAATCTCTGCCATCAATATATGACAGAGATTTTTTTGTTATCTGATTTTTCTTGCTTTCAGAACGCCGTCAACTGCTTCGATAGCTGATACTACATCGTCTGTGATTTCGTGGTCTGTATTGAATATTGAGTATGCAACTTCGCCTTTGCTCTTGTTTATCATATCTGCAATATTAATATCTTTATCTGAAAGAACCTTAGTAAACTGTGTAATCATGTTAGGAACGTTCTTGTGTATTACTGTTAATCTGCCGTTACCACCGTCTGCAAGAGTACAGTTAGGAAGATTTACAGAGTTTACAACGTTACCTGTTTCAAGGAAATCTGCAAGTTGTCTTGCTGCCATAACAGCACAGTTGTCTTCTGATTCCTCAGTTGATGCACCAAGGTGCGGAATAGCAACTATTCCCGGTACATTTACAGTTTCAGCACTTGGAAAGTCAACAACGTATGAACTTACCTTACCACTTTCAATAGCAGCTTTGATTGCAGTATTGTCAACAAGCTCCCCTCTTGAGAAGTTGAGAATTTTAACTCCATCCTTCATCTGTGCAAGTGCTTCTTCATTTATAAATGAACGTGTATCATCTGTGAGAGGAATGTGCATTGTGATATAATCACAAGTTTCAAAGATTTCCTGATAGCTTGCTGCCTTTGTAACATGGCTGTCAAGCTTCCATGCAGCGTTGATTGAAAGATAGGGATCGTAGCCTACAACTTTCATACCAAGCTCTCTTGCAGCGTTTGCCACAAGCACACCGATTGCGCCAAGACCGATTACACCAAGTGTCTTGCCCATAATTTCACAACCTGCAAATGATGACTTACCCTTTTCAACTTGCTTTGCAACATCGTCACCGGTAAGAGTTGAAGCCCAATTAATACCGTCAACAACCTTTCTTGATGCAAGGAGCAAGCCTGCGATTACAAGTTCCTTAACACCGTTTGCATTTGCACCGGGTGTGTTGAAAACAACTATACCCTTATCAGTACATTTTGCAATGGGGATGTTATTTGTGCCTGCACCTGCACGTGCAACACCCTTAAGCGAGGGTGAAAGCTCCATGTCGTGCATAGCAAAACTTCTGAGGATAATACCGTCAGCGTCTGCCTGCGCATTATCTGTAATTGTATATTTATCATCAAGCTGGTCAAGACCGCATGCTGCAATCTTATTGAGTGTTAAAATTTCAAACATAATAAATACGTCCTTTCAATCAAGCATTTTCTGCTTCGAATTTCTTCATGAACTCTACAAGCTTTTCAACGCCTTCAACAGGCATTGCATTGTAGATGCTGGCTCTCATACCGCCAACTGAACGATGTCCCTTAAGGTTTACAAAACCTGCTTCCTTAGCTTCCTTAACAAACTTAGCATCAAGCTCTTCGTTGCCTGTTACAAAAGGAATGTTCATAAGTGAACGGTCTTCAGGAACAACTGTTCCTTTGAAAAGCTTTGAAGAATCGAGGAAATCATAAAGGAGCTTTGCTTTAGCTTCGTTAATCTTCTGAAGTGCTGCTACTCCGCCCTTCTCCTTAATCCATTCAAGAACGAGCTTAAGAACGTAGATTGAATATGTAGGAGGTGTGTTATAAAGTGAATCGTTTGATGCGTGGATTGAATAATCAAACATTGTAGGAGTTCCTTCTAAACACTCACCAATAAGGTCTTCACGAACGATAACAAGTGTAACACCTGCAGGTCCGAGGTTCTTCTGAGCACCTGCAAAAAGAAGTCCGAATTTTGAAACATCAATTACTTCTGACATTACGCATGAAGAAATATCAGCTACAAGAGGAGCATCTGTCTTAGGAAGCTCTGTATATCTTGTTCCGTAAATTGTATTGTTGTAGCAGATATAGAAATAGTCTGCATCCTTAGAGAACTTGCTTTCATCAAGCTTAGGAATATATGAGAAAGTCTTATCCGCTGAACTTGCAACTCTATTAACTTCTATGTACTTTTCAGCTTCTGACGCAGCCTTCTTTGCCCACTGACCTGTGATTACATAGTCAGCCTTCTTATTCTTTGAAAGGTTAAGAGGAACCATAGCAAACTGGCTGGAACCGCCGCCCTGCAAAAACAACACTTTATAGTTGTCAGGAACGTTCATAAGCTCACGTACAAGAGCTTCTGCACCGAAGATGATTTCTTCATAGTCCTTTGAACGATGGCTCATTTCCATAACGGACATACCTGATTTGCCGTATTCAACCATTTCTGCCTGAGCCTTTTCAAGAACTTCAACGGGTAACATTGACGGTCCTGCTGAAAAATTATATACTCTCATAATCAAAACTCCATTCCGTCGCACCATGCGACAAATATTATGTGAATAACACATTATATACATTATATATCTTTTTTTTTAATTCGTCAATATTTTCACAAATTAAATTGATTAAATTTTAAACAAAATAATTAATCACATTATGCTTTTTTTAGAAAAAGTCACCAAGTTAATATTTTTCATGGTGTAGCAACAAAAACAAGCCTTTTTTCTTCAGCAGACGGAGCATTGAACGTATATCCCCCAAACACCTCTACCGAAGTAAAACCACTTTCAGTCAATGCTGTTATTATCTGCTCCTTGGTATATGCTCTTTGGAGATGTACCTCTTCAAATCGGCGGTAGTTTTCCTTATCCTTTACAAAGAAGTTAAGCTCCATTTTGCAAAGTGGATTTTTGAAGCTGTTTTCCCATGTATAGAAAACGTCATCCGTGTTATAAATATATGTGTTACTGCCCAGAGTGTTCTGAAGCTTATAGGCAGAGCTTATATCGAATATAAATATTCCGTCCTGCTCGATAAAGCATCTGCGAATTTTAGAAAAAATACTTTTAACAGAGTTAATGCTTGTTATGTAGTTAAAGCCGTCAGTCATACACAAAAAAGCATCGCAGGTTCCGAATAAATCAAGTTTTTTCATATCCTGACATATATATAAAATATCGGAATCAGTATTTTTAGTACGTGCCACATCAAGCATTGCTTCTGAAACATCTACACCAATCATGTCATAGCCTCTTTGAGACATAGGAACGGTAACATTGCCTGTACCGCATGCAAGGTCACAAATAAGAGACGGAGATTTCCCGTATCTTTTGAAAGTTTCCTGAATGAAGTCACAGATTTTTTCGTAGTCAATATCCTGCTTGATTAGTTTATCATACAGATATGCAAAATCATTATACACTTTTTTCGCCTCCAAGGTTAAGTATATATCAATATTGCTTATAAATCAAATATTTTTTTGGTTAATAACAAAATCCGTGCAAATTGACGAACTTTTTTAAGTAATAATTGACATTGGCGGGAAAATAATTTATAATATAATTATATTATCCTGAAAGGAATGATGGGATTGTTCAAAAAACTTATATTGACTGTTTGTTCTCTGGCGCTTATAACCGCTGTCAGCGGCTGTTTTAACGACCAGAATCCTGATGCCCCTACCGAGCTTAATATACTGACTTGGGACGGATATATACCTCAGGATATAATGGATGAATTTTCTGTTAAAGAAAATGTTAAGATTAACATATCAAACTTTGATTCGAATGAAGAAATGCTTGCGAAAATAAGCAGTGGCGATGCAGGCTACGACCTTGTTATAGGCTCTGATTATATAATTGATATTGCAAGAAAGCAGCAGCTTCTGACAGAGCTTGATATGTCGAAGATTCCCAACTACACAAATCTTGATGAAAACTACCTTTCAAAAAAATATGATCCCGAAAACAAATATACTGTACCATACAGCGTCGGTTCGCCTATGATTGTATATGATCCTGCAAAAATTGACCTTGATATTAAAAGCTATAATGATTTATGGGACGAAAGCCTCAAAGGCAAGCTTTTGCTTCTTGACGATGCAAGAAACATTATAGGCATTACGCTCAAATCTATGGGCAAATCCATGAATGAAACAGACGAAAAAGTACTTTCAGAAGCAAAAGATAAGCTCATGGACCTTAAAGGCAATATCCACCACCTTGACTACAACAGCCCACACGAATCACTTATCAGCGGAGAGGTTGATGTTGCATATCTGTTCACTTCACAAGCATTTCTTGCGCTTGAAGCACGGCCTGAGCTTAAAGCTGTATATGCTGAAGAAGGTATTGGTTTTGGAATTGATGCATGGTTTATACCAAAAGGCGCAATCAATACGGACAATGCTCATAAGTTCCTAAACTTTATTACAAACGCTGAAATCGGTGCAAGAATTACCGAACAGATAATGTATCCCACACCAAACAAATCTGCCCTTGAGTTCTTGCCAAAGGAACTAAGAAATAATGTTGTATTTAACATACCCGGAGATAAATTAGCAGAAGCCGAGTTTATTGAAGACATTGGCGATATTGCAGAAATATATACTAATATATGGACACAATTTAAACAAGACTAAGCAAAAAAACAGATGTTGCAGTGAGCCGACCTCCCAATCGTTAGACTTTTAATCTAACTTTTTGGTGTCGGCTCACAATGCAACATCTGTTTTTTTAATCAGTTATAACAACTGTCCTTTCACCTGCAAGCCAAGCAACTGTGCATCCAAGGCTTTGTGCTATGGCACGGGCCGGAACCATCGTTCTATCTGCTATTATCATTGCCGGTACGTCTATGGGTGTGCTTACACCGTTTACTATCAACTGATTTACTCCGATAGTAAGAGATATGGTTTTATCTCTGCCGTTCGCTGTTACGGTTTTTGTAGCACCGTCCCAACTTACATTCACATTAAGTGCCTCGAATATAGCACGCAAAGGAACAAGCGTTCTTCCATCTACTATTACAGGTTTAGCATCATTAGCTCCGAATGAAAGCATATTTCCGTTAACTGATATTTTAATTTCATCAGAGGCTGCTACTCCTTCCGGATATGCACCAAATCTTAATGCATTTCCAGATTTATAGAATTTATACTCTTTTGAAATGCCTTCTGCAGAAATCTGCAAAGTGTGTTCACCGTCAGATAGAATATTCATATTAATTCCGCAAGTATATGGTGCAGCTTGTGAAGAATGATACCATGTGCCGTCAATAGTGTAATTAACTGTTAAGAAAGGCTTTGACGGAATATGTGCCAGAGTATATACATTGACAACGCCATTGTTTGCTGATAATGTACTTCCGGCATCTGCTCTCTGGAATACAAATTCAGACTTCGCAGCTCCCTGCTTTATATATGCACCACAATCAGAAGCTTCACTTAGTATATTCATGGCATACGGTTTATCTACTGCACCTGATGTATGGGAATCGCTTACATAAAACTTTTCATTTTCATAAAGTCTGCAAGTGTTGAAATAGTTAATAAGCTTTACCTGAGGATATTTCATGATTGTATTATAATACATATTACGAAAACGAGGCGTTGCCCATGATTCGAGATTTTCACCGTAATTATTTTCAGTTGCCACCCCGCCCTCACTTATCATAATAGGCTTATTGATATTGTTATCCTGCATAAATTTGATTATTGGCTTAAGGGCGTTGGTAGTCCATGCATAGTCACCTGTCATAAAATATCTTGCTTCTTTATCAAGGGTATCTTGTCTGCCCTGAAAATACTTTTTCATGTATGAGCTTACACCAATCCAATCTACATATTGGTCACCCGGATAAAAATATTCAAACGGTCTGTCAAGGGCACCCATGTCGTTAGGTGACCATACAACCGCGAAATTCGGATATTGGTGTATCATATCCGCTACTCTCTGAAAAACGTCAACGTACAATGTAGGATTATCTCCAAGAGTTGAAACGTTCATTTCATTTGCAAATCGTATAAACATTGGTTTGTTATAGCTTGCAAGAGTATCTAATGCAGTTTTTACAGTATTATAATCCACATTACCCAGAGAATTTACGGTGTAACCGATTGTTACAACAGCATTAGATGATTTTATTATATTATTGGCCGGATAATAAATATCCGTCTGCCGCATATCCATATCAAAATATGTGAGATATGAGCTTGCATTGTTAACAAAGCCGGAATTTTCTGTTATAATTCCGAAGTACGTACCGCCTATGGGTTCAAGCTTTGCACCGTAATATGGTGCCGTTTCAGGGGCACCCTCTACGTAAAGCTCAAAGTCAGTTTCGCTAACCATTTGGGTTTTCTCTTTAAGCAATGCCCCCCAATCAGGTTCAGGGAAATTAAATGCAAAAACAGATGTACCGAACAATGCAGTTGATAATATTAGTGCTGTAAATTTCTTATTCATAAACAGTTCCCTCTCGTTTATTCTATTATATTTCTGATATTCTCAAGACATTTTGAGCATATGCACTTTCCATTATATGAAAGAACAGCTTCTGAAGAACCGCAGAAAATACAAAAAGGTGAATATTTCTTCAGGATAATATTATTATTGTCGGTAAAAATCTCAAGCGAATCTCCCACATTAATGTCCATAACACGTCTTAATTCTTTCGGAATTACTATACGTCCCAACTCATCAACTCTTCTTACAATTCCGGTAGCTTTCATAATTTTTCCTCCTTATACTAATCCGATACACCACTCAACAAATATAGCAACAACCACCACAAGCGCTGAGATAACAAAGCCATGAATCATAGGATTGATTCCGGATTTTTTCATATCTTTGAACCTTGTATTCAAGCCTATTGCTCCAAGCGCCGCAACCATTAAGAATTTACTTATTGTTTTAGCAAACGCTGAAATTTCCGCCGGTATAACGCCAATACTGTTAATTGCCGCAAGTGCAAGAAATCCTGCTATAAACCAAGGGAAAAGTTTCCAGACATTTACTTTTGTATATTCAGCCGCTCTGCTTTCTTTTCTTTTTATTCTCAGGTTTATAAAAGAGAACACCAGCACAGTCGGTATTATAGACAAAGTTCTTGTAAGCTTTACCATTGTGGCAAAATCCCCGGCTCCTTCGCTGAATGCATATCCTGCTGCAACAACACTTGAAGTGTCATTAACAGCTGTTCCGGCCCAGAGTCCGTAAGCTATATCATCAAGTCCCAACATTCTGCCCATTATTGGAAACAGCACTATCATTGCCATGTCAAACAAAAACGTAGCTGACATAGCGTATGCAATGTCTGAATCTTCTGCATCAATTACCGGAGCAATAGCTGCAATAGCTGAACCGCCACAAATTCCTGTACCTGCTGAAATAAGATTAGACAATTTCCAATTCAGCTTAAGCGCTCTGCCTATAAAATACCCACCACCAAAACATGTAAGCAATGTAAACAACATAACCGTCAAAGACAGTTTTCCGACGGAAAGAATAACTCTTACACTAAGTGAGGCGCCAAGAAGTATAATTGCAAATTTCAGAACTTTTTTTGATGTAAATTTAATTCCCGGATTTAAAAAAGACGGCTTCCAGAAATTGTTAATTATCATTCCCAAAAACAAAGCTATTACTGATGCTCCTATAATATGCACCGGCAAAAGATTTTCTATTGTTCGTGCAACTTGTGCTATTATAAGTGACACCAACAGCCCCGGAATGATTTTAGATGTTTTTTTTAGAATTGTCATAACTATATCTCCTCTAACCTGATTTTTAATACAGTATAACACAAAAAAAAATGTAAATCAACACCGATTTACATTTTTTTACAAAAATTATATATTTTGCTAAAATTTGAATAGAATACCTATTAAAGCTGAAAATGCGACAAAGGCTACCGGATGCAGTTTAATTTTCTTGATTGCTATAAAAAGTGCTGCAAAAAGTATTATTCCCTTTATATCAAACAAATCAATAATATTTTCAGATGCAACATACAAGTTCCAATGGATTAATGCAACCTTTACCACTTCAAACGCCGCAGCCGCAATCAGTCCGACAGATGCCGGTCTAAGACCGTAAAAAACATTTTTGACAGTTTTATTTTCGCTGAATTTTTTTAGAAATCCCGATATAATTATAATTATAATCACGCTTGGTGTAACAAGTCCAAGCGTTGCCACAACACAGCCGAGTACAGACAGACCTTGCGGATGACCTGTTAAGAACCCAACATGCGTTGACATATTAACTCCAATAGCACCGGGGGTGGATTCAGAAATGGCAATCATGTTTGCAAGGTCAGTCTTTGTAAACCAGCCCGTCGTTTCAGATAAGCTGCTGAGAAAAGGAATAGTGGCAGCGCCGCCGCCTACTGCAAACAGTCCTATTTTGAAAAACTCATAAAAAAGCTTTAACATCAAAATCATTTATTTCCGCCTCCTATCCCCTTAAATACAGCTCCGGCTATTCCAGAACAAATTACAAGAACGACAGGTGATACAGAGGTAAATGCGGCTATTATAAAAACTGCAAGACATAAAAAAGCTGTGAATTTATCAATTATACCTTTTTTTCCGAAACTGATAACTGCATTGATAATAAGTACACAAACGCATATTCTTATACCTGCAAATGCATGATTAACTATACGGTAATCTGCAAAGTTCTGCAAAAAAGCTGCAATTATAGCGATTATAATAATACTCGGAGCTATAAAGCCCAAGGTTGCAAAAATTCCGCCCAATATGCCTTTTTGCTTATGACCTACAAAGGTAGCAACATTTACAGAAATAACGCCCGGTGTACATTGACCGATTGCAAAATAGTCCGCAATTTCCTCGTCAGTAGCATATTTATATTTCTGCACTATATCACGTTGTATTATGGGCAAAAGTGCGTATCCGCCGCCAAAGCAAACTGCGCCCATTTTGAAGAAAATATAAAACAAATGAATTAAAGTTTTCAAAAGACTACACCTCACCTTATGCCGAAATACTGATATACGTTACACTTAATCATGCCGTTATACACCTTACGTTTTTTATCAGCTTTCTTGTTATAAAACTTTTCAAAATCCTCATGAGAGGTCAGTATATAATATGACCAATGGGGATTTTTCGAAAAAGCTTTCCCCAATGCATTATACAGCTTTTCACATTCACGCTTCTCGCCTATTCTTTCACCATACGGAGGATTGCATATAACTGCGCCGTATTCTTCAGGTGCTGTAAAATCACCAGCATCCTTTTGGGCAAATGTAATACAGTCATCAACTCCTGCTCTTTTGGCGTTGTTTTGTGCAATTTTTAAACACTCGGCATCAACATCGCTTCCGAACAGTTTCAAAGGTATATCCCTTTCAGCTTCTTTGGCTCTTTTTCGTTCTTCCATCCATACAGTATCAGAAATATACGGAAAATTCTCCGCTGCAAAGCTTCGATTAATTCCCGGTGCAATATTGCGCTTGAACATTGCAGCCTCAATGAGAATTGTTCCTGAACCGCAGAAAGGATCAACAAGCGGTGTTTCATACTTCCAGAAACTCAAAAGCACCATTGCAGCTGCTATGGTTTCCCTAAGAGGCGCAAGGTTAGCTTCCGTTCTGTATCCTCTTTTATGCAAAGGTTCACCGGTAGTGTCTATCATAAGCGTTACTATATCTTTCCTGATTGAGAACTTAATTTTATATGCAGCACCGTCCTCCGGCAAATAGTCTATGCCGTATGAACTGCCCAGAGAAGTTGCAACAGCTTTTTTTATTATCTTCTGACAATCAGGAATGCTGGCAAGCTGCGATTTCAAGCTGTGCCCTGTAACAGGAAAAGCAGCACCTAACGGAATATACCGACTCCAATCAAGTGACTTTGTGTTTTCAAAAAGCTCTTCAAAGCTCTCTGCCTTGAATTCGCCAACTTTTATGAGAACACGCTCACCTGTACGAAGATTTATATTAGCTCTGGCAATACTTGTTTCGTCGCCCGAAAACATAACTCTTCCGTCTTCTGTTTTGGTTTCATATCCCATTCTGTTAAGCTCTCTTGCGCAGAAGCTTTCAAGTCCGAGCAACGTGGGAACTATTAAATCAAAGTTCATTATTTCCTCCGTCTTTTTCTTTTGTCTTTTTCATTAAAACGCATAAGCAATTTTCTGTCGGCGTCTTCGGAAAGTACAAAATCAATCTTTCTTGCAAGTATATCTGTTTTCGCAACAAGCACAAAAACGCTGTCGCCAACAGTATATTTCTTTCCGGAACGCTCACCGGTCATGGTTTGCTCTGCTTCGTTGTAAACATAATAATCCTTGGTCATATTTTCAACGCGTACCAAGCCTTCAATGCTGTTGCCCACTTCCACAAACATACCAAAAGATGTTATTCCTGAAATCACACCTTCAAAGTCCATGCCTATATATTCTGACATAAATGCAGTTTTTAAAAGGTCATCGCAGTCCCGTTCGCATGTTTCTGCTTTAATTTCACAGTCAGATGAACGTTTTGCAGCCGCTGTAACCTTGTCCATACTAAGCTCTGGCTTGTTGTCTAAAAGGTTTTTAAGGCTTCTGTGAACCATAAGGTCAGGATAACGCCTGATTGGTGATGTGAAATGGCAGTAATATTTAGCCGCAAGTCCGAAGTGCCCGGCGTTTACTGCTCTGTAATCTGCTTTCATCAATGAGCGGAGCATGGTTTTTGATACTATGGTTTCAACCGCCGTTCCTTTGACAGCATCAAGAATCTGTTTAAAAGCCTGAGGCTTAACGGGATTATTTTCATCAATTTTACCCTTGATACTGAGTCCAAAGGGTTTTAGAAACTGCATGAATGTTGACAGTTTTTCCTCAGACGGCGATTCATGAGAACGATATACAAATGGAATTTCCGACCAATATGCAAACTCAGCCACAGTCTCGTTTGCAATAAGCATAAACTCTTCAATCATTTTATTGGATATGCCACGCTGTGCATATCTTACTTCTACGGGATTGCCGTCAGCATCGGTTATTATTTCAGATTCAGGAAAGTCAAAATCTACCGCACCACGCTTAAATCTTTTTTCGCGCAGTATTTCTGCAAGCTCCTTCATTTTATAAAGCTCAGGCAGAATATGGGAATATTTTTCAATGTAGTATGAATCGTTTTCTTCCAAAAGCTTATTAATCTGTTCATATACAAGCCTTTCGGTTGAACAGATTACAGTTTTAGCAATGCGGTTACTTACTACCTTGCCTGACTTATCTATATCCATAAACACAGATAGAGTCAATCTGCCAACACCGGGCTTTAGTGAGCAGACTCCGTTGGATAGCTTTTCGGGAAGCATCGGAATTACCCGATGAGGAAGATACACACTTGTACCTCTGGCATATGCCTCTCTGTCAAGCGCAGAGCCGGCTTTGACGTATTCGCTTACGTCAGCGATGTGAACACCTAAACGATATAAACCGTCATCAGTCATCTCAAGACTGATAGCATCGTCAAAGTCTTTGGCGAGCTCGCCGTCAATGGTGAATATAGTCTTACATCTTAAATCCTCACGTTCATTTTCGTCCCACGAAATAACTTCGCTTACAGCCTCAGACTCCGAAATTGTCTCTGAGTCAAACTCTGTTTTGATTCTGTTTTCAATTATTATCGCTTCTAATAAGCTTGAAATATCCTCTTTATCACCCAAAGAAGCGGTTACAGTGCCGTAAACCCTGCCGTCAGGATTTACACGTATCTTTTCAACTGCAACTCGCATACCGGGTTTTATAAACATATCACCACAGGATGCAAAGATGTCATTTAAATATCGCTTATCATCAGGTCTTATGCGAGCCTGAGTGCCTTTGGTTGTTATTACTACACCTACAACCACATGCTCTGCACGTTCTACAACCTTTACAACGGAGCCTTCAGGTTTTCCACGAAAGCTTCCTTTGATTTTTACAAGTACCTTATCACCATGCAGCGCATTGGAGAAATCCGATGATGAGATATAAATATCGTCTTCATTTTCACGTACTGCAAAAGCAAATTTACCTGATGCATTACAGTTTAAAACTCCGGTTATAAGGTTATCACTACTTTTTAGAGGAACTATTGAACCACGTTTTGAAATAGTTATTTTGCCTTCTTGCTCAAGCTGTGAAATCAGATGCGCAAACTCGTCCGCATCTTCTTCGGGTACATCTAAAACAATTTTTAATTCCTTTAATTTAAGCGGCACATATGCATCGGAATTGAAATACGAAATCAAGCGTTCTTTTCTATCCATCTGAAATCCTTTCTCATGACAAATACAGCCAGAAACCAAAAAATCCGAGAACAAAGCTGAAAAGCAACACCTGAACAATCAGCATCAATGAAACACCAATCCTGAATTTTGGCTTAAGCGTTTTGTGCCTGCATATTTTCATGCCCATATATCCGCCAAGTGCCCCTCCAAAAAAGCATCGCAGAAGAAGTTTTCTTTCGCTTATACGACGAACCCTTTTTCTTACTTTCGTATCAGTAAATTCCTCATCAGCTTCTCTTGCTCTTATCTTGTCCTTTCTGAACATATTAAATGCAGATATATTAATTGCCACTATAAAAACCAAGAACACAGCAAGCAATGTACCGCTGATAACGTGGTCTTTGAGGATTTTTGATGCTGACGGGAGAAATGCAAAGCTTAAATTTTCGAGAAATTTGGCAGCATTTGTAAACAGATAAGATATTATCATATAAAGTCCCCAGAGCGCAGAAATCAAAAGCTCAAGCAAAAATGAACCAATGTCACCAAGTACAGTTATAAATCCGTTTTCTCCTGACATCAAAATCACCTCTTCCTATGTGTTATTTTAGTTCAACAACTGTTACTCCCATTTCACCTTCGCCATATCTTCCGTTCCTGAAAGATTTGACGTATTTGTGTCGTTTGAGATAGTCCTGAATGTTCTTCCTTAGTACACCTGTACCCTTACCATGAATTACAGTTACGGGCGAAACTGATGCGAGATAACAATCGTCTATGAATTTACTTACTTTATCAATGGCTTCCTCCGGCATCTGTCCGCGTACGTCAAGCTCTGTTGAAACATTTTTTGTTTTTGATTCATATGACCTTGCAGCTTTCATATATTTATCGGTCAGTGCTTTGGTCTGGTTCTCATCAACACGTTTGAGATTTGAAATATGAACATCTATATTTATAATACCTGCCTGAACTTTTACAAGCCCGTTCTTATCCGGCTCTTTTATTACTACCGCTTCCTGATTCATGTCAACAATCTTTACAGTAGTGCCCGGGACAAGATTTTTCGGCGGCTCGGCATATGTTTTCTTAGGCTTTGCAGCAGATGCGAGCTTAGCATCAAGACTTTCTTCCCTCTTTTTAAGGCTGTCGCGTACTGCTTTTGTTTTGTCGTCAAGCTTTTTGTCGGCATTGCCTTTTGCACGCATTTTTTCAAGGTCACGAATTATTTTGTTCGCTTCTTCTTTAGCTTCCATTACTATGATTTTCGCTTCACGAGCAGCAGAATCCATTATCCTTTTTTTGTTTTCCTTAAGACTTATTCTGTCGTTTTCAAGCTGACGGCGCAGGTCTTTAATTTCTCTTTTAAGGCGTGCTGCTTCTTCCATGTCGGATGCCGCTTTTATTCTGCTTGTTTCCAAATCGGAAATCACATCTTCAAAACGAATATTTTCGTCACTTAAAAGCTGATTAGCTCTGTCAATAACACGTTCGTCAAGTCCAAGGCGTTTTGAGATTGCGAATGCGTTTGATTTACCGGGAACGCCGATTAACAGCTTGTAGGTTGGTTTCAAAGACTCAACATCAAACTCACATGATGCGTTTTCAACGCCATCTGTTGAAAGAGCATACAGCTTAAGCTCGCTGTAATGTGTTGTAGCAAGGGTTTTAACGCCTCTTGCACGAAGATGTTCGAGAATTGCAACAGCAAGTGCTGCGCCCTCAGTCGGATCGGTACCTGCACCAAGCTCGTCAAACAAAGCAAGACTTCCCGGACCGCATTTTTCTAATATCTCCACTATATTTACCATATGTGATGAAAATGTAGATAGGCTTTGTTCTATGCTTTGTTCATCACCAATATCAGCAAATATTTCCTCAAATACGGAAACATCGCTGTTTTCCGATGCAGGTATATGAAGTCCCGTTGCCGCCATTGCTGAAAACAAACCTACTGTTTTTAGTGTTACGGTTTTACCACCGGTGTTAGGACCGGTAACAACAAGCGTGTCGAATTCACCGCCAAGCTTTATATCGTTTGCTACAACAACGTCCTTGTCAATGAATGGATGACGTGCTTTTTTAAGATTTATTATACCTTTATCATTCAGATGCGGCTCATTGCCGTTATAATCAAGAGAAAATCTGGCTTTACAGAACCAAAAATCAAGCTTACATATAATTTTATAGTTAACAAACAAAGCATGTCCACACTCTGCAATGAGAGCCGACAGCTCATATAAAATCTTCTCTATCTCTGCCGATTCCTTGCCTTTAAGGTCGCGGATTTCATTATTTGACTGTACAACGCTCATGGGTTCCACAAACAATGTAGCACCGCTTGAGGATGTATCGTGAACTATACCGGGAATTTCACTTTTATACTCACTTCTTACGGGAATTACAAATCTATCGTTTCGTACGCTGACAATGGGATCCTGAAGATACTTTTTATAGGTATTGCTTCGTATCATACTGTTCAGGGTTTCTCTGATTTTTCCGTTCATGGCAGTAATACGTCGTCTTATGGCAGAAAGTTCAGGCGATGCATCGTCTGCTATCTGCTCGTCAGGCAAAATTGCGCTGTTGATTCTATCCTCGACGGCTTTTGCTGTAATCAAGGCTTCCTGAGCCTCTTTTAACACTTCTCCGGATGTGAAATCAGACAAATATGATTTCATCCGCCTTGCAACATACAATAGTCTTGACGCTCTCAACAACTCACCACAGTTAAGACACCCGCCCATTTCCGCTCTTTTAACCGACGCTGAAGCATCTGAAACCGCAAGATTTACAGGTGGTCCGCCAAATTTTAAAACACAAGAAACAGCCTCAGTAGTTTGCTTCTGAAGCTCTTGTGCATCATCAAGATTTGTTGCAGGGGTAAGCTCTGCTATTATTTTTTTCACTGCATCGTTATCTGTATAAGCAGTAAGCTTTTTCAAAAGCGCGTCATATTCAAGCGCTCTTATAGTTTTATTATTCATATCAGGCTTCAGTATCCTCCGGAGCAATCATCATTTCTATCATATCCCAAATAGTAAATTTACCCTCATCGTTTGCAGTTGTGAATGGGACAAGAATATCATCTTCTGTAAGGTTAAGAGTTGTCCATATACGTTCAAGATTTGGCTCAATATCGCGCTTTCTAAGCTTATCCAGCTTAGTTGCAACAACAATAACTCTGTCATGATAATGTCTTATCCATTCACACATTGTTATATCGTCCTGAGTAGGCGCATGTCTTGAATCAACAAGTAAAATAGTCTGTACAAGCTGCTGTCTGCCTGCCAGATAATCTTCCATCATATTTCCCCACTTCTTAACCTCTTCTTTTGAACGCTTGGCATAGCCATATCCGGGCAGGTCAACTAAATGGATTGTATCATCTACATTGTAGAAGTTAATAGTTATAGTCTTTCCCGGCGTTCCGCTTACACGTGCAAGAGATTTGCGGTTAAGAATTTTATTAATAAGTGATGATTTACCTACATTAGAACGTCCAGCAAAAGCAAATTCTGGCATATCTGACTTAGGATACTGTTTAGGGCTTACCGCAGAAATGGTTAACTGTACTTTATTTGTATTCATAATTATTCCTTTCGTTAGTTATATTATATGTGTTTATTCAAAGCTCATAATAAGTTGTTATTCGGGGTTGCATTATTGGAAAACTGTTTTCTATTAAAAATACCTACTGATGATATTCTATATGAAGACTGTATAATCTAGATGACAATGTTTTGTATGAAAATTTATATAGTCAAATTATCTTTCAACGGGCAAGGTCAAAATAGACTTTTGTAAATATACTGTGTTATGTGCTATTTTCGCTGTTGTTTGCTCACTATACAAACCCTTTTGATTAGTATGCCTTACATAATGTTCGTTGTCAGCAGAAGAGATATCAATTCTCAAGCGTTCTCCCTTTTTAACTAAAAAAGCATGCTCATCAAAATTAAAATCCAGCTCGACAACAGAATCAGGCTTATACTCTCCAAGTTGATAACACAAAGATGTTATATCATCTCTTAAACCGTAATCACCGTTTTCTTTTTCTATGCTCACGCGGATATAAAAACATGTATCCTCACAATCCGATTTTACTGTAAGTTTAGCTGACATTTTTCCCTTTACAAAAACATCTTTTTCGAATGGCTCTGTGTAAACAGATATAATATCATGTCTTGAATTTGGCTTATCCTGATAAACCGTTCCACCAAAGTTTGCTGACAGCCCTCCCTTAAATGAAGGTGCATCGTATGGATTATACACATAAGAAATTTCTCTATCTCCAAGTGCAATATCCATACAATCAGCTGAATTCAAAAATACATCTGTTTTCCAACAGTTTTCAAAGAGGTTATAATATGTAACTCCCCCTGTTTTAAAAGGAGATTGATTTTTCCCTCTTATAAAATCAAACCATTCAATTTCATATAAATCACCAAACGCTTCTACTCTTTTTCCCTTTGGAAACACTATTGAATTCTGGATATCACAGCCATCCCCATGGTCGTACGGCGAAACAACAAGAGCAGACATATTTCTGCTTTTTTCGCTCATTTTTTTCCACATATCAAAAATCCCGCCAGTGTATATATCGTAAAATCCCGTGGTTAAAAGCACAGGAAATTTCACATTATCAGTTGCATTTCGTGCATCATTTCCGCCAAACCTTGTATTCCAGAATGCATCACAAGGATTTGGCGCTTTAAGCATTTCGTCAAAATCCTCTGCTGATTCTCCAAAAACAGTTTTTGTAAAATCTTTAAGAGGAAGAATATCAAAAGAACCAACAGTATAATTCTTCTTCATGCGAGATTTCGCCTTATACATACTAACATACCAAGAACCATGTAATTCTTTTTTCAAAAATCCATTACGGTAACAAATATTGTATCTTTCGCTGTCCTGAACACCAAAAATTGCACCTTTTATATCATCCGCAAACGGTGCTGTCACATAGTGAACTGATGTAAGATAGCTTAAGCCTTTAAGAAAAATCTCACCATTATAAAACTCTTGCTTTCTTATCCAATTTTGCAAGACAAGACCATCCTCACGCTCATTTATATACGGAATACAGTCACCTTCACTTTTTCCTCTTCCACGACAATGCTGAATAACAACTGCATAACCATGGTTTAACCATTCTTTATTTGCATTTAAGTAGTCTATGACAATATTTTCTTCTTTCTCGTTTTCATAACTGTCAACATACGGACTACGAATAATAACAACCGGGAATTTACCTGCTGAATCCGGCAATAAAACAACTGTAAACAGTTTTGTTCCCTGACTCTCAATATATTTATAGTCTGCTGCATAATTTATCATATTATTTCCTCCTCTTTTATTTCGCCAAAATTCGATACTCTTTATATAAAGACTGTATAATCTTGACGCCAATGGTTTTAGTTGTAGTGATATATAAGGTTTAGATACAAATGGTTTCTCCAGGTTTTACATTATGTAATTTACCATCAACATCCAACCATATTGTTAATAATGTAGGATTGTAAACTTTATGGCCATCCGCACTATATCTTAAACTTTTATACGCCTGTACATAATCGTAAATATCTATGTTGGTGGCATACCATATTTCATCATTATTTGCAAGTTTTTTACAAATCTCTTCAATAAGCTCCCAATTATCATTATGGTCGAACTCATAGCTGTGTCCCCATATATACATAAGTCGAGGCACTCTTCTTGCGTGGTATGTTTTTGTAGAAATATCAAGGTTCAGAAATTCATCAATATACTCCATAATTTTTGGACTGTTGTGGTGTGCAGAAGGCATCCATGCGTAAAAATCTTCAGGCAACATAAAAGAATTGTTATCTCTGCCCAATGTTCTTGAATACGCAATATCCAACTCAACAAGATACTGTTTTATCATCTCGTAATTACCAAAATTACCCATTTGTCTTATTCCGGTATCAGGATATGCCATTCCGCGTATAATACAATCGCACTTTGACTCAAGTTCCAATCGGCAATCCAGAACATCTCTGATGCCTTCAATTGGTCTTAAATTGCCATTCGCTCTATGATTTGCTCCATGAACAGCTATTTCGTGTCCTTTAGCAAGAAAATACTCTTTTATCTGTTCCTTTGTAAAGTTTTTTTCTCTCATATATTCACAATTAAAGTTAAATGTTGCTTTCATTCCGTACTTATCAAATACTTCAGCAAGTCGCTTATCTTGTTGCACTCCATCATCGTAACTGAATGTAAGCGCCTTAGTTTTACCATCAGGGTATCTCATAAAAATCGTTCTCATAATGATTCTCCTCGCTTTTAATATATCTCCAAATCAAATTCAGACCAAAAACAGCTAAATTTTGAACTAAAGTTCAAAGCTAAATTATTCCGCTTTGCTCCATAGCTAATAACTCCTTTTGAGTAGCTAAATTAAATTCGCCATTGGCTGACAAAAGGTCAATTTAGCTACGCAGTAATTTAGCGTGATTTATCACATTTAGCTCGCGATAGCGAATTTAGCTGCGGTGTGCACACCGCACAAGCTCATATCAAGCCAGAACTAAATTGTTTTCTCAAGAGTAACACAACTGTCTCTTAGTATTATAATATCTTATTCAACAACTATAAGTGCGATAAAAACAAGCATTTCATCGCCGGTATTTTTTATACCGTGACCTTGACCAGATGGCGTAAATGTTACCATTCCCGCAGACACATCAACCTTATTTCCGTTATCATTATAGATGCCATTGCCCGCAAGAATATAGAAAGATTCGCTCTCTCCCACGTGCATGTGATATTCTACTTCTTCGCCCGGCTTCAGCTGCACAAGAGAATAAAGTCTGACTCTTGAATTCCATCCATCAAAATCTGCAAGGTTAGTCTTAAACATTTTTTCCTTGCCTTCATTGTTTAGCTTTATATCTGTTTTTAGTTGTTCTATTTTTTTGTACATTTGAATATCTCCTTATAATTTAAATTAATTATATAATTATTGCACAAACAACTCAGCACAATAGTGCTGAGTTGAAAAGGTTAGTTTTTAAGACTATGAATAGGGGCAGGAATTCTTCCGCCTCTGGATATAAATTCGCTGCTGTCGAGTTTGCTTACTTTCATTACCGGACCTGAACCTAACAAGCCACCAAACTCAACTGTGTCTCCGATTTTTGCACCAGGTGCAGGTATAATTCTAACTGCTGTTGTCTTTGTATTAACTACGCCGATAGCTGCTTCGTCAGCTATTATGCCTGAGATAGTTGATGCAGGTGTATCGCCCGGAATAACAATCATGTCGAGTCCTACAGAGCAAACACATGTCATTGCTTCCATTTTTTCTAAAGAAAGTGAGCCAGCGGCTGCAGCTGCTATCATTCCTGCATCTTCGCTGACGGGTATAAATGCGCCTGACAATCCTCCTACATAGCTCGATGCCATGACTCCGCCTTTCTTAACTGCATCGTTAAGAAGTGCAAGTGCTGCTGTTGTTCCATGTGCCCCGCACTGTTCAAGTCCCATTTCCTCAAGGATATACGCTACACTATCACCAACTGCAGGAGTGGGTGCTAATGACAAATCAACTATACCGAACGGCACATTCAAACGCTTTGAAGCTTCCATTGCTACAAGCTGTCCCATTCTTGTTATTTTAAATGCTGTCTTTTTTATTGTTTCCGCTATTACACCAAAGTCCTCGCCTGCTACCTTTTCAAGAGCACACTTAACAACACCGGGACCGCTTACACCTACGTTGATTACACATTCACCCTCGCCTACGCCATGGAATGCACCTGCCATAAATGGATTGTCCTCTACTGCATTGGCAAATACCACAAGCTTCGCGCAGGCAAAGCCCTGAGTATCCTTAGTAAGCTCTGCTGCTTTTTTTATAATTTCACCCATCTGCTTTACGGCATCCATGTTAATTCCCGCTTTTGTAGATGCCACGTTTACGCTTGAACAAACAATATCTGTTGATGCAAGGGCTTCGGGAATTGATTCAATGAACACACGCTCTGCATTTGTATAGCCTTTATGAACCAAAGCACTGTATCCCCCGATGAAATTAACTCCTGTTGCTTTAGCCGCCTTGTCCAATGTTTTAGCGATTTCAACACAGTCCGCAACTGTGGGATTTTCAAGCGCTTCTACAAGATTTGAAACAGGTGTTACGCTTATTCGTTTATTTATAATGGGTATTCCAAACTGTGCTTCTATATCCTCGCCCGTTTTTACCAGGTCTTTTGCATATGTGGTTATTTTGTTATAAATCTTATCACACATACGCTTAAGGTCAGGATCAGCACATGATTTGAGGGAAATTCCCATTGTGATTGTTCGCACATCAAGGTTTTCACGATCAATCATGTTGATCGTCTGCATTATTTCAAATGGATTTATCATGAAGATTGTCCTCCGATTATATTCTGTGCATAGATTCAAAAAGCTCTTCTCTCTGTAAGTGAATAGAAACACCAAGCTCTTTGCCTGTTGATTCAAGTCCTTCTGAAACCTCTGACACGTTATCACATTCAAGATTAACAAGCATTATCATACAAAACATATTCTGCATGATAGTCTGACTGATATCAAGTATATTAACACTCTTCTCAGCAAGAAAAGCACTTACTCCTGCAATTATTCCTACTCTGTCTTTACCGATAACAGTTATTACTGCTTTCATAATTCAAACTCTCTCCAATCTTATGAAATAAGGCGCATCATGAATTACAATCAGCGCCTGAATGTTTAATAATTATTACGCTGGCGTACAGCTTCGTAGAGCAAAATTCCTGCTGCAACAGATGCATTTAAAGAATTTACCTTTCCTGACATGGGAATAGATGCTAAAAAGTCGCATTTTTCCCCTACAAGCCTACTTATGCCTTCGCCCTCACTACCGATTACTATTCCAACACTTCCCTTGAAGTCAATGTCGTACATAGGCTTTCCGTCCATATGAGCGCCTGTTATCCAAAAGCCCTTATCTTTGAGGTCATCAATGGTTCTCGCAAGGTTAGTAACACGGCATATATTCATATGCTCTACTGCACCTGCTGAAGTTTTGGCTACAATATCATTAACGGGTGCACCTGAACGCTTAGGAATAATAACTCCGTGAGCACCTGCACATTCTGCAGTACGTATTATAGCTCCCAGATTGTGGGGATCGGTTATGCGGTCGCAAATCACAACAAGAGGTGATTCGCCCTTATCTTGCGCAAAGGTTATAATTTCGTCAATGGTTTTATATTCAGTTTCGGAAACAAACGCTACAACACCCTGATGATTTTCGCCGTTTGCAAGCTCATCAAGTTTAGCTTTGTCACACTCAGAAATTACAATACCTGCATCTTTCGCTTTTCTTAAAAGCGGTACAAGACTGCCCTCCGGCTTACCTTTTTTTACAAAAAGTTTATCAATATCTCTTCCTGACCTGATTGCTTCGAGGACAGGATTTCTACCAATAATTTTATGACTCAAGGTTAAATCCTCCGGGAATTAATCAAGCAAGAAATTTGTCATGAATTGCGACAACAGCTCTTTCTGCATCCTTTTGGTCAACAAGAACTGAAATTTTGATTTCAGATGTTGCAATCATATTGATGTTGATATGTGCATTGTAGAGTGCCTCAAACATAGTTGTAGCAACACCTACGTTGTTTACCATACCTGCGCCCACTATTGAAACCTTTGAAACTTCCTTAGTCCATTTAATTTCCTGAGCCTTTATAATATTTGCATTTTCTTCAAGAACCTTAAGTGCTTTGTCAAGGTCGCCCTCTGTTGTTGTGAAGCTGATATCCTTCTGAACACCGTTACCGATTGACTGAATGATTAAATCTACTCCTATTCCTTTCTTTGAAAGAAGTGAGAAAATCTGGAATGCCTTACCAGGAGTATCCTCTACTCCGCAAAGTGCTATTCTTGCACAGTCATTATCTCTTGTTACACCTCTAACCAACATCTTTTCCACTTGATCTACCTCCCTGACATATGTTCCTTCATTTTTATTAAGACTTGATCTAACTTCAAGTTTTACATTATACTTCTTTGCAAGCTCAACGCTTCTGTTATGGAGCACGTTAGCTCCCAATGATGCAAGTTCAAGCATTTCGTCGTATGAAATTTCATCGAGTTTGAATGCTTTTTTAACAAATCTCGGATCGGCTGTATAAACACCGTCAACGTCTGTGTAAATTTCGCAGACGTCTGCACCAAGTACAGCCGCAAGAGCAACTGCTGATGTGTCTGAACCGCCTCTGCCAAGAGTTACGATATCATCATATTTATTGATACCCTGAAAACCGGCTACGATTACAATTCGTCTTTTATCAAGCTCGTTTTCGATGCGTTCTGCTTTGATTTCATGAATTCTTGCAGCACCGTAATTTGAATCAGTTTTAAATCCTGCCTGCCATCCTGTCATTGAAACAACAGGAAAGCCAAGCTTTTCAATGGCCATTGCAAGAAGTGATATTGATATCTGCTCACCCGTTGACAAAAGCATATCCATTTCTCTCTTTGATGGATTGGAGTTGATTTCTTTTGCCTTTTCAATAAGGTCATCAGTTGTATCTCCCTGAGCTGATACAACAACTACCACGTTATTTCCATTCTGGTAAGTTTCAGTTATGCGTCTTGCAACATTCATTACACGTTCTGCATCTCTGACACTTGAACCGCCGTATTTTTGAACTACCAAACCTACTGACATTTTACTACCTCCGTTTAATTATCTCTATGACTTTCCATTACTACCGCACCCACGTTATCAACCGTGAGAACGTTGCATCTCCAGCCGTTGAGATTATTTTCAAAATATTTATTTACATTAGCGGAAAAGCTTTTGTTATTATCGTCTATGAACGATACCACAGTCGGACCTGAACCGCTGAGATATGTGGCATAAGCACCGTATTCATAAGACACTCTGAAAACATCCTCTGCGCCGCTGATATAACTCATTCTATACTTCTGATGCATTCTGTCATCACAAGCTACCTTTAATAAATCAAACTTCCCAAGCGTTAAGGCTGAAACAAGCATCGACGCTCTGGAAATATTATAAACTGCATCCGATTTTGAAAAGCTGTCCGGAACAACCTTTCTCGCCTCTCTTGTAGGCATCGGATAGTCCGGAAACATTACTGCAATCTTAATTGGTTCGGTGATTTTAGCAGTTGTAAAATGCACCTTTCCATTATCAAAAACAGATGTGCAAAAGCCACCGTACAATGCAGGTGTTACATTGTCGGGATGTCCTTCCATTGCCGCAGCCATGTTTAGTATTTCGTCGTATTTAAATGGTCTGCCTGAGATAACATTTGCCCCAAGCATTCCACCGATAATACAAGCGCTGCTGCTTCCAAGTCCCCTTGTTACCGGAATGTTGCTGCGCTGGCTTATTCTTATTCCCGAAGGAGTATAGCCGGCTTCGTTAAAAACAACATTCATGGCTTTATATATCATATTATTTTCATTAACAGGAACTACACGTTTTTCCCGACCGGTTACAACCGCAAATCCACCGTCTGTTTCGGTAAGCTCTATTGTATTATACATACTTACCGCAATTCCAAGGCTGTCAAAACCGGGGCCCATATTTGCACTTGTTGCGGGAACTTTAACTCTAACCATTATTATTCCATCACTCTTATCACAGACGGCACATTTTTAATGCTATCTATTTTATTTCTGAATTCTGCTTCGTTGATTGATTTTGTTATATATCCCTTTTCTCCTGCAATTCCTACTTCAACAGATGCTTCGATATCGAACAGAGATTTAACCTCTTTTTCGTCGCAATCTGTTCTGAAGAAGAATGAAAATGCCTTTCCGTCAGGAGCAATCATGAAGTCGCTTCCCTCATCTACCCAGGCAATGCGCTTACTTCGTTCTATATGCTTAACAGCGTCGATAACGTCAGCAACAACTGCGCTTGCTGTTGGAAGCTTACCTGCGCCCTTGCCGTAGAACATGGTATCGCCAACGTTATTTCCCGTTACCATAACAGCATTAAATACACCGTCAACGCCTGAAAGCGGAGCACTGCTGTTTACAAGCATAGGACATACTCTTGAATACAATCTGTTATCGTCTGAAAACTCTGCATAACCTATTAACTTAATGGTGTAGCCCAATGCTTCTGCATATTTTACATCCTCAGATGAGATATTAACTATTCCTTCTGTCGGAATGTTTTTATAATCTACCATTCTTCTTGATGCCAATGACGCGAGAATTGCAATTTTTCTGCACGCATCATGACCTTCTATATCAGCTGCAGGATTCTTCTCTGCATAGCCTTTTGCCTGAGCATCTGCAAGCGCCTCATCAAACTGCTTGCCTTTTTTGAACATCTCGTTGAGAATATAGTTTGTTGTACCGTTAAGGATACCAGCTATTCTCTTGACTCTGTTTGCTGTCAGGCATTGGTGGATAGGTCTTATAATAGGAATTCCACCGCCAACGCTTGCTTCAAACAAATAGTTTTCGTTTTTGTTGCATGCTAATTCAAGAAGCTCAGTACCATATGTAGCAACAAGCTCTTTATTTGAGGTTACAACACTTTTACCTTTTTCAAGTAATTCTTTTGTGAACTCATATGCAGGATGAAGACCGCCCATAACCTCTACTACAACTGATACTGAATCGTCGTTTAATATATCCTCAACCTTTGTTGTAAAAAGCTCTGATTCCTCATGGTCTGAAAAATCCCTTATATCCAATATATGCTTAATGTTAATCTCTTCGCCGTTTGCGTTGGTTCTAAGAATAGAAGCATCATTTTTAATAATTTCGTACACGCCGCTTCCGACTGTACCAAATCCCATAATTGCTATATTAGCCAATTTAAGTTCCCCTTTCAAGTTTATTGCACAGCGAGCAGCTGAACTTTATTTACTCCTGCAAGCTGTCTTATATTACCCATAAGTTCTTCAAAGGAAACATCATTTCCTCTGTATCTCGCAGTAATTGTTACGTTGGCATAACCGTTGATGGGAATATTCTGATTAATTGTCAGAACATTGAACCCGCTTGTTGCCAAGGTATTAAGGATTGCAGAAAGAACGCCGGAATAATCCGCAAGCTCAAAAAACAAAGTAAACATCTGCTCATTGCCACTGCGGTTATATTCAAACACATAGTCTTTGTATTTGTAATACGCACTCCTGCTAAGGTTTGCAGCAGCAATGGCGTCTCCTGTTTTCTTATAACGTCCGTCTGCAAGCATCTGCTTTACTGAAAGCACCTTCAAGAAAATCTCAGGAGCTGCTTTAGAATTAACCAAAACAAATTTATTTTCCAAAATTATACTCCTTTTGTCCGTCACGGAAAAACTTCTGTACTATCATTATAGTATAATACCACATTTATGACTTAATGTCAATAACAGACAAGATTTAAAATTAGACGAAAATTCACGGTTTTTCAACATGTATTTATGCAACTTTTCAAGGATGCATAATTTTATATAATATACCGTCTCTCACGCCTGCTGAAGTAGCAATTATTCGATTAGAGCCGGAGTATTTTATTATCTCGTTCATTGTTGCTGCCGCAGGGATAATTGTTTTTACTCTCTGCGGCACAACAGCATTTATACTTTCTTCATCAAGCCTCATAATATTTTGAAGCGATTCAGGCAAAAGCTCACAGGCATTACCGCCAAAATAATGTGAATTAAGCTTACAAAGAGCAAACACTGCCCCACCCATTGCATATACATCTTTATAACCTGAATGCGAAAATGCTTTAAGCTGGCTAATGTTTTGTCTTACATACTCTACAATATTCTTCATTTCATCAGCGTCGGGTAATACTCCTGACACAAACATCGTGTGCAGTTTTAATGAGCCAACGGGAAAAGAGCCGGACTCAATCACTCCGTTATTGTCATATGCCACAAGCTGACAGCTTCCTCCACCAAGGTCGAATGCAATTCCTGACTGTGTATCATTTACGGCCTTTAGTCCAAGATAGTCAAAATGCGCCTCTTCCTCGGCTGAAATAATTTCAATCTCTATACCGCACGCAGCTTTTATCAGTTCAACAAGGCCCGCTTTATCTTCAACGCCCCTTAAAGATGCAGTTGCAAATGCATATACGCTTTCTGTGTCAAGCTCTTTTGCTCTTATCTTCATCTTTGTCAACGCTGTGATTATTTTCTGTATTCCGGCAGGCGTTATTTTGCCATTTTGAACTTCGGCTATAAGACCTGCGTAATCTGCGATATTTTCAAGCTCTTTCCAGCCATCATATACAACCATGCGGATGGTATTGGAGCCGATATCTATAAGTGCTTTTTTCATACTTTACCCCATACAGTCACAGTCATGGTCATGGTGTTCATGACCGCATCCACATGAATGTTCATGTTCCTCAGGCTCATCATAATATCCTACAAACGTATTATAATCGGTTTCTGTAATTGTTTTTGATGCCATTTCTTTAATCTGAATTTTTCCGTCGGAATATACACGAATTATACTGCTTACATTATTATTCAAAGCATAGTTTTCACAGTCATCAATAGTTCCGTCGCCGAGATACATAGTCACAAGGCAACCGGAAAGACGCATGGTATATGCAATTTCATAACCTATTCCGTCAGCATCAGGCTCCGTAAAAACAACTGTTTCAGGAACCTGAGAATGAGATACGTCAACTGCTGTTTTTATTGCCTGCAAATCAAAATCACAAACTATCCCGTCTGACTCACATTTGCCCTCAAAAACAAGCACATCTCCTGAGTAGCCTTTTATGGAGAACTCACCATGGGTTATATGGGCGTATTCGTCAAGACTGTACAAATATAAAATATCGGAAACTTCTTCTGGACAGATTATTTCAAGATGAAAATCCGGAAAATCTGCTGCGAGAGCAGCTTCAATGGAAACTGCCGCAATCTCAGCCATAGCCTTATGGGTTATGCAGCCGAGCAGCATAATTGTGCAGTTCATGCCTTTATCGAATGCTAATCTTGAAAAATGCATTTTTGCACCTTCCTCTGCATCACATTCGATAGCATCCTTATATCCAAATGACGCAAACACATTCCACATAACTGACATAATGTCTTTTTCTTCTGAACAAATTCTGTAATTCAAAAATAACACCTCTTTATATTTTATTCCATCGGATTAACGTGCACCATGCAATGTTTAACTTCGGGAAATTCATTTTCAATCCTCATATGAACTTCTTCTGCTATTTTGTGGGCATCAGCAAGGGACTGTTCTCCGTCTGCCGCAATTTCAACATCTACGTAAAGCTTTGGCCCGAACATTCGAGTTTTCAGAGAGTCAAGTCTTTTAACCCCTGATGTTTCTGTTATAACAGTCGAAATTTTATTGACCGTTTCTTCATCGCATGCTTTATCTACCATCTGTTCCATTGACTGCATAAAAATATCAAACGCAGCTTTTATAATAAAGATTGATATAACAAAACCTGCCACGCTGTCAAGAACCTTAAAGCCAAGCATGGAGCCTAAAACACCTACAAAACTTCCTATTGATGACAAAGCATCGCTTCTATGATGCCATGCATCCGCCATTAATGATGAGGAGTTATACTTATTTGCTACTGCTTTTGTATAGTAATACATCCATTCTTTAACTGCAATGGAAACAACCGCCGCCCAAAGCGCAAGGGCGCCTGGCATGGCAAGATTTTCGTAATTACCGGATATAATATTAACAAATGCATTATAACCAATCATAGCGCCGGTAGCAAACAAAATTACAGATAAAATCGCTCCAGCTATGCACTCCATACGTTCATGCCCGTATTGATGCTTTGTGTCGGATTCCTTTGATGAAATTTTAAGACCGATTATAACAACAACTGTACTCACAACATCAGATGCTGAATGAACAGCATCTGAAATCATTGCAGACGAGTGAGCAACTATTCCTGCAATAAGCTTAAAAACAGAAAGTATAATGTTTATGAATATGGTTATTACAGAAACTCTTACAGGTGAATTATCTGATGAATTGCTTTTCATTCCTAAATCCCTCCCTCAATGCATATACCATTATATTATGCACAATAACTCACGTTTGTTATGCCTGATGTCATAGATTGCGTACCGGACCTGTGGATTCTCTTATTACAAGCTGCGGCATGTACTCTGTTTTGAAAACGCAACACTCATTTCTGTCAATCATATCAATCATAGCAAGTGTAGCAAGCTTACAACGCTGGTAAAGCATATAATCTATTGTTGTAATCTTAGGACGTACCATTTCTGAAAGAGTAATATTATCAAAGCCGGCTACTGAAACTTGTTCAGGAACAGAAATACCACTATCCTGAAGATATTGAATAATTCCGCATGCAATTATATCGTTTGCGCCTATTATAGCAGTGATTTCCTTATTCTTCGCAAGCTCTTTTGCCATCTGGTAACCTACTTCAACTTCGTATGTTCCGTCATAAAGCTCATTTTCGTGGTCTGCTATCTTAACAATAACCTCGCAATCCTTATGCTCTTCTATGGTTTTGATAACGCCTTCCATACGTTTCTTTCTACCAATAGCAATATTGTCTATGGGAGTAGTAACAAAGCCAAATTTTCTATGTCCAAGCTCTATGAGATGCTCTGTCATCATTCTGCCGCACAGCACGCTGTCAAACCCGATTGACGGTATTTTGTGATGCTCGTCGGTTTCACCGATTACTATTATAGGTAATTTTTCAGAAAAGGAATTGACATAAGCCGGATCATGTGGCGTAAGACCAAACATAACTCCGTCAACTCCCGCGTCGTACAATGTGCGCAAATAGAAACATTCGTCAGCCATGCGACGATTGGTATTACAAACAAGCAAACTGTAACCGCGATTTGAAGCATAATTTTCAAGCACACTTACAAGCATGGGATAATAGGGATTTGAAAGCGTTGGAACAAGAAGTCCGATTGTCTTGGTCTTTTCTCTTGTTTTTACAGGCGAAAATGTACCCGGAATATAATTAAGCTTTTTTGCAGCTTCAATAACCTTATCTCTTGTAGCCTGAGATATGGAAATATCAATCCTTGAATTCAGAACAAAAGAAACCGTCGCCTGAGATACTCCGGCTAATTTCGCAACATCTGATGCAGTTACTTTTTTCATTTCAATTACTCCTCAATACGAAACATGAAATTATTATTAGTATAACAACTTTTTGCCAAAATGTCAATTATAACTAATAATTTTATTAAAAAACGTTTAATGTCAGATAACAGCTTATTCAAGCATGCTAAAAATATATTAGTGTTGACTTTAGTTGCGAGAATGTTATATACTTAAACAAAAAAACTCAAGGAGTCAGAAAAATGAACAGAAAAACTGATTTGAGAAATATTACAACCGGGCTTCCAATACCTAAAGAACATTACTGCGACCAGCCGTATGTAGTGGTAAGAGAAGACGGTGCCTGGGTTGTTTGTCTTACTACCGGTTCAGGTATTGAGGGTGAAACCGGACAGCACGTAATATCCAGCATAAGCTATGACAAAGGCAAGTCATGGTCTGAACCCGTTGACATTGAATCAGCAGAGTCTCCCGAATCCTCCTGGGTTATGCCCTATCTTACGCAATACGGCAGAATTTATGCTTTCTATGTTTTTAACAACGATAATATGCGAACAGTAATCTCAAACGACGAGGAAGGCTATACCAATAGAGTGGATACTCTGGGTAAAATGGCATATAAATATTCCGACGATGGCGGCGAATCATGGTCTGAAGACAGATATTACATACCTATAAGAAATTTTGATATAGATAACGAAAATCCATATAATGGTAATGTTCAGTTCTTCTGGGGTGTTGGGAAACCGATTACTCATAAAGGAGAAATGTACCTTGGTTTTGCAAAGGTAGGACTTTTTGGCGAAGGATTTATGGAAAAGGACGAGGGGGCATTTTTAAAATGTTCAAATATTAACACCGAGAAGAACCCGGAATTGCTTGTCTGGGAAACTCTTCCTGAGGGAACCAAAGGGCTAAGAGCGCCAGAAGGCAAGGTTGCCGACGAGCACAATCTCATAAGCCTCAACGATGGAAGCTTAATGTGCACTTTCAGAACAGTTCTTGGCCATAATTGTCAGGCATACTCAAGAGATGACGGAAAAAGCTGGGATGTTCCTGAATTTATGAAAGACTCCCCCAACGGACGTCCCTTCAAGCATCCACGTGCGGCAAATTTTGTCCGCAAGTATTCAAACGGCAAATATACTTTTTGGTTCCACAATCACGGTAAAGATTTAAGACATGATCCCTGGAGTGCATACCTAAGCCGTAACCCTGCATGGATGTGTGCCGGCGTGGAAAAAGACGGCTATATATATTGGTCGCAGCCTGAAATATTCATATACAGCGAAGAAGTAGATGACAGAATAAGTTATCCGGATTTTATAGAGGATGATGGTGAGTACTATATAACCGAAACGCAAAAATCAATCGCAAGAGTTCATAAAGCTGACAAATCAACACTTGAGCTGATGTGGAATCATCTTGAAAACAACAAACTTTGTACAAAAGGATTGTTATGGGAAGAGAAAGACACTTGCAAGCTTTCGGGAAATCCGATTCCACAATCAATTATAACAAAAGACGGTGACAGCTTTACAATAGAGATGATTGTAGAGCCTGATAAGCTGAAAGTGGGCACTATTATTGATGGAAGAAACAAACTCAGGCAAGGAATTCGTATAGGATATACATGCGACAATACAATCAAGATAATTATGAACGACGGAGAGCGTGAAAGCTCCTGGGAATCAGACAAGCTGCCTTGTGAAACTGCACATATCACAGCTATTGTTGACGGCTGTTCAGGAATAATATCATTTGTTATAAACGGCTTATTCTGTGACGGCGGAAAAGAACGTGATTTTGGATTCGGAAGAATTGACGCTAATCTCAAAAACATAGCAGGCAAAGGATTTTTCACCTGCGAAGCACCAGAAAACAGTGTTAAGCTGGTAAGGTTCTATAACAGATATATTCTGACAAACGAGGCGGTATCAAATTACAGATATGATACAAAAAAAGTATTGGCTGAATAGCCAATACTTTTTTCTTATAAAACTTTACTTAAAAAAGCTTGTGTTCTGGAATTTTGAGGATTTGAGAAAATTTCTTCCGGTGTTCCCTCTTCCATTATGATTCCCTCATCCATAAACAGCACTCTGTCACCAACTTCTTTTGCAAACCCCATTTCATGAGTAACAACTACCATTGTCATTCCTGAATTTGCAAGGTCTTTCATAACCTCCAGCACTTCTCCTACCATTTCCGGATCGAGTGCGGATGTAGGCTCGTCAAAAAGCATAACTTCTGGCTCCATGCACAAAGCTCTTACAATAGCAATACGCTGTTTCTGACCGCCTGAAAGCTGTGACGGATAAGACTCTGCTCTATCCTCAAGACCAACCCTCTTTAAAAGCTCCATTGCTGTCGCTTCCGCTTCTGCCTTAGATTTATTAAGCAATTTAATAGGACCTAATGTAAGGTTGCCCATTATATTCATATGCGGGAAAAGATTGAATTGCTGAAATACCATACCCATTTTACGACGATGTAAATTTATATTGACGCCTTTACCTATAAGGTTGTTACCCTCAAACAGTATATCGCCGCCGGTTGGGGTTTCGAGCAGGTTAAGACATCTTAAAAATGTAGATTTGCCGCTTCCTGACGGACCGATGACAACTACAACCTCACCTTTAGTTATAGAAACATCAATTCCGTTAAGAACAGTTTTGTCGCCGAAAGCTTTTTTCAGCTGTTTTGTCTGGATTATTATATTATCGTTCACTATTTCTTAACTTCCTTTCTACAATAGCTAAAAGTTTGGTAAGCAGCATAACCACCGCAAGATAAACCAAGGCAACCAGCAAAATAGGGTTAATCTGGTCGTATGTGGTGTTCTTAATCTGGTTTCCTGCCTTTGTCAAATCAATTACTGCAACATAGCCGGCAACTGATGTTTCCTTCAGAAGCGCTATCATTTCGTTACCTATTGCCGGAAGAATGTTTTTGAATGCCTGAGGAAGAATTATCAACCACATTGTTTTAACATTTGAAAAACCAAGCGAGCGACCGGCTTCCATCTGACCTTTATCAATAGATGTAATACCTGAACGTATTACCTCCGCAACATATGCACCCGAGTTAATACCAAATGTAAGCGATGCCACCCATGTGCCGTCTTTTGCATCGGAAAATATTATAAAGAAGAAAATCAAAAGCTGAACGACTACCGGCGTTCCTCTGATTACAGTCAGGTATATGTTACATATGTAGTCAAGAATTTTAAGCTTTTTGTTTGATTCAGCAAAAACCTTGATAATAGCTACAAATGTACCTATAATAACACCTATACACAAAGCGCAGATTGTAATTATTAATGTTTTCTCAAAACCGTCAATGAGGATTTTATAGCGGTCTTTTTCGATAAATGTATTATATAGCGTATTAAGCCATTTCTCCATCAAGATACCTCCGTCCAAGAAAAAGCGGCACACTTTTGCAGTTGTGCCGCTTAACTATCTTAAAAATTATTCAGCATCGTACGGCAATTCGTACTTTTCAAAAATTTCTGCAAGCTTGCCTTCGCTCTTAAGTTCAGCAAGTGCAGCATTTACTTCAGCAGTAAATTCATCGTTGCCGAGCTTGATAGCAATAGCATACTTTTCTTCTGTAAGTGCTTCGTCAAGAACTACTGTCTTGCCTTCCTGCTTAGCTGAAAGCGCAACTGCAACAGCATTATCAATTACAACTGCGTCAACCTTACCTGCTGTAAGAGCAGAAATTGCTTCAGCACCGGTCTTGAATGACTGAATTTCAAATTTGTTATCCAAAAGATACTGTTCACCGGTTGTACCTTCCTGACATGAAACAATCTTACCTTCGATACCTGCTGCATCTTTAATGCCGCTGTCAGCCATTACGATAATAGCCTGAGAAGCTTTATAGTAATCGTCTGAGAAATTCATGTTCTTTCTTCTGTCATCGTTTGCTGTAATACCTGCAACTGCCATATCGTATTTGCCGGTAGCTGCGCCGGTAAGAGCCGCATCAAAGTCGATGTTTGTAACTTCAAGTTCACGTCCGAGCTTTTCTGCAATAGCCTGAGCTATTTCAATATCTGCACCTACAATTTCTTCACCTTCGAGATACTCAAAAGGAGGAAATTCTGCATTTGTTGCCATTGTAAGTACGTCCTTGCTTGTATCAGAAGCTTCGTTACCGCAGCCTGCAAGAAAAGCCATGCTCATGCATGCAACCATCAATATACTAATAATTTTCTTCATTTTTATAACCTCTTTTCAAAAGATTTAATTTACGTCATTATATCACCATCATTATATAAAATCAAGCACTTTTGCATAAAATTTTAAATTTATGGTTAAAATAAAGTATTTTTGTTAAAATTGACGTATAAATATGCATTAGTTTCATAAAAACATTATTTTTGCAAAAAAGACCTTTTCAAAACATTATTTTTATGGTATAGTAAACTTAGAACATTTTGAAAGGATTATTAATATGAAAAAGATTATCACAACGGCTGCAATTATTGCATTATTATTCACTTGCAGTATTATTGTTCATGCAGAAAATGCTGTTCTGAGCACTGTTGAAGTTGTTCTTGATATTACTGACAGCCCAGGAAACACAAATTCCAGTGCACAGTTCAGGTTATCCGATGGAACAAAGAATTATGACGCAACTGTGGCATTCACACCCGACAATACAACTGCAACTGCTACATTCCAGGTTTCACAGTTTCAACCGGGCAAAATCTTCAAGCTCAGCATCGTTTCAGGTCTTGAATCTGTGCAATACTATGATACAGTATATGCAAAAGGCAAACAGGTGGATTTACAGACATATACATATCTCAATGATGGAATCCCCACTCACGTAAGTACGTTTCATCTTCACGCAATTCCAACATTATATAAGCCCGTAGAATTTTACAGAGATTTTATTCCAATGAACATCTATCCTGCTCCGAGATACTATGACGGAGTACTGTATGTTCCTGCATCTGAAGGAGCAAAAAGCATGGGTGTATCATATATTGAATATGACCACTTGAATGGCGCTATTACATATTGGATTCTGAAATCACCAATCAAGATGCAGGTAGGCTCTTCAACCGCAACCGCCTTCGGAAGCACGTTTGAGCTTGAGCGAGAGGTTATGGTCTTTAATGAAATTCCCTATATTCCACTCTTATCTTTTGCTGAAATGGTAGAAGCTAACGTTATAATACAAAACGAGCCCGACCACGTTAATGCTGTTGTATCTTTCTCCGAAGCTGTAAATCGCGAACTAAGAAATGCAGCTGCCAATGAGTATATTTACAATTCAGACCTCAGCAGCGAAACTGAATATCTCATATGGGTTTCAAAAGCCAATTATACAGTAAGAGTTTATAAGGGTGCTCAGGGAAATTGGACGCTTATTAAAGATATTCCCTGCTCAGTAGGCAAGCTATACACACCAACCTGCACAGGTACATTCAGGTACTACGAAAGAGTTGCAAGATGGCCGTATGCAAAATACTATGTAGGACCTATTATGAGATTTAACGGTGGATATGCTATTCATACAACGCTCATAAAGTATGATGGAACTCCGTATGATGACAGAGTAGGAATGAATATTTCCGCAGGCTGTGTAAGAGTTCAGCCAAAGGATATGGAATGGCTGATTAATCTTATACCTATGTACACAACCATTCATATAACAGACTTCTAAAAAACGTGCTGTTGCTACTGCAACAGCACGTTTTTTAAAATATATCTTTTTTATTTTTAAAATACCTGAATATAAGAATGGCAACAGATGCTACAATACAGCAAAGCATAAACAACGGAACAATCCATGGGTTTGTATTGTTTTCCTCGCTGGATTTCATCTTTGTCCATTGCTCCTGAATTAAAGTATTAGCTTCATCCGAAAGATTAGTATATACCTCTGTATGCTCTTCCATATACTGCTGGTCAGGATATGAAATACCGTCATTTATTACTTCTTCATCAAGCATCTCAAAGGCTGCTAAATTGGGGGTTGAATAGCCTATATAGTCAGCAGTTGCATATGCCACATCACGTTCACACATGAAGTTTATATACATTTCTGCAGCTTCCTGCTGTTTTGAACCCTTTGGAATACACATAGCATCCACAAACAAGTTTGTACCCTGCTTTGGAATTACAAATCCCAGATGGTCATATTCGTCCATTAGTGTAATTGCGTCACCTGCATAATACGGAGCAAGCAATGCTTCGCCTGCACCCATCTTGTCAAATATTTCGTCCATTACATATGCCTGAACAAGACCTTTTTGCTCCGTAAGCTTTTTCGCTGCATTTTCAATTTCATCTTGATTTTCAGTATTAAGAGAATATCCAAGCAACAATTCACTTACTGCAAAAGCATCACGAGGATTGTCAAACATCAGAATCTGGTCCTTGTACTGCTCGTCCCAAAGAATTTCCCAACCAAAATTATCATCGTCAATGGCGGTTTTATCATATATAATTCCAACTGTTCCCCATGTATATGGAACAGAGAATTTGTTTTCGCAATCGTAATCCGGATTGATAAAAGTAGGATTGATATTTGCAAAATTTGGTATATTGCCAAAATTCAATTCCTGCAGCATTCCCTCCTGAATCATACGTGAAATCATATAATCTGACGGTATGATTATGTCATACGTTGCACCTCCGCCTTTAAGCTTTGCGTACAGTTCTTCATTGGTAGCATAGGTGCTGTAATTGACTTTTATTCCCGTAAGAGCAGAAAACTCAGCATTGACATCCATTAATGCATCATCTCCGCCAGCTGCAATATATTCGCCCCAATTATAGACGTTGATTGAAATGCCCTTATCCTTAAAGCGTGTGTAATAGTCAGTGTCAGACAGAGATAATACAAATTCTTCCGTTTCTTCAACTGCTTCATCAGTACATCCACACATAGAAAGTGCCATTAATACTGCACAGAGAACTATAAAAAAACGTTTCATTTTCTTATCCCCTCCTTTTTTACGCCCTTAGTTTCAATGATGTTTTTAGAAATAAGAACAATGAAAACTATTACGAATATAATTGTTGAAAGTGCATTTATTTCAGGACTGATTTTTCTTCTCGTCATAGAATATATCGTGATTGGCAATGTCTGGCTTGTAGCTCCGCTTGTGAAATAACTGATTATGAAATCATCAAGCGAAAATGTAAATGACATTAGAAATCCTGAAAACACACCGGGCATAATTTCCGGAAGCACAACCTTAAAAAATGCTTTAATCGGATTGCAGCCAAGGTCTTGAGCCGCCTCATAAATAAATGGATTCATTTGTCTGAACTTCGGCATTACATTCAGTATTACATAAGGTACATTAAAAGTTATGTGCGCAATAAGCAAGGTTCCGAAACCAAACTCAAAATTCATTCTTGCAGCGAAAAACACAAACAACAGCATTAATGAAACACCGGTAACTATTTCAGGGTTAATAATAGGCAAATTCGTAATATGAAGCACAGTAGCTCTTGCGGGCTTGCTCATAGCGTTAATTCCTATGGCAGCAACAGTTCCAAGAATTGTTGCTATCACCGCCGCTATTACGGATACTATTATTGTATTTCTAAGGGACGTTAGAATTAATTCGTTACTGAACAGCTTAATATACCAATCGAATGTAAAGCCGGAAAAAACGCTGCGGCTTTTTGTTTCGTTAAATGAAAATACGATAAGTACCAATATGGGCAGATACAAAAACAATATTACCAATGCCATATAAAGTTTAGATAGTTTCTTCATTCTCCGCCCTCCTTACATAAGCACCTTATCGTCATCAGCATCAAACTGGTTCATAATAGTCATAATAAGCAAAATTATAACCATAAGCACCAAAGAAATGCCGGCTCCGAGGTTTGGGTTATAAGAAGTTCCTAAAAACTGCATTTCAATCAAGTCGCCGATAAGAAGATTTCCGCCACCACCAAGCATTCTCGAAATAATAAATGTACTGATAGCCGGAACGAAAACCATTGTTATCCCCGACATCATTCCGGGGACACTTAACGGAACTACAATTTTTGCAGTAGTCATAAACCCGTTACAGCCGAGGTCTGCAGCTGCTTCGAGCAATGAATTATCAATTTTTACCATAACAGAATATAAAGGCAGTATCATGTACGGAAGATAGTTATACACCATACCGAGCACTACTGCTCCCTGAGTATTAAGCATCTTAAATGGCCCAAGTCCGATAAGTCCCAAAAACTGATTGATAATGCCGTTGTTTCCGAGCAAGGTCATCCATGCATATGTTCTGAGAAGAAAGTTCATCCACATAGGAAGCATAACTATCATAAGCATGGTTCCCCGCACACTTTTATTCATTCTTGCAAGTATGAATGAAATAGGATACGCAACTATAAGGCATATAACCGTAGCAATAGCCGCAAGCCAGATGGAGCGCACAAATATATTGGTATATTGGGCAACATTAGCAATATATTCAAGAGTGAAATTTCCATTGCCGTCTGTAAATGCAAAGTATGCAACCATTATAAGCGGTACCACTATAAAAACAGTCATCCACACAAGGTATGGAGATGCCAGCAATTTACTTTTCATCAATGCACCTCCTCAATCCGTCATCTTATCCATTATATGAATATCGTCAGGAGTAAAACCAATTCCAACCATAGCGCCCTCCTGGGCTGCTTTAGTGGAATGCACAAGCCAGGTAAAGTCGTATGATTCTATAACCATTTCATAATGCACGCCTTTGAATGTAACAGTTTTTACAACACCGGTGATTTCAGCATCCGACTCAGGAACGATTGTAATATCCTCAGGACGTATAACAACGTCAACGGGAGTATTGTTTCCAAAGCCGCTATCAACACATTTAAAGCGGCGTCCGCTGATTTCTACAAGAAAATCTTCTATCATCATACCGCTCAAAATATTGCTTTCACCAATAAAATCTGCCACAAACGCATTCTTAGGCTCGTTATATATATCCACAGGAGTTCCTACCTGAAGAATATTTCCGTCCTTCATGACAACAACAGTATCACTCATGGTAAGCGCTTCTTCCTGGTCATGAGTAACGTAAACGAAAGTTATTTCAAGGCTCTGCTGAATTCGTTTGAGTTCTGTCTGCATTTCTTTTCTAAGCTTCAGGTCAAGAGCTCCCAGAGGTTCATCAAGAAGCAACACCTTAGGACGATTAACCAAAGCGCGTGCTATGGCAACTCTCTGTTGCTGACCTCCGGAAAGTCTGTTCACAGAACGTTTTTCAAAACCTGACAAATTAACAAGCTTAAGCATTTCGGAAACACGCTCCCTGATTTCTTTATCAGAAAGCTTCGCAACTTTTAACCCGAATGCTATATTTTCATAAACATTCAAATGCGGAAACAATGCATATTTTTGAAAAACAGTATTGACATTTCTTTTATAAGGTGGTACATCATTTATTTTCTTTCCCTCAAAATATACATCACCCATTGTAGGAGATTGAAATCCTCCTATAATTCTAAGTGTGGTAGTTTTACCACAGCCTGACGGACCGAGCAACGTTACAAATTCTTTATCACGAATATCAAGATTGATTCCGCTGAGTATTACATCGCCGTCAAGTGCTACGCCAATATTCTGCAAACTAATAATATTTTCCAACTCTCTACCTCCCTGAATTTGTACATAATTTAGCTTATTCTATCACAAATTTTGCAAAAACACAATAGTTTTTAAAATTTTTCATAACTTTGTGACTTATTATGTCATATGTATCAAAAAAAGCTTCCGTAAATTGCAAACGGAAGCTTTTTTATATGTTTTTATATAATTTTTCTGTCTCTGTATAATGAGGCAACTAAGGATATAATCATACCCAAAAGAGCAATCACTATCCAGCTTCCCAAAGTAAAGCTCCAGCCCAGGCGTTCAGACAATCTCGCTATTTCATAGATGGATAAAGCACTCCCCACATATGTACACGAATTTATAATCCCTGATATTGTAGAAACTTTACCGGTCTTTTGAAAATACATCGGCATCATACAAACAAGCATAAGATTAACCCCATGCATACAGCCTGTCAGAATCGCAAACATCAAAACAGAAATCCATGCACACGCTCCAGACAATATACTAAGCACCACTGCAGCTAATGCACCAACAGCAAAAAATAATCCTGCGCATAAGATGGGATTTGAAAGTTTTTTTGTATATAAATACGTAGCAAACTGAAAACTGATTATACTGAACACCGGAAGTACAACTCCGGTTAAAATAGAAATCTCATTAGTTAAGTTATATGTTTCACAAATATATGAAGGCATCCAAGTTGTAACTCCGTCACGAAGCATTCCTTGTATTATAACTGCAATCATAATAAAAATAAAAAATGGTGAAAATATCACGTTGTTGCTTTTGGCCTTTATTTTTGTTTCGCGAGGTTCTACATTTACATCGCACGAATAACGATTCCATAGAAAAATCATAATAATACCTGCTATTGCTGAAAAAACAAACACCGACTCCCAGTTAAATGTTGAAATCAGCAATGGAGATATTAAATACACCATTATTGTACCAATACTACTGCCCCATGAAACTTTAGTTACTGCTTTTTTATAATCTTCATCCGACAATACTTCTGTCATTATCTTAACCAACGGCGGCCACATGAAACTTTGCGCAAATCCGTTTATGCTCCATACTGCCAGCATCTGATATGAATTATCACACAGAGGCATCATCAAGTTCATTAAAACTGTAACCACGAGTCCGTAAGTTACCAATTTCTTAGGCGAATTTCTATCACCACAAAAACCGCTGATTATCTGTCCTAATCCATAAGTAATAAAACTCCCAGTAAGCGGCATAGAGAGCATGCTTTTAGAAAAGCCCGTAGCACTTTCCATTGCTGATATTACCGCACCATAGTTTATCCGTGTTATATAACTTGTCATATATGTTATGGAAAAAAGAAAAACCAAAGCATTAATTTTACTCTTGTTTTTTATTTTGTTCATAAAATGCTTTTTCCTTCCCATTCCACGCCAGCATCAACATCAAGCAACTTTGTAATTGTTGGAGATATATCTTTAATATTTACATCCTTTAATATTTTTCCATGTTCAATATTATTACCCAATATAATCACAGGAATTGTCATATCCTCTGCCAAATCGGTTCCATGTACTCTGTCATGTCCCCCATGATCGGCAGTAATAATAACAGTATAATCATCAGGCAAAGAATTTACAACCCTATCAATATTTTTCCAGCTGTTTTCTACCGCATCATTATATACGTCACTCATCCAGCCGACCTTATGCCCTGCCGAATCAGGAGCACCCAGATATAAGAACGAAAAATCAATTTCATTATTATGTAAACACTCCAAAAGTTCTGAAGTAAGCATATTATCAGCTTCAATATAACCAAAATCATCACCTTTATAAAAACAAGACTGAGTTAACATACCAGGCTTTGAAAGATCTCTCAGTTCTTCCCAATCATAAAAGAAAGCAATTTTTTTCTTGTTGGCATTTAACACTTCGCACAAACCATTTATAGGTCTTACCTGTGGAGCATAAATATTAGTAGTCGTGCCATGCCTTGACGGATCTACACTATGAAACAAAGACATATGGCATGGTAAAGTAACAGATGGCATTACAGTTTGAGCATCTAATTTATACAATGATTTATCTAATATTTTCTGTGCATGTTTATTGTCAGAGAATGAATCCCCTCTCATTCCGTCAACCAATATTAATAGAACCTTCACTATTTTATTCCTCCTAAATATATTTTTATATCATTTTCCTTATAAATCCGAACAATTTGAGATTTTAATAAAGAATCTGAAACATAGACAAAATTTGACTGCATATCACTCAATTTCAGCAATCCCGTCTTTTCAAATTTACTGCTGTCAGCAAGAATATATATGTTATCAGCAGATTTCATTATTTGTTTTTGAATTTGGAATAAATCTTTTTGATAATCATAAATCCCACTTTCAATAGATATAGCAGACGGAAAAACAAACGCCTTTTGTACATGTATATTACTAAGCATATTAATAGTTAATTCCCCGCAAAAAGCATTTTCTTCTCGTAAATAATGTCCTCCACAAACAATTACAGAAAAATCCTTATAATTACATAACATATCAAACACATCAACACAATGTGTAACAACTGTCAATCGAGAAAATTTTTCTTTAAGCACTTTTACAAACGAAATTGCAGTACTCCCTGCATCAACCGCGATGATATCACCCTCTGATATGAACTCAACTGCTTTTAATGAAAGCTCATGTTTTTGTTCCAACGATTCTTTGTTGCGCTCTTTCAATTCTTTAAACAGCTTCATATCACCTTTCGACACAGCTCCTCCATGCACCCTTACAAGTATGCCTTGATTCTCCATATAAAGCAAATCTCTGCGTATGGTTTCAGTTGAAACTTTAAAGCATTCCGTAAGATTAGCAGTAGTTACAGCTCCTGTTGATTTTAACATGTTAGCTATTGTATCTTGACGTTCTTTTGCAAGCATTCACACACACCTCCAACCTTTAGCACATTATACCACATATTTGCAACATTGTCAACATAAATTCAAAATAATTATTTCTCACTTATATCCTTTGTCGCAGGATTATCAATAAGATTTCCGTTTTCCTCAAAACGTGATCCATGACATGGACAATCCCATGTATGCTCTGCTTTATTCCATTTTAGCGCACAACCAAGATGAGGGCAACGCTTAATTGTTGGAGTAATAAGATTTGCAGCTGCTTCAAAGCCGTTAACAAAAAGCTGTGGTTTTAATATACTTCTCTGGGGTGAAAATACTTCTTCCAATTCATTTCTTTTGCCTGAAAGCATATCAGTTAACAACATAGCCGCTACCATTGACGATGTCATTCCCCATTTATTAAATCCTGTGGCAACATACAAATTCGGCGTAGATTTGGAATACCGTCCTATATACGGAATCTTATCAAGACTCATGCAGTCCTGATTTGCCCATTCATATTTTAGCACAGCTTCCGGATAGTTGTTTTCAGCAAACTCATTAAGAGGTTTCCATGCAGTTGATTTCTTTCCGGTACGATGACTGTTACCGCCTATGAGCATTGTGTTTTGATAGCTCCTGAATGATAATCCTTGCTCGTCCTCGTCTAAATACATACCACTTAATGCAGGCGTATTTTCAAAAGCAGATACATATGAGCGTTCCTGATAAAGCTTTAAAAAATAACTACCATGCTTGTTCAAAAACGGAAAATGTGTTGCAACTATTATTGACTTTGCACTTACAGAACCATTCTTGGTAACAGCTCGGTTTGATATAATCTCATTAACAAATGCATTTTCGTATATATTCAGATTTTGGGATATTACGGATATGAATTTCAGCGGATTGAAGTGGGCTTGGTTTTTAAAGCAAACAGCGCCTTTGATTTTTAAAGGCAACTCAATTTCCTGAACAAATTCAGCATCAAAGCCTAAATTTTCTGCCGCATGAACTTCTTCTTCTATTATCGCCCTATCCCTAAGTGAATAAACATATGAATTGTGATTTTCAAAATCACAATCAATGTTTCTACAAAGCTTTTCATACTCACAAAGAGCAGACTGATTCGCATTTAAATATGATTTTGCTATGCTTGTTCCATATTTTTTTATTAAATCCGAATATATAAGACCATGCTGTGAAGTTATTTTTGCTGTGGTATTTTTAGTTATGCCTGATGTAATTTTTGCGCCTTCAACCAGAATATAATCAATTCCTTTTTGCTCCAAAAACCATGCACACAATATCCCGCAAAGACCTCCCCCGATTATGAGAACGTCTGTTTTCATATCACCCGATAAAGATTTTCTAGGGGATATTTTCGTACTATCACTCCATATTGATTTGCGCATTTCAACACCTCTTTTTTCAATAGTATGTACAAATGCTAAGAAAAAAATCAGAACTAACGTTCTGATTTTGTAGTTAATGTTTTTTGACTATTACTACGCTATACACTATACCGACAGCAGTATATGGTATAAGCATGAACAAGCTAACAACGGTACTAATTGGTGGTAAAAATATACTTACAAGAAATACAAGTCCCATAACAACGGTTTCATAACCTATAAATCTGTTGATTTTTCTTGTTTTTTCAGTTCCAATGTCAAAATTTTTGACATAGTTTAATTTAGGAATATAATTACCTATAACAAGGAAAATAACTGCTACAATGAATACAATTACTTTTCTCATATCCATATTCCATCCTAAGCCATAACCGAGTGTTATAATTTGCAAGGCAACTGTAATACAAGGAATAATCCATTTAGTTACACAATCAAGCTTTTTTCCAACACTATGCTTATATGCATTAATATCAGTGACGAAACAGCAAAATCCTTGAACAGCAACCATTAACAAAGGCAATGCATACACTACAAATCCCTTTGATGCAAAATTATCAGCTACACCATACACGTTAAAATGTATAGCCATTATATCCGGAAGCTTGTTCCACAAAGCCATCCCCAATAGTATTGGCGACAGACATACAAAACTTGTTATGATGAACATTTTCCATTTAAAAAATCTCATTACTTTTTACCTCCTAACATATAAATCCAACTGATTACATCTTCAAAGACAGAGGTGTTCAGTTCAAAATAGATATAATTTTTATATTTTTCTTCAGAAATCAAATCAGCTTTTTTTAGTTTTGTCAAGTGATATGATACGGTTGCGCCCGTCAGATTAAATTGCTCTGCAATTTCTCCTGCTGATTTTTTTTTCGCTTTTTAGCATTTGTAAAATATCTCTCCTGATAGGATCAGATATTGCCTTCAATGTTTCGTTTAACCCCATATATACTCTCCAAAATCTATTTAGATTTTTATCTAAATAGATTATAGCATATAACTTTTCCTTCGTCAAGAGATAAATATATACAGCAAAATATATGTAATTTATTTAATACTAATATGAGAAACCCAAAAAAAACACACCCAATAGGGTGTGTTTTTTTGAGAAGAGCCGAACGGTTTAGATGACATCTTTTAGCTACATAATAGATGCTCGCCTTTAAAATGAAATATCTAGCTCTGTTAGATATAAAACAATCCTTTTGGTTCATTTCTTGCCACAAGCAAATTTCATTGAATAACCAGGCATATCCATTAGTTATACCTTTAGTCCATATATTTAGGGATAGATTGTTATTATGTCTGAATCATCTATAGTATCCCATGACTCTCCATCAAAAATGTGAAATGAAAATTCAAGGTTTTCAATACTGCTGATTCCGTTCTCTTCAAGCATTGATTTATAATATGTCAAACTACCATTAGCTTTTTTCCCAGGTTGTACATCATCAGACATAATACCTGATACCATAAAATCATTGATAGATTCGTCACGAGCCTGAATAGTAATGCCTTTATTTGTATTATTTTCTATTAAAAATTTAAAATCAACAGAATAATCGTTAAATTGTATACCATTATATGAAATTTTTATACCACCCTCATCATATACAACCTGACCATTTGATTGTGCATTGTTTTTATCATCTGAAAGTATAACTGTATTTGTATTACCATCCCAATCAACGTTCAAACCTAAAGCATTACCCACAGCACGAACTGGCAAATATGTAGTCCCCTCAATAATAAAAGGTTCTACACTAGTTCCATTTGCATCTGTAGGATTTAATTTTTGTCCGTTCATGGTGATTTTTATATCGTTGTACGACAGTTCTTTAGTTATAGTTTCAATAGCTGCAAATACAGTAGGTGCAAGCAACGATCCAATAACAATACCCAATACTAAGCCTTTAAACTTCTCTTTCATTCTTTTTACCTCCCAAATTATTAACTTTAATATATTATATCTTGATTCATAAACTATGTCAAGAGTGAATAAGTAAAATCGACATCCCTCTATCGAAGAATGTCGATTTTTGGCTCTCGCAGCCCAGCTTGAACCAACAGCCGGCTTGCAAGCATCAGTTCATTTTCGCCGTGTTTACTACTCAATTCACTGTGTTGCGGCGCATCCTCGCTTTCCCTTCTTCTGCCACCGGCAGCGGTCAGGCTCGGCTCCCTCTGATTAACAGTCTAAGTTAGCATCTGATTGTTAATCAAAGTGTCGGTTTGAAGTCAATAATGAGAGCCAAAAAAAGAACACCTTACGGTGTTCTTTTTTTGACAAAGCAGAACAATAAAGATGCAAATTAGTTTTTAGTGAAATAATTTACTTCGTAAATTTTGAAATGGGAAACTATTGTTTTCTGTGAAATAAAATAAATTCTTTATCACATGCCGCAGGCGTATTTCACATTACAAAGCGATATTT
>JBGVIT010000018.1:0-16290 GCA_045128915.1 Clostridia bacterium
GCCGGACTATTCTGTTACCATGACGGGACCGGCAGAAATGATATACGAAGGAGATGTAATAGAATGATTACACCAAACACACATTACGCAGACTTAAAGGATTCATACCTTTTTTACAACATTGCACAGAAGACAAAGGCATATTTGGCAGCAAATCCCGATAAGCATCTTTATCGTATGGGCATCGGCGATGTATCACTTCCGCTTTGCGATGCTGTAATTCGTGCATTGCATGAAGCAGTTGACGATCAGGCGAAGAAAGAAAATTTTCACGGCTATATGCCCGAATGCGGAGCACCGTTTCTTCGTGAAACCATCGCAAAATACTATGCCGACAGAGGAGTAACAGTATCAACCGATGAAGTGTTTGTGTCCAGCGGTGCAAGTGACGAACTTGGTGATATTCTTGATCTTTTTGACCGAGGCAGCTCTGCACTTGTAATCGAGCCTGCATATCCTGCATATGTTGATGCAAATGTTATGGCTGGCAGAAAAATAGTACATCTTGCCTCGGGAAAAGATAATGGATTTTTGCCATCACCATCCGAAGAGGTTAAGGCGGATATTTTATATATTTGTTCTCCGAACAATCCGACAGGTGCAGTGTTCAGCCGTAATCAGCTTCAGGCTTGGGTGAATTTTGCAAATGAAAATGGATCTGTAATTCTTTTTGACGCGGCTTATGAGGCGTTTATAGAAGATGAAAGTTTGCCTCACAGCATTTTTGAATTAGATGGAGCAGAAACCTGTGCAATTGAAATTTGTTCACTGTCAAAAACAGCAGGGTTTACAGGAACACGACTTGGTTATACTGTTATACCCAAAAAACTTGTAAGACAGGGAATGAATTTTAATGAAATGTGGGTAAGGAACCGTACAACAAAAACCAATGGTGTATCATACATAATTCAAAAAGGCGGTGCTGCAGTATTTACACCCGAAGGGCAGAAACAAATTCACGATAATATAAAGGTTTATAAGAATAATGCAAAGGTGCTGATGAAGGCACTTGACAAACTTGGAATATGGTACTGCGGTGGTAAAAATGCTCCTTATATCTGGATGAAATGTCCGGATGGTATGGGAAGCTGGGAGTTTTTCGATTATCTCTTAAATGAGATTCAGGTTGTCGGAACTCCAGGAGAAGGGTTTGGCGCTTGCGGCGAGGGATATTTCAGATTTTCCACTTTCGGAAGTCCGGAAGATACGGTAGAAGCTGCAAATCGTTTGGTAAGTTTGCTTGGAAAGAAGTGATATGAATGCGAGATTATAAAGCAGAATTTGAAAATAGAGTCGAGTTCATAAAGTCTGTATTAGCTGATAGTGGTGCAAAAGGTATTGTGTACGGAAATAGCGGAGGTAAGGATTCTGCATTGGTTGGGATTCTTTGCAAAGCTGCTTGCGAAAACACTGTTGGAATTATTATGCCTTGTAGCACAAAACGAAATTATGATGAAGATGTGGTGGATGCAAAAGAGGTTGCACAGCAATACAGCATTGAAACGAGAACCGTGGATCTGACTCCTGTAAAAGAAGCAGAGATTAATGCACTTGCAGGCATAACGGAATTGAATAATTCAGCTCTAAGCAATATGGCACCTCGTATTCGCATGCTTACATTATATGCTATCGCTGCAAGTGAAAACCGACTTGTTGCAGGTACAGGAAACCGTAGTGAGGCTTATGTTGGTTATTTTACCAAGTGGGGTGACGGAGCACATGACTTTAATCCTATTGCAGATTTGACCGTAACCGAAATTTATGAATTTCTGCGTTATCTTGATGCTCCAAAGCGTATCATTGAAAAAACCCCGTCTGCTGCTTTGTTTGACGGTCAGACAGACGAGAGTGAGATGGGCGTAACCTATGCGGAATTGGATGCTTATATCGCAGGAAATGCTGTTGACAAAGACAAAGCAGAGATTATTGATAGATTGCATAAAGTGAGTGAACATAAAAGAAAAGGAATACAGAAATTTTAGATTGTTTTGATATAAGATCTAACTGTATTTTCCGAGTAAAAAATACGTGTTATATAATGTAAGTTATGTTGTACTTTGACCTTCTAAATCGTGTAATATAATATGAGAGTGTTACATAATTTTAGGAGGTCTTTTTTATGAACGAGTTTGAAAAATATCTGAAAGATGAAAATGTTTCACCGAACACAGGAGATACATATTTGATTGCAGACCGGCAATATCATAAATGGTATCTTGAGTCTTTCGGTGAGGAATTTACAAAACTCTATCGGCAGAACGTGCTGGAGTTCATTTCATACCTGAAGAATATCCGTAATTTGAAGTATGAATCTATCAATGTTAAAATTGCTGCTCTGGTAATATATAATTCGTTCCTCTCTTCTGTTGATCCTGAGCGGGACCGTGTGGTGGACAAGCATGACTATCTATCTGTCCAGACTCAGTTTGCAAGTCCGAGTACAGCAACAGAAAAAGATGTGGATGAATTCAGATAACGTGTGATCTTCGGGAATGGTGTCCGTGATCTCGCCATTGCAACTCTCATTTGTTATTCAGGTCTTAGAATATCTGAAATAGTTAATTTGAAATTGATGGATATATTCTTTGATAGTCGTGAAATCAAAGTTGTCGGACCTGGAGAGTCGGGAAATACAAATCTCATTAAGATTGAAAAAATCTAATTGTGAGATATGATTTTTATAAAATTTAAAAAAATGTAAAAAAACTATTGACAAATCAAAAACAGAGTAGTATAATTCAAAACAAAATTTGAATATCACAAAAAACGACTATGACGAGGACGGTCGGATTGTGGAGCCTGGAGAGAGTTGCCGGTTGGTGCGAGGCAATGGTGAGACTTTCCAATGACTTATCACCTCTGAGTCGAAGGACCGAAAGCGAAAGCGAGTAGACTCCTTCCGTATTGCTGCGTAAAGGCAAAGGACTTGTTAGAGTTCGGTAAGTGACGGGGAATTTAAAATTTTCCGTAATTTGAGTGGTACCGCGGGTTGTTATAACTCGTCTCAAAGTTTACTTTGAGGCGAGTTTTTTGTTTTATTCAGATTTGTAACCAAATATCAAATTTGTCAATGATGAAAGGGGACAAAAACAATGGATTACAGTTTGAAAGAAGTAGCAAGAAGAATCAAAGACTTGCGCGAGGCAAAAGGATACACACAGGCAGAGCTTGCTAAACTTTGCGGTGTATCGGTGGAAGATTACAAGGTTTTGGAAAAAGGAGAAACAGACTTTAGCTTCACATTCATTTACAAATGTGCAAAAGCATGTAATGTTGAGGTGGTGGATTTGCTTGAAGGAACAAGCACAACGCTTACATCTTTTGCTATCACAAGAAAAGGTGAAGGTCTTAAAATCTTAAAACAGCATGGTGTCGAATATAACAACCTTGCACCTAAGTTCAGAGAAAAACTCGCTGAACCATTTCTCGTTAAATTCCCGTATCTTGAAGAAGAGCAGAATGCTCCGATGCAGTTAAATTCACATAACGGTCAGGAATTTGATGTTATCGTTAAAGGTTCACTCAAAGTACAGGTTGGAAATCATGTAGATGTACTCCACGAAGGAGACTCTATTTTCTATAACAGCCTTATCCCACACGGTATGGTTGCTGTTTCAGAAGGCGGTTGTGAATTCCATGCAGTCGTATTAAATCCCCAAGACGGCAAGGTTTCTGAGGAATATCCGGAAGCCCCTATGATCGCTGCAAAGGTTGCCGCTAAAAAGAAAAAGACAGAAACAGTTGCAGATAAATTTATCGAATCATACTATGATGAAAACGGCGTATTCAACGGAATCAAATTCAAAAATGCTGATTCATTCAACTTTGCATATGATTGTGTTGATGCAATCGCTGAAAAGAATCCCGATAAGCTTGCAATGATGTGGGTTGCAAATGATAAGACCGATAGAAAATTTACTTTCAGCGATATGAAAAAGTATTCTGCAAAAACAGCGAATTACTTTGAATCTCTTGGTATCAAAAAAGGCGATACGGTAATGCTTGTATTAAAACGTCATTATCAGTTCTGGTTCTGCATGCTTGCACTTCATAAAATCGGTGCTATCGCAATTCCTGCAACAAATCAGCTTGTAGAACACGATTTTGATTACAGATATAAAGCAGCAAGAGTAAAAGCTGTTGTATGTACAGCAGATGGTGATGTATCAACTGAAGCTGAAAAAGCGGCAGCAAATTACCCGGATATGGTTAAGGTATTAGTTGGCGGTAATAAAGAAGGCTGGCACGATTTCAATGTTGAAATGGAACGTTTCAGTACACACTTTGACCGTACAGAAAATACGCCGTGCGGCAATGATCCGATGCTTATGCTCTTTACATCAGGAACAACCGGATATCCGAGAATTGCAACGCACTCATATAAATATGCTTTGGGACATTATCCTACAGCTAAACACTGGCATAATGTAAATCCTGACGGACTTCACTTCACAATCTCCGACACAGGTTGGGGTAAAGCTCTTTGGGGTAAGCTCTACGGTCAATGGCTTTGTGAAGCAGCACAGTTCACATATGACTTTGACAGATTCCATTCGGAAGACATCTTACCGATGTTTGCTAAATACCATATCACAACATTCTGTGCACCGCCTACAATGTATCGTTTCTTCATCAAAGAGGACTTGTCAAAGTACGACCTTTCTTCAATTGAGTATGCTACAACTGCAGGCGAAGCATTGAATCCTGAAGTGTTTAATCAGTTTAAAAAGGCAACAGGACTTACAATCATGGAAGGCTTTGGTCAGACAGAAACAACACTTTCTATCGCAAACTTTGTTGGCTCTACACCGAAAATCGGTTCAATGGGCAAACCAAGTCCTCTTTATGATGTTGTTGTCCTTGATCCGGACGGAAATGAATGTAAAACCGGTGATACAGGTGAAATCTGTATCAGAGTTAAAGATGAAGTTCCTTGCGGTCTCTTCATCGGTTATTACCTTGATGAAGAAAAAACAAACGAGGTATGGCACGATGGTTACTATCATACAGGCGACCAGGCAACAATGGATGAAGACGGATACCTCTGGTATGTTGGTAGAATCGATGATGTTATCAAATCATCAGGTTACCGTATCGGACCTTTCGAAATCGAGAGCGTTATCATGGAACTTCCATATGTGCTTGAATGTGCAATCACACCCGTACCTGATGAAGTGCGCGGTCAGATTGTAAAGGCTACCATCGTACTTGTAAAGGGTACTGAAGGCACAGATGAACTTAAAAAAGAAATCCAGGAATATGTTAAAACACATACAGCTCCTTATAAATACCCAAGAATTGTTGAGTTCGTGGATGAACTCCCTAAAACAATCAGCGGTAAAGTAAGAAGAGTTGAAATCCGTAAAAACGACTTGGAAAAAATGAATAAATAATTCTAAACATAGCATATGTAAACGAGGTGATTTAAGTGAAGAAGACATATGTAACTTCCATGCCAAATCATATTGGCGCATTCTTGAAAGCAAGTAAATGCTTTTCACAACTCAATATAAATATTACCCGTGTAAGTTACAACAAGGCTGTTGATTCACACACATTGTTTATAGATGCGGAAGGCACAGAGGAACAATTAAAGAAAGCAGATATTGAGCTTGAAAAAATAGGATATCTGCAGAGCGACACAAATAAAACAAGTATTGTTTTGATAGAATTCCGTCTTTCTGATGTTCCGGGAAGCGTAACAAGTGTACTTGAACTTATCAACGAATTCAATTTCAATATTTCATATATAAGCTCCCAAGAGAATGGAACAGACTATCAATACTTCAAAATGGGTTTGTATGTTGAAGATTATGATAAGGTTTCAGAGTTCCTGAAGGAAGCGGAAAAGCTTTGCAAGGTTAGGGTGATAGACTATAACAGTTCAGAAAAGGTTTATGACAACAGTATATTCTATAATACCTATGTTTTAGGTTTGTCACAGACAATGGGACTTTCAGAGAATGTAAGCCGTGAACTTCTGGTACATGTTAATCTTGCAATGCAAACTCTTGATGAACAGGGTTTGTCACCATACAGAACTTTTGACAGCATCAGTAAATTTGCAGAGCTTTTAGGTGCATCCAAAGGGAGTAGTTTTAATCCGCGCATAAGCACACATAAGATTACTGATAATACTGAAATAACTCTGATTGAGCCTCCGTGCGGAAGCAATACGATTATCATAAAAAGCAATGATAAGATTTTGTTTGTAGACAGTGGATATGCTTGTTACAGCGATGAGATGATCAGGATTTTCAAGAAAATTGTTCCGGATTTTGAAAATATGGAAAAAACTATTCTTGTAACTCATGCAGATGTTGACCATTGCGGATTATTGCCGATGTTCGATAAAATAATTGCAAGCAGTAAAACCGCAACCTGCCTGCAGAGAGAATATGAGGGAAAGAATGGCTACAGAGAAGAGAACCCTTTGCATAGACCATATATCAATATCTGTAAAATTCTCACTTCATATAAGGCAGTAAATCCTGAAAAGATCACGGCAATGTGGAATGATGTAGAAAATCCATCAGAACCGCTTACACAAATTGGATTTTTTGATTTTGAAGAATTACATTTTGAAGTATATGAGGGAAAAGGCGGACATTTGCCCGGAGAAATAGTGCTGATAGATTATTCGAAGCATATTGCAATCACTGGTGATGTTTATATTAATATGCACGGCCTTACTGCAGAACAGGCGGAATATAATCAGTATGCACCGATACTTATGACTTCTGTAGATACCGATTCAAAAATGTGTCTTGAAGAAAGAAAAGCGATTATGCAAAGACTTGGAGTAGGGCAGTGGCAAATCTTTGGTGCTCATGGCTTTAAAAAGGATTATTCAGTGAATTCATAAATTATGATACAGAATAAGAGGGTGTACAGCTTAAATGTGCTGTACACCCTCAATTTATTTATATTGAGAACTCGTTCTCTTTTATGTAGTTAATAAATGCTTTCAAACTTTTAGACATCCATTTATTTTTATGATATATAAGCTGTTTCCAAATCTCAATATCCATATCGCACACATCAAGATAACACAAATCTCCGGATTTGATCATATCCTTTGTTACAAAATCGGGAAGAAAAGAAATCATATCTCCCTGGGCAAGCAGAGTGGTTATCATATCAGTTCTTCCAATCTCAAGAATAGGAGAAATTTCCAATGACCTTTTTGCAAGCTCTTTATCAAAAACTCTTCTGTAGCCTTGTCCGTGTTCGGTAAGAATAAAAGGCTCGTTTATAATATCTTTAATTGATAAATTCTTTTTCTCGGCAAATTTGGAATTAGAATTAGCTACAAAGTGCATCGGAATCTTTTCTTCTTTAGCTATAACATAATCCTTGTTGAATATACGTCCATCAAGAGTTATGATAACATCTGCTTCATTATGGTCAATCATATCAAGCATTACGCCTGAGTCTCCTGTCGAGAAGCAAATAGAAATATATGGGTATTTTTGGTGAAAATCCATATAATTTCGGTTAATCATACCATCACATACAGAATCTGGCGTTACAATATGTATATGACCTTTACATTCCTCCTCATCAAGGTTTTCGATGAATTCATCGGTTAATGCACGAACCTGATGGGCATAGGACACAAGCTCGTGGCCACGTTCGGTAAGAGTAATTGTATGATTTATTCTTTCAAATAAAAGACAACCAAGCTCATCTTCAAGCTGTTTTATCTGAACGGATATAGTCGATTGAGAGTAGCCGAGCTGTTCTCCGGCTTTTGTAAAACTGCCAAGTTCTGCAACATGAATAAAAGTTATTAAATTGCGTAATTCCATAATATTCCCTCCAACATTAAAAATCTTAATGATAACCATTAAAACTATTCGTTTGACTAATGCTGAAAAATATTATATACTATGTTTAACAAAAAAGCAAGTACTTGAAAAAAACCAATCAATTTAAAAATCAATTTTATGTAAGGAGTTTTAGTTATGAAAAAGTTATTATCAATTATGTTGGCACTTGCACTTTGTGTAGGATGTTTATCATTAACAGGTTGCTCAGGAGACAAAGCAACAGCAGCAAAGTATAAAATCGGTATTGTTCAGCTCGTTGAGCATGAAGCACTCGACGCCGCAACAGAAGGATTCAAACAGGCAATTATCGACGAGCTTGGTGAAGATGCAGTTGAATTTGATTTCCAGAACGGTCAGAATGATCCTAATACCTGTTCAACAATTGCAAACCAATTTGTTTCAAATAATGTAGACCTTATTATGGCAAATGCTACTCCTGCTCTTCAGGCAGCATCAGCAGCAACAGGTGATATTCCGATCTTAGGTACATCTGTTACAGAATATGGTGTAGCTCTTGAGATTAAGAACTTCAACGGAACAGTAGGCGGAAACATTTCCGGTACATCTGACCTTGCTCCTCTTGACAAACAGGCAGAAATGATTACCGAATGGTGCCCGGATGCAAAAGAAGTTGGTCTTATTTACTGCTCAAAGGAAGCAAACAGCCAGTATCAGGTTGATGTTGTAAAGGCTGAGCTTGAAAAGAAAGGTCTTAATGCTACATTATATCCGTTCACAGATTCAAATGACCTTGCTCAGATTTGTACAACAGCAGCAGATAAATCAGACGTAATCTACGTTCCGACAGATAATACTGTAGCAGAAAATACCGGAATCATTGATAACATCTGCGAACCTAAAAAGATTCCTGTAATCGCCGGTGAAGAAGGTATTTGTGCAGGCTGTGGTATTGCAACACTTTCTATTAACTACTACGACCTTGGATACACAACCGGTAAGATGGCAGTTAAAATTCTAAGAGATGGTGCTGGTATTTCTACAATGCCTATTGAGTATGCAGAAAAGCAAACACCAAAATACAACAAGCAGAATTGTGAAGCTTTGGGAATTACACCTCTTGAAGGATATACAGCTATTGAAGACAAATAATTATTGAAATCTTCGGCCGGAGGGAAAATATTTCTCTCCGGCTAAATAAGTTTTAACAGAGGTGGATAGAATGGAGATTATAACACAACTAATAAATGCCTTACCCGGTTCTTTTTCACAAGGACTTATATGGGGTATCATGGCAATAGGCGTTTATATAACATACAGAATTTTGGACGTAGCCGACCTTACTGTTGATGGCTCTTTTGCAACAGGTGGAGCGGTTGCAGTTATTCTAATCTTAAATGGTTGCAATTTGTGGCTTGCAATGCTTATTGCATTTATCGCAGGACTACTGGCAGGTGCAATTACAGGACTTTTGCACACCTTCATGGGGATCCCTGCAATTTTGTCAGGAATACTTACTCAGCTTGCACTATATTCCATTAACCTTAAGATTATGGGTAGAGCCAATCAGTCTGTAAATGTAAATCAAACAGACCTTCTTGTGTCTCTTCGTTGGGTAAAGGAATTTGCGTTCCATAATCCGCTTATAACAGTAGGTGTGGTTTTAATTGTTTTGATTGCTGCTCTTTATTGGTTCTTCGGAACTGAAATGGGATGTGGTATCAGAGCGACAGGAACAAATCTTAATATGAGCCGTGCACAGGGAATAAACACAAATTTCAACAAGGTGCTTGGAATTATGCTTTCAAACGGACTTGTAGCATTTTCAGGAGCATTCCTTGCTCAGTATCAGGGCTTTGCCGATGTTAAAATGGGGCAGGGTGCCATAGTTATAGGACTTGCAGCCGTAATTATAGGCGAAGCATTATTCGGTAAGATTTTCAAAAACTTTGCCTTAAGACTTCTGTCGGTAGCACTCGGTTCCATTATTTACTATATCGTTATTCAGGCAGTTATAACATTAGGAATGGATGCAAATCTTATGAAGCTTTTATCAGCGTCTATTGTTGCAATTTTCCTTGCAGTTCCGCATTGGAAAGGACAATATGCCGAGAAGCATATGAAAAGACATAAAGGGGGTAAAGTAAATGCTTAACATATCAGAAGTTGAAAAGACATTTAATCCCGGAACTATAAATGAAAAAAAGGCATTAAACGGAATCAATCTTCATCTTTCTGAAGGTGATTTTGTAACAGTTATCGGCGGTAATGGTGCAGGTAAATCTACAATGCTTAATATGATTGCAGGTGTATATCCTGTTGATTGCGGAAGCATTGTAATAGACGGTGTTGATATTACACATTTGCCTGAATATAAAAGAGCTAAGTACCTGGGCAGAGTTTTTCAGGATCCCATGACAGGTACTGCTGCAGATATGCAAATTGAGGAAAATCTCGCTCTTGCTGCAAGACGAGGTAAAAGAAGGACCTTGCGTGTAGGTATCACATCGAAAGAAAGAGCAGAATACAAAGAGCTTCTTAAAATTCTTGGTTTAGGCTTAGAAAACAGACTCACTGCAAAGGTGGGACTTTTGTCAGGTGGACAAAGACAGGCTTTGACTCTACTTATGGCAACACTTAAAAAGCCAAAGCTTTTGCTCCTTGATGAGCATACAGCTGCACTTGATCCTAAAACTGCGAAAAAAGTTCTTGAAATTACAGAAGAAATTGTTTCAAAAGATAAATTGACAACTCTTATGATTACTCATAATATGCATGATGCAATCGAATACGGAAATCGCCTTATTATGATGCACGAGGGAAAAATAATTATAGATGTTAGCGGAGAGGAGAAGAAAAACCTTACCATTCCTCAGCTCCTGGAGTTATTTGAAAAAGCAAGCGGAAGTGAATTTGCAAGTGATAAGGTTATGCTCTCTAAAAAACAGGTGTAAAAAATGTTAGGTGTTATTGTTAATGTAATTACCGTGATATTAGGCTCATCAATTGGTTTACTCTTCAAAAAAGGAATTCCTAAGAGAGTAAGTAATGCAACAATGATAGGCTTAGGTGCATGCACTCTGTATATTGGTATATCTGGTAGTTTGTGCGGAGAAAATGTCCTTATTGTAATTGCTTCGGTTGTGTTGGGAGTAATATCAGGTACATTGTTAAACATTGATGGTGCGATAAATAGACTTGCAAAGAGTGTTGAAACAAAGTTTAAAAAAGAGGGACAAAATGTTTCAATTGCTGAAGGGTTGGTAACAGCAACATTGTTATTTTGCGTTGGTTCGATGACGGTAACCGGTTCAATTCAGGCAGGGCTTACAGGAGATAATTCAGTGCTTATAACTAAAGCAACTCTGGATTTTGTATCTTCTATGATGCTTGCTTCAAGTCTGGGGTTTGGCGTAATTCTTGCATCTTTGTCAGTGTTTGTTATTCAGGGAGGACTTGTTCTTCTTGCAGGACTTCTTGCACCCTTTATGAATACCGGTGCAATCAATGAAATGACCTGCGTGGGTTCTATTCTGATTATTATGATAGGTACAAACCTGATGGATATTACGAAAATCAAGGTTGCAGATTTTTTGCCTGCTATTGTATGTGCACCAATCATATATAATATAGTTTCATATTTAACTAAATTATTTTAAAGACTGTACAGCATATGCTTATGGTAATTTTCATAACGAATTTATGCGCAATAAGGTAACTTTGGTTGGATGTCCCAAGCTTGATGAAGGTGATTATTCTGAAAAGCTGACTGCTATCATTAAAAATAACAATATAAAAAGTGTAACAATCGTAAGAATGGAAGTCCCTTGCTGCGGAGGAATAGAAAACGCTGCAAAAAGAGCCATTCAGGATAGTGGTAAGTTCTTACCGTGGCAAGTAATTACAATTTCAACAGATGGTAGAATTTTAGACAGATAAAATAAAATTTATTAATATACGGAGGTAATGTAAAATGATGAACGAAAAAGTACGCGAGCTGTTAAATCAGCAAATCAACAAGGAGTTTTATTCAGCATATCTGTATCTTGACTTCTCAAACTATTTTCAGGCAAGAGGTCTTGACGGATTTGCAAACTGGTATATGATTCAGGCACAGGAAGAGCGTGACCATGCAATGCTGTTCTATCAGTATCTGCAGAATGAAAATCAGGTTGTAACACTTGATGCAATCGCAAAACCTGACAAAACATTTACTTGCAATATGGATGTATTAAAGGCAGGACTTGAACACGAAGAATATGTAACATCGCTTATCAATGATATCTATGCAGCAGCATACGATGTAAAAGATTTCCGTACAATGCAGTTCCTTGACTGGTTCGTAAAGGAGCAGGGTGAGGAAGAAACAAATGCAAACGACCTTATCACAAAGATGGAATTGTTTGGCTCTGATCCAAAGAGCTTGTACATGCTGAATCAGGAGTTAGGTGCAAGAATTTATTCTGCTCCTTCATTGGTTTTATAATCCATAGTACTTAATATCAAAATATCAAATATCCCTTATACCTTTATTGGTGTAAGGGATATTTTTATTGAATTAACAAAAACTGAAAAAGCTTAACCTACAATTAACATACCTATGGTAGCAGAGTTTACATTGACTATGTTAAACTCTAAATGTACTCAGGAAAGAGAAAACAAAAAATAAATTTTTTAGGAGAGTGATTTCAAATGAAGAAAATCATCAGTTTAATGGTAGTAGCAGTGTTGTTGGTAGCAGCCCTTACAGGATGCGGAACTACAAATACCGATACACCAAAGGACAATGGACAGGTAAGCGGAACAGTTTCAACAGACGGTTCAACATCAATGGAAAAGGTAATCGGATTCCTTTCAGAAGCTTACATGGAAGAAAACAGTGCAGTTAAGGTAACCTACAATCCTACAGGTTCCGGTTCAGGTATCAAAGCAGTACAGGCAGGAAGCTGTGACATCGGACTTGCAAGCCGTGACCTTAAACCTGAAGAAGCAACAGACCTTAACGGAACAGTAGTTGCAATCGATGGTATCGCAATGATCGTAAACAAAGAAAACCCTGTAAAAGACCTTACAATCGAACAGATTGCAGCACTTTACAAAGGTGAGATTACAAACTGGAGTGAAGTTGGCGGAGCAGATGCACCGGTAGTTTTAATCGGTAGAGAAGCTGCATCAGGCACAAGAGATGGCTTTGAATCAATCACAGACACAGAAGATGCATGCAAATACAATCAGGAACTTACATCAACAGGTGATGTTGTTCAGACAGTATCTTCTAACCCGAACGCTATCGGATATGCATCACTTGCATCTGTAAAAGATACAGTAAAGCTTATCTCAGTTGAAGGTGTAACTCCTTCCACAAAAACAATCCAGGATGGCAGTTACAAGATTCAGAGAAATTTCGTAATGGTAACTAAGAAAAATGCAGAACTTTCACCTGCAGCAAAAAGCTTCTTCGAATTTGCAACATCAAGTGCAGCTGATGAATGGATTATTGAAGCAGGAGCAGTTCCTGTAAAAAGATAATAAGATGGTCTTTTCGGGGAATGTCAAAGACTTGGCGTTCCCTATTAGACTATAGACATAACATAACTCATTCGTCAGAAAGGATGGTGTAAATGAGCAAAGTTAAAAAAGCATCCGTCGTATTAGAGAGAGCAATGAACTGTATTTTCACAGTCTGCGGATTTCTGACAATTGCATTTGTACTTCTGATAACAGGATTTCTTGTTGTAAGTGGATTGCCGGCAATTAAAGAAATAGGAATTATAGATTTTCTGTTTGGCACAACATGGGCATCAACCGCACAAACACCGTCATACGGAATTCTTCCGTTTATCTTAAGCTCCATATACGGAACCTGCGGTGCAATCATAATCGGTGTACCAATCGGGATACTGTGTGCAATATTTCTTGCAAAAATGTCAAGCCCTAGAATTTCAGGTGTGGTAAGCAGTGCAGTGGATTTACTGTCAGGCATTCCGTCTGTAGTATACGGTCTTGTCGGTATGATAGTTATAGTGCCTCTGGTAAGAGAAACATTCAACCTTCCTGACGGCGCAAACCTTTTCTCAGCAATTATTGTACTTACGGTTATGATTCTTCCGTCAGTAATCTCAGTATCTGAAACTGCAATAAGAAGCGTACCAAGAGAATACGAAGAAGCATCACTTGCACTTGGCGCAACTAAGACAGAAACGGTATTCAAGGTAGTAGTTCCTGCAGCAAAAAGCGGAATTTTAACATCTGTAGTTCTTGGAATAGGCAGAGCTATAGGTGAGGCAATGGCAGTTATGATGGTGGCGGGCAATGTTGCAAATATGCCCGGGCTTTTCACAAGTGTCAGATTCCTTACAACAGCAGTTGCAAGTGAAATGTCATACTCATCAGGACTGCAGAGAGAAGCACTTTTCTCGATCGCATTGGTACTCTTCGTTTTCATAATGCTTATCAATGTAGTATTGAATTTAATCGCTAAGAAGAAAGAGAGGTAAATAGGTAATGCATGAAAAAATATCTGCAGAGAGAAAAATTAAATGCGGAATCTTAAACGGACTTATGTACGCATCAGCCGGACTTATCTGCCTTATACTTCTTGGCTTAATCGGATATATACTCTACAGAGGTCTTGGAAACATTTCGTGGGAGCTTCTTTCAACAAAACCAAGCCTTATTAGAGGAACTACCGGAATTTTGCCGAACATCCTTAATACATTATACATTATCCTGATAACTCTGGTAATTGTTCTTCCTTTAGGTGTTGGCGCGGCAATTTACTTAAACGAATACGCAAGCAATAAAAAGATAGTTCGCATTATAGAGCTTGCAACAGAAACATTATCGGGAATACCATCAATCATTTACGGTCTTGTAGGTATGCTGATTTTTGTTCAGTTCTTCTCACTTGGAACATCCCTTATCGCCGGAAGCTTTACTCTTGTTATTATGACACTTCCGACAGTTATCAGAACAACACAGGAAAGTCTTAAAACAGTTCCGAACGGATACAGAGAAGGTTCCCTTGCTTTGGGAGCAGGAAAATGGTATATGATAAGAACTGTGGTTCTTCCATCTGCAATAGACGGTATTGTAACCGGATGTATTCTTTCTGTAGGAAGAATAGTAGGAGAGAGTGCAGCACTTCTCTTTACGGCAGGTATGGCAAATGAAATACTTAACTTAAAGGATGCAGTTCTTCCCGGTAATGCAGGCTCAACACTTACAGTTTCGTTGTATATGTACGCAAAAGAAAGAGGAGAATTTGAAATAGCATTTGCAATTGCTGCAATTCTTCTTGTACTGACATTCATTATTAATATGTCAGCGAAAATGGCAGCTAAAATTCTCAAGAAAGGAAGGGGATAATCAATGAGCGATATTATAAAAGCTTCAAACTTAAATCTCTGGTATGGAACAAATCACGCACTTAAGGATATAAACTTAAGCTTACCTCAAAAGGAAATTACAGCGTTAATCGGACCGTCGGGATGCGGTAAGTCAACATTCTTAAAAACACTTAACAGAATGAATGACCTTGTTGAAGGATGCAGAATTGAAGGTCTTATTACACTTGATGATATAGACATTTATAAAGATATGGATGTAAACATATTAAGAAAAAGAGTAGGTATGGTATTTCAAAAGCCCAATCCATTCCCGATGAGTATTTACGATAACATTGCGTATGGCCCCAGAATTCACGGAATTAAATCAAAGGTAAAGCTTGATGAGATTGTTGAGCGGTCTCTTCGTCAGGCTGCAATCTGGGATGAATGTAAGGACAGGCTCAGAAAAAGTGCTCTTGGTATGAGCGGCGGTCAACAGCAAAGGCTTTGCATTGCACGAGCTTTGGCGGTTGAACCTGAAGTTCTTCTTATGGATGAACCAACAAGCGCACTTGATCCTATCTCCACATCAAAAATTGAGGATCTGGCGGTAGAACTTAAAGAGAAATATACAATCGTTATGGTAACTCATAACATGCAGCAGGCGGCAAGAATTGCAGATAAAACAGCGTTCTTCCTGCTTGGTGAGGTTATTGAATTTGATGAAACAGAAAAGATGTTCTCAACACCTCGTGATAAGAGAACAGAAGACTATATTACAGGAAGGTTTGGTTGATATGAGAAACAGATTTGATGAACAATTAAACAATCTGAATAATGAACTTATCACAATGGGTGCTCTTTGTGAGGAAGCAATCTCTGCAGCAGTAAAACTTCTGATTGAAAACGACCATGTTATGAAGGAAAATGTTCTTGAATCAGATAAGCAAATTGACCAGAAAGAACGCGATATAGAAAACCTTTGTATGAAACTTTTAATGCAACAGCAGCCGGTAGCAAGTGACCTTCGTACAATCTCTTCTGCACTTAAAATGATTTCTGACATGGAGAGAATCGGCGATCAGGCATCAGATATTGCGGAGATTGCAGAATATGCTTATGGTAGCGGAATGCAGAGTGAGATTCATATTGCTGATATGGCAAAAGCAACT
>JBGVIT010000019.1:0-3887 GCA_045128915.1 Clostridia bacterium
AGAATCTAAAAATATTTGTATTACGGAAGTGAAAAATACTATGAAACTTATAAGATTAGACGGAGTATATAAAAATTATTGGTATATAGATCTGAGAATAATTTGCGTGGCTTTATTGTAAATAATACTATACGTGCGAAAGATAATCAAGTCATGTCAGCTTGCAATGGGACTTACTCAGCTTGAACCTGGCTCAAACTGGAACACAATGCCCTCACACACTCATGACAGAAGAATGGAAGTATATATGTATCTTGATATGGGCGAGGACGATGCAGTATTCCACATGATGGGCGAGCCTAATGAAACAAGACATATTATTATGCATAATGAAGAAGCCGTTATTTCACCCTCATGGTCAATCCATTCAGGTGTAGGTACTAAGGCTTACTCATTTATATGGGCAATGTGCGGAGAAAATCAGGAATTTACTGACATGGACTTCATTGAGACCAGAGATTTGAGATAAAAAACTTTATGTTGTAACAAATAACAGGAATATTTGGAGGTTTAAGATATGTTTCAAGGTAAGAATAAAGCTATAACTTTTAGTTATGACGATGGAGTAACGCAGGATAAACGTCTTATTGAAATTTTCAATAAGTATAATCTTAAGGCAACTTTTAATTTAAATTCAGAACTTTTTGGACAACCAGGCTCATTAGTGTGTAACGATGTTGTTGTTAATCATACAAAAGTTGACCGGAAGGATGTTAAATATATTTATGACGGTCATGAGGTAGCTGTCCACACATTATCGCACCCCAACTTGGTAAACATTGAAGATGATGATGAAGTTTTGCGTCAGGTAGAGCAAGATAGGTGTAATCTTTCGGAAATTGTAGGTTATGATGTAGAGGGTATGGCTTATCCTTGTGGTGGAAAAAATTGTGATGATCGGGTTGCAGATATTATTAAGAATAATACTGTTATAAAATATGCACGTACGATTCAAACTACAAAAAGCTTTGAACCATTTGCTGATTTATATCAGTATAAAGGCACTTTGTATCATCACGGTAATTGGGATTATCTATTTGATATGGGAAGAAGATTTGTGGAATTGCAAACAGATACTCCAATGATTTTCTATATTTGGGGTCATTCATATGAGTTTGATATATACCCCGAACGCTGGGAGTTTTTTGATGAGTTTTGCAAAATGATTGCAAATCGCTCTGACATTTTCTATGGAACTAACAAAGAGGTTCTTTGTTATTGAATTATAATATTTATTAAATGAGGTGAAAATATAATGGATAAGTTTATACCTGTTGTAGTTATAAAAGAACTCGAAGAAGTAGATAAAATTTTGCCTGCATTAAAAGCAAATGACATTAACTGTGCCGAAATTACATTCAGAACAGCTTGTGCTAAAGATGCAATTAAATTAGCCTGTGAAAAATATCCTGATATGAATATTGGTGCAGGTACAGTTATTAGTGCAGAGCAATGTAATGAAGCAATAAATGCAGGTGCAAAATTTATTGTTTCACCTGGTTTATCCATTGGAGCAGCAAATGTTTGCAAAGAGAAGAACATACCCTATTATCCGGGATGTGTAACACCCACCGAAATTATACAAGCGCTTGAGCTTGGAATTACCACAGTAAAGTTTTTTCCTGCTAATGTTTATGGTGGACTTACAGCTCTTAAAGCACTCGCTGCACCATTCCCCCAAATAAAGTTTATCCCAACAGGTGGAGTGGATAGAAGCAACATCGACGAGTTTTTGGCATTTGATAAAGTAGCAGCTATTGGCGGAAGCTTCTTTGTAAAGGAATCACTTGAAAAAATGGAGGATAAACAATGGCTAAGATAGTAACAATGGGAGAAATAATGCTAAGACTTTCTACTCCCGGTAATGAAAAATTTATTCAGGCAGATGAGTTTGATGTTTGCTACGGTGGCGGAGAAGCAAATGTTGCTGTTTCTCTTGCAAACTACGGTCACGATGCAGAGTTTGTCACAAAAGTTCCTGAAAATCCAATCGGTGAATGTGCGGTGGCAGCACTCAGAAAGCATAATGTACAAACTCAGAATATCGCAAGAGGCGGAGAAAGACTTGGTATATACTTCCTTGAAACAGGTGCTGCAATGAGAGCGTCAAATGTAGTATATGACAGAGCGCATTCTTCTATATCAACAGCGGTAGCTACAGATTTTGATTTTGATAAAATTTTTGATGGCTGTGACTGGTTCCACTTTACAGGAATTACTCCCGCCGTTTCCGATATGGCAGCAGAGCTTACAGAAGAAGCTCTTAAAGCAGCAAAAAAGCATGGCGTAAAGGTATCTTGTGACCTTAACTTTAGAAAGAAGCTCTGGTCAAGCGAAAAAGCTCAAAAGGTTATGTCTAACCTTATGCAATACGTAGATGTATGTATCGGTAATGAAGAGGATGCAGAAAAAGTCCTTGGTTTTAAGCCGGAGGGTACTGATGTCACAAGCGGTGAGCTTGAGCTTGCAGGTTACAAGAGCATTTTTGAGCAAATGGTAGAAAAGTTTGATTTTGAGTATGTAATATCATCCCTTAGAGTTTCACACTCTGCATCAGACAATGGTTGGTCAGCTTGTATCTACTCGAGAGATACAAAGGAATTTTATCATTCAAAAGAATATAGAATAAGTCCGATTGTAGATAGAGTGGGCGGCGGCGACAGTTTTGCCGGCGGTACAATCTGCGGATTCCTTGACGGAAAGAATTTTAAAGAAGCACTTGAATTTGGTGTTGCAGCATCAGCACTTAAGCACACAATTCCCGGTGACTTTAATCTTGTTTCAAGAGCAGATGTAGAAAACCTTGCCGGCGGTGATGGCTCAGGTAGAGTTCAAAGATAAAGGAGAATTTTAAATATGTTCAAATTAGATGGAAAGGTTGCACTTGTAACAGGTGCATCCTATGGAATAGGCTATGCTATAGCAAAAGGTCTTGCTGAGGCTGGAGCCACAATAGTTTTCAATGACATTAAGCAAGAGCTTGTAGATAAAGGATTGGAGAGCTACAAAGCTGATGGTATAGAAGCAAAGGGCTACGTTTGTGACGTAACTGACGAAAAGGCAGTAAATGAGCTTGTTGCCACCATTGAAAAGGAAGTAGGAGTTATTGATATTCTTGTAAATAATGCGGGTATAATCAAAAGAATTCCTATGTGCGATATGAGTGCTGACGAATTCAGACAGGTTATTGATGTAGACCTTAATGCTCCGTTTATAGTATCAAAGGCAGTAATACCTTCCATGATAAAAAAAGGCCATGGCAAAATTATAAACATTTGTTCAATGATGTCAGAGCTTGGAAGAGAGACTGTTTCTGCATATGCAGCAGCAAAGGGTGGTCTTAAGATGCTTACAAAGAACATCTGTTCAGAATATGGCGAATACAACATTCAGTGTAATGGTATCGGACCTGGTTACATAGCAACTCCTCAGACAGCTCCGCTTAGAGAAATACAGCCCGATGGCTCGCGTCATCCATTTGACCAGTTCATAATAGCAAAAACTCCTCAGGCACGTTGGGGAACCCCGGAAGATTTGGTTGGCCCGGCAGTATTTCTTGCATCTAATGCGTCAAACTTCGTAAACGGTCACGTTCTTTATGTTGATGGTGGAATACTTGCCTATATTGGTAAGCAGCCGTAAACGGCTATGTCAGTAATGTTATGGAATATACATTTGGATTAAGAGGACATGATATAGAAGATATTTTCCCTAAAATGTATAGCTATTACGCCATATAATATTTCCACCAAAAAAGTGATATTAAATACCGTATTATACGGGGATGCTATGCCATATGATTTTAAAAAGTAAATTTGTTTTTAATAATAAACAGAACAATAAATAGGATAATTATTACTTGGGTAAAATATTGTAGAGTTTAATGC
>JBGVIT010000020.1:0-10415 GCA_045128915.1 Clostridia bacterium
GCAGGTATGAACTTTCGGTCAAGAGAGTTGCCTGATATAGATGGAACGGTTTGCGTCGCGATCTAAAACCACTTCGGAGCTGAAAATGTTACTAAGAAAAAATCCTTGTAAAAAAAGTGTCAACTTATCTTGACAATTTCATTCTGATGAAAACGGTTAATTTCATCAGAAGCTTTTGTATGCGTCAGAAGTACAAATCTGACAGTAATAAAATATAAATTTGACTTAGTTGACAGTTCACAGTGCGGTTACTGTATGATAAAATAAACAAAGCAAAAGGCAGGGGGAAAAGAAGATGGATGCATTTATAAAAGACAAAATAAATAAAACTTGCGAAAACATATTAAAAAAGTATTCAGACAAAAGAGTGTGTGAGATACCGAACCTGAAATATAAAGAGACAGGGTACAAGATGCCGGGCGAGCTGCCAAAGGTTAATGAGGATTGGAAAACCTTCGGAAGAAATGACAGAGTATACGGAAGAGACAAGCATTTTTGGTTTTATACAAGTCTGACGACCCCCGAGGTAAAGATAAATGAGAGAGCAGAGCTTGAGGTTGTAACCGGGGCAGAAGGTAAATGGGCGGCGGATAATCCGCAGGGACTTATATACATAAACGGAGAGGCAATTCAAGGGCTTGATACAAATCATACAAGGGTAAGGCTTGACGGCGGCAAAAGATATGATATTATAATATATTTCTATACCGGAATGACAGACTTCAAGTCGGAGGTTAATTTAAATGTTATAGTAAAAAATCTTGATGTAGAGAAGCTGTATTATGATATAAAGGTTCCGTATGACGCGGCAATGTGCTTTGGCGAGGACGATTACAACCATATAAAAACAATAAAGCATCTTGAAACAGCGTGCAATATTATTGACGCGCGCGAGCCGCAGAGTGAAAAGTTTTTGGAAAGTGTAAGAAAAGCAGATGATTATCTAAGGAATGAGTATTATGGCAAAGAATGCGGAGGAATAGACGCGGTAGTAAATTATGTTGGGCATACGCATATAGATATAGCGTGGCTTTGGACGCTTGACCAGACCAAAGAGAAGGTTCAGAGAAGCTTTTCGACAGTACTTAAGCTTATGGATGAATATCCAGAGTATGTGTTTATGTCATCACAGCCTCAGTTGTATGAATACTTAAAAGAAGAAGACCCTAATCTTTATGAAAAGGTAAAGAATAGAATAAAAGAGTGCAGATGGGAAGTCGAAGGGGCAATGTGGCTTGAAGCAGACTGCAATTTGTCCTCGGGCGAGAGCCTTGTGCGTCAGATTATCTTTGGAAAGAAGTTTATCAAAGATGAATTTGGAATAGACAGCAAGATACTGTGGCTCCCTGATGTGTTTGGATATAGTGCAGCGCTTCCGCAGATACTGAAAAAGTCGGGAGTGGACAAGTTTGTCACGTCAAAGATAAGCTGGAATGAAACAAACAAACTGCCGTATGACAGCTTTATGTGGCAGGGAATTGACGGAACGGAAATATTTTCGTACTTTCTGACGGCACAGAATCATACAGATTATCTTAAAAACAGTATATATACTGTATATGTGGGAGATGTAACACCAAATATGCATCTCGGAACGTGGGAAAGATATCAGCAAAAGGAATATAACAATGAAACAATAGTTACCTTTGGGTACGGAGATGGCGGCGGAGGCTCAACTCCGGAGATGATAGAAACTCTGAAAAGACTGCAAAAGGGGCTGCCCGGAATGCCAAAGGCACAGCTTAGCTTCGGAGGCGACTTTTTAAACAGGGCGGAAGCAAATTTTAGGGAAAACTGTGAGCATTGCGGAAGAACACCAAAATGGGTGGGTGAGCTTTATCTCGAGCTGCACAGAGGAACATATACATCTATAGCAAAAAATAAGAAAAATAATCGCGAAGGTGAGTTCCTTTGTCAAACAACAGAAACATTAAGCGTAATCAACAATCTGATGTTTGACAAAGAATACCCCAAGGATAAGATAAACAAGGGATGGAAGACATTGCTGCTTAATCAGTTTCACGATATTATTCCCGGCTCATCAATATATGAAGTGTATGAAGAAAGCGACAGACAGTACAGAGAGCTTCGCAGCGAGATAGGTGGGATAAAGAATGAAGTCTTAAAGCAAATTGCGGCAAATGTGAATGAAGAGGGAACGCTTGTATATAATCCGAACTCATTTGAGGTGTCGGGGTATGCAGAGAGTGCAAACGGACCCGTGTATGCAGAAAAGGTTCCGCCTATGGGTTGGAAGGTTACAAAAGGTGATAAAACAGGAGAAGTTTGTGTAGAAAACAAAAGAATAGAAAGCAGATATTATATAATAACCTTTAATGATAAAATGAATATTGTATCATTAATTGACAAGGAGTGCGAAAGGGAGGTTATTAAAAAGGACTGCGAAGCAAATAAGCTGGTTATGTACGAGGATAATCCAAGAGCCTGGGATAACTGGGAAATCAGCAGTTATTATAAACAGAAGGCATACAGCGCTGATGACATAGAAAGCATAGAGGTAATAAAAGGCAAAGGCTATGGCGGATTTAAGGTGACCAGAAGATATATAAATTCGCTGATATGTCAAAGTATAATAGTGTATGATGCAAACCGAAGAATAGATATAATAAACGATATTGATTGGCATGAGCATCATACGATAGTTAAGGCCGTGTTCCCCGTTGATATTCTTTCGAACAAGGCAACATATGATATACAGTTCGGAAATGTAGAGAGGTCTAATCACGATAATACAAGCTGGGATGCGGCAAAGTTTGAGGTTTGCGCGCATAAGTGGTGCGACTTATCTGAAGATAATTATGGTGTAAGCATTTTAAATAACTGTAAGTACGGACATTCGGTGCGCGGAAACGAAATGTCTCTGACCCTGATAAAGTGCGGAACGTATCCGAATCCGCAGGCAGATCAGGGAAGACACCAATTTACATATTCTATATATCCGCATAAGGGTGACTTTAAACAAGGGGGAACAATTAAGGAGGCGTATGTGCTGAACAGACCGCTTGAAGCGGCGGAATCGGACGGAGACGGCACACTTCCTTCAAGGTACAGCCTGATAGAATGCGACTGTGAGAATATCGTAATAGAAACAATTAAGAAAGCAGAGGCTGATGACGCGATAATAGTAAGACTTTACGATGCGTGGAACAGAAAGTCATCGCCAAACTTTAAATTGGGCTTTAAAGCCAAAAAAATAGAATTGTGTGATATGCTTGAAAACCCGATAGAAAAAGTCGGTTCGGGCAGTGAGTTTAAAATTGACGTGCGCAATTTTGAGATTGTTACACTAAAATTATCAAAATAAAGTTATACAAAAATAAAGCATAAGGAGTTTTAATTTATGAATATATCAAGACCCGAGCATCCGATGCCGAACAGAATGAGAGATGAGTGGATAAATTTAAACGGAGTATGGGAATTTGAGATAGACAATGAAGTATCGGGAATAGAAAAGGAATACTATAAAGGGACAGTTTAACAGCTGCCATAAATGTTCCTTTTTGTCCGGAAAGCGAACTTTCGGGTGTCAATAACAAGGATTTTATGAATTGTGTGTGGTACAGAAGAAGCTTTTCTGTGCCTGAAGAGTACTTAAAAAAGAGAGTGTTGATTCATTTCGGAGCAGTTGATTATCACGCAACAGTATATATAAACGGCGAAAGAATAGGCGAACATAAAGGCGGGTATTCTTCATTTTGCTTTGATATAACAGCAAATATAAAAAAGGTGAAAATATTGTTACTGTATGTGCAATTGATGATACGAGAAGCGGATGTCAGCCAACGGGAAAGCAATCTGCAAAATACGGCAGCTATAATTGCTTTTATACAAGAACCACGGGAATTTGGCAGACGGTATGGCTCGAAGCCGTTGGTACAACATATATAGAAAGCTATGATGTGAATACAGACATTGATAATGTATCGGCAATGTTTCGCCTGAATGTTGCCGGAGAGACAAGTGACAAGACAATAAGTGCAGAAGTTTTTTACGATGGTAATAAGGTTGGATACGCTTCTGCGATACTGAGAGGAAAATCCGTATGTATAAATGTTCCGCTTTCAGAAAAGCATTTGTGGGATATAGGCGAGGGAAATCTTTATGATGTTGTTTTCACCGTAAAAGAAGACGGACAGATACTTGATACATTAAAAGGGTACTTCGGATTGAGAAGTATTTCTATGTCCCAAAAAGGACTGATGCTGAACGGAAGGTTAATATTCGGCAGATTTGTGTTAGATCAGGGATTTTATCCTGATGGCATATATACTGCCCCGACAGATGAAGCGCTAAAAAAAGATATAGAAGTTGCTGTAAAGCTTGGATTTAACGGGGCAAGACTTCATCAAAAGATATTTGAGCCCAGATTTTTGTATTGGGCGGATAAATTGGGATATCTTGTATGGGAGGAGCGCGCCAACTGGGGACTTGATATTTTCAAAAGAGAAAATTTGGCAGCCTTTTTATGCGAATGGCTCGAGGCAATGAAGAGAGATTCGTCGCATCCCTGTATTATAGGGTGGTGTCCGCTAAATGAAACGTGGGATGTTGACGGAAACAGGCAGGATGACGCGATTATATCTACAGTATATTATGTGACGTCGGCATTGGACTCAACGCGCCCCGTTATTGATACGAGCGGACATTTTCATACGGTACAGTATGATATTTTTGATGTTCACGATTATGAACAGGATGCGGAAAAATTAAAAACGTATTATTCGGAACTCGATAAAAATATTCTAAACGATCAGATAGAAAGAAATCCGTTATATTGCGGCAGACAGCACTACAACGGCGAGCAGGTGTTTGTGAGTGAATACGGAGGAATTAAGTGGGATGAATCCGCTGATGATTCGTGGGGGTACGGCAATGCGCCGAAAACCCGGGAAGAATTTTTAAAACGGTTTAAAGATTTAACCGAAGTCTTAATGTCAAATAAAAAGGTGTTTGCGATATGCTATACGCAATTGTATGATGTAGAACAGGAATGCAACGGACTTATGACATATGATCGAAAGATGAAGTTTGACGCAGAATATTTCAGAAATGTTCTTTTGCAAAAGGCCGCAATAGAAGAGCAATAATATTGTTAATGACGGTTTATTGTGTGATATTATATTGTACATTATCAATTGCAGAAGGGAAAGAAAAGTGTGAAAGTTTTATCAATAGGTAACAGTTTTTCTCAGGACGCGCAGCGATACTTGCACAACTTAGGTGAAGTAAACGGTAAAAATATAAAGTGCGTTAATTTATATATAGGCGGGTGCACCTTAAGACAGCATTATCTAAACATTCTTGATGACGAAAAAAGTTATAAATTTGAGTTTAACGGAAGTGATACCGGGATTCGGATATCAATTAGAGAAGCACTAAAAAGCGATGAATGGGATTACGTAACAATTCAGCAGGCAAGTCATCAAAGTTTTGACTTTGATACATACATTCCATATATTCAAAAACTGAAAAAGTACGTTTTAACATATTCGCCAAGGTCAAAAATAGCGCTTCATCAGACTTGGGCATATCCGGAAACAAAAAATAGAATTAAGGAAGTAGGATTTAATTCCACAATTGAGATGTATGAAGCTGTGCGAGAGGCATATTTAAAGGCAAAAGAACTTATATGTCCTGATGCTGTTATAAAGAGCGGAGAGACTATGATGCGTATGTATAATATGATTGGAAGCGGCTTGTACAGGGATGACATTCACGCGAGTTTGGGCGTCGGAAGATATTTACTCGGGTGCGTTTGGTATAAAACACTTATTGGTGAACTGCCCAAAAATGATGTAAAGTGTTTTGACAGTGAAGTTGCGGACAAACAAATACAGCTAATAAGAAAAGTTGTCGATACAGTATAAATAATCAGCTGTTGTTTTTAATGCATCTTAATAAATTTTATGTATCAACTATAATAACGGAGGGGTAAAATGTTTGAAAAACCAAAAAGAATCGAAAAGATAATACAGTTCGGCGAGGGAGGCTTTCTGCGGGCGTTTGTTGATTGGATAGTACAGCTGACAGACGAGAAAACCGATTTTAATGCAGGTGTCACGGTTGTTCAGCCGATTGAAAAGGGAATGTGCGATATGCTGGATAAACAGAATTGTGTATATACCCTTATTATGAGAGGATTAAAAAAAGGGGTTCCCACTGTTGATAAAAAGAAAATCGACTGCATATCAAGAACGGTTCAGCTGTACAAAAACTTTGACGAGTATTTAAAGCTTGCCGAAAACCCCGACTTTAGGTTCGTGGTGTCAAATACAACCGAATCGGGAATAGCGTTTAACGAAGGTGACAGACCCGAAAACGCGCCTGATGTAACCTTCCCCGCAAAGGTTACACTGCTTTTAAAAAAGCGTTTTGACTTGGGACTTAAAGGCTTTATCTTTATGCCGTGCGAGCTTATCGAAAAGAACGGTCTGACCCTTAAAAAGTACATACTTGAATACGCAAAGCTTTGGAGCTTTGACAAAGAGTTTTTAAAATGGGTCGAGGATGAAAACATCTTTTGCAACACCTTGGTTGACAGAATAGTAACGGGTTATCCGAGAGATGAAAAGATAGACTTGGGGTATGAAGACAATATGCTTGACACAAGCGAAATATTCCATCTGTGGGTAATAGAGGCGGAGAAAAATGAACAGCGGATTTTAAAAAGTGAGTTCCCGTTTGAAAAGGCAGGGCTTAATATTATCGTAACGGATAACTTAGACAGATACAGAACAAGAAAGGTGCGCATTTTAAACGGCGCTCATACAGCAATGATACCCTACGCCTTGCTTTCGGGGATAGAGACGGTCGGCGAATGTATGAAGGACGAGAAAATGAGCAAATTTGTCAAAGAATGTGTGTTTGACGAGATAATTCCGACGCTTGACCTGCCTGAGGGTGAACTTGTCGAATATGCCAATAACGTGTTTGAAAGATTTTCAAATCCGTATATAAAGCATATGTGTTCATCGATTGCATTAAACTCGGTCAGCAAATTTAAGGTCCGCGTACTGCCGTCTGTGCTTGAGTATATGAAGAGAAAGAATAAGATGCCGAAGCATCTGTTGTTCTCATTTGCGAGACTTATTGAATTCTATAAAACCGATATGCCAAATGACGACAAAGAGGTAATGGAATTTATGAAAAACTCTGACACAAAGACAATTCTTGCAAACGAAAAGTTGTGGGGAGAGGATTTGTCGTTCCTTTCGGATGAAGTTGAAAAGTATTCTGAGAGGTAACGGCTATGATAATAAATAAGCTTGATAATGTAGAGGTCAATCTTGAAAACGGACATAAATATGCCCTGTGTGACATAAAAGCGGGCGAAAATATAATAAAATACGGAAACCCGATAGGTCACGCAACCTGTGATATAAAGCGCGGAGAGCATATTCATACGCATAATATGAAAACTAATCTTTCCGGCAATATCGAATATAAATACGAACCCGATTATGTGAAAGTTCCGAAAGAGAAAACCGACAAAACTTTTATGGGGTATTTGAGAGAAAACGGAGATATCGGTATCCGCAACGAAATTTGGATAATAAATACTGTCGGATGTGTTAACAAGATAGCCAAAAAGCTATCGGAAGTAACGGGAGCAAAGCATTTTGAACACCCTTACGGGTGTTCTCAGCTCGGCGGCGACCAAAGAATAACGCAGCTTATTTTAAAAGGTTTAGTAAATCACCCGAATGCGGCAGGAGTTTTGGTTCTGGGTCTCGGATGTGAGAATAATAATATCGGTGAGTTTAAAAAAGTCTTGGGCGAGTATAATCCGCAACGGGTCAAGTTTTTAAACGCGCAGGATTCAAGTGATGAAATTGCGGACGGAGTAAAGCTTATAGACGAACTTAAAGAATATACAAAAACATTTAAAAGAGAGCCGATACCTGTCTCAAAGCTGAGAATAGGTCTAAAGTGCGGCGGAAGCGACGGATTGAGCGGCATCACCGCCAATCCGCTTGTCGGCAGACTTTCCGACAAAATGATTTCATACGGGGCAGGGTGTGTTCTGACGGAGGTTCCTGAAATGTTCGGCGCCGAACATTTGCTTATGAAGCGATGCCCAACAAGAGAGCTGTTTGACAAAACCGTTGATTTGATTAACAATTTTAAAGATTATTTTACAAGTCATAATCAGGTAATATACGAGAATCCGTCACCGGGGAATAAGAAGGGCGGAATAACCACGCTTGAGGAAAAGTCTCTCGGCTGCATACAAAAGGGCGGAATGAGTGAGGTTTCAGCGGTGCTTGATTACGGTGACACTATAAGCGGCGGCGGTCTTTCGCTGCTTAACGGCCCCGGAAATGATATAGTTGCGGTGACCAATCTTTCGGCGGCGGGGGCGCATCTTATACTGTTCACCACGGGCAGAGGAACGCCTCTCGGCGCGCCCGTGCCGACAATTAAAATTTCGACAAATCATAATCTTGCCGTAAAAAAATCTAATTGGATTGATTTTGACGCGGCACAGGTGCTTGACGGAAGGTCAATGGACGAGGTATGCGATAGTCTGACAGACTATGTCATATCGGTTGCATCGGGCGGAAAGACGGCAAACGAGAAAAACGGATATAGTGAAATCGCCATATTCAAAGACGGAGTAACGCTGTAGAGAAAGAAAAGGGGAAATAAAAATGGGAATAATAAACGATAAATTTATGCTGGAAAACAAGACAGCAGAGAAGCTTTATAACGAGTATGCAAAGGATATGCCTATTATAGATTATCATTGTCATCTTTCGCCTAAAATGATAGCAGAAGATTACAGATTTAAAAATGCTTATGATTTGTTCCTGGGGGGTGACCACTATAAATGGCGTCAGATGAGAACAATGGGTATTGATGAAGAATACATAACGGGCAGTGCTGATGATTATGAAAAGTGGGTTTGCTTTGCAAAAACAATTCCGAACTTAATAGGCAATCCACTTTATCATTGGACACATCTTGAGCTAAAGAGATATTTTGATATTGATACCATACTATCAGAAGATACAGCAAAGGAAATATGGGACAAGGTAAATGAAAAGTTGTCCGGTGATGGTTTTTCTTGTAGGGAATTAATCGAAAAATCAAATGTAGAGATTATTTGTACAACAGATAATCCTTATGATACACTTGAATATCATAAGCAATTAAAGGATTTTGAAACAAAGGTTATTCCTGCATTTCGTCCTGACCTTGACAACATAAAGGCTGATATAACCGAAAGAATGGATTATTTCCATGAAAACGGTTGTCGTTTGTCTGACCATGCTATTGATAAAATGGATGACGACATAATAGAAAATTTGATTTTCTTAGGCGAAGAATACGCAAAAAGAGGTTGGGTATGGCAACTGCACATAGGAGCACTCAGAAACAACAATACAAGAATGTTTGAAAAATTGGGGACTGATACAGGGTTTGATTCAATAAATGATTTTGAAATTGCCGAGGGACTTTCAAGAATATTAAACGAGCTTGATAAAAAGGACTGTTTGCCCAAAACTATTCTTTACTGCTTAAATCCAAAGGATAACTATGTATTGGGAACAATGCTTGGTAACTTCCAGAAAGGCCCTACAAGAGGAAAAATTCAGTTCGGCTCCGGCTGGTGGTTTAATGACAATAAAGACGGGATGGAAACACAACTGAAGGCACTTGCTAATCTTGGTTGTCTTGGTACATTTGTCGGTATGCTTACTGATTCAAGAAGTTTTGTTTCATATACAAGACATGAGTATTTCAGAAGAATACTGTGTAACTTAATCGGCGAATGGGTAGAAAACGGAGAATATCCGAATGATGAAAAAGCACTCAAAAACATTATTGAAGGAATATGCTATAACAATGCAAGAGACTATTTTGTGAGTGTGTAACACTTAACATATATGTTATTTTGTATGTATTAATTACATAACTATGCATAGCAACTCCTCAGACAGCTCCGCTTAGAGAAATACAGCCCGATGGCTCGCGTCATCCATTTGACCAGTTCATAATAGCAAAAACTCCTCAGGCACCTTGGGGAACCCCGGAAGATTTGGTTGGCCCGGCAGTATTTCTTGCATCTAATGCGTCAAACTTCGTAAACGGTCACGTTCTTTATGTTGATGGTGGAATACTTGCCTATATTGGAAGCAGCCGTAAACGGCTATGTCAGTAATGTTATGGAATATACATTTGGATTAAGAGGACATGATATAGAAGATATTTTCCCTAAAATGTATAGCTATTACGCCATATAATATTTTCACCAAAAAAGTGATATTAAATACCGTATTATACGGGGATGCTATGCCATATGATTTTAAAAAGTAAATTTGTTTTTAATAATAAACAGAACAATAAATAGGATAATTATTACTTGGGTAAAATATTGTAGAGTTTAATGC
>JBGVIT010000021.1:0-2652 GCA_045128915.1 Clostridia bacterium
GTGCAAATGCTAATATAAGGATGTAGGAATTATGGCAAATAAAAATGTCGTAAAACCTACATCCTTATTTTGGATTTTTACAAACTTTGATACACTTCCGGAGGAGGTGTATTACAAATGAATATTAATCTTAAAGGAGAATTGGCAGTTATGAACACTCTTGGTATGAAACCAAACTATGCTGCCCTTGGCAGAAAATACGAAATGGATTGGAGAACTGCTAAAAAGTATTTCAATGGATATGAGGGAAAGAAACATACCAGAAACAAAGGCAGTAAATTAGATCCTTATAAGACCGAGATAGCTGACAAGCTTACCATACGACGTATAACAGTTCAGGGAGTTTATGAATTCATGGTTAAGAAGTATGGCATTGACCGCATAGGATCCCGCTCCAACTTTAACAGATATGTTATTGCACAGGGACTTAAACCGAAGAAGAAAGAAGGGGGACATCCCAGGTATGAAAAAGAACCCGGAGAACAAGGTCAGGTTGATTGGAAAGAAGATATTTCTATTGCCAACAAATATGGTGAAGTTTTTGTTATTAATGTTTTTCATCTTACTCTAAAATATTCAAGGTTTAGTTATTTAGAAGGTTTCGTTCAGAAGAGGTATGATGATGTCGCACGTGGTCTGATTAATGGCTTTATCAGGTTTGGTGGTGTGCCGGATGAAATACTGTTTGACAACATGTCAACTGTTGCAAACATTCAGGCAAAACCTAAAAAACCAACAGAATCAATAAGTAAGCTGGCTAAGGAATTCGGATTCAAAATAAGATTTTGTAAAACAAGAAGTCCCCAAACCAAAGGGTGTGTAGAAGCCAAAAATAAGGTGATTGACTGGATAAGAGCCTATGAAGGTGAATTTGAAACGTTAGAAGAACTTATGACTATAATAGAAACAATAAATCAGGATATGAACATAAACATTAATCAGGAAACAGATATGTCTCCTACAGCCTTATTTTACAAGGAAAAGGAGTACCTGAATCCATTACCGTGCAAAGCGATCATCGACTTGTACCTGCAGCCAAACAAGTATAAAGTGTCTGATGAAGCGCTGATCAAATATGGCAACAGCAGGTACTCCGTTAACCCCAAGCTCATTGGCGAAGATGTCACGGTAGACATATTCGATAACAAACTTTACATCTATTATAACGGAAAGCTTGTTACATTTCATCCAATAAATGAAAATCCTATCAATTATAAAGAAGAACACTACAGAATCCTTATGGAAGGAAAGGTAAAAGAGACAGATATGGACAGTGTGGTGACAGAAAATCTTGAAAAAATGGATAAGCTGTTAGAAAACAGAAAAGTATATGTGTCAGAGATAGCTGCAACGAAATCCGCAGATGCACTTATTGCATACCTTAATCAGAGTGATTATGGACGGTGGATAATAGGATACTACGCACATCTTTCCATAAATGACAGGCTTACATTTATTAAAGGAATGAATGAAGTTCTTCCATACGTGGAAAACAGAGAGGCATTCATATCCTACATAAAATACTCAATGAAGGAAAATCAATGCAAAACGCTTGATTTTGACTGTTGGGTTAATGATTTCATGGCTGTTAGCAGAAGTGAATGTATCCTTACTGATGAAGGATATGAAGCAATAAAAAGGAAGTATTCTGACGAAATAGAAAAACTTCTTGAAGAAATGAACAGACAGCATGAGCTGGATGAAGCTGACGAAAAAGCAAGACATAAAGAATATATGGAATTAGATTCCGGGACAGAAACTGATGGATTTTATATATCAGATGATGATGAATTACCGTTTAATTAAAGAGGTGCATACAATGAATACTTATAATAGTTTAATCAATAACCTGGAAACCCTTGAACTAAACAGATTCAGGGAAAACATGGATAAATATCTTGATATGATAGCAGAAGGTACTAAGACAGCACTTGATGCATTATATGAACTGACAGAGATGGAAATAGGATTCAGAAAAGAGCAGGCCATTACAGGCTGTGTTAAGACAGCAAATTTTCCATACCTTAAGGAAATAAATGAATTTGATTTTAGTTTCCAGCCTTCACTTGACAGAGGTAAGATAATGGATCTGATGACGTTACGGTTTATTGAAAAATCTGAAAATATCATTTTCTGTGGTACTCCCGGGGTTGGTAAGACCAACCTCGCAGTATCAATAGGAATTGAAGCAGCAAAACACCGTTATTGTGTATATTTTATTACATTTCAGGATTTGATATCTCAGTTGAAAAAGGCCTCCAACGAAAACCGTTTGGATGCACGTATCAAATTTCTTTGCAGATATAAGTTATTAATCATTGATGAACTTGGTTATCAAAAAATGGATGTGGACTCAGCAAATCTGTTCTTTAATCTTATAGCAAAAAGATATGAGAAATCCTCTACTGTCATTACAACAAATAGCCCTTTTTCTAAGTGGGCAGATATATTTCAGGAGCCTGTATTAACCAATGCATTACTTGATCGACTTCTGCATCATTGTTCTGTCATAAATATCAATGGACCATCATATAGACTCAAGGATCAAATACAGTTCATGACAGAAGATAATTAAAAAATCTCATATAAGCATGTCGTTTTTACTACATGTTTATATGAGATAAAACCTACATTTTTATGTTGACATTTGCA
>JBGVIT010000022.1:0-78998 GCA_045128915.1 Clostridia bacterium
TCGCAACTCTAATATTTCTTTTTCGTACTCTTGGATGTGTCTGTAGTTTCTTGGCATAAAAAATCCTCCTATGGTAGTTTATTTTATTCTACCATAGGAGGTTATTTTTTTCTATTGTCCGTTTTTACTGGACTTGTTCAAATCAGGTGGGGTTAATTGATTATAGGAGTTCGAGCCCCTTCTCTGAACAAAAAAAACAACGGATAAAAATCCGTTGTAATTTTGGTACGCGATCAGGGGCACAGCTGCTACGCATCTTGACTGCTCGTCCACCGAAAAGCAAGCTTTTCAGTACCGGACTCACACCTTTTTGCTAAAAACGATTATCAATCGTTTTCTAAACGCAAAAACCCTCTCAGGCTTCGAGCCCCTTCTCTGAACAAAAAAACAACGGATAAAAATCCGTTGTATTTTGGTACGCGATCAGGGGCTCGAACCCTGGACACCCTGATTAAGAGTCAGGTGCTCTACCAACTGAGCTAATCACGCATTTATTTAACTAACGTGTGGTATTATAACACAGCTACGTGAGTTTGTCAATACTTTTTTTGAAAAAAAATTAAGAAATTCACAACTCATTGCTTGTATATAATATCATATGCCTTCAAAAAAGTCAAGCAAACTTCAAAAAAAGTACTTCCATGACAGTTAATTTCATTAAAATAATATACAATCAGCACAGATTTTATTCATTTTTGTCTAAAATACATAAGTTAAAAACCGGCTGCTTGCCCTATTCAAAGCTACAAGCGCCGGTTGATTACGGATTCAACACCTCGCCGATAATACCTGCAAGAAGTACAGCACCGTTTTTTGCTTCGGATAAGGTGTTGCCATGAGTTCCTATTTCAAGTATCAGACTGTATGGTGTCAGGTGATGATTAAATCTTTCTTCTCTTAAATTTATCGGACGCATCAGGTCAGAATATTTTTCTTCGGCTTTTTGCTGAATTTTCAATGCAAAGTTCAGGTTATCTTTCCAATGGGGATGTGTAAGTCCCCCTCCGTCTGTTCCGCAAACTATCATCATCTGTGCACATTTTTTGTTGCCGGCTGATGTTGTAAGCTTTACTCTTGTACCGTCAGGTTTTGTTACCGCATCGCGATGTATATCCAGAATAACGCTTATGTTTTTGTTCTGCTCAAGATTTTTCTTGGCAGTAGATAGTGACCTGCCGTATGCCCCCTGATAGCTTGGGTAGTCGTGAACTGTTGTATCATGCGTCACCGTAAAACCCATTTTTTCAAGTTCTTCGCTTATTACATTTCCCACCGCAATCATGTTTTTCGTTTCGTCAGTACTGCGGCTGTTGTCGGGAAGACCGTTTTGTTCTTCGGGAGTGTAACATTCTGTGGTATGAGTATGGATTATTAAAATTTCCGGCTTGTTTTTTATTGATAAAGGTATAGTGTTAAATTCATCAATATTAATTTCATATTTGGTATCGTTTTTTATAGCGGTTGATGAATGGCTTGTTTTCTCCTCTGTCACAATGTGCAGGGGAGTAGCGGTGGCTTCGGCTTCTGGATTTTGAGGTGGTTGAGTTGTATAGGTGTATGTTTTTGCATCTTCAAATATTCCCCCATAGTCTGACAGTATCTCCACCGGTTTTTTTCTGACAGCATCTTCTATGTATTGGTGAACCTTTGTGATTAATGACGGCTCCTCATTAACGGGGAGTATGTCTTTTATGGCATTATCCGGCTCTGTATTTCTGAAAGCCGTAGTGGCAGCAGGGGCGAATGGTTTTTTTGCTGCTATTACAGAAAAACCGCCTGCCGCTGCTGCCAAAATAACAGCCACAATATGTTTTCGTGTTATGACGAAGCATCTCAAAAATCATTCCTCCTTTGTTATAGGTTGCATTTGTGTCAGGACGGCAGATATTCGGGCTTTATGTATCCCCTTATTTTTTCTATGGGAATAGGGAATTCAACAACGCCTCTTGCATAATAGGAAAGCTCGTATGGCTGATAGAAAATTACAAGATTTTTGCCGTCAAGATAAAATTTATCCTGACGCGATTTATCTATTGAAGGCTGTTCCCAAAGGTCATGGTATTTGTCATTTTGAGTTTCGATGAGTTCGGTTATCCTCTGGGATAAAATTTTCTCATACGTATCATCAATAAACAGGTCTGAAAGCTTAAGTATCCGATATGACTTTACATCAAAATTTTTTGCACTCCACCACACATTTCCGTGAAGCCCCGTAAGATACACATATTTTTCTGTGACTGTGCTGATGATTGTACTGCCGTTTAGTTTAATATCATTTCTCACCTGAAGACAAGGCGGCTCGCTGCCACGCAGAGTTATACTGCCGGCTCTTTGCTTAAAATCATCAATCCATTCATTTGCTTCTTCTGCAAAAAGACTGTTTAGCTCTGCCATTTTTTCGTCTGCTTCATCAAAGGCTAAAACCTCGCAGTTTATGGTATAGCTGTCTGTTTTCTCCTCTATGTTTTCCACATTGGTTTTTGTCTGCTTTCCTGACGAGCAGGAACACAAAAGAATAATAAGGGTGATGGATAAAACCTTTAAAGTATTATGCAAATCAAACCACCGCTTCCTTCATTTATAATTCTCTGGAGAGTTTCACGCAGTTTGTTTCTTGATTCGTCAGGCATTCTTGAAAGCTTGTTGTGAAGTCCTTCATTTACCAGCTCATATAAGGATTTGCCGAAAATGTTTGACTCCCATATCTTTGCCGGATCAGATTCAAATTCCTCAAGAAGATAATGAACAAGCTCTTCACTTTGCTTTTCTGTTCCTACAATAGGGCAAACTTCTGTTTCGATATTTGCTTGCATCATATGAATACTTGGCGCTGATGCCTTGAGCTTTACGCCAAATCTTCCGCCTTGCTTAACTATCTTCGGTTCGTCAAGAGTCAGTTCGTCTGTACCCGGTGATACTATGCCGTATCCGGTTTCGCGTACTGACTTGAGCGCTACCGCGATTTTATCGTATTCTGATTTGGTAGAGGACAAATCCTTTAATAGCATCATAAGCGACATTTCGTCGCAAAGCTCAAAGCCTGTTTCCTCGCTTAGAATTTTGTAGAATATACTTGTGGGAATATTCGCTTGCATTACTACCTCGCCAATGCCTAAATCCATCCCTTCAATATATGAAGATTCCACAAACTCAAACATACCTATTTCATCAGCAAGCTTTTTAGCGTGTCGCACCTTACTAAGCTCTGCTATTTTAGACGGTAATGCTTCGTTAATAGATTTTTTAAGCCAATGGTCATTCCCTAAAGCAGAAAACCATGATGGTACTTTTATGTTTATTTCCTTTAAAGGAAATTCAAATAATACAGCTTCAATAATTTTGTGAATATCTGCAGAATCCAGCTCGGCACAGTTTACGGGTACAACGGGTACGCCGTAATCATTTTCCATACAGCATCTCATTTCTTCAATATGAGAAGCCTGCGGATTTGTGGTATTGAGCAGTACAATAAATGGCTTGTTTATCTCTTTAAGCTCATTAATGACTCTGCGCTCAGCAGGTATGTAGTCCTCTCTTGGAATGTCTGTAATACTTCCGTCGGTGGTGATAACAAGTCCGATATTTGAATGTTCACATATTACCTTTTTAGTTCCTATTTCTGCAGCATCATAAAAAGCGATAGGCTCATCGCTCCAGGGAGTTGAAACCATTCTCGGTGCTTCATCCTCAATATATCCCAGAGCGCTGTCAACAATATATCCAACACAGTCAATCATGCGCACTTTGAGATGTGCATTATCGCCGAGAGATATTTCTACTGCTTCATTGGGTATAAACTTCGGCTCCGTAGTCATAATTGTTTTTCCTGCGGCAGACTGTGGAAGTTCATCCTTTGCCCTTTCTGCCTGATAGCTGTTCTGAATGTTGGGGATTACCAACAAGTCCATAAATTTTTTGATAAAAGTCGATTTGCCTGTGCGCACCGGTCCTACTACTCCTATATAAACATCTCCTCCGGAACGCTCTGCTATATCGCTGTAAACATTGTATTCTGCCATAAAAAGCTCCTCCTAACGCATTTGTTTATTACAGCTATATGCAGAGGGTTTATTTTATATTCCGTAATTTTTAAGATAACAATTTGTCGAAAAATACGCTATAAAAGGGCATGAGAGGGAAGTTGTACAAAAAGCCTGAAAAAATAATGGTTATTTTTGTTAGAATAGATTGTTGACAAAAAAATAGTTTGGTGTTAGACTAAAATAGTATAATTATGATAAAATTGCCTGGTTTGTCGGTTCGAGACAAATATTTCGGGCAAAAAAACAACGTATTTATTATTATATGAGGTGATAGATTAATGGTGCATCAGGTAACAGCAGGCAAAAATACCCGTCTTAGCTATTCCAAAATCAAAGAACCATTGCCCATGCCGAATCTCATCGAGGTTCAGAAGAATTCATATCAATGGTTTTTAGAGGAAGGGCTTAAGGAAGTTTTTGAGGACGTTTCCCCAATAACTGACCATTCAGGAAACCTTGTTCTTGAGTTTTTTGATTATACTCTCGAATATAACCCCAAGTGGTCTGTTGAGGAATGTAAGGAAAGAGACGCAAAGTATGCGGCTCCTCTTAAAGTGTCCGTAAGACTTATCAATCAGGAAACCGGCGAAATCAAGGAGCAGGAAATATTTATGGGTGATTTCCCGCTTATGACAGAGCAGGGAACATTCATTATCAATGGTGCTGAACGTGTTATTGTCAGCCAGTTGGTTCGTTCTCCCGGTATCTACTATGCTTTCGACCGTGACAAGACAGGAAAGCCGCTTTATACATCAACAGTAATTCCATACAGAGGTGCATGGCTTGAATACGAAACAGATTCAAACGATGTTTTCTACGTGCGTATAGACCGTACAAGAAAGCTCCCCGTAACTGTTCTTATTCGTGCATTGGGCAGCATTGACAATCCTCATATGCTTGAAAAGAATTCATCCATTATCGAATTATTCGGCGAAGATCCCAAGCTTCTTGCGACCTTTGAAAAGGATAAGATTGATAATCGTGATGAAGCTTTGCTTGAAATTTATAAAAGACTTCGTCCCGGTGAGCCTCTTAACGTAGAAAATGCTGAATCTCTTATATTCAATATGCTTTTCGATCCTAAGAGATATGACCTTGCAAAAGTAGGACGTTATAAGTACAACAAAAAGCTTGAAATGTATGGCAGAATAAGAGGCAAGCAGCTTGCCCGTGATGTTGTTGATCCCAGAACAGGCGAAGTGATAGCATCAGCCGGCGATGTTCTTTCAGAAGACATGGCTCATGCAATAGACAGAGCAGGCGTAAATGTTGTATATCTTACAATAGAAGAAAAAGAAGTCAAGGTATTCTCAAACGATATGGTTTATCTTTCAGAATACGTTGATGAGTCAATATGCAAAGCTTTAGTTGAAGCAGGTGTTGACAACTGCAAGACTGAAGAAGAGCTTTATACATTCAAGGTATCAAGAAAAGCACTTGAAGCTGTTCAGGCAAAAATTGATGAAATGGTTGAAGCAAAAGAAATCACCAAGAAATCTATACCTGAAGAAACAGCAGCTCTCATTGCACGTTCAATGGCAGAGCTTTCACCCAAGCATGTAATACGTGAGGATATTCTTGCATCAATCAACTATGTGTTTAACCTTTCAAACGGAACAGGCGAAGTTGATGATATCGACCACTTGGGTAACAGACGTCTCAGAAGTGTAGGCGAGCTTCTTCAGAATCAGTTCAGAATAGGTCTTTCAAGAATGGAAAGAGTTGTACGTGAAAGAATGTCAACTCAGGACCTTGAAATAATCACACCTCAGTCACTTATTAATATAAGACCAATAATTGCTGCAATAAATGAATTTTTCGGCTCATCACAGCTTTCACAGTTCATGGACCAGCCAAACCCCCTTGCAGAGCTTCGTCATAAGAGAAGAATATCTGCACTCGGTCCGGGCGGTCTTTCAAGAGAAAGAGCCGGATTTGAAGTTCGTGACGTTCACTATTCTCACTATGGAAGAATGTGTCCTATCGAAACTCCTGAAGGTCCGAACATCGGTCTTATCACATCGCTTGCAACATTCTCAAGAATAAATCAATACGGATTCATCGAAGCACCTTACAGAAAGGTTGATAAAGCAACCGGCTGTGTAACAGACGAAATCGTTTACATGACAGCAGACATGGAAGATGAATTCATAATCGCTCAGGCAAACGAGCCTCTTGATGAAAATGGCAAATTCCTCGACAAGAGAGTTTCAGCACGTTTCCGTGATGAAATTCTGGAAGTGCCTGCTGCAAACATTGACTACATGGACGTATCACCGAGACAGCTTGTTTCAGTTGTTACAGCATGTATTCCGTTCCTTGAAAACGACGACGCTAACCGTGCGCTCATGGGTTCAAACATGCAATGTCAGGCAGTACCCCTGCTCACCACAGACTCACCAATAGTGGGAACAGGAATTGAGCATAAGGTTGCTCAGGACTCCGGCTCTGCAATACTTGCAAGAGAAGGCGGCGTTGTTGAAAAGGTAGATTCAGAATATATCGAAATCAAGGGTGAAAGCGGAGCTGTTCATACCCATAAGCTCACTAAGTTCGCCCGTTCAAACCAGAGCACCTGCATCAATCACAGACCTATCGTTAAGGTTGGCGAAACTGTTGAAAAATCACAGATTATCGCTGACGGACCTGCTATGTCAAACGGAGAGCTTGCTCTCGGTAAGAACATTCTTATCGGATTTATGACATGGGAAGGTTATAACTACGAGGATGCTGTATTAATCAGTGAAGAGCTTGTAAAGAACGACGTATTCACTTCAATTCACATCGAAGAATATGAATGTGAAGCACGTGATACAAAGCTCGGACCTGAAGAAATCACAAGAGATATTCCTAACGTTTCTGAGGATGCTCTTAAGGACCTTAACGAAGTAGGTATTATAAGAATAGGTGCTGAAGTTCGTTCAGGAGATATTCTTGTAGGTAAAGTAACTCCTAAGGGAGAAACTGAGCTTACAGCAGAAGAAAGACTTCTTCGCGCAATCTTCGGTGAAAAGGCAAGAGAAGTAAGAGATACATCACTTCGTGTTCCTCACGGTGAAAATGGTATCATAGTAGATGTTAAGGAGTTCACAAGAGAAAACGGCGATGAACTCAGCCCCGGCGTAAACAAAGTGGTAAGATGCTACATTGCCCAGAAGAGAAAGATTTCTGTGGGTGATAAGATGGCAGGTCGTCATGGTAACAAGGGTGTCGTTTCAAGAGTTCTTCCAAAAGAAGACATGCCGTTCCTCGAAGACGGAACACCACTTCAGATAGTGCTTAACCCCTTGGGCGTACCTTCGCGTATGAACATCGGTCAGGTACTTGAAATGCATCTTGGTTATGCATACAGAACTCTCAGCTTCATGGAGCCTGAAGAAATCAGAAAGAACATTGTCCGTGTTGCTGCAAATCGTGTAGAAGCACTTCACTTAAATGATGAGCTTGGCGCAAAGACTGACTATCTTAACAAGGTAAGCAATGCTTTGCTTGAGATGGACAGAAGCGATATGTCAAAGAAGGCAATTATGAAGGCTGTCAAGACAGTAAGAGCGCAGAGTGCAGCTGTTACTGAGGCGATAGAAGAAATAGTTGACTATTCAATAGAATATGCAGAAACTATAATTGAAGCTCTTAAGAACGTTGAGCCGGGCAAGTTCCTTAAGCTTGCAACACCCGTATTCGACGGTGCTCAGGATGAAGACCTTGCAGACGCATTTATGATTGCAGGTCTGAGAAAAGACTTCAAGTCAGTTGTTTATGACGGTCGTACAGGAGAAAAGTTTGATAATCCTGTTACAGTCGGTGTCATGCATTATCTCAAGCTCGACCACTTGGTTGACGATAAGATTCATGCCCGTTCAACCGGCCCGTACTCACTTGTAACACAGCAGCCTCTCGGTGGTAAAGCACAGTTTGGCGGTCAGCGTTTCGGTGAAATGGAAGTTTGGGCATTGGAAGCATACGGCGCAGCATATACGCTCCAGGAAATTCTTACTGTAAAATCTGACGATATAGTTGGACGTGTTAAGACATACGAAGCAATAGTCAAAGGTGAAAATATTCCGAAGCCGGGTATCCCTGAATCATTCAAGGTACTTGTTAAGGAACTTCAGTCGTTGGCTCTTGATATCCGCATACTCAATAATATGGGTGAGGAAATAGACCTTGACGAAGTGACAGAGGACGAGGACGATTACGCACCAAGAGAAGACTACTCAAAGGTTATGGAGGATGCTGACGGAATAAATCTCCAGCTTGACGAGAGTAATATAGCAGAGGCAGGAATGATTCCTGACTATGAATATTCAGAACTCGACGAGTTAGATGATCCTGAAGATTCTGATGAGATAGACGATTTTGACTATACTGTTGAGGACGACGATTTCATTGACGACGGTGTTGATGAAGATGATGCGTTCGACAATGATTTGGAAGATTAATCAGATTTTCATACGGAGGTTATCAGATGTTAGAATTTAACAGTTTTGAAGCTATAAAAATCGGGCTTGCATCACCGGAGAAAATTCTCGAATGGTCTTACGGTGAAGTAAAGAAGCCTGAAACTATAAATTACAGAACTCTTAAGCCTGAAAGAGACGGCTTGTTCTGCGAAAAGATTTTCGGTCCTACAAAGGATTGGGAATGTCATTGCGGAAAGTACAAAAAAATAAGATATAAAGGTGTAGTCTGCGACCGATGCGGCGTTGAGGTAACAAAATCAAAGGTGCGTCGTGAGCGTATGGGACATATTGAGCTTGCAACTCCCGTATCACATATCTGGTACTTTAAGGGTGTTCCATCAGCTATGGGACAGATGCTTGACTTGTCACCAAGACATCTTGAGAAAGTTTTGTATTTTGCTGCATATATTGTAATAGATAAGGGAGAAACTGACCTTATGCAGAATCAGGTTCTCTCTGAAAGTGAATATACAGCTGCCTGCGAAAAGTACGGAAATGCATTTAAAGCAGGTATGGGTGCAGAAGCTATATTAGAGCTTCTTAAAAAGATTGACCTTGAACAACTTTCTGTTGAACTCAAAGCTGAACTTGAAGGTCTTTCAGCAGGTCAGAAAAAGGCTAAAATTCTCAAAAGACTTGAGGTTGTGGAAGCATTCCGTGTATCAGGCAACCGTCCTGAATGGATGATTATGACAGTAGTTCCGGTTATCCCGCCCGAACTTCGTCCTATGGTTCAGCTTGACGGTGGCAGATTTGCAACAAGTGACCTTAACGACCTTTACAGACGTGTTATCAACAGAAACAACCGTCTTAACAGACTTCTTGAGCTTGGCGCACCTGATATTATTATCAGAAACGAAAAGCGTATGCTTCAGGAAGCAGTTGACGCACTTATTAATAACGGCAGACGCGGCAGAGTAATTACCGGCCCCGGTAACAGACCTCTTAAGTCTCTTTCAGACCTTCTTAAAGGTAAGCAGGGACGTTTCCGTCAGAACCTTTTGGGTAAGCGTGTTGACTATTCAGGACGTTCAGTTATCGTTGTAGGCCCTGAACTTAAGATATATCAGTGCGGTCTTCCTAAGGAAATGGCAATAGAACTTTTCAAGCCGTTTGTTATGAAAGAGCTTGTAGCACGTAAGCTTGCATTTAATATCAAGAGCTCTAAGCGTATGGTAGAGCGTGGAAGTGCTGAGGTCTGGGATGTGCTTGAAGATGTTATTAAAGAGCATCCCGTACTTCTTAACCGTGCACCAACGCTTCACAGATTGGGTATTCAGGCGTTTGAGCCGGTGCTTGTAGAAGGCAGAGCGCTTAAGCTTCATCCGTTGGTATGTACAGCGTACAACGCCGACTTCGACGGTGACCAGATGGCTGTTCACGTGCCTCTTTCACCTGAAGCACAGGCAGAAGCAAGATTCCTTATGCTTTCAGCAAACAACCTTTTGAAGCCTCAGGACGGTAATCCTGTAACAGTTCCTACTCAGGACATGATTCTCGGTAGTTATTACCTTACAATCGTTAAGGAAGATGAGCCGGGCGCAGGTATGGTATTTGTTGATGAAGACGAAGCTATCATGGCTTATCACAACAAAGAAGTAGGACTCCATTCACTTGTTAAAATAAGAAAGACAGGCGTTCTTGACGGAGTTAAGTATTCAAAGCTTATAGAAACTACTGTAGGTAGAATACTCTTCAATAACAACATTCCTCAGAACATCGGTCTTGTTGACAGAACCAATGCAGAAACTTTCCTTAACTATGAGGTTGACTTCATAGTAGGTAAGAAAGAGCTTGGTAAGATTATTGACAGATGTATAAGAGTATGCGGTATCACAGAAACTGCAAATATTCTTGACCTTATTAAGTCAACGGGTTATAAATATTCAACTCAGGGCGCAATCACAGTTGCCGTTTCTGATATTGAAGTTCCCGAAGAAAAGAAATCAATTCTTGCCGACGCTGAAGAACGTGTCGAAAAGATAATGAAGCAGTACAGACGAGGCTTCCTCACAGACGATGAAAGATATAAAGCAGTTATCGACATCTGGGCAGAAGCTTCAGGTAAGGTAACAAATGCCATGATGGCAAACCTTGGTAAGTTCAACCCCATATTCATGATGGCTGACTCAGGTGCCCGTGGTAGCGTTAACCAGATAAGACAGCTTGCAGCGATGCGTGGTCTTATGGCGGATACTCAGGGTAGAACAGTCGAAATTCCTATCCGTGCAAACTTCCGTGAAGGTCTTAACGTACTTGAGTACTTCATATCTTCTCACGGTGCAAGAAAAGGTCTTACCGATACAGCGCTCCGTACAGCCGACTCAGGTTACCTTACACGTCGTCTTGTTGACGTATCTCAGGACGTTGTAGTACGTGAAATTGACTGTGGAACAGATAAGTATGAAGAAGTAACTGCTATTATGGACGGTAACGAAGTAATCGAGCCTCTTAAGGACCGTATCATAGGCAGAACATCCAAGTTTGATATTGAGCATCCTGAAACAAAGGCACTTATTGTTAAGGCAGGAGATATTATTACTGATATTGACGCAGATAAGATAGTTGCATCAGGAATTGAGAAGGTTGCAATCAGAAGCGTTCTCACATGTGACTGCCGCAAGGGTGTATGTGCTAAGTGTTATGGTCGTGACCTTGCAACAGGCGAGCTTGTAAATGTTGGTGAAGCAGTAGGTATCATAGCAGCTCAGTCTATCGGTGAACCCGGTACACAGCTTACCATGCGTACCTTCCACGCCGGCGGTGTTGCATCAGGAAGCGATATTACACAAGGTCTTCCACGTATCGAAGAACTTTTCGAAGCACGTAAGCCTAAGGGTGTTGCAATCATCTCTGAGATTTCAGGCCGTGTAAGCGTTTCTGAATCAAAGAGAAAGCGTGAAGTAATAGTAACAAATGATGAAAACGGAGAAGCTAAGACATATGCAATTCCGTATTCAGCAAGCATTGTTGTAAAAGACGGAGACGTTATCGAAAAGGGTGCAGAGCTTACAATGGGTTCAATCAATCCTAACGATATACTCCGTATCCTTGGTCCTCACGACGTTCAGGTTTATATCACACGTGAAGTACAAAGAACATATCGTATGCAGGGTGTTGATATTAACGACAAGCACGTTGAGGTTATTACAAGACAGATGCTCCGTAAGGTAAGAGTAGAAGAGTCAGGAGATACAAATCTTCTCGTTGGCGCACTTGTGGATATATTCGAGCTTGAAGCTGCCAATAAGGAAGTTGACAGAATTTCTGATTATCTTGAAGCAAATGGCGGAGAAGCACCTGCACCGCACATTGATGAAGAAACCGGTGAAATCGTTGATGAAGATTACATCGCGGTTCCTTCTAATTTCCAGGGCAGACATGCAACATATTCTCCCGTATTGCTTGGTATCACAAAAGCATCACTTGCTACTGATTCGTTCCTTTCAGCTGCATCATTCCAGGAAACAACGAAGGTTCTTACTGATGCCGCGATTAAAGGTAAGGTTGATCCTCTTATCGGTATCAAGGAAAACGTTATTATCGGTAAGCTGATACCTGCCGGAACAGGTATGTCTTTGTATAAAGATATTAATATCAAGGTTGAAGGTCAGGTAATACCTAACGAACAGATAAAATAAAGAGCTTTTGAAGTTCTATCGGGGATGCATGGTTATGCATCCCCTATTCTGTCAGGAAGGAGATATGATTTGTGACTGACAAAAAGCAATCATTTATGAAGAATGTAAGTGTCATTCTCGTAGCTCAGCTGCTTGTTAAACTTTTTGGTCTTATGTACCGTATGGTGATTACCAACATAAAAGGCTTTGGTGATGCAGGCAACGGATTTTATACAGCAGGTTTTCAGGTATATACGCTGCTCCTTGCCATATCGTCAGTAGGTGTGCCTAACGCCATATCCAAAATGGTTGCAGAACGTGCAGCGGTTAAGGATTATAAAGGTGCATACCGCGTTTTCAAAACAGCCTTTGTTCTGTTTGCAGGGATAGGTTTTGTGTGCAGTCTTGCTTTGTATTTTGGTGCAGAGTTTGTAGCTTACAGGATTGTACATATGGAGGGCGTTGAATATACAATGCGTGCATTAGCACCTTCAATATTCTTCGTATGCGTTTCCAGCGTAATTAGAGGATATTTTGTAGGTCTGCAGAACATGAACGCTACAAGCACATCTCAGGTGCTTGAACAGATTTTCAAATGCAGTCTGACTATTCTGTTTGTATTCCTTGCAGTAGGACAGAAGCCTGAATTTATGGCTGCTTGGGCAAACTTTGCTACATCCCTTGCAACAGTCCTCAGCTTTGGCTATTTGCTTTTGTTCTATAAAAAGCATAAAAAAGATATTGACGAAAAGCTTCGATTGACAGATATGTCACAGTTTAAGAAAATATCTGTCCGCACCATGATGAAAAATATCCTGATGATATCAATACCTATCTCTCTCGGCTCAATAATATCAGCCATTAACAGAGTTATAGATACTGCAACAATCACAAGAGGTATAGAAATCGCATTTTCGTCATGTATTCCGGCTTACGGCAATACTCCTGCAATTATGATGCCAACGGCAAAACAGTTAAATGACGAAGCAGTACGTCTGGCAGGGGTGCTTGGAAAGAGTGACACTCTCATTAATATGCCACTCGCACTTAATATCGCTTTTGCGACGGTGCTTGTTCCGTCAATATCAGGAGCGTTGGCAATAGGTGACAAAAAAGAAGCCGCAGGCAAAATCAACTATTCATTCTTAATATCAATACTGCTTATTCTTCCGTGTGCTTTCGGATATATTTCTCTTGCACATCCTATTTATAAACTCATATATCCCAATGCACAGCTTGGTTATGACCTGCTCCAGATAAGCTCTGTTGCTTTGATTTTTACGGCTCTTAACCAGACTATATCAGGCTCACTTCAGGGCATGGGCAAGGTATATACTCCTGCAACGGGACTTGTATGTGGCTGCGTAGCAAAAATAATACTCAACATTGTCCTTATACGTATTCCGTCTGTTAATATTTACGGTGCGGCAATCAGCTCTGTGGTGTGTCAGATGATTTCATTTACAATCTGCTTTACGGTGCTTGCCCGAAATATTTCGCTGAAAATGAACATTATGAAATACGTATTTAAGCCTCTTTGCGCAGGGGGTATAATGGGAGTTGCAGCATACTTTGTGTATAAAGGTGTAATGACGATTATAAAATCCAATTTTATTGCACTTCCCGTCACAATCGTAATAGCAGCAAGTATTTACGGCGTGCTTATTTTCAAATTTAATATTATGACAGAGGAAGAAATAAAGATGCTGCCTGCAGGTGACAGACTTTATGGACTTCTTAAAAAAATAAAGTTGATTAAAAAATGAGATGCACAAAATTGTGCATCTCATTTTTTATGAATATATATAGATTAATTGTTAAATAATTAAGGTAGGTATCAAATGTTAATATACTATGACAAATGGTTAAAATCAACAAATGTATAGTTGACTTTTTTGAAATTTTATGATAGAGTTATAATGGTGGAAAATTTTGGCGAATAAATCGACACAAGGTGATTTTATGATAAAAATTGATGCTACCGTTAAGAGCGAAACTAAATATATTGCATATATAGTAATATTGCTAAGCGTTATAATGCAGGCTGCTTTTTTAATAATAGGCGCGTGGGATTACAAGGTGTTGCTTGGTAATATACTAAGCGGAATTGCTGTAATACTTAATTTTCTTTTTATGGGTATAACGGTGCAAAAAGCTGTAACTAAAGAAAAATCTGCAGCTCAGACGGCTATGCGGGTGTCTATGCTCTACCGTATGCTTTTTCTGATTGTGGTAGTGATAATAGGCGTGGTGTCGCCGGCATTTAATATGTGGGCAGTTTTGATTACGTTATTTTTTCCGCGAATTGCGGTTTTCATCCGCCCGTTTGTAAAAAGAGAGAATTAATGACATTTTGGTTTTTATCGGAGGTGAAAAACTGATGAATAAAAAAAACAACTGCTTTGTAGTTGTTGATATGTTGTATATATTAATGATGATTCTGCCGATAGTGGCAGGGATAATAATTAAAATTCTCACTTCGCCCTTGGCTCAGGGCATACACATCAGCGGAGCGCAGATTTATTTGCGAGTCCCTATGCCTGTTCAGGAGCTTATAATCACATCTGCACAGATTAATTCATGGCTGGTAGTGATTTCGGTTTTTGGCTTGTGCTTATTCTTGACACATGGACTAAGCACAGACCACCCAGACAATCGTCAGCATCTTGCAGAATGGCTTGTGGAAAAAACAGAGGGCTTGGTAAAGCAGAATATGGGCGAGTATTTCTCCGGTTTTGCGCCTTTTATAGCTTCTGTTATAGCTCTGTCGGCGTTTTCAAGCTTACTGTCGTTGGTTGGACTATTCCCGCCTACATCAGATTTGAACGTTGTGGCAGGCTGGGCGGTAGTTTCATTTATACTTATAATGTATTACAAGTTAAAATGCGGACCTGTTCATTATATTAAAAGCCTTGCAAGTCCGGTGCTTCTTACGCCGCTTAATGTAATAAGTGAAATTGCAACTCCCGTTTCTATGGCGTTTCGTCATTACGGAAACGTACTTTCCGGTTCTGTAATATCAGTTCTTGTTGCTGCGGGACTTCAGGGACTATCAAATATTTTGCTCGGATGGCTGCCGGGTTTCTTGGGAGAAATTCCGCTTTTGGGAATAGGCATACCTGCTGTGCTTTCCATTTACTTTGATGTGTTCAGCGGTTGCCTGCAGGCATACATTTTTGCGATGCTTACCATGATGTATGTAGCAGACGGTTTCCCTATGGATGAGTATTTTAATAAAATAAAAAAGAAAAAAACAAATCAGGAGGTAGTTTGATATGTTAGAACTTGCTATTGGTATTATTTTAGGTGCGTGTGCGTTAGGTGCGGGTATGGCTATGATAGCCGGTATAGGCCCCGGTATCGGTGAAGGTAACGCTGTGGCAAAAGCCTGCGAAGCAATAGGCCGTCAGCCTGAATGTAAGGGTGATGTAACAAGTACAATGCTTATGGGTTGTGCTATTGCAGAAACAACCGGTCTTTACGCGTTGGTTATTGCAATCTTGCTTATTTTCGTTGCGCCCAATCTTTTGATTGATATTTTGATGAGTGCTATCGGTTAATTCAGGGAGTTGATAAAATGATACAATCATTAGAAGTTATTTCTGTCAATCTGTGGAATATTATTATTTCTCTTGCTAACCTATTGATTCTATATGCTATAATCAAGAAGTTTTTGTTCAAGCCTGTAAAGAATGTTATGAGCAAAAGGCAGGCTGAAATTGATGAGCGTTATTCATCAGCAAACGAGGCTGAAAAAGCGGCGCATGAAAGCAAAAGTGAATGGGAAGCCAGACTTGGCAGAGCAACTCAGGAGGCTTCGGATATTTTATCTCAGGCTACTGATAATGCAAAACTCCGCAGCGACAAAATAATAGACGAAGCCAGAAATCGTGCTGAAACTATTATTCGTCAGGCAGAATCTGAGGCTGACCTGGAATACAAAAAAGCTGCTGATAAAATAAAGCATGAAATCGTTGAAGTATCAGGAGATATTGCAGAAAAACTCCTTGGCAGAGAAGTGAACACCGAGGACCACAGAAACCTGATAGATTCCTTTATTGAAAATATAGGCGACAAGTCTGAATAAAATTGTTCTTAATTTTGCGAAAGGAGTTAACGATAATAATGACTGAAATCAGCAGAGAATACGGTCAGGCCATTTTTATGCTTGCTTGTGAAAAAGATAAAAAAACAGAATATAGAGATGCGCTTGAAGAGATTAAGACAGCTTTTGATAAAAATCCTGATTTTATGATTTTGTTATCTTCTCCCGGCGTGTCTAAAAGTGAACGCTTGTCAATAATCGAAAAAACGTTTTCAGGACATATGCCCGAAGATGTAGTTTCATATTTATCACTTATGTGTGATAAAGGCAGACTCTCCGAGTTTTCGGAGTCTGTGGAGGAATATGAGAATTTGCTTTCCGAGTCCCAAAAGGTAAAGGTTGCAAAGGTAACAAGTGCTGTGGAGCTTACTGAGGAAGAGAAAACAGCTCTTACAAAAAAGCTTATGACAGCGTACAAAACAAATGTAAGTATAGAATATTGTATTGATAGCTCGATTCTTGGTGGAGTGGTAGTGGAAATGGACGGAAAAGTGTTGGACGGAAGTCTGCGCAGTCGTCTCAAGGATATTAAGGAAGTGATTAACAGATGAGTACAAGAGCAGAAGAAATAAGCAGTATTATAAAAGAACAAATAAAAAACTACAAATCTGCATTGGAAATGAAAGAAACAGGAACAGTTATTCTTGTAGGTGACGGAATTGCAAGAGTATATGGTCTTAGCGAATGTATGTCAGGAGAGCTTCTGGAGTTTGATGACGGAAGCTATGGCATGGCTCAGAACCTTGAAAGTGAAACCGTTTCGGTTGCGCTTCTTTCCAATGAAAATAATATACGTGAAGGCTCGTCAGTAAAAAGAACGGGTAAGGTTTTGTCTGTGCCTGTTGGTGAAGCACTTCTTGGCCGTGTTGTAAACACCTTAGGTGAGCCTATTGACGGAAAAGGTCCCGTTTCTGCCGCCGGCTCAAGACCGGTAGAATCGGAAGCGCCGGGTATAATAGAAAGAAAAAGCGTATCAGTACCGTTACAGACGGGTATTAAAGCCATCGACAGTATGATTCCCATAGGCAGAGGTCAGCGAGAGCTTATTATAGGCGACCGACAGACAGGAAAAACCGAAATTGTAATTGATACTATAATAAACCAGAAAAATACAGACGTTATATGTATATACGTGGCAATAGGTCAGAAAAACAGCTCCGTTGTTCAGCTTGTAAATCAGCTTACTGCCGCAGGCGCAATGGAATACACCATTGTAGTTTCAGCATCAGCCTCGGAGTCAGCGCCTCTCCAATATATTGCTCCTTATGCCGGCTGCGCAATGGCTGAATATTTCAGAGAGCAGGGAAAGGACGTTCTTATCATTTATGATGACCTTTCCAAGCACGCTGTTGCATATCGTGCGCTTTCACTTCTTATTCGCCGCCCGCCCGGAAGAGAGGCATATCCGGGAGATGTATTCTATCTCCATTCAAGACTTCTTGAACGTGCGGCTTGTGTTGCTCCGGAATTTGGTGGCGGTTCTATTACAGCGTTGCCTATTATAGAAACTCAGGCAGGAGATGTATCAGCGTACATTCCGACCAACGTAATTTCTATCACAGATGGACAAATATTCCTTGAAACTGAGCTTTTCCATGCAGGTGTAATGCCTGCTATAAACCCCGGTATTTCTGTAAGCCGTGTAGGTGGCTCAGCTCAGATAAAGGGCATGAAAAAGGTAGCCGGTGAATTAAAGCTTCTATATTCACAGTATCGTGAGCTTCAGTCCTTTGCACAGTTCGGAAGTGATTTGGATGCGGATACAAAAGCAAGACTTGCCCTTGGTGAGCGTATAGTTGAGGTTCTTAAGCAGGACCGAAATGCACCCGTTCGTGTAGGCTGTCAGATTGCTATCGTATATGCAGTAATAAACGGTTATCTAAATGATGTACCCGTTAAGGAAGTAAAGAAATATGAGCAGGGGCTTTATGAACTGCTTGAGAATAAATATTCCGATTTCCTCAGTCGTGTAGAGTCAGGCTCATGGGACGATGAGGATATAGACAGACTTAAGACAGCACTTTCAGAGCTTAAGAGGTGAGGATATGGGCGCTGATATAAAAAAACTCAGAACTCGCATAAAAAGTGTTAATTCCACTTTGCACCTCACTAAAGCAATGGGACTTGTGGCATCTTCAAAAATTCATCGTGCAAATATTTCTATGATGCGTGCCAGAGAATATGTGCGCTCCGTAAAGGATGCAGTATCGGAGCTTGCATCAAAAAGAGAATGTTTTAAAAGCCCGTATATGTCAAAGCGTGAGGGCAGCAGAACACGTCTTATTGTAATCGGCGGAGACAGAGGTCTTGCAGGCGGATATAATGCCAATATCTTCAGACTTTTGAGGGAATATAAGGACTGTGAAATAATCCCCATAGGAAAGCATGTATGCGACCGGTTTGAAGGTGGGTTCAGGAGTGTTGAGGATTTTAATTATAACGATTCAAAGGAGCTTGCGAAAACTCTTTGCAATGACTTTTTACAAAACCGCTTCGACCGACTCGGAATCGTAAGCACAAAATATATTTCTATGATGTCTCAGGAGGCATACGTTCAATGGGTGTTGCCACTTGAAAGACAAATCGAACAACAAAACAGCGGTATAATATTTGAACCGGATGAAATCACCGTGCTTAACTCGGTGATTCCTGAATATGTTTGCGCAATATTGTTTGCAAGCGTAAAGGAAAGCTTTGCAAGCGAGGTTGCTGCAAGAAGAGTTGCAATGGATTCTGCCGGAAAGAATGCTCAGGAAATGCTTGATGAGCTTGGACTTGAGTATAACAGAGCAAGGCAGGGCGCTATTACTCAGGAAATTACTGAAATTGTCGCAGGAAGCGGCTTATAAGGAGGCATAATAAATGTCAGATACAGCAAAAGGCAGCGTTTTGCAGGTAATGGGGCCTGTTGTTGACGTATGTTTTGAAGAAGGCAGTTTGCCGGCTATATATAATGCACTTACAATGCAATGCGGAGAAAAAGAGCTGACGGTTGAAGTTGCGCAGCACATAGGAGATAATACAGTTCGTTGTATTGCCATGTCATCTACTGACGGGCTTAAGCGTGGTACTCCCGTTGTAGATACGGGTTCTGCCATAACTGTTCCCGTAGGTCGTGAAACCCTTGGCAGAATTTTTAACGTACTTGGAGATACTGTGGATAATCAACCTTTTGAAAAGGATGTAGAGCGTTGGAATATTCATCGTCCTGCGCCTGAGTACAGCGAGCTTTCCACATCAACGGAAATTCTTGAAACAGGAATCAAGGTTATAGACCTTATCTGCCCATACTCCAAGGGTGGTAAAATCGGTCTGTTCGGCGGTGCAGGTGTAGGTAAGACCGTTCTTATAATGGAGCTTATAAACAATATAGCAAAAGAACATGGTGGCCTTTCTGTTTTCACCGGCGTAGGTGAGCGTACCCGTGAGGGTAACGACCTTTATAATGAAATGAAGGAATCAGGAGTATTAAGCAATACTACTCTTGTTTACGGACAGATGAACGAGCCTCCCGGTGCAAGAATGAGAGTAGGTCTTTCAGGGCTTACAATGGCGGAGTATTTCAGAGATGAAGAGGGACAGGATGTGCTTCTTTTTATAGATAATATATTCAGATTCACTCAGGCAGGCAGTGAGGTTTCTGCACTTCTCGGACGTATGCCGTCTGCTGTTGGTTATCAGCCCACACTTGCTACGGAAATGGGTGATTTGCAGGAGCGTATTACATCCACAAAAAAAGGTTCAATTACATCTATTCAGGCGGTATATGTGCCGGCGGACGACCTTACCGATCCGGCGCCTGCTACAACATTTGCTCACCTTGATGCGACAACAGTTCTTTCAAGAGGTATAGCATCTCAAGGTATATACCCTGCAGTTGATCCTCTTGAATCAACAAGCCGCATACTCTCTCCGGAAACTCTTGGAGAAGAGCATTACATGGTGGCACGTGAGGTTCAGAGAATTCTCCAGCGCTATCAGGAGCTTATGGATATTATCGCTATCATGGGTATGGATGAGCTTTCCGATGAGGATAAACTGCTTGTGCAAAGAGCAAGAAAAATCCAGAGATTTCTTTCTCAGCCATTTACCGTTTCAGAAAAGTTTACAGGTATCAGGGGCGTGTATGTTCCTCTATCAGAAACCATACGCGGTTTCAGGGAAATTATAGAAGGAAAGCATGACGACCTTCCCGAATCTGCATTTTTGTATGTGGGAACTATTGACGAAGCAGTTGAGAAAGGGAAGAAGGTGTCGCAATAATGAAAACCTTTCCTCTTGTTGTGTCATCTCCTGAAGGCGATTTGTTTCGGGATGATATATTAAAAATCAGTTTGAGAGGCGCAGAAGGCGATTTGGCTGTTATGGCAGGACATATTCCTTTTGTCACATCTGTAAAGCCTTGCGACTGTTCCATTCATCAGCAAAACGGAGAAGTGAAAACAGCACATACAGACGGCGGAATACTCACCGTATCCGAAAAATCCGCAGCGCTTCTTACGGGAAGCTTTCAATGGATTGATTAATCAAAACTCATAAAATCGGAAAATTAATCCGGTTTTATGAGTTTTTTTGTTTGATTTACCTAAAAGTCAGTAAGAATTCGATAAAAGTTAGTAAGAAATTTAAAGACAGCTAAAAAATATTATGGTATAATACAAACAATATATAATTGTTTTGTGCGTTAGTGCAAATGACATAAAAGGAGAAAAATAAAATGAAAAGAAAAAGCCTTTCCATAGTTCTTGCTCTTGCGGTGGTATTTTCAATGCTGCCTGTTAGCATGATGACAGTTGATGCTGCAAGTATAAATACACTGTTTGCTCAGGCTTCATCAACTGATAGAAATATTATCAGCGAAACCTTTGATGCCCAGAACACGACTATCTCAAGTCTTGGCATCACAAAGGTAGGAGAAACAGAAGGAGAGGCATCGTTTGCCGAGATTGTACAAGGTCCGGCAGGCGCTTCAGGTAAAGCCCTTCATCTGAAAAGAGAACAAGGATATAATGTAAGTACATTTTTCTATATGCCTCTTGGTGAGAAAGTTACAAGCGGTATTCTCACTGTCGAATATGACTTGTATGCACCTACTGATAATCTTATATTAGGCGCTGTATGTAATCAGTCATGGCCGCCGGCGGTTGTTACAAAGATAACTCCAACAATACAGCCGTATGACGGAAATGGTGCTGTGGACAAGAAGGTTGCACCTGATAAAACTAAATGGCATGACATTAAGTTTGAAATAAACACAAGTACTTCAAAATATTCAATGTTTGTTGACGGAGTTTCGTATTGTACTGATTATAGTTATAGAAGTGCAAACTATAATTTGAATAATACGGGGATCTCCGACTTGGCTTTCTGGCTTTGTAACGGAAGTGATATTGAAGTAGAAGCTTATATTGATAATGTTGTAGTTTCCCACAAGACTCCGGGAAGTTGGGTGAAAGCTATTGATGATGATTTCAACAATGGTATTTCATCATCATGGACAATGATAAAATCCGGAAGCGATGATGTGGTAGCGGCAGGCAAGACCGGCGATAGTGACAAAAATAAGGTTGTAAAAATCGGTGATAAAAACTTAGGTGATTTCGACGGTATTCAGCAGTCTTTCGCATCTACAAGCGGTCAGATTCTATTCAGCGTGGATTATCAGATTACGGAATACAATGTGCGTTCGTTTAATGTTTCTTTTGATGGTAAGAACAAAGCCGGAAATACAGTATATAACGCAATATCGTTTATAACTGAATTCCCTAAAATCTATTATTACACAACATTTTTTGGTGCGACTAAAGCGAAAGATATAAAATCCGGTATAAACAGCGGTGCATGGCAGAATATCAAGCTGCTTTTAAATATTCCCGACAACTCATATTCTATCTGGCATAATGATGCGTATGTAACTACAGCACCGTTCAGATATATGCCTGATGTTGAGTCTATCCATAATATAAAAATCGGTGGTTCTCCGAGAACGTGGACAAGTGCTCTTCAGCCTCTGTACTTTGATAATGTAAAGGTTTATACCATAGATACAAAGACTCCTGTTCCGGTTACGTCGGGTTCAACAGAGCTTACCTTTGATGGTGGCACAAAAGGTGAAATTCCTCAAGGCATAACAGGTAATTCAAATACGGTGCTTGCAGGAAGAACGGGAGATGATGATAAGAACCTCGCTCTTAAGATAAGCAGCTTATCTGATAAAGAAAATGCTGCCACATTCTCTTTTGCGCCGGAAACCGAAAACGTAGATGTTTCATTTGATTTCAATGTTCCCTCAGGACTTACTGCCACAACAGCTTGCAGATTTACATTGTTTGACACAAAGGGCAATCGTGCCATGAGTGTATCAATATATGATGGCAGAATATACTGTATAGGCACAGATGCAACTACCGGAGGAAATAGTGAACAGTGGTTGCTGGCGGATGATAATTTCAAGACAAATGAATGGCACAGTCTGGATTTTCATATAGATATAAAAGAGGGAACCTTTACTGCTGAAATTAATAATAAATTATTGCCAAATACATATACAATAAGAAATAAAAATATAGTTAAAGATTTGGCAAGCGGATACTTCTCTGCATGGTCCCATGGCGATGGCAGTCCATATTCCGTGATGATAGATAATGTTGTTGTTACCGGCGGCTCCGAGCAGGACCTCACAAACTATGGTTTGATGCATCTAGTTGTACCTTCAGGTGTGACAATAGATAGAGATAAAAATATTGTTTATAGTGCTCCTGTGGGAAAAACTGTTGGAGAGTTCTATAATACAATCTCCTGCAGAACTATCGGAAGTGAGATTGTAATAGCTGATTCATCAGGAAATGAAAAAAATGACAATGATATTCTTGAGGATTATGATACGATTATAATTTCTCATGATAATATTGAAGAAGGCAATGTATATACTATTTCTCCTCTCTATGAAATAAAGCTCAGAGGTATTATAGTAGGAAATAATGAATTTTTCGAAGCTTCAAATGTAAATATTCCGGGGACAGCTAAAATAGGTGCATTTATTTATAACTATACAACTTCTGCAAAAACAGTTACTGCGTATGCAAGTGTATTAGGCGGAAAAATGTATGATGCAGACAGACAGTATGGCATTGAAGTTCCGGCAAATACGAGCAAATATATTGAATTTGAAGTTGACATACCAGACAATCTTTCCGATGCGGAATTGAAGATTATGGCGTGGGATGAGGGTAATGGTATGGCGCCCTTGTGTAATTACAAATCAAAGTTTCTGGAAACATCACAGACCATAAGCATGCCTACAATATTCTCGGATTATATGGTTCTTCAAAGAAATTCAGATGTAAATATCTTTGGTATGGCACCATCCGGATATACTGTTTCTGCAAAGTATGGCGATGGTGCAGCTGTAACGTCAACTGCGGTAAACGGCGAATTTCTTGTTAAACTTCCTATGGGCGATGCTTCAACAACAGAAAAAGACCTTGTGGTAGCTGTGTCTGACGGAACAGACGTGGTGAAAACATTCACTTACAGTCATGTAGTAGTAGGCGATGTATTCTATGGTTCAGGACAATCCAATATGGAAATGAAGCTCAGCAACTTTGCAGGTCTTTCATCGAGAGTAACGTATGAACCAAATATAAGATTCTTTGACGTTGCATCACTCAACAGTGCGAAAGCACGTGTCGATGGGGGAGAAGTGCTTGATAGTGAGGTATGGAATGTAGCTACTACCACCAACTATGCAACTGCCGGCGCAACTCTTTATTCAGTAGCCTGGGCGCTCAGACAAATGGGTGCTATTGAAGACGACGTTCCCATTGGACTTGTAAAATCAGCCCGTGGTGCATCAAGCATCACCAGATGGATGTCAAAGGATGATGTAACAAAAGCTGAATACGGATATGATGATGACTATATTAATTCTGTGGGTGATACAAACGGAATTCGTCCGTCAGATGCATATTATGCAATGGCGCAATCTGTTGTACCATATACATTCAGAGCAGCGCTTTGGTATCAGGGTGAGGCTGACTGTGGAGATGCCAACTATGACAAAATGGCAAGAGATATGATAAATCAGATGCGCAAGGACTTCGGATATGATATTCCATATTATATAGTACAGCTTCCCGGATACGGTGCATATAAGGATTGGGCAATGTTCAGACCTGTTCAATGGAATATTCAAAATCTTGTAGATGATGCTCATATAGTAGTAACTAATGATACAGGACAGTCTAATGACATCCATCCCACAGATAAGGATGTTGTGGCAAAGAGAATAGCAAGACATATTATGAAGAATCTTTATAATATGAATAATATTGCTTACTCAGGACCGGTTTACAAATCAGCATCAGTAAACGGAAATACAGTAACAGTTGAATTTGATTTTGTAAATGACGGACTTCATGGTGGACTTTGCTCGCTTAATTCAGACGGTACACTTCCTGAATTTGAGCTTTCAGCAGACGGAGAAACATGGCACAAAGCAACTGCAAGCATATCGGGCGACACAGTTATCCTGACTTCAGGTTCTGTATCATCTCCGACTCATGTAAGATTTGGTTGGATTGACGGAATTGTAAAGAGTCTTGCAAATCAATCTACCGATGCTTTGGGAACAGTTAAGTTGCCGTTGGCACCGTTCAGCGAGAAGATTAATTAAAAGATTCCTGCTTTCGCAATATGCGAAAGCAGGATTTTTTTTAGTTTTCTGCCTGATTTTCTGTGGTTTTTATTGGTTTTTCAGGAAAATGTTAAAAAAACGTAATATTTTTCTTTAAATGTGTTGACTTTTTCTTTGTTTTGTTTTATAATTATATGTGTATGTTTTTGTTTAGTTTAAAAATGCTATAATGCATTGCTAAAAATTAAATTGAAAGGCAGTTGCGATTGTATGGAAAAGTATTACAGTCAGCCTGTTGCCAAGAGTCAGAGAATTGATAAGCTCAAGGACGCTCTTTTCCAAGAGAAACCAAGACTTGAGGCAGACAGAGTTGTTATTCTTACTGAGTCCTATCAGAAAAGCGAAAACGAACCAATGATAAAAAGACGAGCTCATGCATTTCGTGATATTTGCGAAAAGCTTCCTATTACTATACGTGATAATGAGCTTATTGTTGGTTCTAACTCAATAAGACCGAGAAGTTGTCAGATTTATCCGGAATTTTCTTTTGAATGGCTGGAAACTGAATACGACACTATCGAAACAAGAAGTGCCGATCCATTCTATATCTCGGATGAAACCAAGCAAAAGCTGAAGCAGTATCTTCCTTATTGGAAAGGCAAGACCACCAGCGAGCTTGCAGCATCCTATATGGCTCCTGAAACTCTTACTGCTATGGAGCATAATATCTTTACTCCGGGTAACTACTACTATAACGGTGTAGGACATCTTACAGTTAAATATGATGAAGTAATCAAAATAGGTTTTTCAGGAATTATTGCAAAGGCAAAAGAGGCTCTTTCAAAATGCAAAAAGGGCGACAGCGACTATGTTCAGCGCTGTGCCTTCCTTGAAAGCGTGATAGAGTCCTGCAACGCTGCAATTACATATGCAAAAAGATATGCGGCGCTTGCTGAAGCAAAAGCAGAAAAATGTACCGATCCCGTCAGAAAGGAAGAGCTTCTGCAGATTTCAAGAAACTGCCGCAGAGTTCCTGAATTCGGGGCACAAAGCTTCTACGAAGCTTGTCAGTCTTTCTGGTTTGTACAGCTTCTTATTCAGACGGAAAGTAACGGTCACTCTATTTCACCCGGCCGTTTTGACCAATATATGTACCCCTACTACAAAAACGACCTTGACAGAGGCGTTATTACAAGAGAGCAGGCTCAGGAATATATTGACTGTATCTGGATAAAGCTCAACGACGTAACAAAGGTTCGTGATTGGGCATCAGCAGAAGGCTTTGCAGGCTACGGAACATTCCAGAACCTTATTGTAGGCGGTCAGGATATGTACGGAACAGACGTAACAAACGACCTTTCGTTCATGTGTATTACAGCTTCAATGCACGTAATGCTCCCCCAGCCGTCACTTTCTATGAGAGTATGGAACCAGACACCTTATGAGCTTATGGTTCATGCGGCTAATCTTACCAAAACCGGTATAGGACTCCCTGCATACTACAACGATGAGGTTATAATTCCTGCACTTCAGAACAGAGGTTTAACCATAGAAGATGCAAGACAGTACAATATAATCGGATGCGTTGAGCCTCAGAAGTCAGGAAAAACTGACGGCTGGCACGATGCGGCGTTCTTTAATATGTGCAGACCTCTTGAGCTTGTGTTCTCAAACGGTGTTGACAACGGAAAGCAAATCAGCGTTCAGACCGGCGATGTAACACAGATGTCAACCTTTGAAGAATTCTATGATGCTTATAAAAAGCACACAGAATACATGATAGAGCTTATGGTAAATGCGGATAATGCAATCGACATGGCGCACGCAGAAAGATGCCCCCTTCCGTTCTTGTCATCAATGGTTGATGATTGTATAGGAAAAGGAAAATCTGTTCAGGAGGGCGGTGCGGTTTATAACTTTACCGGTCCTCAGGGATTTGGCGTAGCTAACATGGCAGATTCATTGTATGCAGTGAAAAAGCTTGTATTTGATGAAAAGAAAATAACAATGAGCGAGCTTAAAGCCGCTTTGGAAAATAACTTTGGCGGCGGCAGCATGAGTCAGGACGATGCAATCAAGGCTACTGCTGCAATAGTTAAGCAGCTAAAAGAAAACGGCATTGATGCAACAGACAGTCAGATTAAAGCTGTATATGATAAGGTAATGGCAACAGCAGGCGGAAGCGGAAGCTATTCAAGAATTCGTGATATGATACTTGAAATTCCTAAGTTTGGAAACGATGTTCCTGAGGTTGATGCTTTTGCAAGAGATGTAGCTTATACATATACAAAGCCATTGGAAAAATACACTAACCCAAGAGGCGGAAGATATCAGGCAGGTCTTTATCCCGTTTCTGCCAATGTTCCTCTGGGCGCGCAGACCGGCGCAACACCTGACGGAAGATATGCATATACTCCTGTGGCAGACGGCGTAAGTCCTACTGCTGGAAGAGATGTAAGCGGTCCTACTGCTGCGGCAAACTCAGTTTCGAAGCTTGACCACTACATTGCATCAAACGGAACTTTGTTCAATATGAAATTCCATCCGTCAGCACTTGAAGGCGCATCAGGAATTGACAGCTTCATAAATCTCATTAGAGGATACTTCGACCAGAAGGGAAGCCATATGCAGTTTAACGTAGTAAGCCGCGAAACCCTTATTGATGCACAGAAGAATCCTGAGAAATATAAGAGTCTGGTTGTAAGAGTTGCAGGATACAGCGCACTGTTTACAACTCTTTCAAAATCTCTTCAGGACGATATTATCAACAGAACAGAACAACAAGGTTTCTGATACTGTATAGGAAAGGAAACCGGATATGGAATATTTAAATACAAAAGGCAGGATTTTTGATATTCAAAGGTTTTCTGTTCATGACGGTCCGGGGATAAGAACAATAGTTTTCCTCAAAGGCTGCAGACTCAGATGCAGATGGTGCTGCAATCCTGAATCTCAAAGCTACGAGATTGAAACCATGACCACCGGCGGCAAAACAAAGATTATCGGAAAAGACGTTACCGTAGGTGAAATGCTTGAGGTAATCAGCCGTGACCGAATCTATTACAGACGGTCAGGCGGCGGCTTAACCTTGTCCGGCGGCGAAAGCTTCTGCCAGCCTGAGTTTGCTACTGCATTGCTTCGGGCGGCAAAGGAGTCCGGAATTAACACAGCTATTGAAACCACATCATGTGTTCCTTACGAGACTATATCAAAAGCACTTCCGTATATTGATTATTATCTTATGGATATAAAGCATATGGACGGAGCAAAGCACAAGGAATTTACGGGTGTTTCCAATGAAAGAATGCTCGAAAATGCAAAGAGGCTTGCAAAGGAAGCTAATGATTTTACGGTCAGAGTTCCCGTAATACCGGGATTTAATGACACAGATGGGGAAATACGTGCTATCAGCGAGTTTGCCGCATCAATCGGTGCAAAGAAGCTTCATCTTTTGCCGTATCACCGATTAGGCAAGGATAAGTATGACGGTCTTGGAAGAGAATACCTCATGGGCGATGTTCCGCTTCATACCAAGGAGCAGATAGATGCTTTAAAGGCTGTTGCAGAAAAGTCCGGTATAAAAATTGAGATAGGTGGATAACTTTTGTTTGTTATAAAGCCACAAACCTTAGTGAACATGAGCCTGATTTAGTGCGAAATCACCAAAAACAAAGAAAAACAAAAATAAAAACAAAAAAAACAAAGAATATTTGTTGACAAAGTTAAGTAATTGTTGTATAATTAGTTTGAAACAAAACAAAAACAACAATACCAATAAAAAATTTAAAAAAGGAGACGTTACTATGATATCGGAATACGAAATCAAAAAACAAATCTGTGAAATCGGTAAGAGAATTTACAACAGAGGTATGGTTGCTGCAAACGACGGTAACATTTCTGTCAAGATTTCCGATAATGAATTCCTTTGCACACCTACCGGTGTAAGTAAGGGCTTCATGACACCGGAGTATATCTGTAAGATTGACAGAACCGGTAAGGTAATCCAGGCAAACCCCGGATTCAAGCCTTCATCAGAAATCAAGATGCATCTTCGTGTGTATGATAAGAGGCCTGATGTAAATGCTGTTGTTCATGCTCATCCGTCATATGCAACAAGCTTTGCTATTGCCGGAATACCCCTTACTCAGCCTATCATGCCTGAAGCTGTTATAGCTCTCGGCTGTGTACCCATCGCTGAGTACGGCACACCTTCAACAGAAGAAATCCCCGATGCAGTTGAGAAGTATCTTCCTTATTATGATGCAGTGCTTCTTGAAAGTCACGGCGCTCTTACATATTCAGATTCACTTCTTGCAGCATATCACAAGATGGAATCAGTAGAATTCTACGCAGAGCTTCTTTATAAAGCAAGACAGCTTGGCGGTCCTAAGGAATTCTCACCTGATCAGGTTGAAAAGCTTTACGAAATCAGAAGACAGTTCGGCATGACAGGTAAGCATCCTGCAAACCTCTGTCAGAACAAGGCAAACGGTTGTCATAGCTGTAAGGGTAACTGCGGCGGACATAATCATGGCGGTTCAAAGGACGAACTCATTGAAAAGATTACAAAGCAGGTTATAGCTCAGCTTAACAAATAATTATGAATGAGAATTTAATTAAGCAAATAGTTAAGGCAGCTCTTGATGAAAGCTCCTGCACAATGACGCTGGAGCTTGCCAAAAAGGTTGCAAAAGCCGTTGAAGACAAGGCTGTGGAAATGGGACTCAATATTGTAGTTTCTGTCTCCGATGCAGCTGCCCGTCCTGTGCTTACTGAGGTCATGGACGGAGCGTATATAGCAAGCTATGACGTGGCTTTCAACAAAGCCTATACAGTTGTAGCGCTTAAGATGCCTACAATAGAGCTTAAAGGACTCAGTCAGCCCGGACAGTCTCTTTACGGCATACAGTTTACCAACGGCGGTAAGATAGTTATTTTCGGCGGAGGCGATCCGCTAAAAATAGGCGATAAAATAGTCGGCGGACTTGGAGTCAGCGGCGGAAGTGAGGATCAAGATACATTCTTGTCAGCCTACGGCGCTGAATACTTCAAGAAGCTGATACAGTAGAGGAGTTGAAGCAGTTTGAATCCAAACGATATTGAACAGATTGTAAAGCAGGTTCTTGCCGATTTACAAGGCAGCTCTGCTCCGGCATCAAAGCCGGCTGCTTCTGTACCGGCAACAAGCCGTGTTGCAATGCTCACATCACTTGAGCATTATGACATCAAAGAGTTTCCTATTCCGGAGCTTGGCGATGACGACATACTCGTAAGAGTTGAAGGTTGCGGTGTTTGCGGTACGGACGCACACGAGTTCAAAAGAGATCCATTCGGTCTTATTCCTGTAGTTCTCGGACACGAGGGAACAGGTGAAATCGTGAAAATGGGTAAAAACGTCAAGAAAGACAGCGCAGGCAAAGACCTCCACGTTGGTGATAAGGTTGTTACATGCTGTATCTTCTCGGACGATCCCGACATTGAAATGTTTGACCTGAACAAGAAAAATGTTGGTGCAGCAGAGGTTTACGGACTTCTTCCTGATGACGACAAGCATCTTAACGGATGGTTCGGCGATTACATACTTGTACGCGGCGGTTCAACAATATTTAACGTAAGCGATCTCGACCTTGACAGTCGTATCCTTATTGAGCCATGCGCTGTACTTATCCATGCAGTTGAAAGAGCTAAGACAACCGGAATTTTAAAGTTTAATTCTCGTGTTGTAGTTCAGGGCTGCGGACCTATCGGTCTTATTTGTATAGCTGTTCTCAGAACTATGGGAATTGAGAATATAACAGCTGTTGACGGCGAAGCTAAGCGTCTTGAATTTGCAAAGAGAATGGGCGCAGATAAGTCAGTCAACTTCAAGGATCACAATGGCATTGAGGCTCTCACAGATGCAGTTAAGGCATCATTTGACGGCCACCTTGCAGATTTTGCGTTCCAATGCACAGGTTCACCTGTTGCACACAGCAATATTTATAAGTTCATCAGAAACGGCGGCGGTCTTTGCGAGCTTGGTTTCTTCATCAACGGTGGCGATGCCACAATTAATCCCCATTTTGATATTTGTTCAAAGGAGATTACAACCGTTGGTTCATGGGTTTACACACTTCGTGATTATGCGACAACGTTTGATTTCCTCAAGCGTGCTCAGGGTATCGGACTTCCCCTTAAGGAGCTTATTACCCACAGATATCCGCTTTCACAGATTAATGAAGCCCATCAGACAAATCTTAAAATGGAAGGTCTTAAGATTGCAATAATCGCAGACGATCTTCTTTAATAAAAAGTAAATAATTTTTAGGAGGAAATAAAAATGGCACAGGAAGCACTTGGTATGATTGAAACAAGAGGTTTGGTAGCATCAGTTGAGGCTGCTGACGCAATGGTAAAGGCTGCAGAGGTTGTACTTGTCGGAACAGAGAAGATAGGTTCAGGACTCGTAAGCGTAATGGTAAGAGGCGATGTAGGCGCTGTTAAGGCTGCTACAGAAGCCGGTGCTGCAGCTGCTACAAAGCTCGGCGAGCTTGTTGCTGTACACGTAATACCCAGACCCCACGATGATGTTGAGAAGATTTTGCCTACACTCAAATAATCAACAAAGGGTGATTTTATGGAAAAGAAAGTAAAAGCCACAACAAAAACCCCGGCTGCTCAGGAAGCAAAAGCTGAGGAAGTAGTTGTAATCGAAAAAAAGAAACCCGTAAAGGAGGTACGTAAAATGGCACAGGAAGCTTTGGGAATGGTAGAAACAAGAGGTCTTGTAGCTGCAATAGAAGCTGCTGATTCTATGCTTAAGGCTGCGAACGTTGAATTGGTTGGAACAGAAAAAATCGGTTCAGGACTCGTAAGCGTAATGGTAAGAGGCGACGTTGGCGCTGTTAAGTCTGCAGTTGAAGCAGGCGGTGCATCAGCTACTAAGCTTGGAGAAATCGTTGCTACACACGTTATACCCAGACCCCACGACGATGTTGAGAAGATTTTGCCTTCACTTAAGTAATTTCTTCAATTATTCCATATCCGGAGCCGTAAGGCTCCGGAGGGAATTTATCTAAATTTCAGAAGGGACTGAAAAGTGATGTTGGTAGGAAAAGTTGTAGGAAGTATCGTTTCTACACGCAAGACAGAAAGCCTTGTTGGCAATAAGTTCATGATTGTAGAGCCGGTATCTTCAATGTCAAAAGACAGATTAGTTGCAATCGACAATATAGGCGCAGGAATAGGCGAATACGTTCTTGTTGCAGTCGGAAGTGCTGCACGTATCGGTACAGGCGCAGAAAATGCACCCGTAGATGCTGCCATTGTCGGAATCGTTGATAACGAAGAAGGATTGGAATAATTTATGCAATTTGAAGCTTTATCGGAAATTATGAAAAGCTGCGGCATAGTAGGTGCCGGCGGCGCAGGATTTCCGTCATATGCAAAACTGAATAAAAAAGCTGACACCATTATCCTGAACTGTGCAGAGTGTGAGCCGCTTTTTCGTATGCATAGGCAGCTTCTGGCAAAATATGCATTCGAAATACTTACAGCTCTTGAACATGTCCGCGAAGCAGTAAATGCTGAGCGTATTATTATAGCAATCAAGCCATCCTATAAGGATGCAATAGAAGCTGTCAAAGATAAAGCACAGTCTTTTAAAAACGTAACAGTTGCACAACTTCCTGAGGTTTATCCTGCGGGGGATGAGGTTGTTACAATTTATGAAGCCACCGGCAGAGTAGTGCCGCCCGGCCAGATACCAATCAGCGTAGGCTGTATAGTGTTTAATGTTGAAACTATGCTCAATACATACTACGCCATAGAAGAAAACAGACCGGTTACCATGAAATACGTAACGGTTGGCGGTGCTGTTAAAAACCCAACTACATATTATGTTCCCCTGGGAATGAAGTTTTCGGAGCTCATTTCACTTGCAGGCGGAACAACAGTTGAGAATTTTGCTGTTTTGTCAGGCGGAGTTATGACAGGACGGCTTGGAAAGATGACAGAGGTAGTTACCAAAACAACAAATGCTGTGTTGGTGCTTCCCGAAAATCATCCCGTAATTTTAAAAAGAAAATCAAAAACGAGTTTGAATATAAAACGGTCTATGAGTTCATGCTGTCAATGCAGTTCTTGTACTGACTTATGTCCAAGATACCTGCTTGGTCATCCCATTGAGCCGCATTTGTTTATGAGGGCGGTTTCAAAGGGTATGGAAAATGACTCAAAGGCTGTTATTAATACATTGTACTGTGCCCAATGCGGAATATGCGAAATGTACGCATGTCCTCAGGGACTTTCACCAAAATCCATCATGGCAGATTGCAGAGATATGCTAAGAGCAAAAGGCTTGAAGCCTGAGCCGTTAGAGCCTGAAAAGGTCCATGAGTTAAGACCGTATCGAAAGGTACAGATGAAACGGTTGCTTTCAAGACTCGGTCTTATGGATTATGTTGTAAAAGCGCCTATGGATGAGCGTGAACTGAAGCCTCGTGAGGTTAAGATTATGTTCCGTCAGCATATTGGCGCACCTGCATCGCCCATAATAAAAAAAGGCGATAAAATCAAGAAAAATCAGCTTATGGCAGAAGCAGCAGACGGTCTTAGCGTACCTGTTTTCTCGTCTATTGACGGAAAGGTTACAGAGCTTACAGCCGACTACGCTGTTGTTCGTGCATAGAAGTATGAAAGGAATTTGATATAATATGGCTAAAGCTATTGCAATGGTTGAGTTCATGACTGTTGCTTCTGGCGTCAGCGCAGCAGACCTTATGGCTAAGACTGCGGAAATTGATGTTATAGAAGCGCAGGTTGTATGTCCCGGCAAATACATAGTTCTCATAAGCGGCGACCTTAGTGCTGTCCGCGCAGCAGTGGATGCGGCAAAGACAAGCAATCCCGACAGATTGGTTGATTGCTTTGTACTTGGCAATCCTCATGAATCTATTTTTCCGGCTATCTACGGCGCAACGGAGATTGAAAATCCTAAGGCTTTGGGTATCGTGGAAACATATTCTGCAGCTTCTATGGTAGCAGCGGCAGATGCGGCGGCAAAAACAGCACTTGTTCAGCTTGTGGAAATAAGACTTGCCAAAGGAATGTGCGGCAAATCATATATGTTCCTTACAGGCGATGTTGCATCAGTAACAGCGGCGGTGGAAAAAGCCAAATCAGATATAGGCGAAAGGGGAATGTTGCTTGACAGCTCAGTTATAGCAAACCCCGATGAAAAAACTTGGAGAAATATTCTGTAATTTGAAAGGATGACACGAGCATGGTAGATGAAAAATATATTAGCGAAATAGTTGAAAAAGTAGTCAGCAAAATTAATATTGAAGATGCCTGCAAAAAGCAAAAGGGTGTATTCGATTCAATGGAAGAAGCTCTTGAAGCAGTAGCTAAGGCAAGAGAGCTTTACAGAAACTATTCAATCGAGCAAAGAGAAAAAATTATTGCTGTTATCAGAAGACTTACTCTTGAAGAAGCAGGCGAAATGGCTGTTCTCGGTGTAGAGGAAACGGGAATGGGCAACGTAGCTGACAAAACAATCAAGCATCAGCTTGTGGCAAACAAAACACCCGGTACAGAAGATTTGCATCCCACAGCTATTACCGGTGATGCAGGACTTACCCTCATTGAAATGGCGCCATACGGCGTAATAGGCAGTATCACACCTTCAACAAACCCAAGTGAAACTGTAATATGTAACTCTATCGGTATGCTTGCTGCAGGTAACGGAGTAGTATTCAATCCTCACCCCAATGCCAAGAAAACAGCAAACTACGCTGTTGACCTTGTAAACAGAGCAGTTCTTGAAGCAGGCGGCCCCGAAAATATAGTTGTTTCAGTAAAGAATCCTACTATGGACTCATCAAATGTTATGATGCAGTCACCAATAGTTCGTATGCTTGTTGCAACAGGTGGCCCCGGTGTTGTACGTGCGCTCTTATCATCAGGTAAAAAGGCAATCGGTGCAGGTGCAGGAAACCCGCCTGTAATAGTTGACGATACAGCTGATATAGCAAAAGCTGCAAAAGATATAGTCAGCGGTGCAAGTTTTGATAATAACCTTCCTTGTATTGCAGAAAAGGAATGTTTTGCATTCAATAACATTGCAGATGAGCTTATTGCCCAGATGCAGAAAAACGGTGCATATCTCCTTAAAGGCAAGCAGATTGATGATTTGCTCGGCTTCTGTCTTGTAGAAAAGAACGGCAAATACTCAATCAATAAAGATTGGGTAGGAAAAGATGCAAAGAAGTTCTTACAGAAGCTCGGAATTAACTCTGATGCAAAGCTTATCATCTGTGAAACAGATGCAAAGCATCCGTTTGTTCAGGTTGAAATGATGATGCCGGTACTTCCCATAGTAAGAGTTATTGACATTGATGACGCTATTGAAAAGGCAGTTCAGGCTGAACACGGCAACCGTCATTCAGCGCATATCCATTCAAAGAATGTAGATCATCTCACAGCTTTTGCAAGAGCTGTTGAAACAACAATTTTTGTAAAGAACGCACCTTCATATGCAGGTATAGGTGCCGGCGGCGAGGGTTATACCACATTCACAATCGCAGGCCCCACCGGAGAAGGTCTTACAGCTGCACACTCATTCACTCGCCAGAGAAGATGTGTGCTTGTAGATGGCTTGCATATAGTATAATTTGCGCTTAAGAAGGGATGATTGAATAAATGAAAGCACTTGGAATGCTTGAGGTTTACAGCTTCACAACAGCTGTTGCGGCGGCTGATATAGCAGCAAAGGCGGCTGATATAAAGGTAATTGCATTTGACAGAAACCGTCCTATAAGTCCGGATGTTCCCGCTCCGCTTGTAATGGAGATAAAGATTGAGGGTAATGTTGCGGCTGTTCAGGCAGCAGTTGAAGCTGCATCGGATTATGCAAAGCGTGAGGGTAAGTTTATAGTATCACATGTTATTGCAAATCCCGATAAGGACACAGAGAAGATGGCATATCTTCTCGATATTAACAGAGATAAATATAATAAAAAGCTTCCAAAAACCATGAAAGGTGTAGATGCAGGCAAGACTACCGGCGAAGCTTTGGGACTTATTGAGATTGAAGGCCTTGTTGCAGCTATTGAAGGTCTTGATGCCATGCTTAAAACTGCGCAGGTAAGACTTGTACATACAGAAAAGCGTCTTGGCGGACGTCTTGTAACTTTGATTGTTGCAGGTAGTGTTTCTGCAGTAAAAGCCGCAGTTGAAGGCGGTATATCATCTGCAACACCTCTCGGTAAGGTTTACGGTGATGTAGTAATCCCAAGCCCGCACGAAGAAATCGTCAAGTTCTTTGATATGGATTAAGGGGTGAATTATAATGAATGAGCAGGAATTAGCAAAGGTTGTAAGAGCAGCCATTGATAATGTAAAAGAAGATCATGGAGAGATTAAAGTTGGTGTATCTCAGCGCCATGTACATCTTTCAAGGCAGGATCTTGATACTTTATTCGGAAAGGGCTATGAGCTTACCCATAAGAAAACTCTCATGGGCAGAGAATTTGCATCAAATGAAGTGGTAACCTTAGTTGGTCCATCACTCAGAGCAATAGAAAACGTAAGAATATTAGGCCCCGTAAGAAAGAATACTCAGGTAGAGATTTCAAGAACAGATACTTTCGTTTTGAAAGTAAGCCCGCCCGTACGTCCTTCAGGTGAGGTTGCAGGCTCGGAAAAGCTTGTTCTTGTAGGTCCTAAGGGTTCAGTTTATCTTAAGGAAGGCGTTATAATTGCCAACCGTCATATACATCTTACTCCTCAATATGCCGAAAAGCAGGGTATAAAGGATAATGATTACGTAGATGTTGAGGTTGAGGGAATAAAGCCTACAAAGTTTTTTGATGTTCAGGTTCGTGTGCGTGATGACTTCAATGTTGAAATGCATATTGACACCGATGATGCAAATGCTGCCGGTATCAGAAACGGCGACAGAGTAAAGATAATAAAAAAGTAAATAACGCATAAAATCAAAAACTTCATGAATTAACGGAGGTTTTTGGTTTTTTGCTAAGTAAATAAGTTTGTAAGGAGAGTGTTGCTATGCTTCCTCTTGAAAGACAAAATCGTATAATGGATATTCTTGCTACAGAGGGTGCGGTATCTGTAAGTAAGTTAAGCACGGAGCTTGACGTTACGGAAGAAACAATAAGACGTGACCTTGAGAAGCTTGAAAAAAACGAAAGCTTAAGACGTACTCATGGCGGCGCAGTACCCATTGACGGTACTACTGTGGAGCTTTCTTTAGAAAAAAGAAAGCATACAAATGTTGAAGAAAAGGCAAGACTTGCGAAAATTGCAGCAGGCTACGTTGTATCAGGTGATACAATCTTTCTTGACGCTTCAACAACAACCTTTTATATGGCGCGTGAGCTTAAAAAAATGCGCAATATTACAGTTATAACCAACTCCATACGTGTAATAACCGAGCTTGATGGTGAAGATGGAATAAAGGTTATAGCCGTAGGCGGATTGCTAAGCCGCAATCAGTCCTTTGTTGGAACAATGGCAGAAAAAGCCGTCGCAGAGAATTACTTTGCAAGCAAGATGTTCTTTTCAAGCAAGGGAGTAACACTCGATGCAGGAATTCTCGACAGCAATGAGCAGGAATGTGGAATAAAGCAGGAAATGATGAAAAACTCTCAGGAAAGGTTTTATCTGTGCGACAGCTCAAAGCTTGGTAAAGTTGGATTTGTTAAGCTTTGCGGTTTTGAGTCAATAGAATATTTCCTGACCGAAGCAACACCCGACAAGTATCTGCTTGATAAATTGGAAGAAAATCTTGTAAAACTCATTAATAAGTAATAGCTTTAATTGTAGCAAATAAACAAAATTCAATTTTGAGCTTGCAAAATTAAAATTATTGTGTTACAATTAGTTAAAATTAAATAGTTGAAGGGGAGCTTGTGTGACAGGCTGAGAGGAAATTTATAGTTTCGACCCTGTAACCTGATATGGATAATGCCGGCGTAGGGATCAAATTTTATTGTGATGTTATAAGCACACCGTTATATCCGGTGTGCTTTTTCTTTCCTCGGCAAAGAAAGGAAGTAGAAGAAAATGAAAAAGACGAGAATTTTAACAGAATGTGCAGTTGCGGTGGCTCTTGCGGTGCTTTGCAGCTTTATTAAGGTGTGGGAAATGCCTCAAGGCGGCTCCGTAGCGCTGACTATGATACCTCTGCTTGTGATTTCTTACAGACGTGGTGCTGTGGCAGGAATTATAAGCGGTGGAGTTTACGGACTCATGTCCTTGCTTTTTGCAGGTGTAGTATATCATCCCATGTCCATTTTGCTTGACTATGTTTTAGCATTTGGACTCATTGGCATTGCGGGACTGTTTAATAAAAGTATGTCCGGAATAATACTTGGAACTTGTGCCGGTATTGCGTGCAGATTTGCAAGCTCACTTATAAGCGGAGCGGTGTTGTTTGCAAGCTACGCCCCTGAAGGTCAGAACCCCTGGCTCTATTCTCTCGGCTATCAGGCAACATACATGATTCCTGAACTAATCATCTCTTTGGTAGTGTTAATCCTGATATACGTAAAGGGTAAAAGACTCATAATAACATAAATAACCTTGCAATTTTTTTGATTTTGTGATAGAATATATTCCATGATATGTTCAGCAATCACGGTCATAACAAGACCTATATATAAAAGGAGAATGTTTTATGATAGGAATAATCGGAGCAACGGACTTTGAAATGGGAAAGCTTTTTGAAGATATGGATATTGTAAAAAGCGATAAAATCGGCGGATTTGAATTCTGTACGGGAAAGCTTTTTGATAGGGAAGTGATAGCTGTCAAATGTGGAATAGGTAAGGTGTTTATGTCCATGTGCTGTCAGACTTTGCTTTTGAATTTCAAGGTTGACAAGATTATTAATATAGGTGCTGCAGGAGCTTTAAAGGAAGGACTTCGCACAGGTGATATAGTACTTGCAGACAGCGCAGTTCAGTATGATATGGATACAACAGCATTCGGCGATCCACTTGGTATGATTTCGGGAATTAATAAAGTAATGTTCGACTGCAGTATATGCGAAGGCTTTGGTGAAGCTCTTACAAAATCGGGAATTAATTGGATAAAAGGTCATAATGCAACTGCCGATATGTTCTGTACAAAAAAAGAAGTTAAAAAAATGCTGACAGAGCATTTTGACTGTGCAAGCGTTGATATGGAGGCCGGCGCACTTGCTCAGGTCTGCTATGTAAATAATATGGAGTTTGAATCAATCAAAATAATATCCGATGGAGCAAACGACGATTCGGGCGATGACTATAATGAATATACAGGTACAGTTGGTGAAAGAGTAATGGAAATACTCGGCATCAGATTGTCACTTCTGTGAGCAAATGGGAATTTATTGTTGTTTTTGAATGAAAAAACACGTAAATTCCCATTAATCTTTTTATATTTTATTTTTAGAAAAAATATAGACATTTTTCAAAAATATGTTATAATTATAGTGTAGGCTTAACAGCCGTATAAACTTTTTTAGGAGGAAATACAATGAGCAAAAAGTATGTTTACCTTTTTAGCGAAGGTGACGCAAGCATGAGAGAACTCCTCGGCGGTAAGGGTGCCAATCTTGCAGAAATGACAAAGATCGGTCTTCCGGTTCCCCAGGGTTTCACTGTATCAACAGAGGCTTGTACACAGTATTATGAAGATGGCAGAGTAATTAGCGAAGAAATCCAGAAAGAAATTATGGAAAACATCGTTAAAATGGAAGCTATCTGCGGAAAGAAGTTTGGAGATAAAGAAAATCCTCTTCTCGTATCAGTTCGTTCAGGTGCAAGAGCTTCAATGCCCGGTATGATGGATACTATCCTCAACCTTGGTCTTAACGAAGATGTTGTTGAAGCAATGGCAAACAAGTCAGGTAATGCACGTTGGGCATGGGACTGCTACAGAAGATTTATTCAGATGTATTCAGACGTTGTTATGGAAGTTGGTAAGAAGTATTTCGAACAGCTTATCGACGAAATGAAAGAGAAAAAGGGTGTAACTCAGGATATTGAGCTTACAGCTGAAGATCTCAAAGAACTTGCTTCACAGTTTAAGGCTGAATATAAGTCAAAAATCGGAGCAGATTTCCCAACTGATCCTAAGGAACAGTTGATGGGTGCTGTTGAAGCCGTATTCCGTTCATGGGACAACCCCAGAGCAAACGTTTACCGTCGTGACAATGATATCCCTTATTCATGGGGTACAGCTGTTAACGTACAGATGATGGCGTTTGGTAACATGGGTGATGACTGTGGTACAGGTGTTGCTTTCACACGTGACCCTGCTACTGGTGATAAGGGTCTCATGGGTGAGTTCCTTGTAAACGCTCAGGGTGAAGACGTTGTTGCTGGTGTTCGTACACCAATGCCAATAGCTCAGATGGCTGAAAAGTTCCCTGAAGCTTTTGCAGAATTCAACAAGGTTTGTAACATCCTTGAAGATCATTACAGAGATATGCAGGATATGGAGTTCACTATTGAAAACAAGAAGCTCTATATGCTCCAGACAAGAAACGGTAAGAGAACAGCTAAGGCTGCCCTCAAGATTGCTTGTGACCTCGTTGCAGAAGGCATGATCGATAAGAAGCAGGCTGTTGCAATGATCGACCCCAGAAACCTTGACACACTTCTCCACCCACAGTTTGATGCTAAAGCTCTTAAGGCTGCAACACCTGTTGGTAAGGGACTTGGTGCATCTCCCGGTGCTGCTTGCGGTAAGGTTGTATTCACAGCTGAAGATGCTGAAAGCTGGAATGCAAGAGGCGAAAAGGTAGTTCTCGTTCGTCTTGAAACATCACCTGAAGATATTACAGGTATGAAAGCTTCACAGGGTATCCTCACAGTTCGTGGTGGTATGACATCACACGCTGCCGTTGTTGCTCGTGGTATGGGTACATGCTGTGTATCAGGTTGTGGCGACATCGCTATGGACGAAGAAAACAAAAAGTTCACTCTCGCAGGTAAAACATATAAAGAAGGCGACTACATTTCAATCGACGGTTCAACAGGTAACATCTATGATGGTATCATCCCCACAGTTGATGCTGAAATCGCAGGCGAATTCGGTCAGATCATGGCTTGGGCAGATGAATTCAGAACACTTAAGGTAAGAACAAATGCAGATACTCCGACAGATGCTAAGAAGGCAAGAGAGCTTGGAGCTGAAGGTATCGGTCTTTGCCGTACAGAGCATATGTTCTTCGAAGCAGACAGAATTGCTGCATTCAGAGAAATGATCTGTGCAGATACAGTTGAAGAAAGAGAAGCTGCTCTTGAAAAGATTCTTCCTTATCAGCAGGGCGACTTTGAAGAACTTTACGAAGCACTCGAAGGCAATCCTGTAACAATCAGATTCCTCGATCCCCCGCTTCATGAGTTCGTTCCCACAGAAGAAGCTGACATCAAGGCTCTTGCAGATGCTCAGGGCAAGTCAGTAGAAGATATTAAGGCACTCATTTCATCACTTCATGAGTTTAACCCCATGATGGGACACAGAGGTTGCCGTCTTGCAGTAACATATCCTGAAATCGCTGCAATGCAGACAAAGGCTGTTATCAGAGCTGCTATCAACGTTAAGAAGGCTCATGCAGATTGGAACATCGTTCCCGAAATCATGATTCCGTTAGTTGGCGATATCAAAGAACTTAAGTACGTAAAGAAGGTTGTTGTTGAAACAGCAGATAGCGAAATCGCAGCTGCCGGCGCTGACCTCAAGTACGAAGTTGGTACAATGATTGAAATCCCCAGAGCTTGTCTTACAGCTGATGTAATCGCTGGCGAAGCTGAATTCTTCTGCTTCGGTACAAACGACCTTACACAGATGACATACGGTTTCTCAAGAGACGATGCTGGTAAGTTCCTCGATGCTTACTACGATGCAAAGATTTTTGAAAACGATCCGTTTGCAAAGCTCGACCAGACAGGTGTTGGTAAGCTTATGGAAATGGCTGTAACAATGGGTAAAAAGGTTCGTCCCGAAATGCACTGCGGTATCTGCGGTGAACACGGCGGTGATCCTGTATCAGTTGAATTCTGCCATACAATCGGACTTGACTATGTATCATGTTCACCTTTCCGTGTGCCTATCGCAAGACTTGCTGCTGCTCAGGCTGCTATTAAGGAAAGCAAATAATTAATAATAAAAAATGACAGAAACTTAGTTTCTGTCATTTTTTTGTTCAAAAAAAGTACTGCTGAAAATAACTCAGCAGTACTTTGATTTTTAATATACTCTTCTTGCTCCTGCATAACGGCTCTTATAATATCCGCTGTTGATTGATGCTACTCTTACAACATCTCCGGTGTGGGGAGCATGAATCATTTGTCCACCACCGATGTAGATGCCTACATGGTGAATTCGTCCGCCTTTAGCGAAGAACACTAAATCGCCGGGTTGAAGGTCGCTTTTGCTTACTGCTTTACCGTTTCTAAACTGTGAAGCAGCTGTTCTGTTAACTGTAATTCCAAGTGAACGACATACATACTGTACAAGACCTGAACAGTCAAAGCCCTTGGGAGTAGTTCCGCCATAAACGTATCTCACACCCAGATACTTTCTTGCCTGACTAACTATTGCACCGCCTTTACCACTTGCGGCAGGTGCTGTATATGACGAAGACTTGTTGCTTGATGCTTTCTTAGCTTTTGCAGCAGCCTGAGCTTTTGCAGCAGCTTCAGCCTTAGCCTTTGCTTCTGCGGCTCTTCTTTGTGCAACCTGAGTCTGAATAGCGCTTACGTCTGACTTGGGAATCCATGTGTTTGTAAGCTCTATGGCTGTTGAAACTATAAAACCGGCGTCCATATCGGAACCGTAATAAACCTTTGTATATCCGTTCTCGTCGTAGAGAAGAACAAGGTCGCTTCCGTTTTGGAGTTTACCTATAATTGAAGCGTTTGATGATGCTGAACGTCTTATATTAACGTCTCCGCCGTTTGTTTTAACCTTTGCACGCTTGTAGTTGTCGTAGTGCATAGCTGCGTATTCTGCCTCAGCTTTGCTTTCAGTAACATGTTCCTTAACAACGTATCCTGACTGTCCCTGACCGTATGCTATTTTATACCATCCATCAGTTGATTCGGTTATTTTAACCTCATCGCATTGTGAAAGTGTATCAATAATAGTTCCGTCGTCGGACGGTACGTTATATACGTTCAAAGTGCCGTATGTAAGGAAAACATAACTGTCTTGAAGCGTACTTTTTTTAGCTGTAATAGCTTCTATTTCTTCTTGGGTATATGTCTCATTAAGCTGTTGCTGAGCTTCTTCAGGAATTACCTTGATTGATTCCGGAGTAATGGAAGTAGAAATTTCCTGATTGTTGCTAAGCAAGGCTGCAAGTCTGTTGCTTGCCTTAAAATCATAAGCTTGTTTAACTGACATACTGCCAATCATAGCGATTGTTAATATTCCTACAATCGTATGCTTCGCATTCTTCATAAATATAAAACCTCCTAAGTATTAACGGTTTATGTAACCGCCATACAACAGGTCCATTATACACTAAAAAAACAGTTTTGTCAAATAATCTTTATTTTTTTGTAACATTTCTGTAAAATAAAGGTATTTTTTCATGCAAAAACAGCATCGAATTATGTAAAGTTCATTGGTTTTTTTGGCATTTTTGTAATATACATACAAAACCATCAACCATTTACTATACAAAATATACGAATTTTGGACGTTTTTCGGAATTTTAATATATGTATGGGGCATTTCGCCCCAAATAATGCTTAAAGATAAAAATGGTGACCGCCTATGGTGGTATAATAAGTGCGGTTGTTTGCAATCCATGAGCTTGAAGCTATTGTGGGATTAAAAAAGTAAAGACAGTTACCCACAGTAGATTCATTGCTTAAAGACAGCTTTGCAGCCGCAACTGATTCTGTTCCCGGAGTGTGATAGATAGTTCCGTTTATGGTGGGTTCAAACTGAACTGCATACTGCCTGTCAAATATTACTCCGTATATGGTGTTGGGGAACAGAGGGCTTTTTACTCTGTTTAATATAACATCACCTACTGCAATTTTACCTCTGAGGCTTTCCCCCTGACTTTCTGCATTTATAATTCTTGACATCCAATATAGCTCATCATGGGTAAATGTGCGGTCAATCATATTTTTATCTACATTGACAGAGCTTTTGCTAAGTTCAACATTTTTGTAGGTATCATCCCAACTTATCTCTGCACCAAAGATAGATGACATGGCACGTACGGGAATGAATGTTCTGTCATTTAATATAAATGCTTTACCATTCATGGTAATGGGTGAGTTGTTGTTATATGCAATATGTGAGTTGATACTCACAGTTACATTGTTATCGCCCATGTTTACCGTTGCTGTTTTCTTCTGTTCATTCCATGAAACATTTTCAGCGCCAAGCGACTCTGCAATGGCGCGCAAAGGAGCATAAGTGACTCCTGATTGTATGACCGGCTCCGAGTCGGTCAGAATGTATTCGCCGTTAACTCGTATGTCAATGGGCACCTTTGCAGCTTTTGCCTGGCACGGAAGCACAAGTAGTGCAAAGGCTGCCAGAAAGAATTTCTTCATATTGATAATATTCCTTTCGCTGATTTATTGTAGGTGTCTATAACAATATATCATATTTTATACCCAGATTCAATGATGAATATATGGTTGACAATCTAAATATTAGCATTTCCATTATAATAGGTAATTTCTTTTGTTACAATTTTATATTATTTTTAAAAAACCTATTGTTTTTTTGATGATATTGTTGTAGAATGAAAGGGTAATAGTGTGCGGACCGGAGGTCTGTAAGGCAGCGTAAAGCCTTCGGAACTGCAACTGTGAAAAAACAAAAAGAGGAATTTAAGAAAAGAGGTATTTTTATGGAAAAACTTTTTAAGCTTAAAGAAAACGGCACAAATGTAAAAACCGAAATCATTGCAGGTATTACAACATTTCTTGCAATGGCGTACATTCTTGCAGTTAACCCAGGAATGTTAGGCATTATTCCTGACGGCCCCGGCGCTGCTGCTATCTTCATGGCAACTGCTCTTTCAGCAGCAATCGGTACAATCTGTATGGCATTCTTTGCTAATTACCCCGTAGCATTGGCATCAGGTATGGGACTTAACGCTTTCTTTACCTACACAGTTTGTCTGGGTATGGGTTACTCATACAAAGTAGCTTTGACAGCTATCTTGTTGGAAGGTATCATATTCATGATTCTTTCAATCTTTAAGTTCAGAGAAGCTTTGGTAAACAAAATTCCTGCAAATTTAAAGCTTGGTATTACAGCAGGTATCGGTTTGTTTATTACAATTATTGCGCTTATTAATGCAGGTATTGTTGTAAACAACGATTCTACATTGGTTGGTCTTGGAAGCCTTGGTTCACCTCAGGTAGTATTGGCTATCGTTGGTCTTTTGATTATCGGTGTGCTTCATCACTACAAAGTTAAGGGTGACATCCTTATCGGTATCCTTGCTACATGGGTGCTCGGTATAATTGCAGAGCTTACAGGTTGGTATCAGGTTAATCCTGAAGCTGGCGTTTATTCATTGATTCCTTCACTTTCATGGGATGCAATAAAGGCAAACTTTGCAGCTCCTGCACTTTTCCAATTTGACTTTGCATATATTGCAGAGAACTTTGCAGGCTTTGCAGTAGTATTGTTTACATTCCTCTATACTGATATTTTTGATACAGTTGGAACTTTAATCGGTGTTGCACAGAAGGGTAACCTCCTTGCAGAAGACGGTTCACTTCCCAGAGCCGGCGGAGCTTTGATGGCAGACGCAGTTGGTACAGTTGCAGGTGCATGTTTTGGTACTTCAACAGTTACAAGCTATGTTGAATCTTCAGCAGGTGTAGCAGCAGGTGGTAGAACAGGTCTTACAGCTTTGACAACAGGTATCTTGTTCCTCATAGCTATTCCTCTTGCTCCTATATTCCTTGCAATCCCCGGATTTGCAACAACACCCGCAATGCTCTTTGTTGGTCTTTTGATGCTTTCAGCAGTTACAAAGATGGACTTTGATGGTGATGTAGCTGACACAATCGGCGGATTCCTTGCAATCGTTATGATGCCTTTCGCATACTCAATCGCAACAGGTATTATGTTCGGTATGATTTCATGGGTTATTCTTAAGATTTTGTGTGGCAAAATGAAAGATATAAGCCCTGTAATGTGGGTATCAGTTGTATTGTTTGCAATTTATATTTTCACTCAGGTTGCATAATTATATGATAAAAAAACAAATGCCCGCCTTATGGGCGGGCGTTTAAAAAAAGCGTAGTGCCTTAAATCAGAAATTTTCGAATTAATAAGGCTCTCAGGCTTTATGATGACGATAATTAATGAAAGGTTTTGAATGAAAATGAAAGATTCATACACGCTTAAAGTTGCAGGTCTTGAAAGACAGCTTCCACTTTGTAAAGTAAACGATGATTTGTATATCGGAGCTTTTATAATGTTCGGAGATGTGGAGCTTACCTGTGCTTGTGCAAAAGAGCTTCTGTCAAAAGCACCGGAGCATGATATAATGATAACTGCCGAATCAAAGGGTATTCCCTTGCTTTATGAAATGGCAAGACAGTCCGGTCAGAACAATTATATAGTTGCAAGAAAAGAAAAGAAGCTTTATATGAAGAACGTTGTGTTCACAGAGGTTGATTCAATCACCACAGCACATAAGCAAAAGCTGTGCGTTGGCAAAGACGAAATAGATGCTATGCGCGGCAAGAGAGTGCTTATTGTGGATGACGTTATAAGTACCGGAGAATCCCTTGCTGCCATTGAAACTCTGGTATCTCAAGTGGGTGGTGAAATAGTGGGCAAAATGGCTGTGCTCGCAGAAGGCGATGCCATCAACAGAAAAGACATAATATGTCTGGCACCCTTGCCGCTGTTTAACCCCGACGGAACAGAAAAATAAAAAAATGAGGCGTTTTCGCCTCATTTTTTATTGCACAGATATAAGAGAATTAGGGTATTTTGAATAGTAGCATAAATCCTCTTCTATTCTTAGCAGTCTGTTATATTTACATACTCTCTCGCTGCGGCATGGTGCTCCGGACTTGATTTGTCCGCAGTTTACAGCCACAGCTATATCGGCAATGGTTGTGTCCTCTGTTTCGCCGCTTCTGTGCGAAAGTACGGCGGTGTAGCCTTTTTTAAATGCAAGTTCAATAGCATTAAGCGCTTCTGTGAGCGTTCCTATCTGGTTAACCTTTATGAGTATAGAGTTGGCAACGCCTTTTGCTATTCCTTTGCCAAGTCTTTGAGTGTTTGTGACAAATAAATCATCACCTACAAGCTGTATTTTCTTGCCTAACCTTTCGGTAATCATTTCCCAGGCTTCCCAATCATCCTCTGCTACGGGATCTTCTATTGAAACTATGGGATACTTTTCACACAAATCCGCAAAATAATCTGTTATTTCCGATTTAGTCATTTCAATTCCTGATTTTGGCATCTTGTAATTCCCTTCAGTTGAAAGCCATTCAGACGATGCTGCATCAAGGGCAATTCCAAAATCGGTGCCGGCAGAATAACCGGCTTTTTTTATTGCTTCCATTATAAGCTCAAGGGCGGCTTCGTCATTTTTAAGATTTGGTGCAAATCCGCCTTCGTCACCTACTGCTGTGGAAAGATTTTTATCTTTGAGTATATTTTTAAGATGCTCATATACCTCGCTGCACATTCTAAGTGCTCTTTTAAATGTTTTAGCACCTATGGGCATTATCATAAATTCCTGTATATCAAGATTATTTCCTGCGTGTACTCCGCCGTTTAAAATATTCATCATGGGTATGGGCAGTACATGAGTATTCACGCCGCCAATGTATCTGTATAGCGGCAACTCAAGACATGTTGCTGCACATTTTGCTGCGGCGAGAGAAACTGCAAGAGTTGCATTTGCACCAAGCTTTGACTTATTTTCTGTTCCGTCAAGTTCGCATAACTTTTTATCAATGGCGCATTGGTCCAGAACATTCATACCTATAATAGCGTCAGCAATTATAGTGTTTACATTATCTACAGCCTTTTTAACGCCTTTGCCGCCGTAACGCTTTTTATCACCGTCACGAAGCTCAGTTGCTTCAAAGACTCCCGTAGATGCTCCTGACGGTACTATTGCACTTTCGTTGCAGTTTTCGGTAAATACTGTGGCTTCTACCGTAGGATTGCCTCTTGAGTCAAGAACTTCTCTTGCATAAACATCAATAATTTCAAAATATCCTTTCATAACAAACTACTCCTTTCTTTGAATAGTGTGTGTTAATAGTTTATTTTTATAATAAAAATAATAATATTCCATAATTTGAAATATAAAACAGCTTCAATTCATATATTTTTATAAATAATTATTATAGGTGGGAGTGGTAATATTGAAAAAGACAGCGCTAATTCTGGCAATATTCTTAATGATACCGAAATTGTCCTTTGCTCAGCCTGAAGATTTGGGTATAAATGCAAAATCTGCTCTGTTAATGGAGCAGACTACGGGTAAGATACTTTATGAGCAGAATCCTGATGAAAAGCTTTCAATCGCAAGCGTTACGAAAATTATGACCATGCTTCTTATTTGTGAGGCGATTGACAGCGGAAAAATCAAATTGGATGATATGGTATGTGTAAGTGAAAGAGCTATGAGTATGGGCGGTTCAACCATGTTTTTGGAAACGGGTGACCTGATTTCAGTTGACGAGATGCTAAAGGGTATAGCGGTTGCTTCAGCAAATGACGGAGCTGTTGCTATGGCAGAATACGTGGCAGGAAGCGAAGAGGAATTTGTTCGTCAAATGAACCTTAAAGCATCGGAGCTTGGCATGAACAATACTGCATTTGTAAATACAAACGGACTTGATGCAGAGGGACACTACTCTTGTGCAAGGGATGTAGCTATTATGTCAAGAGAGCTTTTAAAGCATCCATTGATTTTTAATTACACAAAAATATGGACAGATACCATGCGCGCAGGTAAATTTGAGCTTGTAAATACAAATAAGCTTATAAGGTTTTACGAGGGAGCAAACGGACTGAAAACCGGTTCAACATCGCAGGCGCTTTGCTGTCTTTCTGCTACTGCCGAACGAAATGGTATGCAGCTTATAGCAGTTGTTCTTGGTGCACCTGATTCCAATGCGAGATTTGGCGGTGCACGAACACTTCTGGATTATGGTTTTTCTGCATACTGCCTTAAAAAAATAGTTCCGTCAGGAGAGGAGCTTTGCAGACTCCCCGTACAGTCGGGAATGGCCTCCGATGTGGGATGTGAGGTCAGGTGCGAAGAAAATATGCTTGTATCAAAAAGCGATACGGCAGAATACGCATACACAATCAGGCAACCGGAAAAAATAAAAGCCCCCATATATAAAGGTGATCCCATAGGTGAGGCTGTAATAACAAAGGATGGAGAGGAATATAAAACAGTTCCCGTATATGCGGTGGGTGAAGTAAAGAAAAGAACGTTTTTATTTTCTCTTGGAAAAGTGCTTGATTTTCTGTGTAAATAAAAAAACAGGATGTTGCCTTAGGCAACATCCTGTTTTTTACTGTAATGTGAAAGTAAGAGTTCCTTCTTCGATTTGAGCATTTACTCCGAGAACTTCTGTAAAGAACTCAAAGGGAACGTGTGTAATTCCTGTTCCGTTAACGGGAACGCATACTGAAGCCTGACCAAGTGATATAGGCATCATCTTACCCTTTGTGTAGTGGTCTTCGCCAATAGCGAAAGTAAACATACCGTTGTTAATCATAACAGCAGGAATGTTAGCGTCCCACTGTACAGTAAAGCCAAGAGCTTCTGCAATGGCACGTACAGGTATCATTCCTTCAGCGCCTTCTGCTTCAATGTATTCAAATTCCTTATCGCCTGCTACAATCTTGGTAAATGTTTCATCCTCAGCTTCAAACTGCTGTGCTTTGTTGAGAACTATTATTTTTGTAGGGTTTGTCTGAGCGGGGAGGCTCTGGGCAACTACATCATATATTACAACAAGGTCAAATCCGTCAAGGTTTCCGTCAAACATTTCGCGGCTGAGCTTGATGATTTCAGTTTCTTCTGAAACGTGAATTGCAAGAGTTCCTGCCTGATTTGTATAGTCGCCAAAATCTTCGCCTTCAACGCTTTTTTTGTAGTTGTCCACGTCCACTGCTTTTTCGCTTGCTTTTACGATAACTGTGGGTGAATACTGTGCGGGGAGTGAAAGAAGCATAGGAGTATCTTCTCTTACGTATAATACAGCTTCGTCGCCGGCTGCAAGCTCAATCATTTCGCCATCAGCGTTGATTGACATCTGGAGATAATTTTTGTTGATAAGAATTTCTTCTTCTGTTTCTGTGTTGATTGCAGTAAATATTTCATCCTCAACTGCTGTGATTTTGCAAAATACAGGAACGAATGCTGAATGAGCGGAAATCTCAGGATTTTCTGTTATGAGCATGGGAGTGTTTTCGAGCTCAACTCGTGTTTCGTCAGCTGTTGCTACGATTGAAGATATTATTGCACTACCTGCAATGATAAATGATATAAGTTTCCTGTTCATTTTATGTACCTCTCTTTTTTTGAAATTTTCAGGCATTTTCTTGCCTCTACGTATATAATACCTTTGAAAACCCTAAAAGGTTGCAAAAAACAAAAAATTTTTCTTAAATTTTTACAGCATACCATAATTACATATTTTTATTGACTTTAGAAAATAATATGATAGAACATGAACGTTCATAATTATAACAGAAAGGAATTAAAATAATGAAGCTTTTAATTACAACTGCAGTTCTCGCGCTTGTGCTGACAGCTTGTTCTGCAGAAAAAAATCATGAAAATACTACCGAAACTCATAAACCCACATCTGAGCCTACTCATACTCAGGGAGTAGTTGATGATATGGCAGGTGCTGCGAAGAGTGTTGTTGACGGCGTAGGAAACGGTGTTAAGGATGTAGGTAATGCAGTAAAGAGTACTGTTAAATAAAAGCAAGAGGATATTGTTTTGCCGCAATATCCTCTTTACATATATAAGAATTTGTGGTAAAATCTATATATTAAAATAAGAAAGGGGTGTTTGAGAGATTGTATGTTCCAAATTATGTAAACCGATTATTACATAAGCTTTCAGAAAACGGATTTGAAGCGTATGTTGTAGGCGGCTGTGTAAGAGATGCTATTATGGGACGAATACCTGAGGATTATGACATTACCACAAACGCCCTGCCTGAACAAATAAAAAAATGCTTTGAAAACTATACAACTATTCTCGTAGGCGAAAAGCATGGTACTGTGTGTGTTGTATCAGATGGAAACAATGTTGAAATTACAACGTATAGAACAGACGGGGAGTATAAGGATTTCAGACACCCTGAAAAAGTATGCTTTGCCCGTAACATAGAGGATGATTTAAGCCGCAGAGACTTTACTATGAATGCCATTGCATATTCGGAGAACTGTGGTTTTGTAGATCCCTTTGGCGGATGTGAAGATATCAGAAATCGAATTATCAGATGTGTGGGTGATGCGAAGCGTCGTTTTGAAGAAGATGCACTCAGAATTATGAGAGCTTTGCGTTTTTCATCAGTTCTGGGATTTGAAATAGAAGAAAATGCGGCAGAGGTTATAGAAGCCTACAGAAGCTACCTTAATAATATATCAAAGGAAAGAATTTTTACAGAGCTTTCCAAAATGCTGTGCGGAGAAAATATAGTCAGCGTATTGCTGAAATTCCCAAACGTTATATCAGAGGTAGTTCCCGACTTAAAAAAATCAATAGGCTTTAATCAGCACAATAAACACCATGTATATGATGTATATACTCATACTGCGCATGTGGTAGGTAATTGTCCTGATGACTTGCCTCTGAGACTTGCAGCGTTATTTCATGATGTGGGGAAACCATCGTGCTTTTTCACGGGCGATGACGGGCAAGGTCATTTTTATGGTCATGCAGAGGAGAGTGAAGCTGTTGCCGCAAGAGTGTTGACGGACCTGAAAAGCTCAAACCAGCTTAAAAGGCTTGTATGTGAGCTTATAAAAATTCATGACAGAGAAATTGTAAATACACCAAAATCTATAAGAAGATTTTTAAATTCAGTTTCTGCTGATGCTGCAAATAGGATATTCGACTTAAAGAAGGCAGATAATCTTTCTCTTGCACCGGAGTACCGCTGCCGTGCTTTGCAGCTTGAGGAAACAGAATCACAAATGCATATTATTATGGAAAGTAATCAATGCGTAAGTGAAAAACAACTTCAAATAAATGGCAAAGACCTTATTCAATTAGGTGTGCAGCCGGGTAGGAAGCTGGGATTTATAAAAGGTGAAATGCTTAAAAGGGTTATTGACGGCGACATTGAAAACAACAGGGAATGTTTAGTTGAATATGCCAAAAAGTTGATTAACACATTAAATAATCAATAATAATTGAGCAGATTGCCCAAAAAGTGACATATTATGAAAAAAGGCTTGACTCATAGGTTTATTTCTGTTATACTACTGAAGTGACCGCATAGAAAAGGTATTAAAGCATAGCGCCTCGATAGCGAGTCTCCATTAAATTATCAGGAGGTGTTTTCATGTACGCAGTAATCGTAACAGGCGGAAAACAGTACAAAGTTTCAGAAGGCGATACTCTCTTTATTGAGAAGCTTACAGCTGAAGAGGGCGAAGCAGTAACATTTGACCAGGTACTCATGGTAGGCGACGGTGACAAAATAACTGTTGGCGCTCCTGCAGTAGAAGGTGCGACTGTTGAAGCTAAGGTTTTGAAGAACGGTAAAGCTAAGAAGATTTACGTTTTCAAAATGAAGAGAAAGAAGAATTACAGACGCAAGAAGGGACACAGACAGCCCTTTACAAAAGTTGAAATTACAAAGATTAACGGCTAAGTTCGTAATTGATCACAAGAAAGCAGAGGTGTTAATTCATGGCTCATAAAAAAGGTATGGGTAGTACCAAAAACGGACGCGATAGCGAAAGTAAACGACTTGGTGCTAAAAAAGCTGACGGTCAGTTCGTATTGGCCGGCAATATCCTCGTAAGACAGAGAGGAACAAAAATCCACCCCGGAGTTAATGTTGGTAAGGGTAGCGATGATACCTTGTTCGCATTAATCGACGGAAAGGTTAAGTTCGAAAGAAAGGGCAGGGATAAGACACAGTGTAGTGTTTATTCTGCTTAATTTAACAGATGATGGGCTGTCAGGTTTTGACAGCCCTTTTGTTTAATTATATCCCAATGCCCGATAGGGATGTTCAGAATTTATTCGGGCAGAAAGGCTATGGAAATTTATATGTTTATAGATAAAGCAAGAATTTTCATTAAAGCAGGCAACGGAGGAAACGGTTCTATATCATTTCATCGTGAGAAGTATGTAGCCGCAGGCGGTCCTGACGGCGGTGACGGTGGAAAAGGCGGTAATGTAGTATTCAGAACCGATCCCGGCATGACTACTCTTATGGACTTTAAGTATAAGAGAAAGTATCTGGCAGAAAACGGTGGTGACGGCTGGGGCAAGAGACAAAAGGGTAAAAACGGAAGTGATATTGTCATTTATGTTCCATGCGGTACGCTTATAAGGGATGCAGAGTCAAACAGACTGCTTGCAGATATGTCAGCAGTTGACAAAGAGGTTATACTTGCAAGAGGCGGAAACGGCGGTTGGGGCAACAGCCATTTTTCCACACCAACCCGTCAGACTCCTAATTTTGCCAAAAACGGCCGCGTGGGAGACGAAAGAATGGTAACCCTTGAGCTGAAGCTATTAGCTGATGTGGGACTCGTGGGATTTCCTAACGTGGGAAAGTCAACAATTCTATCTCGCACTACAAAGGCGGAGCCGAAAATTGCCAATTATCATTTTACTACTCTTGAGCCGAATTTAGGAGTATGCAGCGTAGGAGAACATATGAGTTTTGTGCTTGCTGATATTCCGGGAATTATTGAAGGTGCAAGTGAGGGTGTAGGGCTTGGTCATGAGTTTTTGCGCCATATTGAGCGTACAAGACTCCTTGTTCACGTGGTTGATGTTTCGTCTATTGAGGGAAGAAACCCCATAGAAGATTTTAAAATTATCAATAACGAGCTTTCAAAGTACGATATGGAGCTTGAAGAAAGACCGCAGATTATAGCTGCAAATAAGACAGATATAATTCAGGATGAGGAAGCGTATGAAGCGTTTTTGGAATATGCCAAGTCACAAGGCTATGAAGTATATCCTATATCCGCAGCTACCGGTCAGGGCGTTGATGAGCTTATGAAGCATGTGTATGAAGCACTTACAAAACTTCCGCCCGTAAAAGAGTTTGAGCCTGATCCTGAGCCGCTTGAGGAACTTTATGATATAACAGCTGAAAAAGGCTATAACGTGGAAATCGACAGCGACGGAGTCTATGTAATATCAGGTTCGTGGATAGAAGCTGTTGGCGGAAGTGTAAACTTCTCTGACAGGGAATCACTTCAATACTTCCAAAGAGCACTTGTTCGTAAGGGAGTTATTGATGAACTTGTGGAAATGGGAATAGAAGAAGGACAAACTGTTCGTATAGGCGACTTGGAATTTGATTTTGTATGGTAAGATAATCAAATTGTAGCAAAATTTTAAAAAAATATATAAAAATTGTAAAAAACTATTGAAAAGTTTGTAACTATCTGTTAAAATAGAAGATAAGATTTAATGCCCACTTGGGCAATGAAAACCGAAAGGAATTGATAGCATGGAAAGAAAAATCCTTATTATTGAGGATGAGCAGAATATAGTTGACATCTTGAAGTTTAATCTTAAGAAAGAGGGCTTTGAAACTATTGAAGCTTATGACGGTGCAACCGGTCTTGAACTTGCACTTACTGCTAATCCCAATCTTATTCTCCTTGACGTTATGCTTCCTCAAATGGACGGATATGAAGTTTGCAGAAAAATAAGAGAGGAACATTCTCAGGTGCCTATCATAATGCTTACAGCAAGAGAAGAGGAGCTTGATAAGGTTCTGGGCCTTGAGCTTGGTGCTGATGACTATATGACAAAGCCGTTTTCAATGCGTGAGCTTACAGCACGTGTAAAGGCTAACCTCAGAAGAGTCGCACCTGCCAATCAGGACAAGTCTGCAAAGGCACAGCCCGGAAATCTCATTATTTCAGGCGACCTTACAATCAATACCGAAAGATACGAAGCGATTAAGAACAAAAAGGTTCTTGATATCACAATAAGAGAATTTGAGCTTCTTAAGTTCCTTGCAACTCAGCCTGATAAGATTTTCTCAAGAGAAAAGCTTCTTGAAAATGTATGGGGTTATGAGTATTACGGAGATGTAAGAACAGTAGATGTAACGGTTAGAAGACTCAGAGAAAAAATAGAGGACGATCCGAGCCTTCCTAAGTATATCATTACAAAACGCGGTATTGGCTACTATTTTAATAAGACAGAGGAATAAGCTTTGAATTTTAAAAGTATAAAATGGAAGATAAGTCTGATGTTTGCACTATGTATAGCTTTTGTGCTTACAGTTGTGTGCGTATGTCAGACTATTTCCGTAATTTGCGGAGAAAAACAAGATTTTGAAAATACTCTTAAGAGTGTTTTCAATGAAGAATTTGTTGATGAACTTTCAGCAATAGCCGAAAGTGTTCATTATACAGTTGACGGTGCAAACGCTGAAAATATCACCATAAGCACCGTTGCGACGGATAACTCAAAATTGCTGTATGAGGCGGTATGGGCACATTCCGCTGAGCTTGGAATAAGCACAGACAGATTCATGTGTATTCTCGACCGTTCCGGAAGTCCTGTATTTAGTACAAGCAGTGAGATTCTCGATACCGGAATAAACAAAACTGCATCTGTTATTTCTGCTTTGAACGGCAATGAGGCTATTTCTGCATCACCTCTCAGAATGCATAGTGATTATGCTTTATCGGTGAGTACCGCTGATAATATAGTTTATGTGTGCGACACGGGCAAAAAGCTTTATGATGAGGTAGAGAATGTTTTGTACATATATCTAAGAAGCCTCATATTTGCGCTTGTGTTCTCGTTTTTTGCAGGCATGTATCTGGCAGGCTCTGTTACTGTTCCGCTCAAAAAAATGAGCGATTGGGCAAAACAGCTTGCGGCAGGTAATCTTGATGCCAAGACCGATATACCGGGCAACGACGAGCTTTCCGAACTTTCCAAGGCGTTGACGGACATGGCGTATAATCTTGATGATGCCAGCGCAGACGCAAGACGTGAGAAAACAAAGCTTGAAACAATACTTCAGGCTATGACTGACGGATTGCTTGCATTTAATACTGAGGGTGCTCTCATTCACTATAACGAAGAAGCAAAGCTCCTGCTTGGCAGAAACTTTCTTGACGATATAGTGTTTGACAGCTTTTTTAAGGAAATCAATGCAAATATCACCATAGGCGACCTTTTGTATATGCAGCCGGCAGAGGATATAGAGCGCCATGTGGTTATGGATAAAGAGCGCTATATTGATATGAATTTCAAGACCTTTGAGCTTAACGGCAAAATTGCCGGTATAGTTGTTGTGCTTCACGATATGACCAAGCAGGAAAAGCTTGAACAGTCCCGAAGAGGTTTTGTTGCTGACGTATCTCATGAGCTAAGAACTCCAATCACAACAATTAAGTCATATGCAGAAACCTTGCTTGACTCAACGGAGGACTATGGTGAGCTGTTCAGGAGATTTCTGGGCGTTATCGCATCGGAAGCGGACAGAATGGCAAGGCTTATAAGCGACTTGCTTACTTTGTCATCTCTTGACGATAAGCATGCAACGTATAAAATTCCTGAAGAAATTGATATAAGAAATATGCTTACTGCTGTAACTGAGCGTTTTCAGATTCCGGCAAAGAAGAAGGAACAGACTCTTATTTACAGCCCTATTAACGATGTGCCAAATATTATGGGTGATCCGGATGCCCTTGAAAGAGTAATTATAAATATCATCGGAAATGCGGTGAAATATACTCAGGAAGGCGGACATATTGAGGTTTACTCGAGTAAGGTCTATAATGACATCTGTGTTAAAGTAACTGATAATGGTATGGGTATAGCAGAAGAAAGCCTGCCCCATATTTTTGACAGATTTTACAGAGTAGATAAGGCGCGCTCAAGAGATACGGGCGGCACCGGTCTTGGTCTTGCCATTGCGAAGCAGACAATAGAAACAGACTTTAAGGGCAAAATCAAAATAAGCAGTGAGGTAGGAAAGGGGACAGAGGTTAGTATAACTATCCCTGTATCCTCAACATAAGGATTATGAAGCTTTTTAAAAGAACGAGTATTTTTTTGTCAATTTTTATAGTTCTTATATGGGTATCGCTTACAATATGGGCGTATTATCCACTCAATAACGTACGTGTTACAGATGCAGAAAAGCAGCAGACCAGACAGCTTTTAAGAAAGAATAATATAACAGCTTTGGATACTGTATTTGATATAAGAATAAAAGCGGTCAGCACTCCGCAGGTTCAATATCTTACTCAAAATAAAAAGTTATTTGATGAAGCATGCAAAAAAGGCAAGCTTGAGAAAAAAGACGAAAACACTTATGCATTTGACGAATCGGAGCTGCAGATTTCAGGAAGTTCTGTTATTATAACCGGTAAAAGTGACATTATTGAAAAAATCACTTCTGATACAGCACTTGCAAAATCTAAAAAGCTTATTGAGTGGCTTAATCTTTCAAAGAAGAATATGTCTGCTTATGTGTATGAAAAAATGGATGGTATTCTGGTAACCTTTATACCGGAGTATAAAGGGAGACGTATTTTTGACCTTAAAGTTAGCGTTATGATGTACGGTCAATCCGAATTTAAGGTTGAAGCAATACCGTTTGAACTTAAGCGTTCAGGAGAAAAGAGACTTCCTGTTTCCACTTGTTCGGCTCTTGCAGAGCTTGCGCTGTCAGGTACGGCAAACGGGGAGGAAATTCATGATATGATTCTCGGCTATAAAACCGATGGAAAAATGTTGAAGCCTGTATGGGAAATAGAGGCAGCTAATAATATATATTACATGGATTAAAAAAAAGGAATTTTCATAAATAATGAAAATTCCTTTTTTATTAATTAGATATATATAAACTCATAGGTATGTTCAGGGACAGTTTACAAAAATCCTCATTTTTTTAGTTTATAAGCTGCATTAAGTGCGTCGCTTACTGTTGCTGCGGCAGATACTTCAATTCCGTCCGGAACTTTCACACCTCTCATGGCGGCTTTTGGTACAATGGCTTTTGTAAATCCAAGCTTTGCTGCTTCGTTGAGTCTTTTTTCTAATTGTGAAACAGTTCTCAGTTCACCGCCAAGACCTACCTCGCCGATAAATATCATATCAGGTGGCAGAGAAATGTCTTTAAGCCCTGTTGCAATGGCTGCGCAAAGTCCAAGGTCGATGGCAGTTTCATCAATTCTCAAACCGCCTGCAACGTTTATGTATATATCATGCCCTGAAAGCTTAATTCTTGCTCTTTTTTCAAGAACGGCTGTCATAAGAAGAACTCTGTTAATATCTATGCCTGATGACATTCTTCTGGGGTTTCCAAATCCCGTAGCAGTAACAAGCGCTTGAATTTCTGCAAGAACTCCGCGACTTCCCTCCATAGTACATACAACAGCACTCCCTGATGTATCCTCTTCTCTGCCTTCAAGAAGCATGGCGGAAGGGTTTTCTACTTCCACAAGTCCCTTTGTCTGCATTTCAAACACACCTATTTCGTTTGTAGAACCAAATCTGTTTTTAACACATCTCAATATTCTGAAAGTCATTTGGCGGTCGCCCTCGAAATACAGAACGCAGTCCACCATATGCTCAAGAACTCTTGGACCGGCAAGTGAGCCGTCTTTTGTAACATGTCCTACAATAAACATGGATATGTTGTTTTGCTTTGCAATGTACATAAGAAGGTTAGTAGCTTCGCGCACCTGCGGAACGCTTCCGGGAGCTGATGCAATATCCTGACGGTGCATTGTCTGAATAGAGTCGATGATTACAATATCAGGCATAATAGCTGTTATATAATCAGAAATAGTTTCTATATCAGTTTCAGATACAAGATAAAGATTATCGCCGCTGACTTCCAGACGTTCAGCTCTCATTTTTATCTGACCTTCCGATTCCTCGCCTGATACATAAAGTATTTTCTTGTCAGCGCCCGTATGTCTGCAAATCTGCAAAAGAAGTGTTGATTTGCCGATGCCAGGATCGCCGCCTACCAATATAAGTGAACCTTTTACAATGCCGCCGCCCAGAACTCTGTCAAGCTCGCCAATTCCCGTTGTGTATCTTGAATACTTATCCACTTCAATTTGTTTTATTGATTTTGGCAAATTAGTCGGAGCAGGTCTTGTGCCTGACGGTTTATGAGTTGAAGCCGGCTCTGACACGATAGTTTCCGTAAGAGTGTTCCATTTGTTGCAGGAGGGACATTTGCCCATCCATTTAGGACTTTGATAGCCACATTCAGAGCAAATATATTGTGTTTTACTTTTTGCCATAACAACAACTCCTTTCATTTATGATAGCTTTGGTTATTGATGATTTTATAGCCGCGATAAATCTGCTCTAAAAGAACAACACGCATAAGCTGGTGGGGGAGAGTGATTTTTCCAAAGCTCATTTTGGTGCTTGCGGCTTTTTTTACTTCGTCAGAAAGTCCGAGAGAGCCGCCTATTATAAAAGTAATGCGGCTGTTGGTATTAGCCGTTGTATTAAGATAGTGGGCTATATCCTCGCTTGAATACTGACTGCCCTCAATGCACATTGCTATCACAGCTCCGGGGCGTAGTTTTGAAAGGATTTGCCTGCCTTCGCTTTCTTTGATTTTTTCCATTACCTTAGCCGATGCGTTGTCGGGTATTTTCTCGTCAGGAATTTCCGTTATGGTCAGCTTGACAAAAGCAGAAAGACGCTTTGAGTATTCCTCAATAGCGTCTCTTAAAAACTTTTCTTTGATTTTGCCTACTGCTATTATATCAATATTCATATATTTTCCTTTATCATACAGCAAATCTGGTTATTTCATATCGTGATGCAACGCAAAGCCCTACATTATCAAATCCGTTGGCTTTTAGTGCATTGCGGGTTGTTATTTCAGCAATTTCGGGGGTGTTGTTCTCCTTGCTCAGATGAGCAAGCATTATATTTTCTGTTCCGCTGTGGGCAAGGCGGAGTGCTACCTGAGCCGTAAGCTCGTTTGACATATGTCCGTGGGATGAAAGAATACGCTGTTTTAGATAATAGGGATATGAGCCGTATCTTAGCATTTCCACATCGTGATTTGATTCGAGTATAATCTGCTTGCTGCCCCTTATTTGTTCAAATAAAGATTCAGGCATAAACCCTATATCCGTAGCAAGCGTGTATTTTCCTTCTGCAGTAAAAAAGCTGTATCCCACCGGATCTGCAGCATCGTGGGGTATAGAAAATGGTTGTACGTCTATTGTGCCGACTGAAAACATTTTTCCGGCACTTATAATATTTACCTGCTCATCTGAAAGCTTTCCGGTATTCATTGCACAAAAGGTCTTTTCGGTTGCATATACCGACAATCCGTATCTTCTTGCAATCACACCTATACCGCTTGTATGGTCGGTATGCTCATGAGTTATAAGCACGCCTGAAATGTTTTCGGGAGCTATTGAAGCATCATTTAACCGCTCCGCAAGCTTTTTGCCTGAAATTCCGCAGTCAATAAGTAATGTTGTGCTTCCGTCTGTTATAAGGGAGGAGTTGCCAGATGAGCCGCTTGTAAGTGATATAAACTGTATCATCCAAAATCCCTCCTATAACAATTATTCTGCATCAGATATTACTGTAACTCGCTTAATGTCAGCTCCCAGCTTGACAAATTTCTCTTCAAATCTTTCGTAGCCTCTGTCAATATGGTATATATCTGTGATTTCTGTTGTTCCGTTTGCCATAAGTCCTGCGATTATCATAGCAGCTCCGGCTCTCAGGTCATGTGCCTGAACAGATGCTCCGTAGAGCTTATCTACGCCGTCTATCATTGCAAGCTTTCCTTCTACGCGGATTTGTGCGCCCATTCTCTTAAGCTCGCTTACATATCTGAATCGATTGTCCCATACACCCTCACGAGCGGTGCTTGCGCCTTTAACCGTTGTAAGGAAAGTAACCAGCTGAGGCTGCATATCTGTGGGATAACCGGGGTATGGCATGGCTATAAAGTTAATTCTCTTGAATACAGTATTTTCAGGCACATAAACTCTCACGCTGTCATCAAATTCCTGAACCTCTGCACCGGCTTCCACAAGCTTAGCTGTAATTGGTTCAAGATGCCTTGGTATAACATTGGTGATTGTAACGTCGCCACGTGTTGCAGCTGCGGCAATCATAAACGTTCCTGCTTCAATCTGGTCGGGAATAATGGTGTATGTTCCGCCTTTCAGAGTTTGTACTCCTCGTATTCTTATAGTATCAGTTCCGGCGCCTCGTATATTTGCACCCATTGCATTAAGAAAATTCGCAAGGTCCACGATGTGCGGCTCTTTTGCAGCGTTTTCTATAATAGTAGTGCCTCCTGCTTTTACTGCAGCGAGGATTGCGTTAATTGTAGCTCCTACTGAAACTATGTCAAAATATATATTTGCGCCTGTAAGCTTTTCTTTTCTTGTTTTGCCTGTAATAATGCTGCCTGTCACTTCAATATCTGCACCTAAGGCTTCAAAACTCTTTATATGCTGGTCTATGGGGCGTGTACCAAAGTCACAGCCACCGGGAGTATCCATAATAAACTGTTGAAAACGTCCCAGCAAAGCACCCATCAGATAGCTTGAACCTCGCATTTTTCGGGTAAGCTCCTTAGATGGCTCAAAGGTTTTGATATTGCGACAGTCAATGTCAACGGTGTTATTGTCAATATATTTAACATCAGCACCAAGCTTTTTCAGGATTTTAACAAACAGCTTTGTGTCCTGTATGTCCGGAAGATTTTCAAGCCTGCACTTGTCATCGAGTAGTATGCAAGCGGGAATGATAGCGACAGCGGCATTCTTTGCTCCGCTGATGTCAACTGTTCCGGTAAGGCGTTTCCCACCTTGTATTATAAGCTTTTCCATTTAGCTACACCTCTTTTGTTGGCATGATGCACAATCTATTCCTATACAGCAATTATACCATAAATAAATCTATTGTAAAGTCCAACGCTAAAAAAACATAAAAATTTAATCATATTGCAAACAAACCATACGAAAAAACAGCCTGACCAATATAGGCCAAGCTGTAATCTTCAGACAATTTGCTGTCAGACTGCGCGTACAACCTTACCTGAACGAAGGCAACGAGTGCAAACATAAACTGATTTAACTGAACCGTTTACAACTGCTTTTACCTTTCTAACGTTAGGCTTCCATGTACGGTTTGATCTTCTGTGTGAGTGACTCATCTTAATACCGAATGTCACGCCCTTACCGCATATTTCGCATTTAGCCATTTATTACACCTCCAGATAATACAATTCATAAATAACAAAAATGATTTTAACATAAATTTTCAAAAAAAGCAAGCTTTTTATCAAAAAAAGTTTTTATTTTAACCACTTTTTATGAAAATACATTGAATTGCACATATAATTGAAAAAATAAAAAAAAATTTCTATATATTTTTTTAAAAAAATTTAATAATAACTATTTGAAAATTTTTAAAAGTATAGTATAATAAAGTAGAATGGATTAATTGTGCGCATTTATAGTTTCTGCGTGCATGCCTGGAATTTTTTTATTGTTTATACGAAGGGATGTACTAATATGGCAAACAGCGAATTCAAAATTGCATTAAATAAGATTATTGAATCGTTTCAGCTTGAAAGGGTTTATGAATCAAGCACCATTGATAAAGTGCTTATATCTTCATCTGACCTGAACAGACCGGGACTGCAGATGGCAGGCTTTTTCGATTATTTCGACACCTCCCGCATACAAGTGCTGGGCAAGGTAGAATGTACGTATCTTGAAAAATTTTCAAGAGAAGAGCGCACAAATATTTTTGAGAAATTTTTCAGCTATGAATTTCCCTGTATTATTATTACACGTGATATACGTGCATTTCCTGAAATGCTTACGGCAGCAGAGAAGTATGACAGAACAATTCTCCGCACAGAGCAGGAAACATCTTCATTCATGAGCGCACTTATCAGTTATCTTAATGTTGAGATTGCACCCAGAAGAACACGTCACGGAGTTTTGGTTGAGGTATATGGCGAAGGCATACTAATCATGGGTGAGAGCGGTGTCGGAAAAAGCGAAACAGCTATTGAGCTTGTAAAAAGAGGACACCGTCTTGTTGCTGACGATGCGGTAGAAATTAAAAGAGTTTCTGATAAAACTTTAGTTGGAACATCACCTGACGTTATACGCCATTTTGTTGAGCTTCGAGGCATTGGAATTGTAGATATAAAAGAAATATTCGGTATGGGTGCGGTTAAAAATACAGAGAGTATTGATATGATAATTCACCTTGAACCCTGGGTTGAGGGCAAGCAGTATGACAGATTGGGAATGGTTGACGAATATACGAATATAATGGGTATTAATATACCGTCTATAACAATTCCCGTTAAGCTTGGCAGAAATCTGGCTGTTATAGTTGAGGTTGCAGCTATGAATAACAGACAGAAGAAAATGGGCTATAATGCCGCAGTAGAGCTGAACAACAGATTAATGCGTGAGATGGAAAAAAATATGTCTATGGAGGATTCGACCATTGTTTGATGAAGCTTTAAAAAGCAAATTAAAGGCAAGGTTTGAAAATATAATATTTGACGAGCCGCTTTCAAAGCATGTGACAATGCATGTGGGCGGACCGGCTGATGGCTTTCTTGGCGTTACGGAGGAAGAAATTCCGGCTGTGTGTGATTTTTGCCGTGATAACGGTGTGGACTATTACGTAATAGGTAACGGCTCCAATACTGTTGTGCGCGACGGTGGATACAGAGGTTTGATAATCTGTATTGGCAGAAGAATGAACAAGGTGGAGTTCACTCCCGACGGTCAGATAATAGCGCAGGCAGGTGCAAAGCTTTCTATGGTTGCGGAATGTGCCGCAAAGAACGGTATAGGCGGCTTTGAGTTTCTGGCAGGAATACCGGGGAATGTAGGCGGCGCTCTTGTAATGAACGCCGGAGCATATGGCGGTGAAATACAAAGTCTGCTTGAGAGTGTGACATTTTTTGAAAATGGTCAGATTCGAACCGCACGTCCTGAAGAGCTGGGCTATGGATATAGGAAATCATATTTTCTAAGCAATCCTGATGCTATAATAACACGAGCAGTTTTCAGAGGCAATCCTGCAGACAAAGTTGAAATCAGAGAACTTATGAGCCAACTTGCGCAAAAGAGATGTGCATCTCAACCGCTTGAATATCCAAGCTCAGGAAGCTTTTTCAAACGTCCTGAAGGATATTTTGCAGGTAAGCTTGTTCAGGATTGCGGTCTTAAAGGATATAAATGCGGCGGCGCCGCAATAAGCGAAAAACATGCAGGTTTTGTGATAAACTGCGGCGATGCTACTTGTCATGATATTCAGATGCTTTCAAAGCATGTGAAAGATACTGTGAGAGAACAGTTTGGAGTAGAGCTTGAGCCGGAGGTAAGATTTATAGGAAGTGATGAATGATGCAGCTGACAGTTATTACGGGAATGTCCGGTGCAGGAAAGACTCAGGCTTTGAGATTTTTTGAGGATAAGGGGCATTTTTGTATAGATAATATGCCACCTGTTCTTCTTCCGCGTCTTATGGAGATGTATATGTCCATGGGCGGAGAGAATGCAAAGGTTGTGCTTGTAATTGATGCAAGAGTCGGAACAATGATAGCTCAGCTTCTTGAGCAGGTGCATCTTATAAAAAGTCAGGGGCATGATGCGGGAATTCTGTTTCTTGATGCAGATGATGAAACTCTTGTGAGCAGATATAAAGAAACAAGACGAACACATCCCATTAATCCCGAAAGCAGTCTGACAGACAGCATAGCAGAGGAGCGCCAAATACTACGGGAGGTTTATAATGCTGCAGACGTTGTTATAGATACTTCCAATATGAAGCTTCGTGACTTATATAACAAGCTGAGCAGTATTTATTCTTCTGGCAATAATGCAGATGCCATAAGAGTGCATGTAACAGCTTTTGGTTTTAAGTACGGAGCGCCTCTTGATGCGGATTTGGTGTTTGACGTAAGATGCTTGCCCAATCCGTTCTATATAGAAGAGCTTAAGTATAAAACAGGTAACGACAAAGAAGTTCAGGACTACGTAATGCAGTTTCCTCAAAGTAAAGACTTTTTGAAGAAAATTGAGGATATGGCAGAGTTTCTGCTTCCCCTTTATATAGCAGAGGGACGTAATAATCTTACCATCGCAGTAGGCTGTACCGGCGGAAAGCACAGAAGCGTTACTTTTGCAAACAGGCTAAGAGATAAGCTTAAAACTTTAGGTTATAGTTCAAATTGTATTTATAGAGATATTGATAAAGAATAAGGCAGAAAGGCAATGATGCAATATGTCATTTTCATGGGATATTAAGCAAAAGCTTTGTGAGATTTCAAGTGATTGTCCATATTGTGTAAGAAGTGAGCTTGCAGGAATAGTTGGCTTTTCAGGTGAATTTACCGAAAGCCGACTTAAGCTGCTTACGGAGCATGAAGCTCTTGCAAAGAGAATAACAGACGATCTTATGGAATGTATCGGAACTGCGCCTGAGGCTGCAGGAGAAAAATCAAAAAGAATACTAATAGAAGACAGCGCTGTTCTTGACAACCTCAGAGCATGTCTTTTTTTGGCTGACGAGCAGACGGAAAACGAGTTTGACGAAGAGATACTTAATCTGGAATGTTGTAAAGCAGCATATGTAAGAGGTGCATTTCTTGGCGGTGGATGCGTTCTTGATCCGGAAAAATCATATCACTTAGAGTTTGATACAAAGTACAAAAAAAGCGCAGGAAGACTTTTAAGACTTCTTGAAAGCATGGGCTATCCCGTTAGGGCTACATACAGAAAAGGCCATCACCTTGTATATCTCAAAGGCTATGAAGCCATAGCGGATATTCTGGGCATGATGGGTGCAGGGATGGGTGCTTTGGCTATGTACTCCGCCCAGATTGAAAAAGAGATAAGAAATACAGTAAACCGTCAGGTAAACTGTGAAACGGCAAATGCTGTAAAGGTAGCTGCTGCCGCCGGGCGTCAGCTTAATGCAATAAAGAAAATACAGTCAGCTATGGGACTTTCTGCTCTTGATGAGGGACTGAAAAGCATTGCGGAGCTAAGACTTGAATATCCCTCAAAGAGCCTTCAGGAATTAGGGGAAATGCTAACTCCGCCCATAGGCAAGTCAGGAGTAAATCACAGACTGAATAAATTAATAGAAATTGCAAAAAACATTTAACTAAGGAGGCGTGACGGCATGGGTGAGTTTGTTCATCTTCATACACATACTGAATATAGTCTGCTGGACGGTGCAGCGAGCATACCCAAGCTGGTTTCAAGAGTAAAAGAGCTTGGAATGAGTGCTGTTGCCATAACCGATCACGGCAGTATGTTTGGTGTGGTTGATTTTTATAAGGAGGCAAAAAAGCAAGGCATACATCCTATCATAGGCTGCGAGGTATATGTAGCTCCTGAATCTCGCTTCGTTAAAACTCCCGGCACCGACGGAAAGTACAGTCATCTTGTACTTTTGGCAGAAAATGAAATTGGCTACAAAAATCTTATATACCTTGTTTCAAAAGGCTATACCGAGGGATTTTATTATAAACCGAGAATAGATTTTGAGCTTCTGTCAGCACACAGCGAGGGCTTGATAGTTTTGTCTGCGTGCCTTGCGGGAAGTATCCCTAAAAAGCTTTTATCAGGTGATTATAATGGCGCAGCTCTGGAAGTAAACAAATATATAGATGTATTCGGAAAGAATAATTATTTCATAGAGCTCCAGGATCATGGGATAAAGGAACAAAAGGAGATTATACCACAGCTTATACGTCTTGCAAGAGAAACCGGTGCAGGTCTTGTGGCAACAAATGACATTCATTATCTTACAAAGGATGATGCTAAGTATCAGGATATTCTTATGTGTATCCAGACGGAAAGAACTATCATGGATTCTGACCGTATGAGATTTGAAACAGAGGAGTTTTATATAAAATCTCCGGAGGAAATGGAGCAGCTTTTTTCATATATTCCTGAGGCTATAAGCAATACATCCGAGATTGCAAAAAGATGTAAGGTTGATTTTGATTTCAGCACAAGGCATCTCCCTGAATTTGATGTTCCCGGAGGCAAGGAACCTTTTGAATATTTAAAAGAGCTTTGCTATGAAGGACTTGAAAAAAGATACGGTGAAGATGCCGGAAAACATAGTGAAAGACTTGATTATGAACTATCAGTTATAAAACATATGGGTTTTGTAGATTATTTCCTGATAGTGTGGGATTTTATACGCTACGCCCGATCGGCTTCCGTGTCAGTAGGGCCCGGAAGAGGCAGTGCAGCAGGAAGTATTGTTTCGTATTGTCTTTACATTACAGATGTTGATCCCATAAAGTACGGACTAATTTTTGAAAGATTTTTAAATCCCGAAAGAGTGAGCATGCCTGATATTGATATTGACTTTGCTCCTGAGGGCAGACAAAAGGTTATTGATTACGTTGTTGAAAAATACGGGATTGACCAGGTCTCACAGATTATTACCTTTGGAACAATGAAAGCAAAGCTTGTGGTTCGTGACGTAGCAAGAGCAATGGCTATGCCATATGCAAGAGCGGATATGGTTGCAAAGCTTATTCCAAATGATTTTAAAATAACTCTTGATGAAGCTCTGAAAACAAGTCCTGAGCTTAAGAACTTATATGATAATGACAAAGAGGTTCATGAGCTTATAACTGTATCAAGAGCTCTTGAAGGATTGCCGAGGCACGCATCAACTCATGCAGCAGGCGTGGTAATTACGGGAGAGCCTATAACAAATTACATTCCCGTATATGCAGGCAAGGACGCCGTAACTACCCAATTTACAAAAGACACCGTAGAAGAGCTTGGGCTTTTAAAAATGGACTTTCTCGGTCTTCGAAATCTTACTGTTATTGAAAATGCAGTTAAGCTTGTGGAGAAAACAAGAGGAACAAACCTTGATCTTGACAAGGTGGGTTATTCAAGCCCGGAAGTATATGAGCTTATATCATCAGGTAATACCGACGGAGTGTTTCAGCTTGAAAGTGACGGAATGAAGGTTTTCATGCAGGAGCTGAAGCCTGACTGTCTTGAAGATATAATAGCCGGAATTTCCATTTACCGTCCTGGCCCGATGAACCAAAGACACAGCTATATCCACAACAAAAAGCATCCTGAGGATATAGTTTATAAGCATCCGCTTCTTGAGGATATACTGAATGTAACTTACGGATTTATGGTGTATCAGGAACAAGTGCTGCAAATTGTACGTACTCTTGCAGGCTACTCTCTTGGCAAGGCGGATTCCATGCGCCGTGTTATAAGCAAGAAAAAAACTGACCAGATGGAAATTGAACGAAAGAATTTCATATACGGTCTTGATGATGAAAATGGTAATGTTATAATAGATGGCTGTATAAGACGCGGCATAGATGAAAAGACGGCGTCCTCGATTTTTGATGAGATGAGTGATTTTGCAAACTATGCATTTAACAAATCTCATGCAGCAGCTTATGCCGTTGTGGCATACAGAACAGCATATCTCAAAACATTCTACCCCGAAGAATTTATGGCAGCTCTGATTTCAACCATTGAGGATCAGGGGAAGATAAATGCATATATCAGGAATTGTAAGGACATGGGAATCCGCAGACTTCCTCCCGATATAAATGAAAGCTTTGACAGCTTTTCAGTATCCGACGGAGCCATACGCTTTGGCCTTTCCGCTGTTAAAAATGTAGGAAGAAGTGCTATTTTAAAAATAGTTGAGGAGCGGGAAAGAAACGGAAAGTTCCGAAACTTTTCAGATTTCCTTGAGCGCATGGCAGGAGGATATCTTAATAAGCGTGCTCTTGAATCCCTGATTATGTGCGGTGCTTTCGATTCTATGGGCGTTAAGCGTTCGCAGCTTCTTCAGGTTTATGAGCTGGCGTTTGACGGTATTTCTCAGACCAAAAGACAGAATATAGAAGGTCAGATGACGCTGTTTGATATGGGTGGTCATGAGGAAAGCTTTGATATTGAATATCCGGATGTAAAGGAGTTTGATAAACGGGAGCTTCTTGCAATGGAAAAGGAGATGACCGGAATATATTTTTCAGGGCATCCTATGGAGGAATATGAAGAAAAGGTACGCTCTGTTACAAGCGATAATATTTACAAGCTTATAAGCGCTGCGGAAAAAGATGAAAACGGAGAATACTCCTATGTTGACGGCGGAGTAGCAGATGGTACTTCCATGACACTTTGTGCAATAATCAACTCAAAGAAAATAAAAACGACAAAAAGCGGTGCGCAAATGGCTTTCCTTGAAATAGAGGATTCCACAGGTACGGCAGAAGCCATTGTCTTCCCTAAGATATTCAAAGCACATGCTTCGAAGCTTATGGAGGGCAGCGTAGTTATGCTTTCGGGAAGTGCATCTGTTCGAAGCGATGAAACGCCGAAGTTAACTGTTGAGGATGTTAAAAACATTGACGATGTGCAGGCAAGACAGATTTCAAAGCTTTATATACGTCTCGCAACAAACAGTAGCGAAGCAGTAAGAGTTCTTGCTTCAATAGCCGGACGTAATAATGGAAATATACCGGTTATTCTGTATTTTGCAGACGAGAAAAAGTATGTTTCAGCACCTTCCCAATATAACGTAAACTGTTCGGAAGAATGTATAATTCAGCTAAAAAAAGCTTTTGGAGACAATAACGTTATAACAAAGTAGTAAAAATGACTAAATATATTGTTGTTTAATGTAAATTTTGGTTGCAATGTAGCTATTGATTTTTTTGTACGGATGTTATACAATAATCATAATTGGATTTTTATAACTTCTTATTTTTAAAGGAGATACCAAATATGGAAGATTACGCTAATTTCAGCGATTATATTGCTATTGAGGCATTGGAAGACGGTGTTACCATAATAGGTCTTACCCGAGGCAAAGATACCAGATTTCATCATACAGAAAAGCTGGATGCCGGGGAGGTTTATATAGCGCAGTTTACAGAAATGACATCTGCAATGAAAATCAGAGGCAAGGCAAAGATTTATACAAAACATGGTGTTATTGAGGCAGAAAAGAATTAAGGAGTAGCATATATGTGGATTGTTGTTTACCTTGTTAAAGGCAGAGAGTCTATGGTCTGTATAAGACATATGCTTGAGGATGCCGGAATAATTGTAATGTCTAAAAAGAAAACGTCAGATGATGAAAATCAGGCTTTTTATGAAATACTTGTACCGCAGACAGAGGTTGAAGCAGCTCAGGAACTAATAATTATGAATGAGTCTGATAAGAAATAAAAAAACATTCTGAAGAAGGGATTGAGATATATGAATAACAAAATCAAAACCATTGGTGTTCTTACAAGCGGAGGTGACGCTCCCGGTATGAACGCGGCAATAAGAGCCGTTGTCAGAACAGCGATTTTCAACGGAATTCGCGTAATGGGTGTAAAAAGAGGATATAATGGCCTTATTAACGGTGATTTAATAGAAATGGACGCAAGAAGCGTTTCTGATATTCTCCAGAAAGGCGGAACAGACCTTATGACTGCTCGTTGCCTTGAGTTTAAAGAGCCGGCCGGAGTGCAGAAGGCTTACGAAATCGCAAAGGTTTTCGGGCTTGACGGACTTGTTGTTATAGGCGGTGACGGGTCATTCAGAGGCGCAAAGGATTTGTGCGCGGCAGGTTTGCCTACGGTTGCAATCCCCGGAACTATTGATAATGATATAGCGTGTACTGAATATACTATCGGTTACGATACATGTCTTAATACCGTTGCAGAATCTGTTGATAAGCTTCGTGACACATCAACCAGCCATGACCGTTGCTCCGTAATTGAGGTAATGGGCAGAAATGCAGGTTACATTGCAGCAAATGCAGCCGTTGCCTGCGGTGCGGAGGTTGTTCTTGTTCCTGAATACGAATGGAATTTTGATGAAGATGTTATAAGACCTATTCTTGAGGGTAAAGCAAGAGGAAAAAGACACAGCATTGTTATAGTAGCTGAAGGAATAGGCGGAGTAATAGAGCTTGCAAAAGAAATCGAAAAGAAGACCGGAATTGAATCAAGAGCTACAATTCTCGGACACGTACAAAGAGGCGGACGTCCTACAATACGTGACAGAGTAACCGCAGGTCTTATGGGAGAATATGCAGTTGAGCTTCTTCTCAAAGGTGAGTGTAATCGTATTGTACGTCTTTTTGAAGGCAAGATTTGCGATATTGGTATAGAAGAAGGTCTTGCTATGAAGAAAACTCTTCCTGAAGCAATGATTAAAATTGCGAAAAAACTTTCTGTTTGATGTTTTTGGGATAGGATGCGTGTGATTTGCGCGGCCTATCCCTTTTTCCCATTAAGAAAGGAGCAAAATATGAAAATTGCCGTATTGGATAGCGCTACTCTGGGTAGCGATATGCACTTTGATATGATAACATCTCTTGGCGAAACTGTCATATATGAAACAACTTCTCCCGAAGAGGTGGAAGCTCATATTTCAGACAACGATGTCATTATTATAAATAAAGTAAAAGTAAATGAATCGAATTTAAGCTCAGCTGCAAATCTTAAGCTTATTTGTGTTGCAGCAACGGGATATGATAATATAGATACTGAGTACTGCAAAAATCGCGGCATAGCCGTTTGCAACGTTGTGGGTTATTCCTCACACAGTGTATCGCAAGTGACTGTTGCTATGGCGTTATCGCTTGCATGTCATCTCGGCGAATATGACAATTACAGTAAGTCAGGAAAATATACAGCAAGCGGCGTGCAAAACAGACTTGAACCTGTTTATTATGAGCTTGCAGGAAAAACATGGGGAATAATTGGGATGGGCAACATAGGTAAAATGGTTGCAAGAGCTGCAGAAGCCTTGGGATGTCGTGTGATTTACACAAGAAACCATAAGGATGAAAATTCAGTAGAGCTTGATGAATTGTTGAAAGAAAGTGACATAATATCAGTTCATACACCTCTCACGCCTGCAACAAAATCAATGATAGGTAAGAACGAGCTTGCCAAATGCCAAAAGAAGCCTATTTTGATTAACGTTGCAAGAGGTGCGGTGTTTGACGAAGAGGCAGTTAGTGAAGCTGTAAAATCAGGTGTAATTTCAGGCCTTGGAGTAGATGTTTATTCTCAGGAGCCATTTTCTGAAAATCATCCCTATAATACTTTAAAAGAATTTCCTAATGTAATTCTTACTCCTCATATGGCGTGGGGTGCTTATGAATCAAGAGTAAGATGTCTTACAGAGATTTCAGAAAACATAAAATCATTTTATTCAGGCGGAAACAAAGGAAGGATAGTATAATGGAAAACGTTTACGAGCAGATAAAAAAATCTCAAAGAATAGTAGTTAAGGTGGGAACCTCCACCCTTACATATGAAACGGGCAAGCTGAACCTTAAAAGAATGGACCGTCTTGCCATGATTTTGTCGGACCTTCATAATCAGGGTAAGGAAATTATTCTGGTATCATCAGGTGCTATTGGCGTTGCAGTAGGGAAATTAGGGCTTTCCGAAAAACCGTCAGAAACCAAGTATAAGCAGGCTGTGGCAGCTGTGGGACAGTGCGAGCTTATGTTCTTGTATGATAAGCTTTTTTCGGAATACAACAATACAGTAGCTCAGATTCTGTTGACGAAAGATGATATTTCAATTCCGAGAAGAAAAAGGAACACTCAAAACACATTTAATGCACTTCTTGAAATGGGAATAATTCCTATTGTAAACGAAAATGACACCATATCTGTAGAAGAAATCGAGTTTGGAGATAACGATACACTATCGGCAATAGTCGCAGACTTTGTTGATGCAGATTTGCTGGTGCTGTTTTCCGACATTGACGGTTTTTATGATTCAGATCCTCATAAAAACAAGGATGCCAAGCTTATTGAATGTGTTCAGGATATATCCGCAGTCCGCTCTCTTGCAGGGGGTGTAGGCTCAAACAGAGGAACGGGCGGTATGATAACGAAGCTTGATGCAGCGGAAATTGCAACAAACTCCGGAATAAATATGATTATTGCAAACGGAAATAATATAGACTGCTTGTATAACATACTCAAAGGTGAGAGCGTTGGTACGTTGTTTGTATCAAAAAATTATGCCGGTGGGGTGAATAATTAATGACAGACCTTAGATTGATGGGTGAAATGGCTAAAAAAGCCGCATACGAGCTTGAAGGCTGTACATGTAAAGAAGCTGCTCTTTATGCCATAGCAGACGCTTTGGAAGAAAAAGCTGATTACATTCTTGCACAAAACAATAAAGATTTACAAAGCGCAGAGGGAAATGGCGTTCCAAAGCCTATGCTTGACCGTCTTAAACTGACAGAAGACAGAATACGCGCTATGGCTGACGGAGTAAGAAAGGTTGCAGACCTTGACGATCCCATTGGCGAGGTGAAACGTATGTGGAAACGCCCGAATGGTATTGTAATCGGCGAAAAAAGAGTTCCTTTAGGTGTGGTTGCAATTATTTATGAAGCCCGTCCCAATGTTACAGCGGATGCAGCGGCGCTTTGCCTTAAAACATCTAACAGCGTAATCTTAAGAGGCGGAAAAGAAGCTATCAATTCAAACCTCGCCATAATGAAGGTTATGCAGGAGGCGGCATACGGAGCAGGAGTTCCTGAGGGAAGCCTGAATATAATTGATGATACTTCAAGAGAAACTGCAACAGCGCTTATGAAATTGTCTGAGTATGTAGATGTTCTCATTCCGAGAGGCGGAAAAGGTCTTATAAAATCGGTAGTGGAAAATGCAACAGTTCCCGTAATCGAAACTGCTGCCGGAAACTGTCATGTATATGTAGAAAAAACTGCTGATGCGCAAATGGCAAAAGACATTCTTATAAATGCCAAGGTATCAAGACCATCTGTTTGCAACGCCTGCGAAACAGTACTTATAGACCGTGATTTTCCGCATATAACAATGCTTATTGATGCACTTGTTGAAAAGGGAGTAGAGGTTAGAGTATGTGAATCTGCTGCAAAGCTTTATCCCAATCTTCCTCTGGCATCGGAGGCTGATTGGTATGAAGAATATAACGATTATATAATTGCTCTTAAGCTGGTTGACGGTATTGACGAGGCAATAAATCATATTAATAAATATAATACAAAACATTCCGAAGCTATTATAACAAAGGATTATGAGCTTTCTCAGAAGTTTTTAAGCCAGATTGATGCCGCTGCAGTATATGTTAATGCATCTACAAGATTTACCGACGGCTTTGAGTTTGGATTTGGTGCAGAAATAGGAATAAGCACTCAGAAAATCCATGCAAGAGGTCCTATGGGACTTGAAGCATTGACTTCTTATAAATATATTGTTTATGGAAATGGTCAGGTAAGATAAAGTTTAAAATTTTCATTTTAGATTGACAAAGACTGTGGGTTATGATAGAATAGATTTAACATGGTTAAATCTATTCAGCGATATAAATTCCTGACGGAATTTGCGATATGTACTTTGTACGCGATATATCTTCGATGCGATATGTGCCTGCGGCACGAGAAAAGGAATTTATGTCATATCGCAACGGAATAAAATGGAGTTATATCGCATTTGAACAGAGTGAAAATATATCGCACGAACGGAGTGAGTATATCGCTAAAAACAAGGTGCATCTTTTCTGTAACCTAATTATAGAATAGACAAAAGGATGTGTTGTTATGGCATTTGAATTATCTTTAACAAGAGACAGAGCGTTTGAACTGCTTGAGCTTACTGTCCATAACGGAGCGCGTCCTATTATGGTCATAGAGGATCCTGATGATATTGCCCATGAGATGTTTGTGGATTTGATATTTTCAGACAGAAAGGATACTGCTATTTTCGATTACAGCGAGTTTGTAATGGACAGAGCATTTAGTATGGACAAAATCAAAGAGCTTACATCATATTGCTTTGTGATAATTGAAAATGTTAAGCATCTGTACGGCAAATCTGCCACATCAAAGATTCTGGCAGACTTTGTAAAATGCATGAGCGAGGAAAGCACAGCGGTTGTTTTTATCGGCAAGCGTACTATGTACGACATGGCTGAATTTATAGAGCAGGCAGGAGAATACGTTAATTATATAATAAAAATAGATAAAGAAGATTAAAGGGAGCTTGTTATGAAAGGCAAACTGAAAAAAATAATAATCATAAGTACCTGTATAATGTTTTTTGTAAGTCTTTTTATTTTCTTGAAGCAGCACAAAGAATTGTCCTATAAGTATGGCAAAGCGGTTGAGTATGCTGAAAGCGGAGATTATGTATCTGCAAGAAACATTATCGGAAATATAGGTGAATATAAAGATTCTTCGGAACTTCTTCAGTCATATACCGACGAAATTGATTATCAGCTGGCAAACAGGCTTATAGAAGAGGAAGAATATGAAAGAGCGCTGAGTGTTTTTGAGAGACTTAATGCAGAGAATCGCGGCTATAAGGATTCAATAGATTTGCAGTATCAGGTAGAGTACATGAGAGCTGTAAAGAGAGCTGCCGAAGGTGATTTAAACGGTGCATATGAAGCGTTCAAACGTTTGCCTATATCGTATAGTGATGTAATCGACAGACTAAATGAGCTTAGTCATGCCATAAAATTTGCTGATAAATGGTATTGTAAGGAACACAAGATAGATTTAATAATAAAGGCTAAAGTCAGCGAAGATAATGTAACGTATCTTGAAACAGAAATCCGAGACAGAGAGGGATTCCTGATTGGCAATGAAAATAATAAGCTTTTCGGTAGTGACCTCGTTCTTAACGAAGACAGATTCGTATGGAATATTCTGGGAGACGAAACAAAGTTTGCCATAATTATGGAAAATAACAAGCTTAAGGTTGCCAAGCAGCCTGTAAAAGATAACAATTATATTGTGACATTTGCAAGAAAGCTTGATGCGTATAACTCAGTTGACGGTGATATTGATGCGGCTGTTAAAAGAAGCATCAATAATGTCAAATGATTTTGAAGGGAGCAAATATAGTTTTTTATGAAAAAAATTGTAGGAGTCCGCTTTAAGCCGGTAGGGAAGATATATTATTTTGATCCGGAAAAGCTTGACATAAAAGAAAATGATGAAGTTGTTGTAGAAACTGCTCAGGGAGTAGAATATGCGACGGTTGTGCTTGTTAAAGAAATTTCAGATGACGAATTCGACAAGCCTTTAAAGCCAATAATCAGAATAGCAACTGATGAAGATAAAAAGCGAAATGCTCAGAATAAAAAGAATGAAAAAGAAGCATATAAGGTATGCGAAGAAAAGATAAAAAAGCATGGTCTTGAGATGAAGCTTGTAGAAGCTGAATATACCTTTGACGGAAACAAGCTTTTGTTCTACTTTACTGCAGAGGGCAGAATAGATTTCAGAGAGCTTGTAAAAGACCTTGCTACTGTTTTCAGAACAAGAATAGAGCTTCGACAGATTGGTGTAAGAGATGAAGCAAAAATGCTTGGAAGTATAGGCGTTTGCGGAAGAAATATCTGTTGCTCCGAATTCCTCGGCGAATTTATGCCCGTGTCTATAAAAATGGCAAAAGAGCAAGGCTTGTCCCTTAACCCAACTAAAATATCAGGTACTTGCGGAAGACTTATGTGCTGTCTTAAATATGAGCAGGACGGCTATGAAGAGAATTTAAAAAAGCTTCCTAAAAACGGAGCTATTGTAGATACTTCCGAGGGCAGAGGAAAGGTAGAAAGTCTTAACGTTCTTAAAGGAAAGGCTTATGTAAGACTTGAAAACTCTGCAGACCAGTCATTAAAGGAGTTTTCGGGTGACGAGCTTAAGGTAATAAAAAATACTCACTCTCGTGACGATGATGACGATTTTGATGAAGAAATTCTTAAAACACTTGAATAATAGAGTTTTTTGTGATAGAATAATTTGTAAGACAAGAATCTTAACATAAATTGATTTTTGCCGAAAGACCTTTTTGTAATACGAAAGGGCTTAACATAAAAAGGGAGGTGTATGACTGTGGCATATAAAATTACTGACGATTGCATCAGCTGTGGAGTTTGTGCTTCAGAATGTCCTGTAAGCTGTATCAGCGAAGGAGATGCTAAATATGTTATTGACGCAGATGCTTGCATCGATTGCGGAAACTGCGCTAACGTTTGTCCCGTAGGTGCTCCTGTTGAGGACTAATTTCATTAACAAATAAAAAAGAAACATTGCTTGGTGCAATGTTTCTTTTTTGTTTCTGAAAAGTTGACGGTTTTTCCACACTTTGTGTGTTATTATATAAGTGCGGTAGGAAATAAAATGAAAAATCAGAAAGGAAGATTTTATGAAAAAGACACAAACAAAGAAAAAGTCTGTTGAAGAAAAAGTAAAAGCACCTGACCAGACTTTTGAAAACAACATGAATGAGGAAGAGTTTGAACGTTATATCGACAGCATAATGGCAGATGATGCGGACGAAAGTTCTGCACCCGAAGAGGTAGCTCCGGATGAAGTTCAGGCAGAAAACGAGGACATTATTAGTATCAAAGAACAGCTTGGTACTTTGTCTGCTGCAGTAAATGATTTGGTTAAGCTTGTCGGCTTAATGGGCGCTGATAAGGCGGGAACAGCACAGACGCAGGAGCAAACTATCAATGATGATATGGCGACAAAGGCGCAGATGTATGACCGAATGATGAAGAAAAAGCTTCAGGATGAAGCCGTAAAAAGACGTCTTTTTGACCAGGAAGCAGATATAAGAAAGCTGTATGGAGATTTCGACTTAAGAGTATTATATAATACTCATCCTCTTTTCAGAGCAGAGCTTGAAAGAACCGGTTCGGTTTATGGAGCGTACCTTAAGTATCTTGCAGATAAGCTCTCGACAGCCGACAATGGTGCTTTAAGAAGAAGCTTTCTTGAAAACGGGGTAATGCCAAACCTAAGTGCAGGAAGTGTATCAACATCTCCTGCAGGGCTTCCTGACAAAGAGTTCGATGAATATATTCGTAACATCTTAGGCCAGAACTAAATCAAAGGAAATGTTTCTTATAATTAAATTGAGAAAATCCGCAGAAATTGCGGATTTTCTGTGTTTTTATTCATCTTTTTGTTTGAGAGCTGACTTTATAAACAACCTCTTAAATTCGACATTTATTTCATAAACTAAAGTTTTTGTTAAGGAAGTATTAATTTTTTAATAAAAGGGTGGTAATTTTTAAATATATAATGTATAATTTAATTAAAGGAAGGGGTGTACTGATGGAGATAGAAAATATGTCTGCCCAGGCATTTGCCAATGCAGTTATAAATTATAAGTCAGCACTAAAGAATCTTAACGTAATGTTTGAAACAATAAACGAGGAGTTTATTTCCCGTTCCATGTCCAATCCCATTGAGCACGTAAAGTCAAGACTCAAAACGCCTCAAAGCATTTCTGCAAAGCTTATAAAAAGGGGATGGGAGCCTACATGGGAAAATGCAGTTAAATACATTGATGACATTGCAGGAATAAGAATAATATGTTCTTTCACAAGTGATATTTATAAGCTTGCCACAGTAATTCAGGCACAAAGCCATATTAAAATTCTAAGAATTAAGGATTATATAATAAATCCCAAACCAAGCGGTTACAGAAGCTATCATATGCTGGTGGAAGTGCCGGTTTACTTGTCCGCAAGGGTAGAAACGGTACGTGTTGAAATACAGATACGCACGATTGCTATGGACTTCTGGGCAAGCCTTGAGCATAAAATGAAATATAAATATGAAAGCAGTATTCCGCCTGAGCTTACAAGAGAGCTGGTGGACTGTGCAAATATTGTGTCATTTCTGGACGAGAGAATGGCAAGGCTCAATGAAGAAATAGAAAAATAAAAAAAAAGGGGATGTTTAAAAACTCCCCCTGAAAATCGAGGATGAAAGTCCTCGATTTTTTGTGCAAAAAAATAGGCTGAAACCATAGCGGAATCAGCCATTTTGTGGTATAATATAGTTGATGAAAAAATTAATAAACCA
>JBGVIT010000023.1:0-2556 GCA_045128915.1 Clostridia bacterium
GTGTTCTCGTCAGGCAAGGTTGTGTGGAAAAATACAGAAAGCCCCACGGGGCGAGGATGATTTTTCCACGACACCCGCAGGGCTTGACCTTGCTTGGACGAAAAGAACACGAGTTACCTTTGCCTGTGGTTTGGTGAACTCTGGTTACGAAAAACATTTATACACTTTTGCCGATTCGTTGAATTGTTATATTTTTGTGCAATTAAATGACATGAATCTGATGGAAGAAAATAAGTTTTATAAAGGAAAAGCTTTTGTCGTTGGTAATGACCATTATGATTATATGAAACCCAATTTGGATAATGCGGTTAATGATGCAAAAGCAATTCACAATGCGTTTCAATCACTTGGTTTTTTAATGATGCCTGAAGCATATGATATTGACATCTATACTTTTGACACATTATTTGAAGAGTTTAAATCAGATTTAAATAAATTTGATGTTGGCATCTTATATTTCTCTGGTCACGGTGTAGAAATAGAAGGCAAGAATTATCTTATAATGAAAGATACACCGATATCGGATCTTGCAAAAACAACAATAAGGCAGTCAGCAGATTTACAAAGTTGTTTGAACGAATTGCATGATTCTGGTTGTAAGATGATAATTGTCATAATTGACGCATGCCGTAATAATCCATTTGAGGGAAAAGAGAGAGGATGGGGATCTGTGAATCTTGCACCAGTTTTTGCACCTAAAGGGACTATAATTGCCTACTCTACATCACCAGGGGAAACAGCTTCTGATTTTGGAATGGAAGGGCATAGCGTTTATACAGGTGCCTTGTTAGCACATCTGAAAGAAGAGGGACTTGAAATAGAGACTTTCTTCAAGAAGGTCCGTTCAACAGTTAATGCTATGACTGGAGGGAAAAAAACGAGTTGGGAACACACTTCTCTAATTGGAACATTTTCTTTTAATTCAGGAAGAATGATACATATTCAAGAGTTGGACTATGATATAACTTCAATAAGAGATAAGGAGTTTCAGTCAAAAGATTTGGCAATAGTAGAAATTATCTCAATGCTGAAATCTTATAATTGGTATACACAAAATGATGCAATCACAGAGTTTGAAAAGATTTCTCCTAATGTAATCAGTAAAAACGACTTGTTTGTTATTGGAAGAAACTTATTACAAGCCGCTATTGGAGGTTCTAATAATGCTATAAACTTCTTAAAGGACGACAATAAGTTAATAAAATATACAATTGATAATGAAAACCATTTGTTAAATGGTATACTGTTTGAAATATATTTTAATAGAGATGGGCAATTTAGATATAAAACATTTAAAGCTGGATTGTTAGATGATATTATTAAATATGCATATAACGAATTACTTAATCCATCTTTTGATTTTATAGGTAATATTCTAAAAGAATTCTCACATTACTTAATGTTCATCCCATCAAAAAATGCAACGGCAATATCAATTAATGTAAAAATTGAAAAAGGACCTTTTAAAACGCCATGGGGTGAGTTAAATGATACATTATTTATTAAATCCATATCATTTGAAGGGTTTGAATTGATAGCAGATGAGGAAGAAATCAATGTTATAAAGGGTATTACTTTATATGAAATAAGCAAACATGAATTAAAAGATCTGCTTTCAAAAGGATATGCGATTCCATCTAATAAACTAAACTTAATATTCAATGAAGATATAGGTAATGATAGAATTTGTTTTAACAAGAATCTAAAATTAAACTTTAGAAACTTATAAAAAAATCGTATCTTTGCACTTAGAAAAGAGTTATTTGAAAAGCATGAGGAATATAGTGTAACAAAACAAGTTAGCAATTTCTTATCCATTGCCCATTCTCATGCAAGTTCTTCTTAATAGTTTGATACTCAAAGATTCTTAATCAAACTTCACCAAATATACGGAAAATAACTACAAATACCAATCCCAACATCTTATAATTCCCTAAAAATGAAGGCCGCCTCTTTACAAGACAGCCTTCTGTTAAACCCAACTTTAATAATAAACAACTATCGTCTCAAATTAGGATTCTTTTCTACTTCTGTAGGAGGATAATTGTGGTAAATAGAAGATTCGTTGTTCCATGCTGCTGTCACAGCCATATTTTCAGCAACACGCAAATCTTCCTTCAAAGTGTAAGTAAATGGTTGGCCATTAGCGTCCACACTATGAGTAAGTGTACCGGCAACTTGCTTCAATGCACTCTTTGCAGAAGCCAAGTCACCACCTGAACGAGCTACAGATTCAGCATACCAGCACAAAACTTCCGAGTAACGGATAAGTTGGTGCGCTTGTTGATACACATACCATCCCAGAAAGGCAAAGTATAGTCGTATGGAGCTTCAAGCGGCAAGCCAGTAGCAACATCCTTATTGACAGTAAATGCAACGAACATCGGACGATAGTCTGAGAAAGCAGCATTTTCGCCATTGTATGCTTCACCGTCTGTTGTATGCTTTTCATTGACAAACCGGTGACGGCGGAAACGATTAAATTCGGTCTTGCTCCCGAAATCTGCAACAGATACTTTGTCATTGGCCAGGCTGAAATAGGCTAGAATTTCACCA
>JBGVIT010000024.1:0-28966 GCA_045128915.1 Clostridia bacterium
TCATTTCTACAACAACGAAAGAATACAACTAAAAACAAAACTGACACCACAAGAAATGCGATGTCAGTATGTTGCTTAAAACTTAATATTTGCTACCATAGGGGTATTTTTGTACTGTCTGCACAAAATGGTGCAGTTCAACTTGCATATGGAGTGTTTTTATTACCTATTTATTTCTTCCGCTCTTGCAAGTGCTTCGTCTATGTTTGCAAGGAAGTTTTCTTCTCCTACTGCATCTACGAAGCCTGCCTTTTGCATTGCCTGGAACGGCTGTTCATTGGCGTGGGATAAAAGAAGCGCAACTTCCTTATCCTTGCAATAGCCGTATATTGCCCACAATGCGCGCATTGCTGATGCATCAAGTGACGGGATATTTCGCATACGAATTATCATTACCTTTACGCCGCTTTTGACGGGGATTGATGCTACCTTATCTGTTGTTGCAAAGAACATGGGGCCGTCTATTTCAAATACTGCAGTTTTTGCAGGAATTTTCTTAAGTCTGCCTGAGTCATTGGCTTTCTTCTGGTCTGCGGCTGTCCAGATACGGATGCTTGTAACATCGGACATACGCTTCATAAACAGAAATGCCGCAACAACCATACCAACTTCTATGGCTACTACCAAATCAAATACTACCGTCAGCACAAATGTGAGAACAAGAACTATAATATCGCTCTTTGGTGCAGTTTTGCAAATATCCACAAAATGACGCCACTCACACATATTATACGCTACCATAAACAATATTGCAGCGATTACGGGCATGGGTATCCATGCAGCATAAGGCATAAGCACTACAAGTATGAGCAAAAGCACTACTGCATGAACTAAAGCTGCAATAGGTGTTCTGCCTCCGTTTTTAACATTTGCGGCAGTTCTTGCTATTGCACCGGTTGCAGGAATTCCGCCAAAAAGTCCGGAGCAGATATTTCCAAGTCCCTGAGCGATAAGCTCTGTATTGGAATTGTGTCGGTCATCTACCATTGAGTCAGAAACAACGCAGGAAAGAAGTGATTCTATTCCTGCAAGCAATGCGATGGTAAATGCGCTTGGCAAAAGCTGTCCTATCATTTCAAAGGTTATTTGCGGAAAGGCAAACTGCGGCGGCTGACTTGTGATAGTATATAGGTCCCCAATGGTGTTTACGGGCATATTAAACGCCTTAACAATTACCACGCCTGCAACTACTGCTATAAGTGATGCAGGAATTTTTTTATTAATCATGGGCCATACAATACAGATTGCCAGAGCAATAACTCCAACCAAAAGCGCCGCAGGGTTAAAGGTAACTATGGAATGAACCACAGCTTCGAGTTTTTCCATTGTTTCAACCGGTGCTGCGCCGCCAAAATCAAGACCGAGAAAATCCTTTATCTGACCTATTACTATTGTAAGAGCAATACCCGATGTGAAACCGGTGGTGATTGTATATGGTATGTACTTTATAAGTGAGCCAAGCTTCAGAATTCCCATAAGCACCAGCATAAGACCTGCCATGATAGTAGCAACCACAAGTCCGCTTGTGCCGTAGGATGCAACTATTCCCGCAACAATGGTGGCAAATGCCGCAGTAGGCCCTGAAACATTTACTGAGCTGCCGCCAAAAAAGGCAATTACAAAGCCTGCAACTATTGCGGTATATAGTCCCTTTTCAGGTGAAACTCCCGATGCTATGGCAAGGGCAATAGAAAGAGGCAACGCTATAATTGCAACAATTATGCCTGCTACTATGTCCTTAGGAATCTGCCCTGCTCCATGCTGTTTTATTGAACTGATAAGCTTTGGCTGAAATATTTTCATTTTATTCGCTCCTAAATATTAAAATCCGTTTCCTATTATACAACTAATAAAACTCAATATCAACCAAAAGCGCAAAAATCGTCAATTTATGCAAATTCATCTGTATTTTTTTACTGATTGGGTAAAATAATTAATAAAACCAATGCCGCCTCTGGTAATACTCAGGGGCGGCATTGCCTGCTTTGCAAGATAAAATTCATTGAATTTTGGCTTACAAAATTTAAATTGTCAATAATCTGCTAAGGATTCAGCTTACGCCTTTATTTTGTTTTCGTAATCCTTAATCATGTTCTTAACCATCTGGCCGCCAACGCTACCAGCTTGTCTTGATGTGAGGTCACCGTTGTAACCTTGCTTAAGGTTTACGCCAACTTCTTTAGCAGCTTCCATTTTGAAGTTTTCCATAGCCTGTTTTGCTTCAGGTACCATAATTTTGTTCTTACTCATTTTTGTTTCCTCCTAAAATTTTAAAATATCTATATTAACGTGTCGATTTTCATCGACTACACTCATATTTTGTTCAAAAGCAAAAAGAATATTCTTTTTAAATTATGGAATAAAAAAGGATTTTTTATGAAAAAAAGTGTTGCACTAAAGCAACACTTTCTTTTAAATATATTTATTTACTATAAGTCCCATGCGGTCTAACTTCTTTTCTATGTCCTTTACAAGCTTAAGCTGCGTTCTTGCTCTGTCTAAATTATGTTCAGGACGGTGAATTTTGAAATATATATCACCGTTTAAGTAGTCTGCAAGAAATCTTATTCCACATTCATATGTAAGAATCAATGCAGAAACAGGCATAAGCTCAATTTCCTTTTTGGTAAGACAGTCAGCCGTTTCTTCGAGGAAGCCTTTGGTAAAGCTTTCAAAAAATTCCAATGAAAATTCAATTTTGCCAAGGTCCTTTTCGTCCTCTGCGCCCGTTGACGCACCAAATCTCAATGCATCCCCGAAATCGTAAAGCATACTGCCCGGCATTACTGTATCAAGGTCGATTACACAAACGCCCTTGTCACTAACCTCATCAAAAAGCACGTTATTAAGCTTTGTATCGTTGTGGGTAACTCTTACGGGAACATCCCCGTCTTTAATGGCATTTACAATTATATCGGCGTATTTTGAATATTCAAGAGCCATTTCTATTTCCGGCTGAACATCCTTGCATCTGCCCACAGCATCTTTTGAAATAGCTGCCTGAAGCTGCTCTACACACTTTGGGGTTATATGGAAATCTACTATTGTTTCATACAGACTGTTAGCATCAAAATCGTCAAGCATCCGCTGGAACTTACCAAAAGACTTTCCTGCCTCATAAAGCTGCGATGGGTTTTCCACTTCTTCATGGGTGACTGTTCTGGGAACATATTTATACATTCTGAAATAGTTTTTGTCATCTGCTTTATAATATGCTTTTCCGTCACGAGTCTTTATAAGAGACATGGTTTCTCTTTCTACATCGCCGCCTGCAAGAGAGATTTTTTTCTTGAGATGTTCAGTTATGTTATATATGTTTTCCATAACCTCTTCGGGTTTTTTAAAAACCTCCATATTTATTCTCTGAAGAATAAATCCAGGTGATGCTACACAGAAATATGTATCATTTATATGTCCGTTGCCGTAAAGATTCGTATCACGGTAAACCTCAAACTGCGCACAAATATCTTTCAGGTCAATAGCCATGAGTTTTTTCCTCCAACTTTACCTTTGTACTTTTAAGCTTCGTAGCCGTTAGGATTATTTTTCTGCCAATTCCATGAATCGCGGCACATTTCCTCTATTCCGCGCTCTGCTACCCAGCCAAGCTCATTTTTAGCTTTTTCGGGATTTGCATAACATTCTGCAATATCACCGGGGCGGCGTGGAGCAATCTTGTACTTAACCTCTGCACCGCTTGCCTTTTTAAAAGCCTCAACTATCTGGAGTACCGAGTAACCCTGACCTGTACCAAGATTATATATATGAACTCCGGGTTTTCCGCTGCAATGCTCAACCGTCTTAAGATGACCGATGGCAAGGTCAACAACATGGATATAGTCACGAACACCTGTCCCGTCAACTGTATCATAATCGTTTCCGAAAACTGAAAGCTCCTTAAGCTTACCTACTGCAACCTGAGTGATATATGGAAGCAGGTTGTTGGGAATTCCCTTGGGATCTTCGCCCATTGTACCGCTTTTATGCGCGCCGATTGGGTTAAAATATCTTAAAAGCGAAACTGAAAGCTTCGGGTTTGCTTTTGTTACATCAGTTAAAATATCCTCTATCATGAGCTTTGTAGCACCGTAGGGATTTGTGGTGCTGCGCGGGAAATCCTCTGTAATGGGCACAGTTTCAGGTGAGCCATAAACTGTGGCAGATGATGAGAATACTATATTATTTACATCATACTTTTCCATAAGCATCAAAAGGTTAAGTGTACCGGTGATGTTATTATGGTAGTATCTGATAGGGATTTGGGTTGATTCCCCAACGGCTTTAAGACCTGCAAAATGGATTACGCCGTCAAATTTATTTTCTTTGAAAACCTTTTCCATCTCGTCATAGTCCAACATATCCACCTTATAAAAAGGGAAATCCTTGCCGGTTATGGCTTTAACTGCATCAAGAGCTTTTTCGCATGAATTTGAAAGATTGTCAAGAACTACAATTTCATATCCGCTGTTTAAAAGCTCAACACAGGTATGACTGCCTATATAACCTGCACCGCCCGTTACTAAAATATTCATATATTATTCCAGCCTTTCGGTTTTTAATAGTTTATGTTTTATTATTTTGTGCCATGCTTTATCTTGAATGAAAGAGTCATAAGGAAATCTGAAATATGTACATTTTCAACGGCCAAATCCGTGCTTTCGGGAATTTCTGTATATGCAAAATTCAAAATGCCTTTTACTCCAGCTTTTTCAAGCCTTGAAACTATTTCCTGAATACATGATTTAGGAGTTGTAAGGATTGCAACATCCACTCTGTTTTCGGAAATATACTCCTCAAGATATGATATGTCATAAACGGGTTTTCCGTTTATGGTTTTGCCGCAAAGCTCAGGAATCACGTCAAACAGCGCTGTTATTTTAAAACTGCGCTTTTCTATGGCATCATGATTGGCAATAGCCCTACCCAGATTACCTGCACCGATAATTATAGTCATATTGTCAGTGTCAATTCCAAGAATTTCGCCTATGGTTTTATGGAGATGTTCCACATTATAACCGTAGCCCTGCTGACCGAAGCCACCGAAGTAGTTAAAATCCTGCCTTATTTGAGAAGCAGTTACCTTCATCTTCTTACTTAAAGCGCCGGAAGATATACGCTTTATATCCATTTTAAGCAAATCGCTCAAATGTCTGTAATATCGCGGCAATCTTCTTATAACCACAGCAGGAACCTGCTTTTGATTATTAGTCATAAATTTTCCCTTTCCGCCTTTTAAAAAAGGCGATGGAACGCAAAATCAAGTTCTGCGTTCCCCGTGTATATTAGCCAAGCTTTTTCATAGTTTCCATAATGTACTCGGCAAATTCCATACCTGTACATCCCGTGTCACGACCGGTAATGGTCAGCTTCTTTTCTTCATACATACAAATATCAAGAGCGCGTTCAAGCTTGTCTGCCTCTTTCTGATATCCGATATGTGAAAGGAGCATAACGCCTGCTCTTATCATTGAACATGGATCTGCATACTTATCTCTGCCCTCAAGCACCATTCTGGGCGCGCTGCCGTGAATGGCTTCAAACATAGCGTACTTCTTGCCTATGTTTGCACTGCCGGCTGTACCTACACCGCCCTGAAACTCTGCTGCTTCGTCTGTGATAATATCGCCGTAGAGGTTGGGAAGCACAACTACCTGGAATCCCGTTCTTCTCTTGGGATCAACAAGCTTTGCTGTCATGATATCAATGTACCAATCGTCAAGCTCTATACCGGGATAATCCTTTGCTACCTCCTGACAGGTCTTAAGGAACTTACCATCGGTTGTTTTGATTACGTTTGCTTTTGTTACGCAGGTAACTTTTGTTTTGCCGTTTTTCTTTGCGTACTCAAATGCGGCTCTTGCAATTCTTTCACATCCGTCACTTGTAGCAACTGTGAAGTCAATAGCAAGGTCATCTGTTACGTTAACGCCCTTTGAGCCTACTGCATAACCACCCTCGGTGTTCTCACGGTAGAATGTCCAATCAATGCCCTGATCGGGAACTTTAACAGGTCTTACATTAGCGAAAAGGTCAAGCTCTTTTCTCATAGCAACATTGGCACTTTCGATGTTGGGCCAGGGATCGCCTGCTCTGGGTGTAGTTGTAGGACCTTTGAGGATAACGTGACAAGCTTTAAGCTCTTCAAGCACGTCATCGGGAATAGCCTTATTTGCAGCTACTCTGTTTTCTATTGTGAGTCCGTCGATTATCTTAAACTCAATCTTGCCCTTTGCAATCTCGTCCTTGAGCAGGAACTCGAGCAAGGTCTGAGCTGCGCTTGTGATAGCAGGGCCGATTCCGTCGCCTCCGCAAACGCCTATTATGATTTTATCAAGCTTTTCATAGTCGATAAAATCCTTTTCTGTCTTCATTTTTTCAATTCTTACATTCTGCTCTTCAAGAATTTTTGCAAACTTGTCAAGAGCTGCCTGAATTTCTGGTGTGTATGCCATATCAGTTCAATCCTTTCCGTTCATCTTGGTATAGTTGAGAAGTCCTCCGGCAATGAGCATTGCTCTTTGTCTGTCGGACAGAGTAACAGTTGTTTTTATTTGCTTACCATTTGTCTTGTTGGTTACAATAACTGTGCTTCCGTTTGTTATCTGGCTTATGATGTCTGCTATTTCAAGCTCATCTCCCTGACCTATAAGGTCATAATCAGATTCATTTTCAAATACCAGAGGCACTATTCCGGCGTTTATCAGATTTGCCATATGAATTCTGGCAAATGACTTTGTTATAACAGCTTTTACACCAAGATACAAGGGTGCAAGCGCTGCATGCTCTCTTGATGAGCCTTGTCCGTAGTTTACACCGCCCACAATAATGCTCTTCTTAAGCTCAAGAGCTCTGTCGTGGAAGGTTTCATCACATACAGCAAAGCAGTATTTTGAGATTTCAGGAATATTTGAACGCAGGGGAAGTATTTTTGCTCCTGCGGGCATGATATGGTCAGTTGTTATATTATCCCCTACCTTAAGAGCGCATTTTGCATTAATATCCTTTGCAAGAGGCTCTGAAACGGGGAACGGTTTTATATTTGGACCGCGAAGAACTTCAACTGAATCCATTTCACTCTCCTCGACGGGAGGAACTATCATATTATCGTTTATGTCAAACTCTGCGGGAATTTCAAATTCAGGCATATCACCGAGTGTTCTCGGATCTGTAAGATAGCCCGTAAGAGCAGAAGCCGCTGCAAGCTCAGGTGATACAAGATAAACCTGACCGTCTTTAGTACCTGATCTGCCCTCAAAGTTTCTGTTAAATGTACGAAGTGAAATACCGGCAGAGTTAGGTGATTGTCCCATACCTATACAAGGTCCGCAGGCACTCTCTAAAATTCTTGCCCCTGCATCAATCATAACCGACAAAGCTCCGTTCTTTGCAAGCATATTAAGCACCTGCTTTGAACCGGGGGCAATGGATAATGATACATCAGGATGTACTGTCTTGCCCTTAAGAATATGAGCAACCTTAAGCATATCAAGAAGTGATGAGTTAGTACATGAACCGATACAAACCTGATCTATTTTAAGCTTACCTATTTCGTCGCAGGTTTTTACGTTGTCCGGTGAATGAGGACAAGCCGCCATTGGAACTAAAGTGCTAAGGTCAATTTCAACAACCTTGTCATATTCTGCTCCTTCATCAGCACAAAGAGGAACGAATACATCTTCTCTTCCCTCTGCTTTGAGGAACTGTCTTGTTACCTCATCAGACGGGAAGATTGAGGTAGTAGCTCCAAGCTCCGCGCCCATGTTGGTGATTGTAGCGCGTTCAGGTACTGAAAGAGTCTTTACCCCTTCTCCTGAATACTCGATTATTCTGCCTACACCGCCTTTAACAGAAAGACGTCTTAAAACCTCAAGAATAACATCCTTAGCCGCAACCCATGGCTGAAGCTTGCCTGTAAGACGAACATTAACTATTTCAGGGTAGGTTATATAATATGCACCGCCGCCCATTGCAACTGCAACGTCCATACCGCCCGCACCGATTGCAATCATGCCTATACCGCCGCCCGTAGGAGTGTGGCTGTCGGAGCCGATAAGGGTTTTACCCGGTGCACCGAAGCGTTCAAGATGAACCTGATGACAAATTCCGTTACCCGGTCTTGAAAAATAAATTCCGTGCTTTTTACAAACGCTTCCAATAAATCTGTGGTCGTCAGCATTTTCAAAGCCGTTCTGAAGTGTATTATGGTCAATATATGCAACTGAACGTTCTGTCTTGACTCTGGGAACTCCCATTGCCTCAAATTCAAGATATGCCATTGTTCCGGTGGCGTCCTGAGTAAGAGTTTGGTCAATTCTGAGTCCTACTTCTGTTCCCTTTATGGGTTCACCGTCAACAATATGAGCGTTCAATATTTTTTCCGCTAAAGTATAAGCCATATTTTTGCACGCCTCTTTCCATTGTATAATATAGTTATATTTTATACAATTTACCGCCATTTGTCAAGTGTTCATACAGTCAATCTGCGTTTTTTTGCAAAATGTACTTAATTAACAAACACCATTTATTTTTTTTGTATGTTTTCATTCACCCAAGCTTGCGACTGCGCATAGTATATATCGGTGAATAAACATTCACTATTCTGCTTTAAGGAGTGATTTTAATGGGTTTGTTCGGCGGATGCGGTTGTGGTAACAACAACAGCGAATGGATTTGGATAATTATTATTGTTATTCTTATTTTCAGCTGTAACGACAGTAGCTTATTCGGCGGCAATAACGGCTGCTGCAATGACAATAATAACTGCTGCTAATCAAAAAAAGCTGTTGCTCATGCAACAGCTTTTTTGATTATTTGATTTTAGGCAAGCTTGCAGCCGCTACGGACTGTCCTACTCGTCTTGATTTTTCGTCAGGGATATGGAGCTTGATTTCTTTTGCAAGCTCGGGGAATTCAGTATCAAGAACCTCCTGAGCACGATTAAGAAGAATTACGCCGCCCTCTCCTGATGTTACACGGCCCATAATAAGCACGTGCTTGATTTTATAAAACTCTGTATAATAAGCGATTGCATAGCCGAAATATGCGCCGATTGTGTCGTATATATCTGCCGCACGCTTGTCGCCTTTTTCCATAAGACCTTGTACAACCTTAAGCTTCTCAGCTGGTGAAAGGTTTTCATCAAGCTCTATACCCGCAAAAGGAGCAAGCTTAATTACGCCGTCCTGAGAAAAATACTTAACACCGCAGCCATAGTCACCTGACCATTCATCAACCATTGCATTTTCGCAGTAGTCAACAGGTGCGAATGCAAGCTCATTGAGCCAGCCTGTGATATTGCCATCGGAATCTACGTAGCCGCCTGCTTCCGATGTTCCCATTGCAACGCCGAGAACCGAGTCATCATTCAAGTCCATAGCTCCTGCAAGAGCAGTTACATCGCCGTCATTTGCAACCTCAAGAGGTATATTTTCACCTATTTCCTTTGCAATGTCAATATACATATTCTTAACCTTTTTTTCATAGTCATCAGGGTTAACCTTAATGAACAATGAAGCGGTCATTATGCGGTTATTTACATAGCATCCGGCACTTGAAACACCGATTGCATCTACTCGCGGCATATATGATGCGGCAGTTTTCATAGCATCTAAAATTCCCTGATAGTGATAGTCAGGATCTGAATTTGTCTTGGGGAACCATACAACTTCTTCGGAATAAACGCTTTCTCCGTCTATAACGGCGCTTACCTTTCTGTCGCTTCCGCCGGCATCAAAGCCTATTCTGCATCCGTCAAGATGACGGCCGACGGGTGCGGCTGATGATTTATCCTCCGGCGCATCAGCAAGTGAGCAGGTTGTTACTTCAAAGGGCTTTTCAAAAATCTTTTCCATCATGCCAACATCAAACTCACGCTTGCCACCTTTTTTATATTCTTCCTTAAGCTTTTCTCCGATAGAGTCACAGCCTGCAATTATAATCTTATAACCGCCGATTACCCACAAAAGAGACTTTACCATACGCTCAACAAACTTGTAGTTTTCTTCGTCATGGCCTGTTCCCTCAGGGAAAATACGCGCTTTATATGTAGTTGTATAGCCGTCGTTTCTTTCAATGGCTATTATAATGTCCTGACCGTTTTCCTTTGTTGCCTCACGCATCTGGCGGCATACAAGAGAAAGTGGCTGAAACTGCGGATCCAATTTTGCTTTTACTTTAAGATTCATATTTAAGATTACCTCCTATGATAGTTTTTTGTACATTAAATTCGCTGTCGCAAATTATAATATCAGCATCTTTGCCAACATCAATAGAGCCTTTTGTTTTTTCAAGGCCTAAAACTGTGGCAGGATTGAGAGATGCACAATTAACACACTCCCATAGAGGTATTGAAGAATTGGTGTAAACGTTCCATACGCCTTTATTCAGATGAAGTACGCTACCTGCAACGGTTCCGTCCTCAAGTCTGCATACTACATCACGATATACTATTTTCTGTCCGCCCAAAGTGTATTCCCCATAGGGCAAGCCGCCCGCCGGCAAGCAGTCTGTTATAAGACAAAGCTTTCTGCCCTTTAGCTTCCACATTATATCATAGAAAACCGGCAGAACGTGGAAAGCATCGGCTATAAGCTCACAGCTTACATCGCTGTTTAAAGCTGCCGTTACAACTCCCGGCGCACGATGAGCAAGAGGTGTCATGGCGTTAAATGTATGAGTTGTATGCTTTACGCCTGCCATAGTGCTTTTCATAGCGGTTTCATAATCTGCTGATGTATGTCCCATAGAAACTACCACATCAGTTTCCTTGCACATTTTTCTTATGGCATCAAAATTTTCTGTATCGGTTTCCGGTGCAAGAGTTATTATGCTTATTATATCTTTATATTCCGATACAAACTCCGCATCAGGCTTAAGTATGTATTTTGCGTCCTGAGCGCCTTTTTTTGATTCGCTTATAAAAGGTCCCTCCGCATGACAGCCAAGAATGGCACTTCCGTCCCAATGAGTGCTTTCTTCCTTTAAGGCTCTTAAAACCTCCAGCGCCTTTCGGATAACCTTCATATCAACTGTCATGGTAGTTGGAAGATAGCCCGTTACACCGTTTGCAAGAAGACCTTTTGAAATAGTTCTTATGCTTTCTTCCTCACAATCACATACGTCCTTACCAAGATAGCCGTGAATGTGCAAATCTATAAGTCCCGGCGCAACATAGCCGCCCTTTGCATCTATAATCTCTGCATCATGGGGCACGCTGCTATCCGGTACAAGTCCTTCAATTACGTTTGAAATAAGCAAAGCAGAATTTTCAACAATTCTGTCTTTCAAAATGACTTTACCGTTTATAATTGCTTTCATGAAATTCATTCCTTTCTGCAAAGCTTGTGTTGACTATTATAGCAAATATTTTATATTTTGTCAACTAATCTTTGCGAAAAAATGAAAAATGAGCAATATATTTGTAAAGTTTACATTGCAAGAGCAATTATTTTATAATAACAGGTGATGTATTGATTGAAAGTTCCGTTCCCTTGTTGACAGATGCAAGGGATTCTCCTGATTTATCCATATATACAAGCTCTGTATCGCTGCCGATAGTATATATTCTGTTGGAAAGTTTAACTTCTCCGCCCTTATCAGTAAGTGCCTTTAAAACTATCTTTCCAATTTTTACTTCCTCATCGCCGTAGGCAAAAGGTTCAGTAGCAAAGGTTACTGTTTTTACTGAGTCGTTTGTAAATTCCTTGTTTTCAAATTTAAGTGCTTTTACAAGGTTTCCGTCAGCATCAGTAATGTCTGTGGAAACGTGCTCGAATGCAGCTTTATCAAATATAACAGCAGTTGAAAGTCCCGAAAAACCATACTGTTCCATTATGTCGAGGTTTTTGCCCATAACGGTTATGGTTACTTCATCACCGGCAGCTACATCTTCTTTATCCTGAGTAAGATATATTTCGGCTTTCTTTGGAGCGTCAGCTTCAGCTACCTTAACAAGTACCTCTGTTTTGTCCTCGTTCCATACACATTCTCCCTTGAGTGCTTTACAAAGCTGCTCAAATGGAACCATAGTTCTGTCGTTTACAATCTCAATGGGTGCTTCAAGAGGGAAATTTTCTCCGCTTCCTGAAATTACTCCCGTAAACGTGAACACTCTTATGGTAGGGTTCCCGATATAAAGGAAAATTCTCGTCACGTTATCCTTACTGTTGATGATTATGCTTTGATTTTCGCTGTACCAATCACAGCTTGCGTCAAATATTTCGCACACTCTTCTGACGGGAGCCATGAAAACACCGTCCACAAATTTACCCTGAGGAACATCAAGGCAGATTTCTCTGTCAGAAGATGTATAAATCTTAGGCAAAATTTCTGCAAATGCAGTTGTTGACAGCAAAACTAACGCTGCCATAATAAATGATAATAATTTTTTCATTATGTATATTCCTTTCATTTATCTACTTATTTTATATTATATACATATTGCAATCTATTGTCAACCTGTTATTTCCTATATTTATTGTTTTATTTTACTACAAAATACGACTTGATATTGACATTCTGCGGCTAATGATATATAATAATGTGTAACTGTTCCGTTTTAGACGGAGATTGGAGAGATTATATGAAAAAGTTAATGCTTGGAAACGAAGCTGTTGCTCGCGGCGCATACGAGGCAGGAGTCAGCGTTGTTTCTTCTTATCCCGGTACTCCAAGTACTGAGATAACTGAAAATATTGTAAAATACAAGGATATATATGTTGAATGGGCACCCAACGAAAAGGTTGCGGGCGAGGTTGCAATAGGTGCTTCAATCGGCGGCGCAAGAAGCATGGCTTGTATGAAGCACGTGGGCATGAACGTTATGGCAGATCCTTTGTTCACAGTTGCATATACGGGAGTTAACGGAGGATTGGTTTTCTGCGTTGCAGACGATCCGGGAATGCACAGCTCTCAAAACGAGCAGGACTCACGCCACTATGCAAAGGCGTCTAAGGTTGCAATGCTTGAGCCGTCAGACAGCGCAGAGTGTAAGGACTTTACAAAAGCTGCATATGAGCTTAGCGAAAAATTCGACGTTCCCGTTATAATCAGACTTTCTACAAGAGTATCTCACTCACAGTCACTCGTTGAAGAACTTCCGCCGGTTGATTATGAACTGAAAAGTTATGAAAAGAATATCGGCAAGTACGTAATGATGCCCGGCAATGCTATTAAGCGTCACGTGGTAGTTGAAGAGCGAAACAAGGCTCTTATAGAATTTGCAGAAACATCTCCTCTCAACACTGTTGAAGATAACGGAAGTAAAATCGGCGTTATTACATCAGGTATATCATATATGTACGCAAAAGAAGCTCTTGGTGACAGCGTAAATTATCTTAAGCTGGGTATGGTTTATCCTCTCCCCGAAAAGCTTATTCGGGATTTTGCAGCAAAGGTTGACAAGGTATTTGTTATAGAAGAGCTTGATCCGTTCTTTGAAGAGCATTGCAAATGTATAGGCGTAGATGTAATCGGAAAAGACGTATTCACCATGCTGGGAGAATACACTCCTGCCATGATAGGAAAGGCTGTACTTGGAAAAGACAGCCCCGAATATGCAGAGATTGATGCAATTCCCGTACGCCCACCGGTTATGTGTGCAGGCTGTCCTCACAGAGGCGCATTCTACGTTTTGTCAAAGCTTGGTATTACAGTAAGCGGCGACATAGGCTGTTATACTCTTGGCGCAGTTGCTCCCCTTGCAAGTGTTGATACTACCATATGCATGGGCGCAAGCGTTTCTGCGGCTCACGGTCTTGCAAAGGCAAGAGGAAATGAGTTTGCAAAGAAGCTTGTTTCAGTTATTGGTGATTCAACCTTTATGCATTCAGGAATTACCGGTCTTGTGGATATTGTTTATAACAAGGGAATTTCAACGGTTATTATACTTGACAACTCCATTACCGGTATGACGGGGCATCAGGATAACCCCACAACCGGATATACCATAAGAAAAGAACCTACTGTTCAGACAAATCTTATAAGTCTTTGCAAGGCTGTGGGAATAAACAACGTTGTTGTGTGCGATCCCTTTGACGTAAGGGAATTTGAAAGAGTAGTAAAGGAAGAAACTGCAAAGGAGGAGCCGTCTGTTATTATATCACAGCGCCCCTGCGCACTTCTTAAAACTGTTAAATATTCAGGCAAGTGCAAAATCAATGCTGATAAGTGCAAAAACTGCAAGATGTGCATGAAGCTTGGATGTCCTGCAATATCTGTTGTTGACGGACAAATCAAAATAGATGCAAACCAATGCAACGGCTGCGGACTTTGCATAAATGTCTGCCCATTCGGCGCAATAGAAAAGGAGGACTGATATTATGAATATTATGATAGTAGGCGTAGGCGGTCAGGGTACTCTCCTTGCAAGCCGAATATTAGGAGCTGTGGCAGTTGGCGGCGGCTACGACGTTAAGGTTTCCGAGGTTCATGGCATGAGCCAGAGAGGCGGAAGCGTTGTTACATATGTTAAATACGATGACAAGGTATATTCACCAATCATCGGCAAAGGCGAAGCTGATATTATTCTGGCTTTTGAGCTTTTAGAAGCGTACAGAGCGCTCCCGTATCTAAAAAAAGGCGGTAAGATGATAGTTAATACTCAGAAAATCAATCCCATGCCCGTAATTACAGGTGCAGCAGAGTACCCCGAAAACTTAGAGGATAAGCTTTCAGCAGAATGTGACCTTACTTCCCTTAAGGCAGCAGAGCTTGCAGAAAAGGCAGGCAGCATAAAGGCTGTTAACGTGGTGCTTATAGGTGTACTTGCAAAATCCACCGATGTTCCTTATGAAAAGTGGATAGAAGCTCTGAAAGCAACCGTTCCTGAAAAGTTCATTGAGATGAATCTTAAGGCATTTGACTTGGGATATAACCTATAATTATAAAAAGCGTTGCATTTTGCAACGCTTTTTAGTTAGATTTCATACAACAAAAAAACGGCAGAAACTGCCGTTTTTTCATTTCAATAATTATTGAAACCCTATTAAGCTCCAATGTTAAAGATTTGTGCGTAGTTAACAACTTCTACAGCGTCAACCTTGTTTTCGCCTTCGCCTGTTGTTGTGAAAAGTAAGTTCTGAGTCATATCAACGTCAGCACTTACAGTAATTTCGTTTTCAACTACAAATCTTGTTACCTGGAGTTCGGGTGTTGTATAATTCTTTTTCATAATATATACCTCCTTATTCTCCAGCTTATTCAACCTCTACACCTGTAACTTCGATACCTGAAAGATTGCCGTCGCCAACGATTTCAAGACCAAATGTGAATGTAGCACCGTTTACATTTGCAATGTTAAGGTCTTGCCATTCGTAAGAACCTGTAATATTGCCGTTATTTTTATCAATAAGTTTGATAATGAGCTTCTGAATTTCTGAATTAACTGCGAATGAAGCCTTAACGCCTGCTCTTCCAGCAACAGCATCATCAGTTATAGTTGCAGAATCATTGTTGAACTGAACTGCAGGAACTGTGTATGTAAGATAATCGCCTTCGCCGCCAACTCTTACTTCATATGATGCAGGAGCATTGAGAGCGTCCTTCAAACCGATGTTAGCTGCGATAGTTGCAACTTCTGCGCCTGTACCCTGGTTGATGTAGTAGATTTCATTTGCATCAGTGCCGCCGAAGTTATAAGGAACAACTGCGATAGTAGCCTGAGAATAGCCTGCAAATGCTGATGTGTCAGCAATAGACATTGTCTTGTCTTGTGCATTGTATGTAGCATCTGCTGCAAAAGCTGAAGTAGCCATAGCTATTGCAGTTAAAGCGATTGCTGCTGCAAAAACTTTTCTAAAAACCTTCATCTTTAAAAGTACTCCTTTCAAAATTAAATAAAATGATATTCAAATTCTGATCGGGCTTGTAATACTACACATCGGACCGGGCAATCCAAAAACGTAACATTACGAATTCTTATACCATTTATCACTTTACATTATAAACCAAGAAAAATTTTTTTGCAACACATTTTATAATTATTGTTGTTTTTTCGGCGTTTAGCACACCTTAACATTTATGGTTTTGGTGCTTTTGCACAAGCATATTTTTACAGAAAAAGCATATACAAAATGCCAATAAAAATAAGCGCCTCAAACCGCATGAATTCAAGTTATCACAGCATTTGAAACGCTTAATTTTTTATTCATCATATAGTGGTTTTCCACCTCTTAGAATACTACATCTTGTAGGTGAAATTTATTTGAAAAATTCCTTCGCCTTATCCATAAAGGATTTCTTCTGTTTGTAGTTTTTGTCCTCTTCAAACTCTCTCAAAAGCTCTTTTTGCTTTGAAGAAAGATTTGACGGAACTTCAACCTTCACCTTAACGTATTGGTCGCCCCTTGCTTTGCTTCGGATATAGGGTATTCCCTTTCCACGAAGCTTGAAAACAGTTTCGCTCTGTGTGCCTTCGGGAATGTCGTATTCCACTGCGCCGTCCAGAGTTGGAACCTTAACAGTCGCACCAAGTGCCGCCTGAACAAAGGTTATAGGCATATCTATAAACACATTATAGCCTTCACGGGTAAACAACGGATGCTGACGAACTCGTACAGTTACAAGCAAATCACCGCTTGGGCCGCCTCTTTCGCCCGGCTCGCCCTTACCGCTTACCTGAATGGTCTGACCGTGGTCAATACCTGCAGGAATATCAATTTCAATAACTGAATTTTTACGTACTTTTCCCGTACCGCGACAATCACGGCAAGGCTCTTTTATGATTTTTCCGCTGCCGCCGCAGTCGGGGCAGGTTCCTATGTTAGTCATATATCCAAGTGGAGTTCTTACCTGATTGCGCACCTGACCTGTGCCGCCGCACTTTGCGCAGGTTGTTGCAGATGTGCCGGGCTTTGCGCCGCTGCCGCCGCATACAGAACATACCTCCTGCTTGGTGATGCTTAGCTTTTTCTTTACGCCAAATGCCGCCTCTTCAAAGGTAATATCCACTACCTGACGAACATCGTTTCCGCGAACAGGGCCGTTTCTTCTGCCTCCGCCGCCAAATCCGCCGAAGCCGCCACCGAATATGTCACCGAATATATCGCCGAAGTCAAAGCCGCCGAAGCCTGCTCCGCCACCGCCTGCTCCAAAGTTGGGATCTACTCCCGCATGGCCGAATTGGTCGTAGCGTGAACGCTTTTCGGAATCGCTGAGAACAGCATATGCTTCGTTTACTTCCTTGAATTTTTCTTCTGCTTCCTTGTCGTTGGGATGCAAATCGGGGTGATACTTCTTTGCTACCTTACGGTACGCCTTTTTAAGCTCATCATCGCTTGCACCCTTACTCACTCCAAGGACCTCATAATAATCTCTTTTATCTGCCATTACTATGCTCCTCGTTTAAAAGCGGCAGAATTGTCAACCCTGCCGCTTAGCTTTGTTAATCAGTTATTGTCGTCATTAACTTCTCTGTAATCAGCTTCATAAACATTGTCGCCACCGGGAGCTGCGCCCTGATTAGGATCAGCCTGCGCACCCTGAGGGTTAGCCTGACTGTAAAGCTTTTCGGAAATTGCATAGAACTTCTGTGAAAGTGCTTCTGCTGCTGCCTTGATAGCTTCGCTGTCTGTTCCCTTAAGAGCTTCCTTAACCTTTTCGATTTCAGCCTTTACTGCTTCTGTTTCAGCTGCATCTACCTTGTCGCCAAGCTCGCCGAGTGCTTTTTCTGACTGATAAACAAGAGTTTCAGCGTTGTTTCTGATTTCAACCTCTTCTTTTCTCTTCTTATCTTCTTCAGCATACTTTTCAGCTTCCTGAACTGCTCTTTCAATATCCTCATCAGAGAGGTTTGACGATGCTGTGATTGTGATGTTCTGCTCGTTGCCTGTGCCGAGGTCCTTTGCTGATACCTTAACAATACCGTTTGCATCAATATCAAAGGTAACTTCTATCTGCGGCACACCTCTGGGAGCAGGAGCAATGCCTGTAAGATTAAATCTGCCGAGAGTCTTGTTGTACTGAGCCATTTCTCTTTCGCCCTGAAGAACATGAACTTCAACGCTGGTCTGGCCGTCTGCCGCTGTTGAGAAAATCTGTGATTTGCTTGCGGGGATAGTTGTATTTCTTTCAATAAGCTTTGTGAAAACTCCGCCCATTGTTTCAATACCAAGTGAAAGAGGTGTTACGTCAAGGAGAAGAACGCCTGTTTCTTCACCGCCGAGAACTGCAGCCTGACGAGCTGCACCAACTGCAACACATTCGTCAGGGTTAATTCCCTTATGAGGCTCCTTGCCCATTTCCTTCTTAACTGCTTCCTGAACTGCAGGGATTCTTGAAGAACCACCTACGAGAAGAACCTCGCTGATGTCGGAAGGTGTTACATTTGCATCGCGCATAGCGTTTCTGATGCAGGTGATTGTCTTGTCAACCAAATCTGATGTAAGCTCATCGAACTTAGCCTTTGTAAGAGTAATGTCCATGTGCTTAGGACCTGTCTGGTCAGCTGTAATAAACGGAAGGTTGATGCTTGATGTTGTCATTGTTGAAAGCTCAATCTTTGACTTTTCAGCAGCTTCCTTAAGTCTTTGCATTGCAACCTTATCTGTTGAGAGGTCAACACCGTCGGTTTTTTTGAATTCCTGAACAAGATACTCCATAATTCTGTTGTCAAAGTCATCGCCGCCAAGACGTGTATCACCATTTGTTGAGAGAACCTCAAATACGCCGTCACCGATTTCAAGGATTGAAACGTCGAATGTTCCGCCCCCAAGGTCATATACAAGTATTGTCTGGTCCTTATCACTCATGCCGTATGCAAGGGCAGCAGCAGTAGGCTCGTTGATTATACGAAGAACCTCAAGACCTGCAATCTTACCGGCATCTTTTGTTGCCTGACGCTGTGAGTCATTGAAGTATGCAGGAACTGTGATAACTGCCTGAGTTACTGTTTCACCAAGATAGCTTTCTGCATCAGCCTTGAGCTTTGAAAGCACCATTGCTGAAATCTCCTGAGGAGTATATGCTTTATCGTCGATGTTTACTTTGTAGTTTGTTCCCATTTCTCTTTTAATAGAAATAATTGTGCGGTCAGCATTTGTTACTGCCTGTCTTTTAGCAACCTGACCTACTATTCTTTCGCCGTCTTTAAGAAATGCAACTACTGAAGGAGTTGTTCTTGCTCCCTCTGAATTTGTGATAACTGTGGGGTTACCGCCTTCCATAACGGCAACGCATGAATTGGTTGTACCAAGGTCAATACCTATAATCTTTCCCATTTTATTTACTTCCTTTCTTATATTAGTTTGCTACCTTTACCATTGAATGTCTTACTACTCTTGAGCCGTTATATATATAGCCCTTCATAAATTCTTCCACAACAGTATTATCGTCAATAGCTTCGTCTTCTATGTGCATTACTGCATTATGAAGATTGGGATCAAACTGCTCGCCCAAAGCCTTGATTTCTGTTACACCAAGCTTTGCAAGAGTTTCCTGAAGCTGCTTATATACCATCGCTACGCCTTCAAGAGTCTTTTTTGCTTCCTCGCCGCTGACTTCAAGAGCAAGTGCTCTTTCAAGGTTGTCGGCAACTGTTATGATTTCTTTTACTGTATCAATTACCGCATCGCCGTAGCGGGCATCTTTTTCTCTCTGTGAGCGTTTTTTGAAGTTATCGAACTCAGCGTAAAGTCTGATATATTTATCTTCCCATTCCTTTGCCTTATCCACCTCAGGCTCTTCCTGAGCTTCAGGCTCCTGAATTTCTTCTTCCAATTCTGTTGTTTCCTTTTCTTCAGCCATGAAATATATCCCTCCTTATCCTGAATCGTCGTGATATAAATTAAGTATGCGGTCGATGTGGGTTGAAATCAGGTCAAGACTTGCAAAAACCTTTGCATAGTCCATTCTCTTAGGACCTATAACTCCAAGCTTTCCGACCTTTTTATCTCCAAGAGAATAATTTACCGTAACAAGACTGCAGTTTTTAAGCGGCTCTAAAGTATTTTCTTCACCGATAGTAACATTTATTTCATTACCGTCGCCGCTTCTGATAACAGCCTTTTTCAAGTCGTCTTTATTTTCAAGGAAATTCAGCATCTCTTTTGCCTTTTCAATATCTCTGTATTCAGGGAAATTGAAAATTGAGTTTGTATTATCAACATATATATCGGTAGTATAAATCTCCGAAATGGTTTCATACACAAAATCAAGAATATTTACAAAATATCTTGAGCTTAAACCCATATGAGCAGATACTGCATCTTCAATTTCACGTATTTTCGCAAAATCAATATCGTCCACCGAAAGCCCTGACAGCTTTGTGGTTAAAATATTTGCAAGCTTTGCGGAGTTTTCAGCACCGAGGCTGACTCTTAGCATTCGGTTCTTAACAATGCCGTCTTTTGTTACTACTATAATAAGGCTCTTGTTTTCCCCAAGCTCTACTATATCAATTTTACTTATCTGTGCCAGATTCTGCTCCGGTGTTGTAACAAATGTGGTGTACTGCGTAAGCGCCGCAGTTATCATGCCTGCTTTACGAATCAGCTTGTCAAGCTGACTGACACGTTTTTCAAGCTCTAAATGAAGATTTTCTATTGCCTCCATTCCCAATCGGTAACGGGACATAAGGGAATCTACATAAAATCTGTAACCTTCATCTGACGGAACTCTGCCTGCCGAAGTATGAGGCTGCATAAGGTAACCCATTTCCTCAAGGTCAGCCATTTCGTTGCGGATAGTGGCGCTTGAAAGGCCAAGCTCTTTGATTTTGGAAATCGCCCTTGAGCCTACGGGCTCAGCTGTTCCGATATATTCGTCGATGATAGCTTGCAGGATTTTACGCTTTCTGTCATTTAAATCCATACTGCCACCTTCTTGATTATTAGCACTCGTCTTTGTTGAGTGCTAACATATTACATAACTAAAAATACCACTATTGATTATGTTTGTCAAGTGATATTTTTACAATTTATAATTTATTCACAAATTACAGTATTTGGACAGGGAATTTTATATTAATGTTCCGATTATTCCTCCATCAACCGCTTCATGAAGCTTTACTTCTTTATATAGGAAGGAATAGTCCTCATCTGTTTTTACAAGGACTGTAATATAGTTATTGGTTTTGCCCTCGAAATATCCTTTGTACTTTTCGGATGGTTGCTCAAAAAGCACCTCCATAGTTCTGCCCTCGAAAGCTTTAAGATATTTTCTTTCGCTGTCTTTCCTGATTTGTTCAAGAACTTTACTTCTTTTGTCCTTGTCCTCCGGAGTTACCTGATTGGGATATGACGCTGCAGGTGTTCCCGGTCTTACGGAGTATTTGAAAATATGAACGTCCGAAAACTCCATACTTCTGACAAACTCTGCACTTTTTTCAAACTCCTCGTCTGTTTCGCCCGGAAATCCCGTCATAACATCGGTTGTTATGGCAGCATCCTTAAAATGCTTACGGATAGAGTTTACTATTTCCCCATACTGCGCTGTTGTATAGCGTCTGTTCATACGCTTTAAGGTTTCGTCGCAGCCTGATTGAAGTGAAAGGTGGAAATGAGGACAAAGCTTATTTGCAGGGCTGATTTTTTCGATAAATTCGGGGTTCAATGTCATAGGCTCAATGGAGCTTAGTCTTATTCTCTTTACTCCCTCAATTTCATTTATGGCAAGTATTATATCTGCAAGCGACGTATCTTTTCGGTCAAGACCATAAGAGGCAATATGAATTCCAACGAGTATTATTTCTGTAAATCCGTCCTTTACAAGCCTTTTTGCTTCGTCAATTACAAGCTTCGGTTCACGGCTTCTTATCGGTCCTCTTGCATAGGGAATGATGCAGTAGCTGCAGAACTGATTACATCCCTCCTGAATTTTGATATACGCTCTTGTCATGGTTTCGTACGAGCTTACACTCATTTCCTCAAAATCATGTGTATGAGCTATATCGCATACAAAGGTCTGCCTTTGCTTTGCTGCAAGCTTTTCTACCTCGATGGGTATATTGTTTTTTTCGTTTGTGCCCATTACAAGATTAACACCATCTATTTTCATGACTTCATCCGGCGCAACCTGAGCATAACAGCCGGTGACTGCTACTATGCTGTCAGGGTTTTGTTTTTTTGCGCGGCGGATTATCTGCCTTGATTTGCGGTCGCTCATTGCCGTTACTGTGCATGTGTTGATTACATACACGTCCGCAGACTCGGAAAAATCGACAATTTCATAGCCTGCTTGCTTAAAAAGCTCGGAAATTGCCTGAGTTTCGTATTGGTTTACTTTACAGCCAAGTGTATAGAAAGCTGCCCTTTTCATTATATATCAGTCCTTTTTGTGAGTTGTTTGTAAAAAATTATGTTAATTGTAGTCATATTACCTAAATTTAAAAAATTAACCGTAATTTAACTTGACTTTAATGCGGATAAAAGATATTATATATGTGCAGGCAATAGTCTGCAAATACCACATAAAATCAGGAGGTTACATTATGAGAACTTTTAATATGTTACTAAGCTCAATTAATGATGTTAAGGATTTTGTTAACATCGTAAGCAGATATGACTTCGACGTTGACCTTACATCAGGAAGATACATTGTTGATGCAAAATCAATTATGGGAATATTCAGCCTCGACCTTTCAAAGCCTATTAAGGTTGAAGCTCATTCAGACGATTGCGATGAATTCATAAATGCAATGGAGAAATTTATCGTAGATTAATTGCTTATTGACAGACTTTTTAGAACGTTCAATAACGTAAACATTGAGAAAATCCGCAAATTTGCGGATTTTTTTATTTTTGTTTTCGTTTAATCATTGCTGATATTAATACTAACACAACCGTAAAAGCAAGCATCAGGGTACACAAAGCATTTATTTCCGGTGTTACTCCCTTTCTTAGCTGTGAATATATTTTTATAGGCAATGTGTTTGTCCTCGGTCCCGTTACAAAAAAGCTTATTACCACATCATCCATGGACATTGCAAAGGATAAAAGAGCGCCGCTTACTATGCCCGGTAAAAGCTGTGGTATTGTTATCTCAAAAAATGTGCGGATTTTTCCTGCACCCAGATCACGTGCCGCTTCAATCGAAGAAAAATCAAGCTGGGAAAGGCTGCTGCCTACGGTCATAAACACATATGGTATGCAAAAAGACGAATGAGCAATTACAATAGTAAAAACTCCAAGCTTCATTCCCAGAGCCGAAAATATGAGCAGAAACAAAAGCCCCGTAATAATCTCCGGCATCATAAGCGGAACTGTTGAAAGCTTTCTTGCCACTTTATCCGAAAAAGTATTCGCCTTATGAATTCCCACCGCAGCGCAGGTTCCCACAAATGCGGACACACCTGAACAAAGCGCTGCTATAATAAGGCTGTTTTTAAGTGCTTCGCCCATTTCTCTGTTTGAAAATAAGGCGACGTACCATTTCATAGAAAAGCCGTCCCATACTGTGCTGATTCTGGAGCCGTTAAAGGAGTACAGTATAACCAGCACAATAGGAATATACATAAGCACAAGTATTAACCCAAGATATATTTTTTCAAAAACAGACTGTTTCATTTTAAAATCTTCTTTACCAATATTTTTGTTATCTCCACGCAGGCAAACATACAAAGGAGCATCACTACGGAAATTGCTGCACCCAAAGGATAGTTATGGGCAGTCATAATACGGTCCTTTATAAGATTTCCTGCTATCATAACCTTTCCTCCGCCTAAAAGGTCGGAAATAAAAAACAAGCCCATAGACGGAATGAATACCATAGTCATTCCCGAAAGCAATCCCTCCGCCGTAAGAGGCAGAGATATGCTGAAAAAAGTTCTTGTCCTCCCTGCACCAAGGTCTCTTGATGCTTCAATTACTGCGCTGTCAAGCTTTGAGCAGGCAGAATATGCTGTGAGTATCATAAACGGCAAAAGTCCGTAAACCATGCCCATAACAACTGCTTCTTTTGTGTAAAGCACGCCGTAATTTGCGCCCATACCCATAAGATTTAAAAGATTATGAACTATGCCGTTGCCTCGGAAGAGTATTATAAATCCGTAAATACGCACAAGTGCATTTGTCCAGAACGGAAGTATTACAAGCAATAGAAGTACAGCCTTTGTAGAGTCCTTTTTGCATCTTGACATAAAGTATGCAAAAGGATATCCTATAAGCACTGTTATTATAGTAGTTATAAATGACAGCCTGATAGAAAACAAAAAAGTCTTCATATACGTTTTATCTGCCATCATGAGATAATTTTCTAAAGTAAACTTTGCCTCATAACCCATAGCACCGCTTTTTTGCATAAAGCTCAGCACCACAAGAAAGCAAAGAGGCAGAAGAACAAAAAGCAAAGTGAAAATATACATGGGGAGTGAGCCTAAGGGAAATCTTCGTTTCATGATGTCACCCCTCCAAAAGCGCAACCCCTGAGGGATTGATTCGGAAATATACCTCATCTCCCACGCAGCATGGCTGTTTATCCGCGCTTATACCCGTTATTACATTGCCGTCACCAATATCAAGGGTAAGGCTTACAAAGCCGCCTGAATAGGATTTTTTAATTAAGGTTGCCTTTACTGAGTTTTCTACGAAAGATGAATAGACCGACACATTTTCGCTTCGTATGCTGATAACCGCTTCCTTGCCCTCATCCGCCAATATGTCTGCGGGTATTGGCTGTCCTGCAAGTATTATTTCGCCTGATTTGCCGCCCTGAACCTTTATAATGTTGGAAAGACCTATAAAGTCCGCTACAAATCTGCCTGACGGCTGATTATAAATCTCCTCAGGCGAGCCGCTTTGAATAAACCTGCCTTTGTTCATAACTATCATACGGTCGGACATATTCATAGCTTCGTCACGGTCGTGGGTTATATAAACAAACGCCGTTTTTGTCTCCTTCTGGATACGTCGCATCTCGTCGCCTAAATACTTCCTGAGCTGCAGGTCAAGCGCACCCATTGGCTCGTCAAGGAGCAGTATTTCAGGACTGTTAATAAGGCCTCTTGCAATGGCAACTCTCTGCTTTTGTCCCCCTGAAAGCTGGTGCGGATATTTCTTTTCCTCACCCTCAAGGCGTACAAGGCTGAGCATTGAGGCTGTTTTTTCTTTTATTGTTTTCTTATCTTCGCCGTTTACTTTTAAGCCATAGGCTATATTTTTTTCTACGGTCATATGGGGAAAAAGTGCATATGACTGAAAAACGGTGTTTACCGCCCTTTTTTCCGGCGGCAGAGCCGTTATTTCCTCTCCCCGCAGAAAAACCTTGCCGCTGTCGGCATTTTCAAGACCTGCTATTATACGAAGCAGCGTTGTTTTGCCGCAGCCTGACGGTCCGAGAAGGCTTACAAATTCACCCTTCTCAACTGATAGAGAAACGCCGTCAAGAGCAACTGTTGCGCCGAAGCGTTTTGATATATTTTCAAGCTTTAATACGACCTCTGCCAAAGCTTACACTTCCTTTATTTCTTCTTCTTTTCATACACAAAACGGGCAAGATATTTAGTGTAGTCCCATTTTCTGTATCCGCAATAATAACCTACAATGCAGGAAACAAGAGGTATTGCCACACTTGCCGCCTGACCGTAAAAGCTTACTTCAGCGCCTTTTATGTTTACAAGACTTGAAAACGGTGCTGACATTATAAGACAGCCTATGTTTGCTGCCACAGTCTGGCCGTTCACATTCCCTGACACCTGCCATGCAACCCCATGCCATATCCATACAGCTATCATTAATATTACTATTCCCAAAGAAAGCACCGCACCCTTAAGTGCATAAGGCTTAAGCACCGAGAAGCTTTTCAGGTCCGATGTTGCACAGTCATAGGCGTTTGTGAAAATAATAAAAAAGTATATAAAACAAACGATTACTGTGGCTATTACATTAAGTGTAGGATTTTTTTCTGCAAAGCTCATAAGTCCCATAAATATAACAAGAAACGCTATACTTATTATAATATGTGTTCCCAGAATTGACAATGCCTGCTTTAATACTGAATTTTTTTTCATAGTTAAATACCTTCCTTTATTTCAACTGAGTTTACGCCTGCCAAATACCCGCTGCTCCATGCCCATTGGAGATTGAAACCGCCGCAGTCGCCGTCTATATCAAGAATTTCTCCCGTAATATAAAGTCCGTCACACTTTAATGATTCCATAGTTTCAGGATTTATCTCCGACGTTCTGATTCCGCCCCTTGTCACCTGAGCGTTATTCCATGAAAGCGTTCCTTCAAGAGCAAGCTCAAATGATTTTGCAGTTTTTACCAAAGCGTTTATATTATCTGTTCCTGCCTTTTTCATAATGGCGCAGGCTAAGTTTTTATGAATTATCCCTGTAAAAAGTTGCTCCGGATTAAATATTCTTTCCGACTTTTCACGAAGAATTGTGTATAGTCTTTTTTCGTCTATGTCAGGGAAGAAATCTATATAAATCACTCCGGAATTTTCTCTGTCGTAATATGAAGAAAGAGAAAATGCAGGCGGGCCCGAAATGCCATAGTCCGTAAACAGTACCTCGCCCTCGTACGCCATATCTCTCATGCTTACCTTTGCCTGACATTTTATACCTTTGAGTCCTGATATTCCGTCCTTTTCCGTTTTCAGCTGTACTATTGACGGATAAAGGGGAGTACATGAATGGCCAAGCTTTTTAAGTATATCATATCCGCTTCCGCCACCCCCCAAATCGGGAGATGCCTTACCGCCGGCTGAAAAAATCACCTTGGCAGAAAATTCATGCCTTCCGTCCCATGAAACTATTTCAAAGCAGCTTTTGCGCTTTATTACTTCCTTTACGTCGAAGCCGCATTGAAAAACTACACCAAGCCGCTCCGCTTCCATGCGGAAAACATCAAGCACAGCCGACGCTCTGCCACAGTAGGGAAATACCTTGCCCTCGTCCTCCACTCTTGTTAAAAGTCCCATTTCCTCAAAAAAGCTTATAGCCTCACTAACGCCAAAGCTTTCAAGGGCATAGGCACAAAAATCCGCTTTGTCTCCGTGATAGCGGCTGATTTTTGTATTTATATTTGTAAGATTACATCTGCCGTTGCCCGTAGCAAGAAGCTTTTTTGCAATACGTTCATTTTTTTCATAAACCGTAACAGTTGCTCCCATACGCGCGGCAAATACGGCAGCGGTCAGTCCCGACGCACCTGCGCCGATTACAGCAATATCTGACATCAAATATTCCTCCTGAATATGCCATTTTGACAATATTTGTTCATGATAATATGATTGACTTTGATTTTAAACCGAGTTATAATTTTCTTATAGGTTTTTACGAAAAGGGGGGGTTATAATGGATTTATTTGGTGAATTCGGCGATACCAATACAACTCATGCGCCAGGCTATACCCATTCACACAAGAATATTCCTTATTATCTTATTATGTGCTTTCACACACCCTTTTCATATTACTCTAACGGTGATATATTAGAAGGCAATATAGGTGAAGTTCTCATCAATCCCCCATACGAATATGTTCAGCACAGCTCATCACCAAAGCATAATATAGGCTTTGCAAATGATTGGATTTACATATCAGGCAAGGACGTGGGAAAGCTTCTTAAAAAAGCAGGTCTGCCCCTGAATAAAAGTTTTCCCGTAACAAATCAGAATCTTCTGGCGCCCTTTATAAAACGTCTTAATTTTGAATTTTTAAACAAAGACGAGCTTTGGCGGGAAAAGCTTTCTGTGCTTGTGTGCGACATGATTATCACCATAGCACGAAACAGAAGCGATACCCCACGCATAAACTCTACTGCAGGTAAACTTAACGACTTAAAATCGCGTGTAACCCGAAGTCTTGACTATCCCTGGACTCTGGCTAAAATGGCAGAAGTCATCGGCTATTCCCCGAGCAGATTTTCTTACCTTTATTCAAAGCAATTTGGGATTGCACCCATGAAAGATCTGGTTAATATGAGAGTTGAAAGAGCTAAAAATATGCTTAAATACAGCGACATAAATATTTCTATGGCATCAACTCTGTCAGGATTTTCATCTGTAAATTATTTTACATATACATTTAAATCGAAAACCGGTTGCACACCGTCTAAATACAAAAAAGAATTTGTACGGGAAAACTTACTCTACCATAAGCCTGACAATTCTCTCCTGTAATCTGTCAAGCTTGTCCTTATCCATTGGAGGAGTGTTCTCCAACGGAAACGGTATTCCCAAATCATTATATTTTGTAATACACAGCTTCTCAAAAGGCAGAAGCTGTATTTTTTTTATACATTCCTTACCTTTTAATAAGTCTGCAAGCATATGAATCTGCCGGTCTGAATCGTTAATTTCCGGAACTATAACCTGACGAATCCACACATCAGTTGAATACTTTTCGCAAAGCTCCAGAAAATCAAGCACTTTTTTAAGACTCGTTCCTATATATTCCTTATAGTCCTGCTCACAGTTCATCTTAATATCAAGCAAAAAAAGGTCTGCAAGCTTTATTATCTCATGGTTGGTATCACCGCCTGAAAACCCGCTTGTGTCAACTGCCGTATGAATTCCTCCCTGCTTACATAGGTTAAGCATTTCCAGCAAAAATTCAGGTTGCATAAGAGGATCGCCACCTGAAAAGGTGACTCCGCCTTTTTTTACGTAATAAACAGCATATCTGCTTATTTTTTCATACAGCAAAGAGGCGCTTATTTCCTCCCCGCCTTCAATACTTCTTGTTTCAGGATTATGGCAATAGGCGCACCTTAAAGGACAGCCCTGAAAAAACACCACCGAGCGCACACCGGGCCCGTCAAGAGCGCTGCCGGTAAAAATTGAATTAATAAGTCCCATATCCGCCTCCGTCTTAGTTGATACCTACCTATTATTATATAACAAAATAAATTTTTGTCAACAAAGAATATGTTAATTAATACAAAGCTTTGTACAATTGTCAATGATGGGTGACACTTTTCTCAAAAAATAAAAGGTTCACCCTAAAATTCTTTTGTCAAGGTGGAACGAACTCGGTCGTCTTACCTTGACAAAGCACCTATGATATAATATTTATAGGGCGTTAAGCAA
>JBGVIT010000025.1:0-7622 GCA_045128915.1 Clostridia bacterium
ATCTAAGGATATATCCATGAGAGAGGTCTATGGACTTGATCCAGTACACGCTAAATAGCAATTTCAAGGAGTGGCTCCGTTAGTTCGGACAGGTGGCTCACGCCACACCGGACTGGCGGCTCCGCCGCACCGTAATAATCACTGATGCCATGGGCTGAAGATGTACAGGCAGAATGTAAGTAACAACATTTATTCGAGGATGGTATTATAAGCCATCCTCATTATTTTTTATAGGCACTTTTTTATAAAGCGCTTACCTGTTATTGACATGCTTAGCGTGTATTGTTATACATAAACTAAGGGTGGAAAGCCCGTTTATGAGCATTCCACCCTATAATTATCATAGAAGATCTGAATTTACAGAAAAATTTTCACACTGTCGTGAAAGCAGCCACCTTAAAATGTCAAGGTACTTGCTATCTTGCGTTTACCTTACAAAAGCAGTAATCTCACGTTTTAAAACATCACATGATCAGAATTTGCTTTCAAACACCAAAGACTTATTGGTCAAAAAGGCAAAGGTTACAGCAACAAACCATACAAGGATATTACTAATGGTGTTGTTAATTCCCAGTCGGTAATAGCACAGATTGTAAACTATCAGATTGACGATTGTCGTCATAGTCCAAAACACACCATAGAAAATCAGTGATTTGTATTTTTTCATTAGTTTTAAAGTCAATTCCATGATTCTATTTTTCCAAGATCACGCTGCAAATACGTACCCCACAGGAATTTGCTTTTACAATTGTTTCACGAATATCTTTTTCTTTTGATTTGTAACATTTTTCCACAAGCACCATAGCACCAGTTTCTACAGCTTTCTGAAGTGCTGAAGGATTGTCCCAAATATACTGACCTATAACTGTTTCAATATTTTTATCCTTCAGTAAATCTGCCAGTTCTTTCATAAATGTTTCATTCGCAGAATCCAGACTGCTTGTAAGGTAAATCTTATCTGCATTTCTTTCCCCCACAATCCCCGCAATCATCGTTGCATTCATTTCCAAATCAGATCCCATATTCAATACTGGTGCTGAAATCCAGGATTCCAGTTCTTCTTTGGTATGAACATATCCACTAAAGAGATAATAAACACCATAAAGACCAGCTACAGCAAAAGCTCCCAGGACAGCTCCTACAATGACAATTTTCAAGTCAACAGAAGCCTTTGACGTCTGAACCATTTCCGGTTCTGTTTCCATTGACAATTCTGAACCATTCAGTAATTCGTAGTATGCTTTTTCCAATTCAGACATGCCATTTTCCAGGCTTTTTATCGCATCATAAACCCCATTTCTTTCATTCAACACATCGCTGCTGAAACTCATTAATCCCAAATCGTTCTTTGTATTTACCTGTGCATCTATTAATTCAACACTAGCAGAATCCTCAGGCAAGGTTTCCAACATTTTTTTACATTCTTCCTGCTCATAGTGCACTACCTTCACCACAACTTTGGCACCGGACATATGCTGTTCTGATTTTACCGTCACAACTTCTTTCAGCAGTGCAATATCTTTTGTCTCTGATAAATTTTCAGCCATCTTTTCAAATGTTTCTTCAGAAAGTATTTGATTTTCTAAAAGCGCAACTGATTTCAAAACACTTTTTTCATCATCTCCGGTAATCACATAAGTGGCTGTTCCTTCATAAAACCGATTTGGATCAAGTTTTACCTTAACAGAATTTTCCAAGTAATAATCTCTCTCTTCCAAATTCTTCTGATATTTTTCAATTCGAATAATCTTATTCTGCGCTGCTTCCAGTGCATCTTCTGTTTCAAATGAATCCTCAACCTTTTCAAAAGACAACACCTTTGTTTCAGTTGTAGCTGCCGTCTCTGCTTCTTTTCCACTCTTCAGGTAACTAAATCCTCCTGCAACAACCGCTAAGACAACTGCCGCAATTATCATTATTTTCCATTTTCCAAGTACATAGCAACATAAATCTATCAAACTAATTGTTTTTTCATCATCACAAATTATTACCTTATTCTCGTTCATGATTTCTCCTTTTTATACAAACGCATTTAGGGCTTCGATTACTCTTGTCTGTTCCTTATCTGTCATACCGTTATACATTGGAATAGACAGCACCGATTTTGCATAATGCTCAGTAATTGGTAATGCGCCTTCCTTAAATCCCAGATAGCCATATGCTTCTGAAAGATGTGGTGGAATTGGATAATGAATAATCGTACCAATTCCTTTTACATCTAAATATTCAATCAATCGATCGCGCTCTTCACATCGCAGAACAAACTGATGCCATACAGCAGTACAGTTTTCTCTCACTTCCGGCAACCTGAATTTCGGATTTTTAATCTCTGCAGCATAACGTGATGCAATTTTTATACGTTCTTGCTCAAGTGTTCCCACATGTTTTAATCGCACTCTTAAAAGTCCTGCCTGTATCTCATCTAATCTGGAATTTGCACCTACGATTTTATTATAATAGCGTTTTTCACTGCCATAGTTTCTGAACGTGCGGAAATCTTCTGCAATCTTATCATCATTGGTCACGATGGCCCCTGCGTCGCCAAATGCACCAATATTTTTTGATGGATAGAAAGAAAAACATCCGATATCACCAAAAGTACCTGTCATCTTTCCGCCAAAGCAAGCACCATGAGACTGAGCACAGTCTTCTACAAGGCGCAGATTATACTTTTTACAAAGTGCAAGCACATCATCCATCTTGGAAGCCTGTCCATAAAGATGCACTACTAAAATCGCCTTGGTTCTCTCTGTAATCTTTTCTTCAATCTTTTTCGTATCAATATTAAAATATTCGTCTGGCTCTACAAAGATTGGTGTGGCACCATTCATGGTAATCCCCATGACACTTGCAATATATGTATTACCCTGTACGATCACTTCATCCCCAGCTCCAATGCCAAGGATTCGAAATGCAATCCAAAGGGCATCCAGACCACTGGCGAGTCCAACACAATGTTTTGCGCCAGCATAAACAGCAAACTCTTTTTCAAATTCTTTTACTTCATTTCCTAAGATGTACCAGCCGCTGCGAAGTACCTCCAAAGCTTTTTGTTCAAATTCTTCTTGATATTGTTCAAAACCTCTGCCGAGATTATTTGGCATGATTTTCATTTGATTCCTCCTTCTCCTCCATTAGTGATAAACATATTGAATACATTGGTATCAAAAACAAAATATATATGCTTACATTATCTGTAGTCATCAATAGCATAAAATATACAAATGTAACAAACAATTGACTTAGTGCTTTATCCGTAACACTTTTTTTTTGAACTATATAAAATACAAACAGATAACTTCCAAAAACTAGAACAAAACCGATGCTTCCCAGGTCAACAAACATTTTCAAAAAATCATTATGTGGATTTTCAAACCAAGCAACCAGCCATGTTTCCAGATTTTTCACCAGTATTTCATTTGTGGTTCCTAAACCTTGTCCCCAAAAATAATTTTTAGGAATATGCTCCACAACTACAGGATACACCTCAAGCCTATGGCTAGTATCTACTCCGAGCCTTATACAAAGATTCTCAAAAACCCCAGAATATATACTGTATACATATATCCCCGCCGTCGCAATCAGCATGATCCAAAAAACATAAATCCATTTTTTCTTATATTTCAAAAGTTTCATAACCAACATTAAAACAATACAAGCAATCACTGCCAAGACAGCAATCCGTTTTTTTGCTAAATGCATACATACCGCTGCTATCCCAACTTTTTCCCAATGTTTATTCCATAAATAATAAAGAATAAATAAACCGAACACAAAAGCAAATGTTGATTCGCAATAACCTTTTGTCAGAAAATAAAATCTATTACAATACAAATAGGCAATTACACTGCCACAAAAGGAGATATTAACCATATGACGTCTTTTATTTCCGTAGCGAAGACACAGTACATAGGAAACTATTGGTGGAAACAGTACAAATAACACATTCTTAATTGTCCATAATGTCTTTGTTCCCCCACACATAGACATCACTATTCCAAGAATACAATAGATTAAAATTGGAAGTATCAACACCCCATCTTCTTTTACCACTAGCACATTTTTATAATTAAGCACTAAGATAAATAATACCAGCATTAGTGATACAATATATTTAATCATTCCTTGTGTATCTAACATTGCATATAATAACACCATGCCAAACACTTCCAAAATAACGGTTATGATTTTTCTTATTCTTGATTTCATCAAAACTCCCTATCTACGTTTTACAAATGCCTGCCAGATAAATATCGAATTTGTACGAACATACCTCCAAAATAGTCTTTTAGGCTCCTGTATCATTCGATAAAACCATTCCAAGCTATGTTCCTGCATCCACATTGGTGCTCTTCTGATACTTCCCGCGAGATAGTCAAATCCAGCACCAATCCCCACCATTAGGCCATGTACTTTTCCCTGGTGCACTGCCATAAAACACTCCTGTTTAGGAGCTCCTAAACCAACCCAAATAAAATCTGGTTTTGCTTCATTAAGCATTGCAATAACCTGCTTATCCTCTTCCTCTGTTAAAGGACGAAAAGGAGGGCTATACATCCCCACAACAGTTGTTCCTGGATAATCTCTTTCCAGGACTTCTCGTATCTTATCTAAGGTTTCTTGTGTAGAACCATAAAAGAAATGTCGGTATCCTCTTTCAGCACTTACCTTCAGCACTTCTAACATATATCTCGGACCATCTGTACGGCTTGTCTGCGTATACCCTCTACGACGAGATATCATGGCCAACGGCACACCATCTGGAATTGCCATAATTCCTCCATTCTGCATTTCTCGATAGTCTTCATTCTCCCATGCGATTACTGTTGTATGCACATTCGACACACACAAATAATCACCTGATAAATCTTTAATATATTTACTTGTAAATTCCATTAACCATGCCATATTTATGGTTGCAATATTTACACCCAGAATATTGCAGGTCGGAATACAATGTCTATTGATTTTTCTTTTATAATTATTATTAAACGTACTCATCTATTGATTTTCTCCAATTCAGGTAATGGTCTTATTTTATGTTCATTGTACTACTTTATATTCACCAATACAACTTTATCAAATCCTAGAATAATATTATTCCAATTTGTATTACATATAATATCTTTGGTTTTATTAAATTTATTATAGTTTGGTCATGTTACAGTTCCTGATGCAGACACATTATGAAATTTATCAACATCGCTATACATATATCGTAAGCACTCAACCGGCTCTTTCCAAACTTAGTTAATTTGATAAAAATATTCATTCAACAACAGCTTAGCCTTTTATAGCTGAAAGCTATGTCTACCATACATAATCCGCTTGGTTAATTTTATTTTGTTAACATTGCCTTCTGCCAATCCGTTGTTATATTTATAACAGATGGCATTTTGACCACAACAGTATCTGCTTGTAAGCCATTTACATAGGTATCTAATTCGTCAATTTTTAAGGATGATGCCTGTAAAATCCATCCATCAAGTGCGTCTTCTTTTTGCGAAAATATTATTCTGTGGTAATTTCTTAGTAGAAAATATAAATCACCGAAAATAGGATATTTTTTCAGCGCAGCTTCGTATTATTCCTGAGTTAAACCATTCACTTTTTCTAACTCTCGATATATAAGTTGGCAAAAAAACTTTCTTGGAATATATTCCACCGGTTCTGTTGTGTCAGCAGCCAGACTGCGTTGATGAGTTCTTTCTTTTTACATAAACATACTCAAGGATGCAACTGTTCCGGTATATGGGCAAATCATATGCACTGCGTTGCTTTGCTTCCAGTCTGAATCCCAGCATGTACCATATGGAATACCTGTGTCTTTCCACCATCAGCGTTGCTGACTTTTATAAGCAGTTCTGCGCCATTCTTGGCTTGAGTGATAAAGGCGGAAAACCTGCCATGTTCAAAGCAATCCGTGAACAGATCACGTATCTGTATAGGAAAAAACGCCAGCCATTGCTTCTTGCCATCGATGAAGCTCAATATCTGAATACCGGTATCTTAAATGATATCAAGATGCTCATGAATTATGGCTACGATTCAGTGAATTACTTCACTTTAATACTTTGCGGTGAATCTCATTTAAACGATACGCTGCGCAAACCAATCCATGAAGCCCTTCGCCAGCGCATTACAGTTCATTACAACTACTCTGGTCTGAGCGATGCCGAAGTCTCACAATATGTTTTACACAAACTTGATCTCGCCGGAGCCTCATCGACTATCATCGATAAGGCTGCTCTTGCCGCTGTACACAGCTCCACCCAAGGCAATCCACGTCTGATCGATAATCTTATGACCGATGCTCTTGCAATTGGTTCCCAGCAGTACAAACGTGTAATAGATGCTGAAACAATCCGTGCTGCAATTGATAATCAAGGACTTTATTAAATATTTCAATGTTCAAAGGCTGTGACCTCATGGTCATGGCCTTGTTTCAAAAGCAGGATTCTGCTATTCAAACAAAACCACGATAATCTGCAGTCGTGCCGACTCTAAACTGCCGTCGCACCGATACCACACAATCAGCAGGGACGGATAAACCGAAAATAATCTGCAGTTTCCGTCTCCTACAATGTGCCGTTTTACATTACATTCATTCAATCCTAAAATTTTCTTTAAATTTTTCATGCTTTTTAAAAGTTATATTTAAAAAATTAAGAAAGTCTATTATTTTGAATTTTTATTCTTTTTAACATATAAATAAAATATTGTGCTTGGACCCCTGCTATTGAGTCCTTTACACTCTCTGATTTTCAAATTACCATATAATATTAAATACATTATAAAATAGATTTAATTATAGGAATTTTTTTAATTATACAGGTACACATTGTGCCTAATGTCATACTAATCAAAACCCATCCAACAGATACTATTAACGTCGGAAACATATGCTCTGCCCACAAATTATATTTTTCATAAAACAGCAGCTTAAAACAAGGATCAAACATATAAATACCTAATGTCATAGAGCCCATAAAACATATCATTTTTTTTAAATTATGTTGATTGACATTTGGCATTTTTACAGTAAACAAAAATTTTATCAGAATAAACACAACAATTGCCGTCACATAGTCAAACAACTGAACATAGTTTTGTGAGTACCCATTATTTATTTTTGCATCTATATATGTACAAACATTGGATAAGACTATTCCCGTAATCCCTGATATAATCAACAAATATAGCTGTAAAGGTCTCATTTTTTGACATTCTACGTTATATTCTAAATAATATCCAATTAACGTGTAGAAAAACGGTTTAGTCAACGCAAATGGAACTGTGAAATCTTTACATATAGAAATACTCATATCTATATTTTGCTGAACAAAATATATGTTTATCATAGGAAAAAAGGAAGAGGTAACAAAATGTAACACTAGTAAAGAAACAACCTCTGTTTTTGTTAACCCCTTTGCAATCCTCTGTAGAAATGGTAATACAAATAATACGCCAAGATACGAGTACTGGTCCTATGTCAAGATTTAGTACAAGTTAAAATGAGGTTTTCCTCATCTTAACTTGCCATCAGCAATTCGCCCTGTTGCACTCTACGATACAGTTCTTCGTAGTCATTTGGTGACATGTAATCACAGTGACTGTGAATG
>JBGVIT010000026.1:0-6283 GCA_045128915.1 Clostridia bacterium
ATCATTTTTTGAAACAGGAATGATGGATGCGTTTAAGACGGACATCAGAGATGAAGGAGATAAATACGAACTGGAAGCAGATCTTCCGGGCTTTGAGAAGAAAGATATTAAAATTGATATAAATGACAATGTTTTGAAGATCAAGGCTGAACGTCATTCCGAGCACGAGGACAAAGACAAGAAGGGCAAATATCTAACGTGCGAACGTTCTTACGGCATGTATAGCAGAGAATTTGATCTGTCAGGTGTAAAGGCAGACGAAATCAAAGCTAAGTATGAAAACGGTGTTCTGAAACTGACGCTGCCAAAGAAACAACAGACATTGCCTGAGGTTAAACATCTTGAAATCGAATAAAAATTCAAGCGAGGCCGGGCATAAAATCTCGACCTCGCTTTTAACATATATTCTATCTGAAAGGAGGAGGTGCAGGATGAAACAATATAAAATAGAACTTCCGTTGATTAACGATATAAAAGATTTTGTTAATATAGTAAGTAAACAAAATTATCATATTGAAGCAGAATCGGGAAGATATAAAGTAGATGCAAAATCAATTATGGGCCTTTTCAGTCTGGATTTAAGCAAACCCATAAAAATTAATGCATATACAAATGATGATAAATTAAAAGAAGAACTCAGTCGCTATCTTGTTGCATAAGGCGATTGAGTTCTTTTGTATTTTAGCCTAAGATGTAGAGTTGATAGAGCTTTTTTCTGAAAAAACATCTGTAAATGATGTTAGCTATGATTAAATAGGTTCCTTGAACGTGCCCATAATACTTGATTAGTCGTTTGACAATTTTTAAGAGGAGATATATAATATCTTGAGAGGTGATTGTATGCATTTATTTTTACATATTATTAAAGACACAATCAGTATAATGCCTTTTATATTTATCATATATCTTGTCATAGAATATCTGGAGCACAAAACAAATACTGCAATTAGCCACACACTTATGAAAGCAGGTAAAATGGGTACAGTATACGGCGCATTACTTGGCAGTATTCCTCAGTGTGGATTTTCCGTTATAGCTTCGGATATGTTTTCACGTGGGGCAATAACTGTTGGTACTCTTGTTGCAATATTTATCGCAACGAGTGATGAGGCAGTTCCGATAATACTTTCTCATCCGGATATGGCATCTGTAGCCTTGAAACTTATCGGTCTCAAGATTGTATTTGGTGTTGTTTTTGGGTTGTTGACAGATATCATCTGGAATAAAACTCACAAAATTAACGTTTGTACAGTGGAGGAAGAACACGAGCATTTTCACGGAAACTGCGAAAGCTGCGAGGGTGGAATACTTAAATCCGCTCTGCGTCACACGCTCAAGATTTTTGTCTTTGTGCTTGTTGCCAATGTCATCTTTACTTTTTTGATAGAGGCTATAGGTGAGGAATCTCTTGCCGATTATCTATTAAAGGATTCTGTATTTCAGCCTTTTGTAGCATCTCTTATAGGTCTTATACCAAATTGCGCAGCTTCAGTACTTCTTGCTGAGAGTTATCTTTCCGGAGTTCTGAATTTCGGTTCACTAGTGGCAGGACTTGTTTCCGGGGCGGGAGTGGGAATGCTTTTGCTCTTTAAACGAAACAAAAATATAAAAGAAAATCTGTGTATTCTGTTACTATTATATGCAATTGGTATAGCGTGTGGTTTTGTTGTTGGATTAGTATAAAAAGCAGAACATGATGAAAGTTTTTGTGCATATAAATTAATATTAGTGAAAATTGAGCCTCCAAGGATTGTTCCCTGGAGGCTCATGTGATTAGTGCTTATATTTCAGTTTTCCATAAACCGTGAAGATTGCAGTAAGCATATGCTGCAACCGGTTTTTCATCGGCAAGAGCAAATGTAACTACAGGAGCTTTTCCAATCTCCAAGCACTTGCGCTGACCGCCTTTATCTGTCTGAAGATATACCCATACGATATGATGTTCTTCAGTCATAGGATGTTCTACAGAACCAATTGTAACAGTTACTGTGTTGTCTTTAACTTCTACCACAGGAATATGTTTTTCGTGGCTTGCCTCAACAGTTCCCGGTTCAAGCTTTGTCATTTTCTGACCGCAGCACATCATAGGAACGCCTGCATCGTGAATCATTCCGATTAAGTTTCCGCAATGTTCACAGATAAAAAATTTGTTGTTATCACACATGATAAAAACACCTCCAAGATTATTATTGAATTTTTTTCTATATATATGTAAAACTACATATAAAACAATTTAATTTTTTCTCTGGCAATTTCTTCGTTGCAATAAACAAAATTAAACTCTCCGCTAAGATGAATATCCTCAATTTCAAAACATGAGAGATCATTATGACTTGTTGCAACAGGTTCGTATCCAAAGGTAATTGCTCCATTATTGGAAACAGCATTGCATATAACAGTAAAATTGCTTATTGAGGAGCATGACTTAAAACACGAAATTGAAAAACCTATGTCATTTAATGCTTGCTCAAATATTTTTCGTGTACCAGAACCAAGTTCTCTCAGTATAAGATCTTCTGTAAAGATATCAGATATCTTTACAGTTTTGTTTGCAAATGGATGCTCCTTAGAACATATGCCGACAAATCTTTCTTTTTTCATAAGGTGATATTTGTAATGACTTTTATCAAAAACCCCTTCTATAATTGCAAAATCAATTTTAGATGCTTCGAGCATAGATAAAAGGATATCTGTATTATCAATATGTAATTCAAGATTGTGGTTGCTATTACTTAAAAATCTGCAGATTTCAGGCACTATAACAAATTCACCGATAGTTTTTGTTGCGCCTATTTTAAGCGAAATTGAATTGTTATGCGTAAATTCGCTTGCTATTTCATTTTCAACGGCACGGATAGAATCTATGTGTTTCTTTAATATCTCCGCATTGGCGGTTTTGGAAAGATGCCGTCCGTTATATGTAAAGAGCTTGACTCCATAATATTTTTCGAGATATTGAATGTGCTGAGTGACACCCGGTTGAGTCATATTAAGTTTTTCAGCTGTTTTTCTGTAATTCATTTCATCATACAGAGTCAAAAATGTATATATCCTGTTATCTAACATAAAACCTCTCATAAAAACTACTTATCAATACATAATAAATGATAATTTGATTTTATCACAAAAATATGGTAAAATCAAGATATAAATAAAAAATAGAGGTGCTGATTATGAAAAAAAGAATGAATGGAGTCATTAAAATCATTCCCGGCTTTGGTGCTGCTTGTCTCCTTGCTTATGTGGCAAGATATATCGAAAGCCTTTTACCGATACATATTATAGGTGCATCAGTTATAGCATTATTGCTTGGTATGCTTATTAATAGTTTTTATAAGCCGACTTGGTTGGCTCCCGGACTTAAGTTTACATCAAAAAAGATTCTGAAACTCGCCATAATAATGCTTGGCGCTTCGCTCAGTGTTAATGTGATTCTTTCTGTTGGAAAAATGTCGTTGATGGTTATGGTATTTACCTTGCTTACATGTTTTGGCGGAGGGTATCTTGTTGGCAAAGCGCTCGGATTGAATTGGAAATTATCAAATCTCATATCTGCAGGAACAGGTATTTGCGGAGGAAGTGCAATTGCTGCAATAGCACCTGTTATTGATGCAGAAGATAAAGATATTGCATATGCAATGTCAGCAACATTTTTGTTTGATATGGCAATGATCGTTCTTTTTCCTATTATGGGACGATGGATGGGACTTTCAGACATGGCATATGGACTATGGGCCGGAACTGCGGTTAATGACACTTCAAGTGTTGTAGCTGCAGGATATGCTTTTTCTGAAGGAGCAGGGGATTTTGCAACAATGGTTAAACTTACACGTACTCTTTCTATTATTCCAACTGTACTTGTGTTCACCTTTATAAATTTAAGACTTAAGAAAAAACAAAGCATAAATACAAATACAGGAAAGAAAGTAAATGTAATGAAATTATTCCCGTGGTTCATTGTTGGATTTATCGGACTTGCTATTATCAACAGCATGGGGTACATTCCTGCAAATGTATCTGCCTGTGCAAAAGATGTAAGTAAATTTCTTATGGTTTCAGCACTTGCAGCAATAGGTCTTGGAACAAGCTTTAAAGAGGTTAGAAAATCAGGGGTTGCACCAATGATGCACGGTTTCATAATCTCTGCATTAGTTGTGGTTGTTGCCATAGGTGTTGAATGGTGTATGGGACTTGTTTAAATATCAGTATACAAGTAAAGCTCCGTGTATTCCAACGGAGCTTTATTTTGTGTGTATACAATGTAATGAATCTTATAATCTTTCCTGTAATTCCTTTGAAAGTTCTTCATATCCGGGTTTACCTAAAAGGGCAAACATATTCTTTTTGTATGCTTCAACGCCCGGCTGATTGAATGGGTTAACACCTAAAACATAACCGCTTATTGCACATGCCTTTTCAAAGAAATAGCAGAGCATACCAAAATAGTATGGAGTTAATTCAGGAATGTTGATGATAATGTTTGGAACATTACCATCGGTGTGTGCTAAAACCGTGCCCTGGAATGCCTTGTTATTTACTTCGTCAACTGTCATGCCTGAAAGAAAGTTCAGACCGTCAATGTTTTCCTCATCAAATGGGAAATCAATGTTCTTTTTAGGTTTCTGAACATTTAATACAGTTTCAAAAATAATTCTCATACCTTCCTGGATATACTGTCCCATAGAATGAAGATCTGTTGAAAAACTTACGGAAGCGGGGAAGATACCTCTGTTATCTTTACCTTCGCTTTCGCCGTAAAGCTGTTTCCACCATTCAGAGAAGAATGTTAGGCAAGGCTCGTAATTAACCATAAGTTCGATGTTTTTGCCTTTACGGTTCAAAATATTACGTATTGCAGCGTATTGATAGCAGATGTTATCTTTATATGGCTTCTTATATTCGGATTTTGCATCCTGAGCACCTTTCATCATTTCGTCAATGTCTATGCCTGCAACAGCGATAGGGAGTAATCCAACAGCAGTAAGAACAGAGAATCTGCCGCCAACATCATCAGGTATAACAAAAGTCTCATAGCCTTCTTTATCTGCAAAAGTTTTCAGCGCGCCTCTTGCTTTATCTGTTGTTGCATAGATTCTTCTTTTCGCTTCTTCTTCGCCGTATTTTTCTATAAGGATGGAACGGAGAATACGGAAGGCAAGAGCAGGCTCAGTTGTAGTACCTGATTTTGAGATTATATTTACACTGAAATCCTTATCCTTTAATAGATTAATAACATCAACAAGATAGGAAGAACTGATAGAATTGCCGGCAAATATAATCATTGGAGTTTTTCTGTCGGATGAAAGGTTATAGAAAGAATCGGTAAGCATTTCTATTGCAGCTTTGGCACCGAGATAAGAACCTCCGATACCAACAACAACTAAAACATCTGAATCGCTTTTTATTTTTTCTGCAGCCTTTTTTATGCGGCTGAATTCTTCTTTGTCGTAGTTAACAGGAAGGTCAACCCAACCTAAGAAGTCACTGCCAGCTCCTGTTCGGCTATTTAAAACATTCTCTGCCATTTCAATTGCAGACTGAAAATTTTTAATTTCTTCTTCACTTACAAAGGGTGTAATTTTTGATAAATCTAGACTAAGCATTATTATATACCTCCATTTTAAAGAACGATTGAATCAATCTGTTCCAATTCTTCTTTTGTAAAGCTTGCATTTGCTGTCATTTTAAGGTTTTCAATTATTTGTTCCGGCTTTGATGCACCAATCAAGACACTAGTAATACCTTCGTGGCTATATACCCAGGATAAAGCCATCTGTGCAAGCGACTGACCTCTGTTTTGAGCAATTGTATTTAATTTCATTATCTTATCCAGTAGATCTTGTGACAGTGAATTTTCATTTAAAAATCTGCCGTCTTTTTTCACTCTGCTATCATCCGGAATACCGTTAAGATAACGGTTAGTAAGAAGTCCCTGTGCAAGAGGGCTGAATATAATCATTCCTTTTTTCTTTGTAATTGCACTTTTAAGAATTCCATTTTTTTCAATGGTTCTGTCTAATATAGAATATCGGTTTTGGTTAATGATAAAGGGACAGTGCAACTCATCTAATATAGCAGCAGCTTTTTCCATGGTTTCACCATCGTAATTGGAAAGACCAATATAAAGTGCTTTTCCGCTTTTAACAATGCCTGCAAGTGCCCACATAGTTTCATATAGCGGAGTGTCAGGATCCATTCTGTGATGATAAAAAATATCTACATAATCAATATTCATTCTTTTAAGGCTCTGGTCAAGACTTGCAACCAGATATTTTTTGCTTCC
>JBGVIT010000027.1:0-10952 GCA_045128915.1 Clostridia bacterium
ATATTTGAAGGCTGCGATTGGTTCCACTTTACCGGAATCACTCCCGCAGTTTCAGATAAAGCGGCAGAGCTTACCGAGGCAGCGCTCAAGGCTGCAAAGGCTCACGGAGTAAAGGTCAGCTGCGACCTTAACTTCAGAAAGAAGCTCTGGTCAAGCGAAAAGGCACAAAAGGTTATGTCAAATCTTATGCAGTACGTTGACGTATGTATTGGAAACGAAGAAGATGCAGAAAAGGTACTTGGCTTTAAGCCCGGTAATACTGACGTAACAAGCGGTGAGCTTGAGCTTGCAGGCTACAAGAGCATATTTGAACAAATGGTAGAGAAGTTTAACTTCGAGTATGTAATTTCATCACTCAGAGTTTCACATTCAGCATCAGATAACGGCTGGTCAGCTTGCATATATTCAAGAGATACAAAGGAATTTTATCATTCAAGAGAGTATAGAATAGCACCTATCGTTGATAGAGTAGGCGGCGGTGACAGCTTTGCAGGCGGAACGATTTGCGGTTTCCTTGATGGAAAGAATTTCAAAGAAGCTTTGGAATTCGGCGTTGCAGCGTCAGCACTTAAGCACACAATCCCCGGCGACTTCAATCTTGTATCAAGACAGGATGTAGAAAACCTTGCCGGCGGTGACGGTTCAGGCAGAGTTCAAAGATAAAGCAAAAAAACGAGCACTTTAGTGCTCGTTTTTTATGGTACTAATTTGTTTTACCGGAAAAAACACGAATTGCCAATTTTACATCTTCTTTCATTGCATTTATTGCAACAGTTTCAATGTCATGATAATAGGTTTTACGGAACATTCTGTCAACAGCACGTCCGCCTGCATTTGCCATGTATGTATAGTAATTAATTTTTCGTATTCCGCATTTGATTGCTCTTGTGTAGTCTTCAGGACTAACACCTGAGCCACCATGCATTACAAGAGGAACGGAAACTATTTCATTAATTTTTGTAAGTCTTTCAAAATCAAGTTTAGGCTTTTTAAGGTACATGCCGTGAGCAGTACCGAATGCGCAGGCAAGTGCATCAATACCTGTTTTTGAAGCAAAATCCTTTGCTTCCTGCGGATCGGTATAGATACTGTTACCACCACCGCCTCCACCTTCTCTTTTGCCCATTGAACCAATTTCGGCTTCGACAGATGCTCCGGTTTTCTCTGCAAGCTTGACTGTAACGGATGTATTTACGTAATTCATTAGAGTTTCAAGCTCCGAGCCGTCATACATAACTGATGTAAATCCTATTTCTAAAGCTTTTTTTACATAACCAAGGTCTGTGCCGTGGTCTAAGTGAACACATACGGGAACTTTTGCTTTATCTGCCATAAGAAGCATCACAGGTGCAATTTCATCCATTTTGGATATTCCCATTTCTTCGTGGATTTGTGCATGCATTATTATTACAGGCTCATTCATTTCCTCAGCAGCGCCTATGACAGCTTTAATACTTGCCATGTTTGGAGTATTAAAAGAGCCGATGGCACATTTTCTTTCTTCTGCAATTTTCAAAATCTCTTTAAGTGTTACAAGCATTATAATACCTCCGTTGTAATTTCTTCTATAATAGGTCGTACTGCTCCATACAATTTTTTGTATGCATCGAAATTCTTTTTGTATTTGTCTGCATTTGTTGGATTGGGCAGGTAGGTTTTCTTTTCTTTGACAAAGAGTCTTTTTGCATCTTTAAGGTTTTTAACAGCACCTGTTGCAACTGCTGTAAGCATGCAAGTGCCGCAAGCGCCGGCTTCTTTTGCATCAAGAGCAGTTATTGGTCGGTTTAATATATCCGCTTTAATCTGCAGCCATACGGGCGATGACGCTCCGCCACCGGTAGCGTACAGCTTTTTTGCTGTTATTCCTGAATCTGATAGATGCTCAATGTTAACCAATATTTCATATGTAACACCTTCCATAAGCGCCTTGTAAATATGAGAATTGGTATGCTCAAGAGACAGTCCGACAATAGCTGCTTTAGAGTTGTTATCCATATATGGATTTGCTGCTCCTGCAAAGTGTGGCAGTATAAGCAAATTTGTTGGGGGTTCAGGTACTTGGTTATCAAGGAGTGCATAAACATTTTCGCCCTTTTCTCTGGCAAGCATTTCTTCGTATTTACCGAAACAATCTCTGTACCATTTAAGCGTTGCACCACCTGTAAACGAGAGAGCGTAGCATACGTATGTACCGTCAAAAACGTAAGGAACTACGGAGTAGCCTTCATTGAAAATCTGTTCATTGTCCGGAATACTGTCAAACATAGGAGTTACACATTCAACTGTACCGGTTCCGTCAATAGCCTGTCCGATTTCGAAAATTCCTGCGCCGATAGCTGCTGCAACCTGATCGTGACTGCCGTTTACAATCATAAGCTTGTTAGAAATTTGAAGCTTTTCTGAAAGTTCGTTCCGGATACATCCGGCAACCGTGCCTGCCGGTACGGGTTTAGATAAAAGGTTTTCATCAACTTGTGAAGCTGAGAGTATTTCTTTGCTCCATTGTTTTTTTCTAATATCTAAAGCCATTGTCCGAGCAGCAAGGGAATAGTCAATCTGCGCATTACCGGTAAGCATATACACAATATAATCTTCCATAAGCAGTATTCGTTTTGCTTTTTTGAATATATCAGGGTAATTATTTTTAAGCCACATTATTTTTGGCAATGAATACATCTGGTGCGGTTTTACACCTGAAATAGATGCAAGTGTTTTTTCGCCAAGTTTTCGGTTTAGTTCACCAACCTCATCTTTTCCTCTTGGATCGGTATAGAGCATTGATGGGAATAAAGGATTATCTTCGTCATCAAGCACTACAAAAGTTTCACCAAAGGTTGTAACACCTACAGCTTCAAGTTCAGGGAACGAAGATGTTGTTTTTGTTATAACCTTGCAAACTGCATCAAAAATCACAGTTGCATCTATTTCATGCTCTCCGTTTTGTCTTGAAACGTCGTATTCTATGTATTCGTTATTAACAAATTGTCCTTCTGTATTATAAACTGTCAGTTTTGTGCCTGTTGTTCCTACGTCAAGACCGCCTATTAGCATTTTACTCTACTCCTTTCAGATATTTTATACCAAACTGTGCAACAATTTTTTGTATTTCATCTGCTGATATAGAAGGTTCTAAATCATTATGAACCTTTTCAAACATATGTCCACCGCAGATTGATAATTTGAGATCGCATGGTACATTATTTGCTTTAAGTTCATCAAAAAGCTTTTCGGAGCATGATGCAAATACAGACCAATCGCTTGTTCCTGCACATAAAAGAGTTGGAGGACATTTTGCTGATACATGGGAGATTGGACTAAGACGTTTTCTCTCATCATTTGAATCAGAGTCTCCAAACAGCGCATCAAGACTACCAATATGGTGTGAATTCCACACGTGAAGCATTGTAGGTGCGCTAAGTGCAGCTGCGGCTTTTATGGTAAATTCATCAGAATATTCATAATTATCTGTAAACATATTTTCATGGGCATAGGCTACCATTAACGCAAGATGTGCTCCAGCAGAATGACCTGCAATAAATATATTTTTTTTATCAATCTTGAGAACATCTTTAAAATGTGCTATATATCTTACAGCATCAAAACAGTCTGTGATTATTTCCTGCATAACAGCACCTTCTTTTGAAGTTCTGTAATCAATACTTACAACAGCAAAGCCGTTACTTCGAAGCTTTTCTACTGATATTTTGGAAACTTCAAGAAAGTCTTCTTTCTTTTCTTCGTACCAGCCTCCGCCGGTTATGAGAAAGTAAATAGGTGCAAGCTCGTATATGTGGTTTAATGGGGGTATAAAAGTTAGAGCTAAGTCTCTGATAGCTGTTTTTTTATAAATCAGGTCTTGGTGACTGTTATTTTTTGGTATATCCATTCAAACTTGCTCCTCATCATAATTATTATAAATAAATTATATTGTCTCAGTTTTTATATGTCAATCCACAATAATGCCAAGATGCTGCGGGAAAAGTGACACGTTAAAAATATGGCACGATTATCGTTTAAAGTTGGCACTATGCTCTGTAGAAAAATTATGGATGTTGTAGTATGATATACTTAAATTTTAATTGGAGTGTGATTTACATGAAAAGATCGGAAATTAATAAAATCATGAAGGATGCCGTTGAATTTATTGATAAAATGAATTTCAAGCTTCCGCCATTTGTGTTCTGGTCACCTGATGAATGGGCAGAAAAAGGTGCTGAGTATGATGAGATACGTGACAATATGCTTGGCTGGGATATAACAGACTTCGGTTCTGGTGATTATGACAAGGTAGGGTTGCTTATGATAACCCTTAGAAACGGTAATTTCAACGATAAAAAGTATGTTAAACCATATGCAGAAAAATTGCTTATTGTTCAGGAAGAGCAAATAACTCCGTATCATTTCCATTGGTCAAAAATGGAGGATATTATAAACCGTGGTGGCGGCAATCTAATGGTTAAGGTATATAACAGCACACCTGATGAGCAGTTTGATATGGAAAATCCTGTAACTGTTAATGTTGACGGCTATGAATATCAGGTAGAACCCGGAGCGGTAATAAAACTTGAGCCTGGTCAGAGCATTACAATCCCATGCGGACAGTATCATAAGTTCTGGGGCGAAAAGGGAACAGGCATGATTTTGCTTGGTGAAGTTTCAAAGGTTAACGATGACAGAGTTGATAACAGATTTTATGAGAAAACAGGACGTTTTCCGGAGATTGATGAAGATGAAAAGCCTCTATATCTTTTAGGAAATGAATATCCTATCGCAAAATAAAGGGAGTAAAACAATGAAAGAACAAATCAAACCCGGTTTTTTCGGCTGCGTTGCTACCGCAGATACAAGGCGCATAGAGTTTGATATTATGAATGAGCAATATTTATCATCCGGTAAAAAAGCAGACGTAGTATTTTTTGGAGATTCAATTACACAGCATTGGGATTTGAATTTATATTTCAATCCTAAAGCACTTAAATTAAACAGAGGTATTGGTGGTGATATTACACTCAATGCCTCAAAACGCTTTGATGCTGATGTTTTACAGCTTGATGCCCCCATAGTTGTAATTTTACTTGGAATTAATGATTTGCTTACAACAGCGCCTGATTTGTGGCATAAAAAGCCAGGAGCCGATTGCGATGAGGTTATAGGTGGAATAGAAAAAAATTTCAGAGCTATGCTTTCAAAATGCGATGATAAAAAGGTTTATGTTTGTTCTGTTCTTCCGCAATCTCTGTGCCAACCGTATGACAGGAAATTTTTTGATAATAATATTGTGAGAACAAATGAATTACTTAAAGACCTATGCTGCCAATATGGTGCAGAATATGTTGATTATTATAGCGCCTTATCCCATAATGGTGAGTTGCCGGAGGAACTCTCTCATGACGGTGTTCATCCTAATGGGAAATGCTATGGTATAATGGCAGAAGTTCTCAAAGAAAAGGTGGACATACTATGAAAAATATCTACATGATAGGTAATACTCATTTTGATCCTGTATGGCTCTGGACATGGGATGATGCTATGGCATCAATACATTCTACGTTCAGGAGTGCTCTTGACAGAATGAAAGAGGATGAAGATTTTATCTACTCTTTTGCAACTCCTCCTGTTTTTGAATGGATAAAGAAAACAGATCCGGAAATGTTTGATGAAATCAAAGCAAGAGTTAAAGAGGGAAGATGGGATATATGTGAAGGCTGGTGGCTTCAGCCGGACTGCTTTTCTGCAACCGGTGAAAGCTATGCAAGGCACAGTCTCTACGGTCAGCGATATATGAAGAAAAATTTTGATAAATTTTCTTCATGTGTGTTTAATATTGATTCCTTTGGTCATAACTCACAGACGCCTCAGATTTTGCGGAAAAGTCATATGAACTACTATTGCATGGTGAGACCGGAAGTTTATCATTTCCCGATTACTGAACCGTATTTTAAATGGACAGGAAAGGATGGCAGCGAATTAATGGCATTTCGCGCAGGTCAGTTTCATGAAATCTGTAATAAAAACATGATTGAAGCAGTTAATATAACTGAGCAAAAAATGGCTGATATATCTTGTGATGAAATGATGATTTATGGAGTAACCAATCATGGCGGTGCGCCTACAAAAAAAGCTATTGCAGATATACATTATCTAAACGAAACAAAACCGTATGAATTGAATTTTTCTACCGTTGAAGGTTATTTCAAGGCGCAGGGACGGCCGGCGTGCGAGGTTAACGGTGAAATGCTGACTAAGGATTTTGGCCCATATACCGATAATTACTTCATAAAAGGTAAGAATTCAAAAGCCGAATATGCTGTATTAAATGCTGAAAAAGCGTCAGTAATAGCCAATAAAGTTTTGGGATATAAATATGATAAAGAAAAGTTAACTTATTGTTGGCAGGATATTATGTTTAATCAGTTCCATGATATACTTGGTGGAACGTGTATAAAACAAGCGTATTCAGATTCCAACAATCAGCTTGGAAGAGCTATATTTACAGCTAATGAAATCATGCAGTACTCATTGCAGGCTGTAACAAGAAAAATTAATACTCCCGGCACTAATCCCGAAAACCCATGGAATGTTGTGGTTTGGAATCTTAATCCTCATGAGTATTCAGGTTACATAGAGTCTGAGGTGCAATGGCTTCATGAGTTTGAAGCATATTCAGGCGGCATAGTTTTAGAGGATGCCGATAATAACAGATACGAATGCCAAATTATTCAGGAGGGTTCTGTAATACCCGGTTTCCGTTCGAGGTTTGTGTTTAAGGCAAAAATACCGGCAATGGGTTATAAGTGTTTCAGGGTTGTAAAGCTTGAAAATGATGACCAAATTATCAAAAACAGGAATATACGAAAATTGAATACTGAATTCTTTGAAGTTGAGTTTGATTGCGTAAACGGTTTTATTAAAAATATTATCAACAAAGCCAACGGCAGAGCATATACTGATATTTTAAGACCTGAATGCTACGAAGACGAGGGTGATACGTGGTGCTTTAATACAAGCTCATACGGTGAAAAAATTGATGAAATAAAACTGATAAAGCTCGAAGTGGCGGAAGACGGTATTCACAGAACTACGTTTAAAGCATCTTATAAATTCAGAAATTCATTAATAACATTATATTATACTTTTTATAACAGCAAAAATTATTTTGACGTAAAGTATATTGTGAATTGGAATGAGCGTGAGATAGTTTTAAAGCTTGTTTCAGATACGGAGTGTTCAAATCTTAATGTTTCATCACCTTTCGCATCGGAAAACAGACCTGATAACTGCTATGATTTACCTATGGGTGAATGGATAAGTATGAGCGATGAAAACGGTGGTATTTCATTCATATCCGATACTTTGTTTTCATATACTAAGGAAGATTCTAAATTAGGTCTTAGCATACTTAGAAGCTGTATATTTGGTGATTTGCGTCTTGGAGAACTTGATAAAACAGCAGATTACCCAATAATGGAGCAGGGAATATGCGAGGGTAAGGTCAGAATAGTTATTCATGAGAAAGATTTTTCTGCGTCAAGAATTCCTGATATGTCATCAGATTTTTGTAATGGTCCTATTGTCATTTGTGAAGCAAATCATAAGGGTACATTGCCTGCTGAAAATAAATATGTATCTGTTGTTTCCGACAGCGTACAGCTTAGTGCGCTTAAACAACATGAGGACGGAACAGATGATATTGTAAGGTTGTTTGAAAATGCGGGAAAACATCAGGAAATAACTTTATATTATTTTGGCAGAGAATTTAAAATCGACATGAAACCGTATGAAATAAAAACTTTGAAAATTTCAAAAATTCATGTGAATGAAGTGCTGATAACTGAAGATTAAAGATAAAACCCATCCGAATTTTAAATTCGGATGGGTTTTTGCTAATTGTTCTTATGGATTTTCTCCATGTTAATTCTGTTGTTTCGTGCACCGTCTCTCAAGAAGTCGAAGTCAGCACCTGCGCATAGCATGTGTGGATTAAAGCTGCTCCAATGAGTTAAGACCTCTGTTGAAAATCCGCCGGAAGCAATTCCTGTATATTTGCCGTTTGTGTGAAGAAAATCTATTGCACTTTTTATGATGTCAGATATTTTTTCGGAGAAGACGTCTCCAAGCATGTTGTAAGAGCCTGACAAATCATTCGGCCCGAAAATGTATCCGTCGATATAAGGATTTTTAATTATTTCTTCAAGATTATCTATGGCATCTGAGTGCTCTATCTGTATAAATCTACACAAATGGTCAACGGTGCTTTTTGTATAGTCAGGTACGCTTTTAATGCCGTAATCAATAGCGTTCATTGGTCCGAATCCTCTTGTTCCGTAAGGGGGATAGAGTGTAGAAGCAATGAATCGATTTGCTTCCTCAGCTGTTCGTACCATTGGAAATATAATTCCGTCAACCCCTATGTCAATTATTTTCTTTGTAAATGTTAGGTCGTCCTGAGGAACTCTTACCACTACCTGAGCACCGGTTGATTTTAGCGCCATAATGTGTCCCAAGACAGTTTCAAAAGACATATAACTGTGCTCTGTATCAACCCATATAAAATCATATCCGGAAAGACCGGCTATTTTTGAAATGCTTATATCACTAAGCTGAACATACATACAGATTGTTTTTTCTTTCATTTTAATCATATCTTTTAACATCCCAAGTCACCTCTTTTAATATTGTATCATACTTATGTTATCATGTCATTTTATAATTAAGACAATTATTTTATTATGTAGGACATTTTATTGACTTTATAATAATTCCTTGTTATACTTTAAATAATTAAAATTGTGGAGATAAAACAAATGTTAATATCTGAATTTACACCTGACAGAGCAGAAGCTTTGTATAAATTTCGTATTCCGGAAACGGAATCTCCTTTAAAAATCAAAACCTTGTGGATTGATGTGTTAAATGCTGATGATATGGATGTAAGAGTTTTGAAGGACTCTCATTCACATTCATTTTTTGAGGTTCACTTTGTTTTTGAAGGTGCTGTGCACTATGAATACAACGGTAATTTTGTTGAAGTTGCTGAAGGTCAGGCGCTCCTTATTTTTCCTGACGTGTCGCATAAATATATTTGGTGTAGCGATGATTTATTAAAAGTGAGCCTTGCATTTTCATTGGGAGAAAAAGAACAATGGCTGACATTTTTTGAAAATAAAGAATATGTTCAATTCGATATATCCCACTCAGTAGCAGATAATATCAACTATATTCTCAGGCAAACTGAAAAAAATAATATTTTTGTGCCATATATTATAAGCGGACGGGTTACAGAGATAATCTGCTCTGTATTTGAACGTGCGGGTGCAGATATTCCGATTATGGAAGATACACATTTTGATTCAAGAGCTGATGCAGCAAAAAGTTATATAAAAAATAACATTCACAGAATACTAAGCTGCGATGATGTTGCAAAGGAATGTTGTCTGTCCTCAAAGCAAATGAGCAGAATATTCAGGAAAGCTGTAGGCTGTTCTGTATATGAATATATAATATATGAGCGCATAAAGTATGCCAAGAAGCTTCTTACCAAAACTGAAAAAAGCGTTAAAGAAATCAGTTTTATGATGGGGTTTGAAAACGAAAGCAGCTTCGTTACATTTTTCAAACGCCATTGCGGTTTGCCGCCTGGAGTTTTCAGAAAAGAAAATACTAAATGTCCGTAAGTTAAAATATCTTGTCCTGACCGATAATTGTATTTCTGTCAATGATGTGCTACAATATAACATATCATAGGAAAGGCGTGATAGATAATGATTTATAAGGAAATAATAAAGCCTAATTTTAAGGTAGAAATTGAAGAACCAGAATTGTATGTAGATAACAAAAGCCGCAGAAGAAGTGGTCATATGTCTCATGCAATGGCGGAGTTTGCGCCGGGCAGGTTTATCGATTTTAATTCAAACTGTTCTGCTGAAAGGTGGGGCGGTCATTCTCCGTATGGTTGGGTAGAGTACCGTATATCAGAAGATAACGGAAAGACATATTCTCCCATAAAGACATTACAATATTCTGTGGAATGTTTTCTTGACGGAATTCATACGATTTCAGTCGAAAAAGCCGTTGCCTGCGACGATGGAGCTATTGTGGCTTTTTGCCTTAGAAATGATGCTACTGACCAATACTGCTGTGAACCATGGAGCACACCAATGGTAGTAAGAAGCTATGACCAGGGAGAAACATGGACAGAAGCTGAAGAATACAGCCCATATGAAGGAAGAACGTATGATGCGCTTTATAAAGATGGAGTAATATATGTTCTTCATTATTGCAACAAAAATTTTGCTGGTCAGTACCCCGAAGATGTGTATCGGCTTTACACGAGCACCGATAACGGCAAAACGTTCAACGAAGTAAGTGTAATCCCATTTGATACATTAAACCGTGGTTATGGCTCTATATTGTTTGATAGTGATGGTAAGCTCCATGCATATGCATATAACGAAGCTGATGAATCCTATCTTGACCATGCTGTAAGCTCTGATTTGGGAAAGACATGGGAAGTTCTTGAAGCATGTCTGGTTGAAAAAGGCGCAAGAAATCCTCAAACTGCATTGATTGACGGAGTATATATTCTTATTGGTCGAGGCAAGGAATACAAAGGATTTGTTTTCTACATTTCAGAAGACGGCAACACATGGGATGAAGGTTTGTTTGTAGAAGAAGAAGGAAGCGCGTTCTATTCAAATATTCTACCGCTTAAGGATGAAAAAGGAAACTTTTTGCTTGTTCAGTATTCAGAATGCTATGAAGGTTCCAGAGTAAATGTTAAGCACCTGAAAATCCGCATAAATAAATAATTCAAAAAAAGGGGATGTTTAAAAACTCCCCCTGAAAATCGAGGATGAAAGTCCTCGATTTTTTGTGCAAAAAAATAGGCTGAAACCATAGCGGAATCAGCCATTTTGTGGTATAATATAGTTGATGAAAAAATTAATAAACCA
>JBGVIT010000028.1:0-94955 GCA_045128915.1 Clostridia bacterium
AAGAGAGAGGAAGTCCACGAAGGATTTTACAATTTCCCATGTCTTTTCTTAACATTTTCAATTGCCATCTCTTCAATGTCTTCCATATAATATTCCGTATAGGCACCACTCATAATCATTGTTTGCTTTTCAATACTTACAGCGAATTTGAAAAGCATATCAGAAACTTTGTCAGTATGACCTGCGATGGTACAATCCACCGCCTGAACCAACAGCTTATTCATGTATGTACCTATGCTATCATATTGAAGTTTTGAGAGATATTCTTCGATAGCTTCACAGCAAAATGCACTCTCACTTTTGTAGCCAAGGTCCTCAACAAGATTTTTAATTTGTCGTCTGACCTTGGGATCAATATTAAAAGTCATCTTTACTTTTTTGTTCTTCTTCATTGTATTTTCACCCCCTAACTACATTCCGTGATGGATGCCCATCGCAGAATCTTTTCTGTATTCTTTTGTTCTTTCCTTTGAATCTACAATTGATTTTGTAAATCCTTCCTTGATGTCATGGTCAATGGACTGCTCAAACATTTTACAGATAGCAAAAACAATTCCGCCGTAGGGCATACTTCCTTGTTCTTTATCTGTATAAAAATCATTCTTTTTATTGTCATAGATGGCCGCTCTTAGAACAACATTTTCCAAGCGTCTTTGGAGATTAAGATTGTTCTCCAAGCTATCAAAACATTCTTTAGGATTCTCTCGATAATATTTCAAGAGAGCTAACTGAACTTGACACCATTGTTGATACAAATCCTGCAGGTTTTCATCCTTGCAAACGATTTTTACAACCGCATCAACTTTTTCCTTTTGCTGACGAGAAATGAATTGATAATTATTTCTGCCAGTGTACCCATTAAGAGAGAATTTTAAGTCAACAAACGCTTCGGCAAACTCATCGGGAGCTTCACCAATATCTGCACAAAACTCATTCATTTTTTCTTTCACAGACTCAATAATTTTATCTCGAAGAGACTGTCTCTCATCATAGATTTGTTTCATTTCATCTTTGAAAATAGTTTTTGTTAATGAGTCTTTGTATCTGTTGTAATCTCTTGCACAAAGAAATTCGCCGCCGGGTTCTTTATTGAAGAGAATAAAATGCACATGATAGTGTCCTTCCTCTTTATGAAACGCTGCGTACCATTTCATATTTTCAGCAGGAATTCTGTGGTAGGACGCGATCTCAAATTGCTTTGACCTGAGAAGATTTCTCCATGCATCCGGCGTATCATATCCAAGTCTTTCTGCATCAGTTTGTCTGAGAGATATAACTTGTTGCCAGACGATTCCTTTATGATTATATATTTCTTCTGAGGCTTTACGCAGATTAACATAGTCCTCCTGACCAAATAAACCGTGTTCGCCCATCGTAATAACTCCCGGTCTCTCCGCAGCATATTTAGGAAAGACCTCCGACCTTCTTGCGTTAATTGTTTTGTCAACTCTGTCTCTTCTTGCGATATAATTTGTGAACCCTCCGCCGACTGATTTGCCACCCACAGAATAATGTGTTCTTATAACAACTTTACTCATAATTTCACACTCCAATCTTAAAAAATTTTGTAATTTTGAAGACACCTGTTATTACACCTACTGCACCCTTATACAATGCGGTCAGATGGCATAACAGACACCAACACAGCACCAGCAGATGCATTTTAGAAACTCTCCGCCGGGCTTCGCACGGCGATGTAAGGGGGCTTGGAGCGGATAACGCACCAAGCTTTATCCTGTTTCTATCATTTTCTCGTACTTTTCGTTCCTCGGGGCGCCCCGTCAGGTGTTTTCTCGTACCTTCGTTTGTTCTTTCAAATCGATTTTAAGGTCTTACCATAGGGCTTTTCTTTTCGGTTCGAGAGATTAACTTTTCAGGGTGGTGTAACTACCTTACCCCAAATAGTTATATGCTGAAACCCCTGCTTAAGCCCTTGGTCATATGCATAGAATCGAATTTTAGGTCTCAAACCTATTTGTCGCACGATGAATTACGAGGTTAACTTACTTGGGTAGGGTAAATACCTTACCCAAGAATTTTCTTCTCGAAATTCTCTGTCACAGTCGTTCTCATTTGACCTATTATCGATTTTAAGGTGTAACCACCCCCGAAGCGTTGGCGATACGAGCTGCCTAACTTTTAGGGGTGGTGTAACTACCTTACCGCAAAATTTTCGTTTTCAAAACCGCCGAAGTGTTGGCATTGAAACGGGTAAATAATTTATGCGGTTGCTTTCGGATGCTTTCTGTTATAATCATCAAGCATCTTCTGAGCTTTTGCCCGAGCTGCAACCTCGTTAACATTTTTCATCTGCTCATAATGATAATGTTCAATCGCATCCTGTATAGGACGGATTGTATATTTCAGGTTGCCGTTTCTTTTCTTACCGTCTTTCAGAATTACTTCTGTAGGTTCGGTATAGATTAAGCACTTATCTTCAAGCTCTCTTACATATTTAGCAACTGTACCTTTGCTTTTAATCTTAAGAGCTTTACCGATAGTTTTGTAGCTCGGGTAGCACTGATAAGTTTTTCTGTCCTCGATATACATGAGGTAGAAATATATTGCCAGCGCCGTTGCGCTAATATCCAACTGCATAACGTAGTTGGATATTATAAACACATTCTTAAGCTTGTGCTTCTGATTTAAATAATAGTAATTCATGCTGCGCCTCCTTTCTCATTAATAAGACCATGTTCGATATCATGTTTTGCAAATAACTCCATCAAATTATTATTTGTAAGAGCCTTTACAAAAATCAAATAAGACAGAATTTCAACTCCATCTAATCTGTTGCAACGCATGAATTCATCAATTGCAAAATCGATATGCTCCGGCATCAACTTCTTGAGAATAATATATTGAATTTCCGCATTGGAAAATTCAATCACCTCAAAAGAAATGCTCTCCATTTGCCACAGATTTTCCATGGCCTGGAGAGCGATCTTTTTTATTTCTTTTGTCGGATACATATTATCTCTTGATGGATGAAAGAAGCAATCATTCATCTTGTTATTAAATTTTTCACATAGTATTTCGGTCATTAAAAACCCCTCCTTATAAATTAGTTTTACTGTCCACCCATTGGCGGAACTTTTCTTTCGGCACGAGTAGCCGACTTCCTATTTTTAACGCAGGAAAGTCTTTCTCGTGCATTAGCTCGTAGGCAGTAGAGGTAGCAATACCTAATGCCTTTGCCACCATTTCTGCATTGAGAAACAGAGGCATCTCATCGTAAGATTTGAACATAGATTCCTTCACGGTTTATCACCTCACTTTCAAAAAAAGATATACTGTTCACTTAAAAAGTGAGGGCAGTATTCATATTGCTTTTTGAAAAGGTTTGTGATATAATTTTTACAAAGTGAGGTGAACCTTTATATGCGCAAGTATAAAATCTATATGATGTCTGCAAGAAATATTATCAGCTACGCCGAGAAGGATTCTGACGGTATATTCAAATTTAATTTACAGGCACGTGAAACAGAAAAATGTAAGATGCCGACAGCAAGTCATGAGCAAGAAAGCAACGCATTGTTTTATCAAATAATGTGTCAGCTTCATGGAGATGATTTTGAAATTCCAGCGGATATAAATTTAATAACCGACCTTGAGAATGTTATTTTTTACATAGATTTTGCAGGTATCTTTGACAGAAACGGACAGCAGAAAAGGTATGCAGACAGACAACAAAAAGCAAGAGATATGTTTAGGCCCGAGGGAATCAATTTAGATTTTGGCAACGGTTCCATACCTTATGTTGCATTTGAACGCTCCCAAAGTATGAGCCGAAATGCAAGACTTTCTTTCATCCGTGCAGACCTCTATGGTGATATTCGCCGCCGTATAATGCTTGATATGAACATTGGAGAGTGCCAGCTTTCAAAACTATATGCATATAACGGTTTGATGCTTTCATCGGGAACCCGTATTGACGGCGTGGAAATTGACAGACCTCACAGAGTTATTGTTGTAGAAAATAATAAATTACAGGCAAGTGCTAATGTTATCACTGTTGAGGAAGATCCTATGTGTACCAACCCAAGTATGCGTAAGTATAACCGTGTGGAACGGCATGAGCAATTTACTGTCCTTGAATATGATGGTGAGGGACTTATTTCAAAAGAATATGCCAATGTAGTTGACAAAAAATTCTGCGGTAAGCCGGTTCACACATCATTTCAAATTCGTATGCCCTATGTTAAGGGTATGCTTCATAAGGTAGATTTTAAAGACCTTCTTATCAGTGCAGGGTTTGAACACATCATAGATATTTGGGGAGAGAAACATCCAATAAGCGATGTGGATATTATCCTGACCGAGAGTATGTTTAAAGGGAAAGGCTGGCTGAATGATTCTAATATGACATGGCAGGATTATTGGGATAAATTCAGAAAATACAATCATGCCTTGTATATTACTAATGTAAGCAAATTGCATCCCGAAAAGTTTACAGAGCTGAACTATCAATTTTTAAATACACTTTCTGTCAGGGCGGAAGAGTTTAGACCAAATGATTTGCCTCTTAGTTGGGAGCATAGTCCGGAGAAAGACACTCGCAACTGGCTGACCAAACAAACGGAACTTGAATACTATAATCTTTGTGCAAATGAGGAATACAGAAGACAATACTTTTTGAAAGAAAAGAACAGATTCTTCTGGAACAAGAAAACAAAATCGAGTCATCTTGCAGATGTTTTAGAAATAAATCCTTTGTTTATAAACGAATCTATATATTCAAAAGAGCTTGAGGACAGAGCCGAAAGCATTTTAAAGGATTATTCTCTAGGAACTCTGCTTGTTGCCGGAGACAGCAGATACTTATCTGCAGATTTATTAAGATTGTTATCCATAATCCCAATGACAAGAAAATCCAAACTTACAGAAAGCGAAAAGAAATTTTACGCTACTCTCATGAGTGACCGTTTCCCCGAACAGTCCTTCTATGCTCCACAGGCGACTTACGAAGTTGATACATTATGCACGCTTCTTCGTAATCCGCATATTGCACGAAATGAAGAAATTATCCTTAAGCTTATGAAGGAAATTCAAAAAATGCGAGAGCATTATTTAGGGCATCTCAGCGATGTTGTTATGGTAGATTCTGAAATGTTTGCCGCAGAAAGACTTGGCGGTGCGGATTATGATGGCGATATGATAAAAACTATTGCTGATCCTATTGTTAATATATGTGTACAGAGAAACTATGAATTTGAAGGTTCCTTTGAAGACAGAAACAATATGCCATTTTTGAAAATTCCGTCAGCCGAGCCTCTGATAAGCGATGCAAATGATTGGGAAGCAAGATTTGAAACGGTAAAAAATACATTTTCATCACGAGTAGGTCAAATTTCCAATGCTGCATTTGACCGCAGTGTTATTGCCTACAACGAAAACTCTACCAGTAAGGAACGACAAAAATGCCGTGAAGAAGCAGAGACTCTTGCAATTTTAACGGGACTTGAAATTGATTCTGCCAAAACCGGAATTAAGCCTGATTTATCAGAATACTTAGGAAAATCAAAAAGGCAAAGAAGTATCTTTTTAACCTATAAGAGACTGCTTGAAAATGTTAGCAAAGGCGTAGCCGATGCAAAAAACAAGTTAAATAAATTCTTTGAAAATACAAATTGGGACGAAATTGATTCCAATGTGGAAAAGCTTCCGTACTATGCAAAAATGCTCAAAGAGGGAATTCCTAAAATTAAAGTCGAGACAATTCCGGACAATAAACTTTTCAATTTTGCTATAGATGATAATTGGAAAGAAAAACTTGATACAGATATTTTAGATGCTGTCAGCACTTTAATATTGGAATACGATGAGGTGCTAAGGAGAATAAGGGTAAGCCGTGCTGATATACAGACAAAAAAGCGGTATAAGGACATTGACAGAATTTTATTCTCACAGGGCAAGGATGAAGATTTTGATGCAGATGTCTTGTATGCAGAATTTTCTAAAATAAGCGATGAGCATTTGCAGAAAATTCACGAGGCTATGATTGAGCAGAATTGGCATCTTATGATAAAAGAAGACCGGGAAGCATTTCTTTCTGAGTGGTTGCCTGAGTTAGAAGAATATTTTGATATTCTGTCCGATTTCACATTCAGCGGTTACAGAATTCTAAATGACTTAATTCTGGACATAAGAGAAGCCAATTCCGTAGAATCGTCAAGGCAGTTATACCGTGATGGCGATACCGAGAATATGATTGTTATGACAGATGCTTATGTAAATAAACTTGCCTCTGACAGTTACCGTGAAGCAGTGGCAAAAAAATGTCGTGAGATTTTGGAGAAAATTACCAAGCCTGCGGATGCTGTCAAATATGCTGTTGCACTTGGCAAACGAGGTTTTATGTGGGATGTGCTTATTGATTGTGTATCCAAAAACGCATTGAAGGTCAGGAGGGATGATTTATGATTAACGAAAGAGAAGAATTTTTAAGTTATATAAATTTCCCCGAATACAATTCACATAGCAAGACGGATTATGGTTATCTTGGTAGATTTACCTTGGAAATGTTTGAGGATTTAACCGGATTTAACAGAGTCCTTACCACTCTTGCAAGAGGATATATGTTTGACGAAGAAGGAACTGCAGATATTGCACGTGCAGAAAGGGCAATCCGTGCATGGTGCAGTGTTCCGGATAAGAAAAATGCCAAACCTTTAGAGGATTGGCAATATATAACCGATTTTCGTGCTTTGCATGATGAATTCCCCGAGCTTGTTGATAAGAATGGCAAAGGCTGGCTTTACAGACATATAGCAAATATTGTGACTTATGTAAAGAAGAACCCTGACAAGGTCAGCGTAGCTGCAACCACGAAAATGACCGGATATTTAAGTAAATTCGAAAAGAAATGGCGAGAAAAGGTTGAGCAATTTCATACTTCAATTTATGATGTTAATACCATAAACGGTTGGATAATACGGTTTGACGGAATTATATCCGATGCTATTGAGCTTGGCCCGCTTTGTGAAGATGAAATTGAAATTCCCGATACAATTCTGCATAAGCTACATGAGATGCTTCCCGAGAATTGTATTGAGGGAGTTGAGGTATTAATCAAGTATTATATTGCAAACAGGCAGCCGGATACTGATTGGGTTGTTATATCGCATATAAATCTAGACGGATATCTTGGATATGGCACATTCACAAAGAAACTCCTTGCAACAATCCCCGAAGATATTTTAATTCGTTCAACAAACCACGGCGTTAATAGATATAAAATCATGCCGGAATTTTTGCCATAAAACAAAACAAGCGGAACCGAGATTTCTTTCGATTTCTCGATTCCGCTTTTTCTTTGTTTCCAGCGTGTCATATTTTGATAGTAGCTGTTTTCATATTTATAGATAATCTTATCTTTGCGCCAATATCAAAAGTTAAGTTTTTGGTTTTAAATCATTTAAAGCATTAGCACATCTAGATTGAACTTCCTCTGCATCATGTTTTATTTCCTTTAGTTGATGTTCTACAACTTGTTTTAAAGTAGGATTATATGTGTTTATAGGTTCAGAACTATCTTCCAGAATATTTTTCAATTTCCCAACAATTTCTAACATCATTTTATTGGCATTGAATAATCTAAATACATCTATTCCGTTTGTATTCCCAAATATGTTTAGACATTTTTCTCTCTTGTTTTCAGAGGTTATTTCTTTTGCATTTTTAATGGACATTCTTAGGTAATATATAATTTCGTGAAAATAAAATGTAAGTATCTCCTTATTACTTCCTTGAGAGTTTTTCTCTAATTGCTCAATATAGTCATATGCTATTAATAAATTATCAAATGTAATATTATCAAAATCATCAATTAATTCTTTGATTTTCGAAAGAGATAAATCGGGGGCATGACATTCCCGTTGGTACTTATGATTTCTCCATTTAATTAGCAGTTTCCGATATATCTTTTTAATTAATAAAAACAAACTGACAAAAATTAAAACACCAGCAAAAAACATAATCACTGATTCAACTATTTTTGAAACATTTTTTATTCCAAAGAATTCTAAAATAGATATACTTTGACTAACAAAAAATGTTTCTGTCAAATACGAGATATACAAAGATAATGTAGATGAAAAAACCACCTCAGATATTTGGTCAAAATTTCCTTCATCTTTTTTATTATTGTAATCCACTAATTTTTTTGCTTTTTTTATGATATGATGCCTTGTCAATTCCATATATTTAAAATTTTTAAACATTTTTTCACCTACTTATACTATTTAAAAATTGTTTGCAAAGAACTAAATGGTCCATGCAAATCATCATTCAAAGCCCTTTGGGCAAATTTGCTCATTGGAATTTCGGGATATATTTCATCATATGCTTCACAATGTCTATGATAAAAAGCCAATAAATATGTTTTATTAACTAACGGAGCAAGTTCTTGAGGAATATCATATCCATTATCATGTATTTCCTTGATAATAATTATTATAGCTTTAAATATGTGTTCAAGTTTATAGGGTATCTTAATATAAGTATTTCCACCAATATCATTTTTTAATATTGAATGATATATTTTTTTAATACTTGCAACCTCTCTTTTCGAGGTTCTGACAATGTGGTTTCTCCAATCAATTTTCAATAACTCGTTAGTCTTTTCTCTAATAGCCATATATGCACTTCCAACAGCATTTCTATCTCTATAGGGTAAATGCTCACCTATAAATATCAATAACTTCTCTACATTCAAATTTTCACTTGCAGGTGAATTTACAGGCAACGCTATTTTAAAATACTTATTATAACCTTGTTCAATAATTAAATATCTTTCCATTTTGATACCTCCAAAGCATTAGTTCAATAAAAATATACCATATATTTCCCCAAAATACAACATATAAGTACCATTTTTTTACTAGAAATATTAAACCTATGCATGTCTATTTGTCCAGGTGGCACCTCGAAATTCAATATCTTTCATAGTTTCAGTAATATCATCAATGAATTTAACACAATTACAAGAAATGTAATCATTTTTACACTTATCACATTTTGACTGTTTTACTTTATAAACTGGCGCGATGCCTATATTGTTCGCAATTATTTCATTGACTATTTCTTTTTCCTCTATAAAACTTGTAATTAATGCGTTTCCTTGCATCTTTAAGTTTTTTAAATATTCAGCAGGGACAAAAGTTCTTTTAAATCTTAAAATGCCTGTATCTGTTAAGATGTCAGATACCTTTGGACAAGCATTTGCTATGGGATATTTATTAATTATGTCATACAAACTATTTAACCAGGGATGCAACTGTTCACTCTCCGGCAAGCTTGTTCCGACTTCATTAAAAATATTTATAAAATCATCCACATGTCCAGCAAACGATAAAAATACTGCTTCATTTTCATGATTAAATTCTAACGAATATGATATAAGCCTATCATCGCCATTTTCTTTCCAAGCATAGCAAAGTGCTTTTATAGCCTCTTGAAACTTTTCTGCAATTTTGATTGATTTACATCTAAATATTGGAAAATTGAATATAGTATCTTCATACGCTATCCTTGAAGTATATGGTATTCTTACTTTTAAATTGCTGCGTTTCAATAGTTTTAAAACAGTTAAAGTATCACTTTCAATTATTTTTTCACTAGAATCATTAAGAAACATATATTCATGACTGTTGACGACTACGTCATAATCCTTGTTAACATCAAATGAAGGGTGATATGAAAAATATGCTCTAATACCTTCTTTTCTGTTCATATTTGTAGGAACATATTTATCTAATGGAGCAATGTTGTCTTTTGCATTATCCTCTAAAATTATTTTATCAAACTTTTCATCTTGCCCACCAAAATATTCTCCAACAAGCCTGTTATCACGATAATAGTGGCAAATCAATTCTTTCCACAAACTTACAGGCATATCGTTGTCTATCCGCCATAGTTTTGTATACCAAGTGTCCCTCTCTGATTTATCAATACTGCTCTCGAGTCTAACTAACATTTTTTCATCAGTATAAGCTCTGATGGCTCCATCTAAATGATTAGGCAAATTATTTGTTGGATTGAGCATGCTGTGTACAAAACGGCACCCATAGAAATCTTCCTCATTCCAAATATTAGGTCGATCATTAACCTCTTCACATTCAAATGTTTGCCTATTGTCTTGAATGTACCATCCAAATTCAGTAAAACATAAGTTTGAAAAAACATTGTCATAATGTTCATTCTTATGATGTGTAACTCCAACAGGAATTTTCGAAAGATCTTCATCAAATTTTGGGCCCCACCAATACTGATATTCTAATTCTGTAGTTTCGGTGCCAGATAATCCTACAAGATCTAAATCAATTGCAATTTTAACAGACAGATTGCTATCTCTTAAACTTTGCAATCGTTCTAAAAAAGAATCATTTAATGAGTTAAGTAACGAGCAATTCCTTCTAAAAAATCTATGAGCAAATAATAAGTAATTACCTTTTTTATAAACACCTGCTGACACCGGCTCTAATAAATTTATATCAATCAAACCATCATGTAGACAATCTTTGATTTCAGGAAAAACTTTTAACACAATATTTTCATCTTCATATGCAACACATTTTATTAATGCAGGCCTTCCGTTTTGTGATAGAGATGTTCCTAATTGCTCTCTTAATTTGTTATATAACTCTTTTCTTTCTTCGTAGTACTTTCCATATAGATATGTCATATTTTTCTTTACTAGAAAATCGTGTTCCTCTTTAGTTTCTGAAATTTCTGCTTTATTTGTCAAATAGGCTTTTCCGGGTTCAAGATATATTCCAGTAGGATATGTCCAACCAACCAATTTCGTACTATCATGATTCAAATTGGTCGGAGTACCAATTCTCCAACTTTGCTCATATGCATTTAAAATACCATTAAGTTCAAAAAAATGATTTTTTCTATTTAGTCCATCTGTCATTGCAATACCACGAGTTTTTAACACACAAACACCTCCTAAATAATTCTATAGTTTTATTTTAGTGTTAAAAATAATAAAACTAACACTTTTATATATTTTAAAATATTATATCATAAACCTATATAACTTTCAATGAATTATGAATAAAATATTGTTTTTGTGTAAAAATATACTTGAAATAATCTTGATTTCGTGATATAATGCTGTTGTATAAATCTTGTTTCTGTACAGGAGGCAGTTATGAAAAGAAAAATTTATGACAAATTATTAGATTGGAAAAACACTTCGAATGGTGATACCGCACTTTTAATTGATGGTGCTCGCCGTGTTGGTAAGAGCTATATTGCAGAAGATTTTGCAAAAGAAAATTACAAATCATATATTCTTGTTGACTTCAACAAGGTTAATGATGATGTTTGTAATTTGTTTGTTAATTATCTTGATGATTTAGATACTCTTTTTATGTACCTATCAAGTTATTATAATACCAAGTTGTATAACCGTGAAAGTATTATTATATTTGATGAAGTGCAGATGTTCCCCAAGGCAAGGGCAGCCATTAAATATTTAGTTGCTGATGGAAGATATGATTATATTGAAACCGGTTCTTTGATGTCAATCCGTAAAAATGTAAAGGACATTACCATCCCCTCGGAAGAAAGACATATCCGAATGTATCCAATGGATTTCGAAGAGTTTTTATGGGCAATGGATAATGAAATGCTAATGCCTGTTATTCGAGATTGCTTTGAAAAGAAAAAGCCTATGGGACAGATGCTCCACCGTAGGGCTATGGATTATTTCCGTCAGTATATGATTGTAGGCGGTATGCCCCAAGCAGTTGAGAAATATATTCAAACCAGAGATTTTGAAGCAGTTGATATTACAAAACGGAATATTTTAACACTATATAGAGAAGATATAATGAAACATTCTGATGGTAACGAACTTGAAATTGAAGCGATTTTTGACGAAATTCCGGCACAGCTTTCCAAGCATGAAAAGAAATTCAAATTAAGCGATATAAAGCCCTCTGCAAGAATGCGCGAATATAAACAACCATTCTATTGGCTTGATGATGCCATGATTGTTAACACTTGCTATAATTCTTCAGAACCCAATATTGGTTTGAAGATGAATATGGAAAGAAAAACTTTAAAATGCTATATGGCAGATACAGGACTGCTTATAAGTCACGCCTTTGATGAAAATGGAATTGTCAGCGAAGAAATCTATAAAAAGTTACTCTTTGATAAGTTATCTGTAAACTCCGGTATGCTTATGGAAAACATTGTGGCACAAATGTTGACTGCTGCTGGTCACAAATTATATTTCTTCTCCAAATCTTCAAGAGAAAAAGCAGAAGACCGAATGGAAATAGATTTTTTAATTGCAAAAAGCAAAATTACGAATAAACACAACATTTCGCCTATTGAAGTTAAATCGGGTGGTAGATATACACTATCATCTATCAAAAAATTTATGAACAAATATAAAGAGCAGACTAACATTCCATATGTTCTTCATACAAAGGATTTAAAAGAGGAAAATGGCATTATTTATTTGCCATTGTATATGACAATGTTGCTGTAAGCCTTTTCTTTATTTAATGTATATCAATTTTTGATATGTTGACTTTATCAATTATACAAATACCTGATATCTATATTTAGGAGACGGAACTTTGAATATATACGAATTTTTAAAAAATAATCTTGAGGTTAAAAATTACCGCATACCAATATCAGTATTTTCAGATGAGTTGAAAGAAAAAATTATTACTGATAGCGATAAAACACTTTTCGATTTAATAAACAACATATCTTCTTTAGCCTTAAAGTTATCTGATTCTGGAGCTGAATTTTGTCCTATGATGGTAATTGAAGGAAAACGAACTTTTTCTGTTGAAGATTTAAAAGAGGATGATTATACACTATTAAGTTTAATAGATTTATCTAAAATTCCGCTAAATTTAAGAGCGCGCATTGCAGATATACTGTGGCTTGAAAAGAAAGATTACAAAGCCGCAAAAATTGCAGCTGAAAGTTATTTCGAATTATTCAACCTGTGGTATGACGAAAATAAATGGTTTGAATCTTTAAATATGATTAAACGAGCCATATATATTTCTGCTCAAATCAACATTAAAGAACTTTATAATAATTGTTGTCAAACAATATATGATCACATAATTGCACTTAATGGAAATGACGAACATTTTTTATCTATATCATTAATCGAGGTTATTTACCATCAATCATATGGTGATTTCAGTAGTATTATAGAAGTATTAAACAATATAATTACTAACAGTAAAGATAACCCTAACAAAACAGAGCGTGCCTATGAGTTGAAATTTAAATATTTAAATAAATTAAAGGATACAGAAACTGCCACACTCTCGAATATTCAATTAGCTGAATACTTTGTTGATTTTGGAGAATCTTGTGTACAAAAAGAGCAACTCGGCGCATTAAAAGCTCAATATTTTTTTGAGAAATCGATTAGGCTATATAGAAATAATGGCGAATCTCCGAAAGCAGAATCGACACACAAGCGACTAGTTGAAATACAAAAAGATATACCCCAGCTAATGCATCCGTATAGAATTCCTTTTGACGGAGACAAGATAAAAGAAAATATTGAAAAAAGTATGGAAGGGCTAACATTTGAAGAAACTGTAATTAAACTTTCTCAGATGATATCCTTTTATGAGAAAGAAGAATTCAAAAAAATAGTTTTAAAAGAGGCGCAGGATCATCCAATAAGTCATTTGTTTACCAATAAGAAAATAAACGAAAAAGGACAAACTGTATTCACATTACCGGCATTGGATTTAAAAAACATTGATGAAAATCATGATATTTTAGACCTACATATTCATAAAAAAATGTACGAATTTGAAGACATATCCGGCAATATGCATTTAGTGTTTGCTTTAAATCATATAAGTAAAAATTTTGATGTAGAAAACGAAAGTCTTGATTTTATTATAAAAGATAATGCACTTATCCCATATGGAAGAGAAAAAATAATTACAACGGCTATTCGCCTTTCTCTTATGGGGAATTACTACGAAGCATTACATATACTAGCTCCACAAGTAGAAAACATTTTCAGGAATATAGCCATAGAAGTAGGCGGGTTAACCGTGGCTTTGGAAATAGATGGAACATCAAAAGAAAAAGTTCTAAGTTCTATTTTTGATCTACCAGAATTAATGGATTGTTATGACAATGATATTTTATTTCTTTTTAAAGGTCTACTTAATGAACAAGTAGGAGCGAATATTAGAAACAATATAGCACATGGAATTATGAATGAAATGCAAAGCCGTTCTGGTGCAAGCTTATTTTTCATTTGTGCAGTAATAAAATTGCTGGTTATTTCTTCAAGACGCTGTATAGAGATTTTACTAAGTAAAAAAGAGATTCAAACATATGAACCTCTTCCTATAGATGTCGTTAAGTTAGACTCAGAAAGTAAATAATATTTTTAAAAATATCTATTAAATTGTTTATATCTTGAATTTTACTTTGACCACATGTTATCCCACAGTTAGCTCTGGAGTATATGGAAACAGTGGAGATAAAATGTCCAAAGAGTATGTTGAATGTAGCGGAAAGGACTAAAAAAAGCAAAAACCGCTATATATCAGGCTTTAGCGAGCGTTCGGGACGTAGGGGCCGCAGGTTCAAATCCTGTCATCCCGACCACAAAAACCCTGTAATAAAGCCATTTATGGCGTTGTTACAGGGTTTTATTTTGTCCTTGACCACATTATCCCACAGACAGATATTATTTTTCTTTCTTTGTTTAATGCATATTAAATTTTGATATACCAAAAGTAATGGCACGGATTTTTATCTCCGTGCCAATTTTGTGCTATTGTGCCTTTCTAAGCTCTGCTTTTTTGTGTCTACTTTATTGACATTGATCCACGGATTATCTTTATCGTGATACCATTTGCTTCCGATTTCTTCATAATTTTCCACATACCACTCTGCGGATGTTGACGCACGTGAACCTTCTGTAGTAAAGAAGTAGTCAATTATACGACAAATCTCTGCCGGATGCTCTGTATCTGCACTTATTACTGTATTGATTTCATTAGATATTGTGTTTGCAGCACCAATAATCGGCACATTGTTAACAGCTGAAGTTAATCCGCCTACATACTCCCATCTTGCTGAAGGGTTTTTGTCGTTTTCTGACTTATAATATTCGAACCAGATTCTGAGAACATCCCAAGAAGATTTTTCTTAGACAAAGCTTGAACTTCAGCTTTAGTACTTGTAAAAGCTGTATCAAGGCAAAGACCTTCCTCCCAAAGCTTGTTCATATAAGTAAGAAAATATCTGTAATTATCTGTGACATCTACAAGATAAACTTTTCCTTTTTTATCAACTTCAAGAATTCCATATGTATTAGCAGTACTCTTCTCTGCAACTATACCACAAGCATTGAGTATATTATGCAAAGCCTTACGAGAGTAGTTTTCAGTCCATGCAAATGGGATTTCATCATTAGGATCACCATTTCCGTTTGCATCTTTTTCTTTAAATGCCTTCAACACGTCATACAATTCATCCAAAGTTTTAGGATATTTCTTCCCTACTCTATTTAACCATTCTTCATTTATAAAAGTACGATTCACATTATTGTAAATATTATCACTGAACTTTTGCAATCCATAAATGTTATGTTCCCACTGTCTTCCTTTTCCGCCATTGCCGTTATTCAAAGTCTTTAGTGTAAAAGTTCATTTGTAGCGTTTGGCATTCTACCTGTAAAATTGAGAGTTTTTGCTGTTCCATACAACGTAGTAAGCTTGTTGGTATCACTCTTATCATAGTCCCAGCTATATCCCCACAAATCAAAAAGGTTTACGCCTGAAGGAGCAACATAATCACTATCAGCCGGATTATCAGCTGCTGCAGATACCGGAATTACGAGCATTGTCATTACCATTGCAACTGCCATTATTAATGCCAATAATTTGCCATTTCTTTTCATATCCTATTAACATCTCCTTAATTCATTATACATTGGATAATAGCAGCTCAAATTTATAAAAGTGTTATAATATGCTGAAAATTTCGATAATCAAAACTGCCCGATTCAGCATAAAACAGATTCACTAAAATTCATTTATGTACATAATACAAGAAAAAAACATGTCGTTTTTGTATCGGCTTTGCCCGCTGCCTCAAAAAACGTTTAGCTTATGTAACATCAGTACACAAATGTGTTAAAACGAGCTAACGTATATCATTGTTACAAATTATTGTACACACGTTTTTATTCGATTGCAATACAATGTCCACAATACATAAAAAAAGTCAGGTGGTGAGAAAATCAATACCATTTATTTCATATTTTTGTATTCAGCAAGTGACATTTCTGTCCTTTTCTTGAATTGTCTTGAAAAATGCAACGAATCTTCAAAACAAACAGCAGTGGATGTTTCCTTTATAGAAAGATTATAGTCTTAATTTCTTAAAAATATTTTTGCCTTATCAAGTCTAATATTTATAAGATAATCAACATGCGAAATACATGACTCCGTCATAAAAAAGACACCTTTGCTTCGATTTTTTTATACCAAAATTTCATTTACCTAAGACAATCGTTGGATGTTTTTTTATGTTTAAGCAAAAAGCGTAAATCCAATTGGATTTACGCTTTTAATTAAAACAGAATAATAATAAACTGCGAAGCAAATACAACAGCAACAAGTGCAATAGGATAGGTTGCCGCATATGCAGCTGCTACATCCTCTGTACCTGCAACGTGAATTAACGTTCCAAGAGCCGGAGTACTTGTCATACCGCCTGTAATTGAACCAAGAATATTCAAGATGCTAATTCTAAGTACATATTTTGCAAAAACAAAACCTATTATCATTGGTATAATAGTCATTATTACACCGTAAATAAAATAGTCAATTTTGAATTCCTGTACAAATCTTGCACCTCCGGAAATTCCGGCTCCTATGAGGAACAATACAAGACCTAACTCTCTGAAAACTTTTAACGTAGTTAGAGAAGGCATAATATTCACTTTTCCTATTTTGCCGAAATGACCAAATACAAGTGATGCTAAAAGGCATCCGCCCGTTGTGGTTAACGAGAATGTAGTACCATCCAGACCTTTTGATGAAAGAGGAATTTTTATCATACCGATAAATATGCCTATTACTGCGGCGATTGCAAATGGTGCAATGCCAAAATCATCAAGTTCAACTAATTTGCCTATTGATTTTTTGGAAGATGTTTCAGTTTCTGCGGCAATAAGTTTTTGACGTTCTTCGTCCATGTTGACTTTCAACATTTTTGGAATTAACTGAACAAAAAGTACTACTCCTATTACACCGAAAATATATGCAATACCATATCCAACTGAAACAAGCTGTTCCAATTCGGGAGTTGCAACAGAAGCTTTAGCTGCTGAGAATGCCGGTGTTGATGTTAATGCGCCGGCAAATAAACCAGAAACTATTGCGGAAAGCTTTTCCATATCTGTTTCTCCCATTAACTTACCAATATAAACACAACAAACTGCAACAAGTGCCCCAGATACAATTATAACTAAACCTAATAATACATATGAAGTGAAGTTCTTCTTCATATTACTGAAAAATTTAGGTCCTGCAATAAAACCAACAGATGACACAAATAGTATCAATCCAAGAGTTTCAACTATCTTCAAAGCATTTGTTGTATAGTCCGGAAGCTGCGATTCCAGATTGCCATAAAACAAACAACCAAAAACTAATGCAACAATGAACACACCTGCTGAACCTAAAGAAACTCCTTTGATTGTTACTCTGCCTAATGCATATCCTAAAGATAAAATAGACATTATGCAGAAAACAAGAAATGTTATACCTGTGATAGGCACGACTCCGCAAAATAAATTCATATCAGTAAACACTCCTTTATCTTCTTGTATAGTCCGGTAAAAGTTTCGGTGAAACTATCTGAGTATTAATTCCGGCATCAGTTATTTCCTTTTCAAACTTCTCAACATGAGAAAGTGAAAGCTTGCCTACATTAACATTCTTAGCTTTTGCAGCCGCATTTTTACCTGCGCTTCTACCAAACACGATAATATCAAGCAAAGAGTTACCCATAAGTCTGTTCTTACCGTGAATTCCGCCGACAGCTTCGCCTGCTACAAATAAGTTTTCTACATTTGTTGTCATACAATCTGCAGAAATATCAAGACCGCCATTCTGATAGTGGAGTGTAGGATAAACCAAAATAGGCTCTTTACGTATATCAATTCCATACTTTTCAAACATACGCATCATAGCAGGAATTCTCTTTTCGATAGTACCTTCCCCGCCTATCTTTTCAATCATAGGTGTATCAAGCCATACACCTTTTCCGCTGCCTGTATCTACTCCGTTATCTCTTTCTGAACATTCACGTATAATTGAAGCCGCAGCTACGTCACGTGTTTCAAGAGGATGCATAAACACTTCGCCGTTTTCATTTACAAGCTTTGCTCCAAGTGAGCGAACTTTTTCTGTAACAAGAGCTCCGAAAATCTGTTCTGGATATGCAACGCCTGTTGGATGGTACTGAAGTGTTTCGGCATAAAGCAATTTTGCGCCTGCTCGATAGCCGAGCACAAGACCGTCAGCAGTAGCTCCGTAGTGGTTTGATGTCGGGAATCCCTGATAATGCATACGGCCAGCACCGCCTGTTGCAATGATAACCGTCTTGGCTTTTGCAACAAGAAGCTCTTTTGTTTCCATATTCATAAGCACTGCGCCTGCCGCATTGCCGTTTTCGTCAAGAATAAGCTCAATAGCTGCAGTAAAATCAACAACCGGAATATTACGGTTTAAAACTTCATCTCTAAGAGTTCTCATGATTTCAGCACCTGAATAATCCTTTGCCGCATGCATTCTCTTTCTTGAAGTTCCACCGCCATGAGTTGTTACCATTGTTCCGTCTGCTTCCTTGTCAAATTCGACACCTAAATTACTAAGCCATAAAATAGCCTCAGGAGCATCACATACAAGCTTTGACAAAAGTTCTCTTTTAGCAGCAAAATGTCCGCCGCCGAAAGCATCAACAAAATGGATTGCCGGTGAATCGTTTGGTTTATCAGCAGCCTGAATACCACCTTCTGCCATCATGGTGTTTGCATCGCCCATTCTGAGCTTTGTAACAATCATAACGTCAGCGCCTGCTTCATGAGCTTCGATTGCAGCAGAAGTTCCTGCACCTCCACCTCCGATTATAAGAACGTCAGTTTCATAATCAGGGGTTTCAAGGTCAACACTCTCTTTTGTTATACGGCTGTGTGCCTGCAAAATTTCAGCAAGCTCGGTAGGTACTTTTTCGCCTTTGTTAGGACCAATTTTGAGCACATCAAATTCATTTTGTTTGTAATCCGGATGAAAAGCTGCCAGCAAATCTTCTTTTTGCTTTGCAGTCATACGATCCGGCTCTAATGCAATATTTTTTTCTCTTGCCGCTTCAACTGCAGCAATAGATTTTTGAAATTTTTCCGAATACATATTCTTTTCCTCCTTACTTCTCAATTTCACGTGTATTATAAAGCTCTTTCATTTCGTCGATAGGTTTTTGCATAAGAGCTTCGATTAATTCCTTGAAGTCACCGTTTTCGATTTCTTTAACTCTGTCCTCTAAATGACCGCATCCGGGTGCTAAATACTTACCGTTAATTCTTCTTGCAAGCATTGCTACCTGAGGATGTGAAATTCCAGCAGGACATCTTGATGAACATACACCGCACATTACACAGTCAAATGACTCTTCTGCACATTTCTCAAAATCTCCGCGCTGTGCATAAGCAATATACTGCATAACATTAAGTCCCTGAGTACAGCTCTTTGTACATGCATTACATCCAATACAAGCATAAATTTCCGGATAGAGCTGCATCATTACAGACTCATTTACAGGAATATTTTCGATATCATAACCTTCCTTAACAAGTGGGAAGAACGGCAAAGTTGCGATATACATATTATCCTCAACCTTTGTCTGACAAGCAAGACAAGCTTTAAGCTCCTTATCGCCTTTTATACGATAAATGGTTGCACAAGCACCACAAAAACCGTTACGGCAACCGCAACCGCGAATCAGCTGATATCCGGCGTATTCCATAGCTGTCATAATTGTTAAATTTTCAGGCACTTCATATTTTTTGCCGAAAAGAAATATATTAACTAATTTTTCCATGTTACCTCTCCTTTAATACTCATCCGGAAGCTCATCCAGCTCATCGCATCTGAATACCGGACCGTCTTTGCATACATATTTTGCACCGACATTACATCTTCCACATTTGCCAACACCGCATTTCATTCTAAGTTCAAGTGTTGTATATATCTGTGTTTTATCAAATCCCAGCTCGCAAAGTCCGTCTAAAGTAAACTTAATCATAATAGGCGGGCCGCAAAGAACGGCTGTTTTATTTGTATCGAAGCCAAGCTCCTTTACGTAATTGGGAACAAAACCTACATGGCCATCCCATCCGTCCTGAGGATTATCTATGGTAAGATGAACCTTCACTCCGGCATCCTGAGACCATTCATCAATGATTTCTTTATAATCAAGTAAATCATCTTTGCTTCTTGAACCGTAAACTATATCAATATCTCCATATCGGTCGCGATAATGCCTGCAGTAATTGATTACTGAGCGAAGCGGTGCAAGACCAACACCGCCGGCGATGAACAAAAGATTTTTTCCGGCAAACACGTCATCAACCGGAAACGGCTTTCCGTATGGACCTCTGATTGTTATTTGCTGACCAACCTCTGCCTGATGCAGCCAATCAGTTACGCAGCCGCACTTTTTGATAGAAAATTCCATATAATCTTCATTAGTTGGAGAAGATGTTATAGAAAACATTGCTTCGCCGACACCGGGAACAGAAAGCATCGCACACTGTCCGGGACGATGGTCGAAAGCTTTTTTACCGTCGGGCAAAACAACTCTGAATGTTTTAATATCCGGTGTATCAATACGCACATCGGTAATTACCCCGACTTTTGGAATTAAAGTTTCTTCTCTGTTGTTCATGCATCAACCCCTCCTATCTTTTTCATTACTTTAACAATGTTCATAGAAATGGGACATTTTGCAAGACATCTTCCGCAACCTACACAGCTGAAAAGCCCTTCATTGTTTTCAGGATAGTAAACAAGCTTATGCATAAATCTCTGACGGAAACGTTCTTTTTGAGTAAGTCTGTTGTTTCCATGAGCCATTCTGGTAAAATCGGAATACATACAAGAATCCCAGCATCTGAATCTTATAACGCCGTTACCTGTATTGAAATCTTTAATGTCATAACACTGACATGTAGGACATACAAAAGTACAAGTACCACAACCAAGACAACTGCCTGACAGCTCATCCCATGCAGGATTATTGAAAAATTCTTCTGTTTTTCCACCGCCAAAAGCATCGGTTGTAAGGTCCTTAAGCGGAAGCTTGTTCATAATAGCAGAAATCTTTTCCTTTTGCTCAGCAACTGCACTTTCATCACATTCCTCTGTGAGAGAAGAAATTTTTTCTAAAAGCGCTTCACCCTTAGGGGTATTCGCTTTAAAGAAGACTTCTTTTTCTGTCTTCCAAGTTGTAACATCGCCTTCCGGCTCTTCAGGAGAAATACCAAAAGTTTTACAAAAACATGTTTCTGCCGGTTTTGCACAAGCAGTCGACACAATAATACCTTTTTCGCGCCTTGAAGCGTAGTAGCTGTCAACAGGTTCTGAAAGGAACACTCTGTCCAAAATCTCAAAGCTTTTAACATCACAGCCACGAACTCCGAAGATAACAAAATCTTCTGTTTCGCTTCTTGTGTCAATAACTTCGATGTTTTTGCCATCTGTTTTGAATTCCATTAAGTTTTCCATCTGGGGAAAGAAGAAATCCTTTGGACTTCTTACTGTATTTAATGCATCACTCCACAAAACACCTTTTTCCCACTGCTTATATACAGCGCTTCCGTCATTATCTTCAGACGGAATATAAAGCTTTGCAGTTTTTGCAATTTCTTCAAAAACAGAATCTATTTTATCAAAAGAACATTTAAGCATCAATATCCCCCCTGTCAAAAACTTCACCCGGCTCCAAATCATCGGTAGTGTAATCCACAAGAGGAGCTCTTGAGCCAACCTCAGCGCCTGCCTGATATTCGCCGTAGAATTCGTTCATATCCTTTATGAACTTACGGTTCAACAGATGAAGCGGAATATTTTGAGGACAAACTCTTGAACATTCTCCGCAGTCTGTACATCTGCCGGCAACGTGATATGCTCTTATAATATGGAACATTTTTTCCTCAAAGCTGTTTGCTGGTGCTTTATTTTCAACACCTGATGCAGGATTATCGAACACACACTTTTCACAAGTACATGCGGGACAAGCATCACGGCAAGCATTACAACGGATACAACGTGAAAGCTCATTCTGCCAAAAAGCAAATCTTTCATCAGGTGTCATTGCCTCAATTTTAGCAACCTCGTCAAATCTTGCACTATCAATAATTTCGCCTTCATCACCCATTAATTCATCATAAGCTACATGCTTTTTACTCTTACAATTTACGCAGCGCTCTAAAAGAACATCTTTTGAAGAAACGGAAACAGGCTTATCTTCATAGATAGTTGTAACCAAGATGTTTTCACCGTCTTGTGCAATTTCGCTTATTCCCTCTCCGGTGATTGCTTTTACTTTTGATATATCAGCCATACCTTCGCAAGGGATACCGACTGCATAAACCTTCTCACGATCAAAACGATGCTCTGTCAAAAGCTGATTAAAGCTATAAGTGTCGCAGGGTTTCAAGAAAACAAGAATTTTACCTTCAAATCTGTCGGTTTTAGAAACGAGATATTTTGAGAAATTTACTCCGCAGAAATCATTCCATACAAAGTTCTCTCTCAAATCTTCTTCGCTGCTGAACATTTTAGGCGTTACATCATAACCGAACTCACCCTTGCTCCAACCGAGGACTGCTGTAACAGTACCATTTGCAAGCAGAGAAACTGCTTTATCTATTAACTGAGTTTGTGTTATCTTTTGCATCGCAGATCCTCCAATCTCTTATTTTCACCAAGTGCTGTTACCTTTTCAACAAAATCGTTCATGGTAGCGGCAAATTTTGCACCTTCTGCGGCAGAAACCCATTCTACACGGGTACGCTCTTTTTCAATGCCAAGAAAATCGAGCATTGAAAAGAGTGCTGCCATTCTTCTGCGTGTATAGTAATTTCCAGATGTGTAATGACAATCGCCCGGATGACAACCGCATATGATAACTCCGTCTGCACCTCTTTGGAATGCACGAAGCACAAACATCGGATTAACACGGCAAGAGCAAGGAACTCTTATAATTTTTACATCTGCCGGATAGTTAAGACGGTTATTTCCTGCAAGGTCTGCACCTGCATAGGAACACCAATTACAGCAAAAAGCAACTATTAATGGTTTATGTTCATTTACTTGCATATTGCGTCCACCTCCGCCATAATTTGATTACTTGCAAATCCGTTCAAATCCATTGCTCCTGACGGACATGCAACTGTACAAGCACCACAGCCCTGACAAACTGCCGGATTAACAACCGCAACTCGTCTTACTTTAGTTGTTCTGTCAGGCATACGGAACTCTTTATCTTCATAAGTGATAGCTCCATACGGACAAACTCTTTCACAAGAAGAACATCCGTTACACATAAGCTCATTTGAATGAGCCACACAGGGATTTCCTGTTAATTTATCCTTCGCCAGAAGTCCTATAACCTTAGATGCTGCAGCACCTGCCTGAGAAACTGTTTCAGGAATATCCTTAGGTCCTTGACAAGCACCTGACAAAAATACACCTGCAGTCGGGCTTTCTACCGGTCGAAGTTTCGGATGCGCTTCTGTAAAGAAGTCATTTGTGTCCATGCTTGCTGTGAGCATAGTTGCAAGAGGTCTTGCAGACTTATCAGGCTCAATAGCTGCTGCTAATACTACCAGGTCAGCATCAATGTGAAGCTGTTTATTATCAATAAGGTCTGATGCCTGAACTTTAAGTTTATCTCCCTCCGGAGTAACCTTTCCTACCATACCTTTAACATACTTAACGCCATATTCCTCAACTGCACGGCGATAAAATTCGTCAAAGTTCTTACCGGGAGTTCTTACATCTATATAGAATACATAAACTTCTGTTTCGGGGTATTTATCTCTCACAAGCATTGCGTGCTTAGCTGTGTACATACAACAAATCTTAGAGCAATATTCTTTACCCTTTTCAGCACATGAATCGCATCTTGAACCAACACACTGAACAAATACGATTGTTTTCGGCGATTTTCCGTCTGAAGGTCTTTCAAGATGTCCGGCAGTAGGTCCTGCTGCATTTGTTAGACGTTCAAATTCAAGAGATGTTATAACATCCTTTGACTGATTGTAGGCAAATTCGTCAAACTTATCCATGCTGATTGGATTAAAACCTGTTGCAACAACAATCGCACCATATTTTTCGTTAATATATTCGTCTTTTTGAGTATAATCAATAGCACCTGCTGCACAAATCTTGGCACAAAGACCGCATTTGCCGTTTTTAAGCATATTACAAGCGTTTGGATCGATTGTTGCAACCTTTGGAACAGCCTGAGCAAACGGAATATATATTGCACTTCTGTTATCCATTCCAAGATTAAACTCGTTAGGAACTTTCTTCATAGGACACTTTTCAACACAAGCGCCACAGCCTGTACATATATCCTCTTTTACATAACGTGCATTCTTCTTTATGGTTACATCAAAATTGCCTACAAAGCCTTTGATTTCTGATACTTCACTATATGAGAAAATACGAATATTTTCATTTTGCGCAACGTCAACCATTTTCGGTGTCAGGATACAAGCCGCACAGTCAAGTGTCGGAAATGTTTTATCAAGCTGTGCCATTTTTCCGCCGATTGTTGGCTTTGTTTCAACAATATCAACGGGAAATCCCGCATCGGCAATATCAAGAGCCGTCTGAATACCTGCAATACCTCCGCCTATAACAAGCGCTCTTTTGGTAACAGGTGATTCGCCGGGTGTAAGCGGTGTATTAAGATTTACCTTTGCAACAGCCGCTTTTCCTAAAATAATAGCTTTTTCTGTTCCTGTCTGCATATCCTTATGAACCCAGGAACACTGTTCTCTGATATTTGCAATTTCAACCATGTAAGGATTCAAACCTGCGGCAGCCGCAGTTTTTCTGAAGGTTGCCTCGTGCATACGGGGCGAACAAGAGCAAACAACGATACCTGTAAGGTTATGCTCTTTTACCGCTTCCTTAATCATGTCTTGTCCTGCCTGAGAACACATATACTGATAGTCGGTGGAAAAGACGACACCGGGTTCGTTTTTCAAAGCTTCTGCAACGGTTTTTACATCAACTGTACCTGCAATATTACTACCACACCAACATACGAAAACTCCAACTCTTTGCATTTGTCTTCCCCCTCCTTACTTGCTGTATTTTCTAAATGCGCTGACTAACAGCTGTTGCGGAACATCTTCATCGAGAAGTGCCGGAACATCATTAGCAGTCATTCTGTTTTCGCCTTGTTTTCTGATTACACTAAGACGTACTGCCTCAACTAATTTTGCAGGCTCTACACCTCTTGGGCATCTGTCTATACAAGCAAAACAAGATAAACATTTGTATAATGATTCTGACTTCAAAAGCGGTTCTATATCGCCATTCTCAACCATGCTTACAAACTGATGAGGATGATATTCCATTTCATCATAAGCCGGACAAGTTGCAGAACACTTTCCGCATTTCATACATTTTTTAGGATTTACTCCGCTTTGACGGATTAACTCCTCTCGAAGATACTTATTATTCATCTGCATCCTCCTTTACTCCAAGTGCTTCTGCCAAGAGCTCGGTAAAATAAACAACCGGAATATCAGCACCATTTTTCACAAGATTATATTTACAAAGAGGACAAGCAGTAATAATCATCTCTGCACCTTGCGCTTTAGCGTTGGCAACAACAGAATTGCTGCTTTTTTTTGCAAGCTCAGGGCTTTCAACGCTTACATATCCTCCGCAACATTCATTACGCTTTGCATAGATAACAGGTTCTGCACCCAAAGCTTTGATAAAATCTTCCATAATGCTTGGATTTTCAGGATCGTCCATCTTCATTACAGAGTTTGGTCTTAAAAGCAAGCATCCGTAATATGCCGCAATTTTCTTACCATTGAGCGAGTTTACGACTTTATCCCTTAAAGTGTCAAAACCAACTAAATCACGAAGCATTTCAAGATAATGATAAACCTCAGCCTCACCATTATATGAGCCATCATTTTGCATATAACGGTTCACCTTATCAGAAAATTCCTTGTCATTTTGCATAGCATGATTCGTTTGTTTAATAACATTGTGACAAGCTGAGCATACTGTTACTAAAGGCTGTTCTTTTGCTGATGCCTCCATTAATGCGCGAACAGATGAAAGCTTTGTAGCAACTTCATTTTTTGCAGTAGTGAATACTCCGCCGCAGCATTGCCAATTTTCAATTTCTTCGAGTGTAACCCCTAAAGCTTCAGCAGATTTGTACGCATACAAATCAAGATCTTTTGCTTTGTTTTTCAGAGTACAGCCCGGAAAATAACTAACCTTCATTTTTATACCTCCAGATTAAACCATTTCTTCCGGATGGAACACTTCGTCAAACTTTTCAGAAGTTAAGAATCCAAGTTCAACACAAGCTTCCTTAAGTGATATATTATCTTTAAAAGCCTTTTTAGCTGTTTTAGCTGCATTTTCATAGCCAATGTATGGGTTAAGTGCTGTAACAAGCATCAAAGAGTTGTGAAGATTATGATGCATCTTCTCTTTATTTGCCTTGATGCCAACTGCACAGTTTTTGTTAAATGAACTAATTGCTTCTGCCATAAGTCTTGCAGACTGCAAGAAATTATAAGCACATACGGGCATAAATACATTAAGTTCAAAATTACCCTGAGATGCAGCCATTCCAACTGCTACGTCATTGCCCATCACCTGAACTGCAACCATGGTTACAGCTTCACATTGTGTTGGGTTTACTTTACCGGGCATAATAGATGAACCAGGCTCATTTTCCGGAATAAAGATTTCGCCAAGACCGTCTCTTGGACCTGATGCAAGCCATCTTACATCATTTGCAATCTTCATCATATCAGCTGCAAGCGCTTTGATTGCACCATGTGCAAACACAAGCTCATCCTTTGAAGTCAAAGCATGGAACTTATTTGATGCTGTAATAAAAGGCTTACCTGTGATGTTTTCTACTTCTTTTGCAACTGTTTCACCAAATGAAGCGGGAGCATTAAGGCCCGTTCCAACAGCTGTACCACCGAGTGCAAGCTCGTAGAGTGGTTCAATAGAACGCTTTATAAGCTCAATATCTTTTTCGAGGCTTGAACGCCATCCGCTGATTTCCTGAGTGAACTTGATAGGAGTTGCATCCTGAAGATGTGTTCTTCCGCTCTTTACTATTCCTTCGTTTTCTGCCTCAAGTCTTTTGAAGGTATCGACTAATTCCTGCACTGCCGGAATCAATTTATCCTCAAGTACAAGTACAGCTGCAATATGCATAGCAGTCGGGAATGTGTCATTAGATGATTGGCTCATATTAACATCATCGTTTGGATGAAGCAGTTTTTCAGCTAAAATCTGATTGCCTCTGTTTGCTATAACCTCATTGGCATTCATATTTGACTGTGTGCCAGAACCTGTCTGCCATACAACAAGAGGGAAATTATCATTAAGCTTACCTTGCATAATTTCATCGCAAGCTGATTTAATAGCTTCAAGCTTTTCCTTAGTCATTTTTTCAGGACGTAATGTATTATTTGTTATAGCGGCAGCTTTTTTTAGCACACCGAACGCATGTATAATTTCTGCAGGCATTGTCTCAATACCTACACCTATTTCAAAATTTTCATGACTTCTTTGTGTCTGGGCAGCCCAAAGCTTATCAGCAGGAACTTTTACCTCGCCCATTGAATCGTGTTCAATACGATATTCCATTTTTAACATCCCTTTCTAATTATATATTAAGACCTTTAATTAAGTCTTTAAGAACATTAGCACTATTATGAAGCGCAGCAATTTCTTCATCATTAAGCGGAAGCATAATTTTGCTATGTGCGCCCTTGTTTCCTACAACATTTAAAAGGCTTAAGCATACATCATCAATACCATATTCGCCGTTTAAAAGTGTTGAAACTGTGAGAGTTGTGTCAATTCCGCTCAACAAACACTGACATACATGGCATACAGATATTGAAACAGCATAGAATGTTGCGCCTTTTCTTTGAATAACTCTTGCACCGGATTTGCGCATATAGTTTTCAACTTCTTCTCTGTTAAATTCAGGATAATCAACTCCGGTGAGAATAGCATTTCTATAGCTTTCAATAGGTACATTTGAAATATTAGCTATTGACCAGGGTACGAATGAACTGTCACCGTGTTCTCCAAGAACATATGCATGTACATTCTTCTGGTTTACTGAATAATACTCAGAAACTCTTGAACGAAGTCTTGCTGTATCAAGAATTGTACCTGAACCAATTACTCTTTCCTGAGGAAGACCTGTATGCTTCAGAAATACATATGTTAAAATATCAACAGGATTACTTACAATAACATATGTCGCATCAGGCGCAACCGGAACAATTTTATCTGCTATACTCTTTATAATATCAACATTTGTCTGAGCAAGGTCGAGTCTTGACTGACCTGGCTTTCTTGCCATACCTGATGTGATAACAACAATATCAGAATCTTTCGCATCATCATATGAACCTGCATAAACAGTGGCAGGATTGCAGAAAGGAACGCCTTGTCTTATATCCAAAGCTTCACCAAGTGATTTTTCTTCATTCACATCAATCATAACAATTTCTGATGCAAGCCCCATAATAGTAAGTGTATATGCTATTGTAGAACCTACGTTACCTGAACCGATTACTGTAATTTTATTCATAATATATCTCACCTTTCAAAATTTTACTAATTTTACTACTTCAAGACAGATACTGCATCTGAGATAGTCTTTTCAAATGCTTCTCTTCCGTATTTATCAACTTCAGCTTTATTCTTCTCGCCGTGTGTAAGGCAGCCTGCACCGCCAATACATCCGCCTATACAAGCCATGCCTTCAATAAAGTTTGCATCTAAAACATTTTTGCTCTTTTTAAGAAGTGCCATTTTGCAAGCTTCGATACCGTCACACGCGATTGCTTTTAAATCAAACTCAATATTTTGTTCTTTTAATCCTTGTGCAACTGCGTCGGACAGCCCTCCTGAACGAGCAAATATTCTTCCGAAGTAAGATGCATTATCTAAAACATCTTCATCAAGCGTGGTAATATCAATGTCTTTACTGTCGTAAAGCGCCTGAAGTTCTTCAAAGGTCAACACAGCATCTACATAAGGCTTTACATCATCAAGCTGCGCCTCTGCTTTTTTTGCAGTACAAGGGCCGATAAATACAACCTTTGAACCGGGATCGGTATCTTTAATATATTTCGCAAGAGTCGCCATAGGAGAAAGATTATGTGAAATATACTGCACCAAGTCAGGAAACGTTGATTTAACATAGGCTACAAATGCAGGACAGCATGAGCTTGTTAAGAAGCCCTTTTCGCTAAGTTCTTTTGATTCTGCCTGTGCTACCATGTCCGCACCGAGTGCCGCTTCAATAACGGTGTAAAAACCAAGTTTCTTTAAACCCGTAATTACCTGACCAAGCTTTGCATATGTGAACTGACTCGAAATTGATGGAGCAACCATTACATACACTTTATAATTCTTATTACCATCGCTGTTTTTTATAAGTTCAATGGCATCGAGAATATATGACTTATCCATAATAGCTCCAAACGGGCATTGATAAACGCAGGCACCGCAGCCGGTACACTTGCTGTTGTCAATAGCTGCCGCATTATCGTCGTTTATAGAAATAGCCTTAATTTTACATGCATTCTGACAAGGTCTTTTACGGTTTATAATTGCAGAGAAAGGACAAACCTTTGCACATTGACCACAGTCAACACATTTTGATTTATCAATATGAGCTACGTGGTTTGCGTCGAAAGTAATAGCACCTTTTTTGCACACATCTTCGCATCGGTGAGCAAGACAGCCGCGGCAGGATTCTGTAACTACATATCCAGCTGACGGACATTCATCGCATGCTATGTCGATTACTTCGATTACATTAGGATTTTCTTTATCCCCACCCATAACAATTTTAATTCGCTCTTGCAAGATTGCCCGTTCTTTATATACACAGCATCGCATAGTTGATGTCTTACCCGGAACAATGAGTTCGGGGATTTTTAATACATTTTCAAGCAGAGTATCTTTCCAAGCATAGCGCGCAACCTCGCGCAACACTTTATATTTCAGATGCTGCACTTTTGTGTCAAATTTTCTCATGTTTCACTCTCCTTAAAAATAACTTACTTTAATTCTCTTACCCATCATTGTAAGGCTCTTTGAAAGCTCTTCAACAAGATTCATCTTAATGCTGAAATTTATAGGCAAATCAGGATTCTGATGCGCCGGATTTATGGCTCTTCCAACATAAAAATTTATATCGGTCGCTTCTTCAAATAACAACTGACATATGAGTGAAGCACCATCACGCTTATAATTCCAATGCTCATACATTTGGTTTTCGCCCAAATAATCCTTTGCATATTCCAAAACTCTGTTTACGGTTATAACACCTTCTGTTACCAAGTCAACTCCCTCGAGATGAGCTATAGGCGGTATATCCGACTGCTCAAAATTGAGGCTTGCTCTAAGAGGCTTTCTTAAATACTTTGCTGCAATGGATGAAGTAGTTCCGCCACATACAATATGCTTGCCTTCTTTTGAAAAGAAAAGTGACATCATTCTGTCGCAATCATCACGATTTGACGGTGGACCAAACAGAATATTCATAGGTTCTCTTTTTCTTATTTTGACAATACAAGCAGTTGCATCATCACCGGGCTTCTGACCGTACAGCTTATCACATTCATCAACTAAAAGAGTTGATAAGTTTTTTGCGGTAAGACCGGATACGGACATTGTTTCCATAAACTCAATAATATCTTCGCGTTTCCAGCCAAAGTTGTATGCCATACCAATCCCTGCATGAGGACAACCATCGCTCATAGCAATAAAAATATCATTTTCCTGAATCCGGATTTCGCTTTTGAATATCTTTTTGCCGCCGATATTCATTTCTGTTTTGGGATAATCATAATTTTTATTATCTCTCAAAACAATCACCTGCGGATTATCATACTGAATAATTTCAACTGTTTCGTTATTGATAATCTGCATTATAGTAAATGTGGAGTATGCCACTCCCCTAACCGAACAAACAGGAAGTGTTGCAGCAATGGTTTCAACACATTCTTCAACCGGCAATCCCTCAGCCATCATGGTTGAAATGATTTTTGAAGTTAGAGTTGACAATATACTTGCTTTAACACCGCTTCCAAGACCATCGGCAAGAACTATTACAGTTGAATTATCATTTTGTTCTACTATATCCACATGGTCGCCGCACAGCTGTTCGCCATAATGGTTAATGCTTTTCCAGCCGATATCTGCACATAAATCATTCATCTTGTATCGACTCCTTTAGCTTAGAAAGTGCAATTTTCGTTTCTGCGGCAGTTTCACCGAGGAGTGATGCAATTTCCTGAACAATTCTCATCTGCTTATCTACTACCTTGTCTGCAACTTCTATTGTCTGACGGGTAATATTTTCTTTCTTTTCGCGTTCTGTTTCTTCGTCAGTAACATCACGCATAATACCAACTAAAAGTCTTGATTCCTTATCATAAAGAACGGACTGCTCAACATAACGTCTGTATTCTGCAAGATATACTCTCTCTCCGCGTATATTCTTACCCGTTCTCAAAACCTCAGCAAAAAGTTTCGGATCAAGAACTCTTATGATGCTTTCGCCCAAAACGTCTGAGCTTGAACGTATATTCATCATGTTTCGTGCAGATTCATTTATCTGCTGTACTTCTAACTTTTCATTGAGGACAATAAGACCATTAGGTGTATTTTTAACAATAGTATCCGAAAAGCTTTCTGCTTTATCTTTCAAAAACGGCAAACACATTGAAATTTCTGCTTTACCCTGACATATAGCAATAGCCTTTTCTCTGCAGGTATTGTATCCGCAGGAGCCGCAATTAAGCTCATCAGATGGTTTGAATTTTCCCATTTCTCTTAAAACGGCAAATATTTCTGTTTCGCTGGGCATTGGAAGCTTATGCTCAATGTATTCGAATTGTTTTTTTAGCTCTATCGGTTTTGGTTCTGTTACATTAAAATCTTCTTTTCCTGCATAATTAGCAATAGTTATATAATCCTTAACGGGAGATGTTCTGTGATATTTTTCCATAACCGGTCCACCAATACAGCTTCCTACACACGCAGACATTTCTATAAAACACTTGTGTATTTTCCCGTTTTCTATATCGCGAAGAGCGTCAATACAATTTTGCACACCATCGAGAGCTATATAATTGTATCCGGGAGCGTCAAGGGACATTGTTTTCAATATTCCGCCGGTTGTTGGGAAAAATCTTGCGCGGCTATCTGTGCTTTCGTCCATTCCTTGCTCTAATTCAATGTTTTCTTCCTTGAGCCAATTTGAAAGCTCTTCAAATGTCAAAACAGCGTCAACTATACCCTCATAGTGTTCAGCTTCGTCTTTTTTTGCCACACAAGGACCGATAAATACAGTCTTAGCATCGGGGTATCTTTTCTTTATATCCTGACAATGTGCCTGCATTGGTGAAACTACATCTGCCAAGTATTCAAGCTCTGCAGGAAAATACTTCTGTATTAGCAGGTTTATAGAATGACAGCACGAAGAAATGATAATATCACGTTCTTCCTCGCGAAGCATTCTTTCATACTCGTTTTTAACGATTGTAGCACCGATAGCAGTTTCTTCAACATCATAAAATCCTAACTTTTTAAGTGCTTCTCTCATTGATTCTATTCCAACGCCATCGTAATTTGCAACAAAAGACGGTGCTAAACTCACAATAACAGGCTCTCCGGTCTGTAATAAAACTTTTGCTTTTTCGGTTTCATCTACAACCTGCTTTGCATTCTGAGGACACACAACAAAACACTGTCCGCACAAAATACATTCATTGCCGATAATATGCGCCTGATTTCCTGAAAAACGTATTGACTTAACAGGGCAATGACGAATACACTTGTAACAGTTTTTGCAGTTGGATTTTTTTAGTGTTAAGCAATTTGGCATATCCGTCACACCCCTTCATTTCTGATAACCGACAATATCTTTTCATCAAAAAACTCTTTGAAATTATCACGGTTAATACCCGTATGTACTGTTTCATCCACCTGAACTGTAACTCCCATGCGATTACATTCACCAATGCAAAAGCTGCCGGACAAAGTTACCTTATCCTGAAGATTGTTTTCTTCAACCGCTTTAGTAAGAAGTTCAACTATTTCAGGTGAACCTTTTATATGGCAAGAACTGCCTACGCATATCTGAACTAACATATTTTCACACCTTTGCTGCTATTTCGTTATTAAAAAAGTCATTAACATTTTCAGGAGTAACTGAATGAAATTCGTCATCAACAGTTACACATACGCCCTGCTGACATTTTCCAAGACAAAAAGTACCGCCAAGGTCAACCTTATCTCCAAGATTGTTTTCATTTATAAGGTTTTGAAGCTGTTCAACAACCTGACGTGAACCCTTGATATGACATGAACTACCAATACAAACTGTTACCTTCATTTTATATTCAATCCTTTCACATTCAGAGGTGATTTAATAAATATCCAAATTACCCCCTATTATGATTTTCATTGTAACATAAACCTTGTCAAAAATCAATCATAATCTACAATTTTCATCGCATTGACAAATTTTTCACAATTTCTTTTACAATATATGTTAATTTTTTAACTATTGCATAAATTTGCATTACATAAGCAAAAAAAAACGACTTGCTTTTAACAAGTCGTTTTCTGTATGAACGATATGATTTTTAGCGTATGCAGTACATTTAGCTCGCGTCAGTGAATTTAGCTGAAAAAGAGATAATTTTACCGACAGTAAAATTATCTCTTTTTAATGGTGGAGCTGAGGAGAATCGAACTCCTGTCCGAAAATAAATCCACACAAAACTCTACGGGTGTAGGCAGTGTTTTAAATTCCTGAAATCAAGACTTGCACAGCCACAATTCAAGATTCAGTAGCTTCTGATGCATGACATCGGCCGAAGCTGTCCGACATTCACGTTCACCACTGATATTCGCCTTATTCTATGCCGTGGTACTCACAGATAAGACGGCAGCAACTTAGGCTGCGTATGCTAAATTTTTGTTAGCGTTTATATTTAAAAGTCGGGACTTTTTAAGTGAGTTCCCATTCACTACCCGCATTTCATGCTTCACTATCCCCGTCGAAGCCATTGCAGCCCCATATTAACTGTTATTACGCTCTTTAATTGCGCGGTCAACATTACGCTTTGCATCTCTTTTGGCAATATCTTCCCTTTTATCGTATTGCTTTTTACCTTTGCACAGCGCAACATCTACCTTTACATATGAGCCTTTCAGATAGACTGATAGTGGTATAAGTGAAAAGCCGGTCTGTTTTGTCTGACCTATAAGCTTTCTTATTTCACTTTTGTGAAGAAGCAGCTTTTTGTCACGCAATGGCTCACGGTTAAAAATATTGCCCTGCTCATACGGACTTATGTTCATTCCTAAAACGAAAACTTCACCGTTTTTTATTGAACAATAAGCATCTGCAAGATTAACCTTACCCTGTCGTACAGATTTGACTTCCGTTCCAAAAAGCTCTATTCCTGCCTCATAATTTTCAAGGATAAAATACTCATGACGAGCTTTTTTATTCTGCGCTATAATCTTTATATTATCGTTTTTAACTGCCAAAGTATTCCCTCCCTGAGTTTTTATTATTGCAGGCGGAAATTACCGCCTGCAATAATAAAATCAGTGTACATTTTAGATGCTATGATTTTCGTGAAGTTTTGAACTAAAGTTCAAAGTGAAGTAAACTTCACTTGCCGTCAGGCAAACTTAGTTGATTTCATCTTTGATGAAATCATTATAAAATTAGTGAATATTTTAGATGACAAGCTTTTAGCGATATACTCACTTCGTTCGTGCGATATATTTGTTTCTCAAATGCGATATAACTCCGCTTTGCTCCGTTGCGATATGATATAAATTCCTTTATCTCGTTCCGAAGGGACATATCGCATCGAAGATATATCGCGTACGAAGTACATATCGCAAATTCCGTCAGGAATTTATATCGCTGATTTCACCAAAGATGAAATCATTATAACATAATATAACTGCTAATACAATACAAACATTATATTGTTTACAATTTATTAAACTTCTTCTATTATGGGCAAAATCATAGGATTGCGCTTTGTTTTTCCAAAAATGTACCTTGCAACATCGTTGCGAAGTGAGTTCTTTAAAGTTGACCAATCCGCATTTCGTTTAGATGTGCAAATCTCTACACTATCCTGCGCAACTTCTCTGATACCTTCTATAAGACTTTCAGCTTCGCGCACATACACAAAGCCTCTGCTTATTACATCAGGCTTTGATACAAGCTTATGGTCTTCGGATGAAATGGTTACAACCACGATTATCAAGCCGTCCTGAGCAAGATGCTTTCTGTCTCTCAGAACAATATTTCCAACATCTCCAACTCCAAGACCGTCAACGAGAATTTTACCGTTTTGAACTGTGCCGTTTACTTTAGCTGAATTATCATCTATTTCAAGCACGCTTCCATTACTTAATACAAATGTATTTTTGCGAGGTACGCCAACCTTTGCAGCCAAATCTGCATGCAGCATGAGATGACGACATTCGCCATGTACCGGAATAAAATATTTCGGTTTGGCAAGTGCTAAAATAAGCTTAAGCTCTTCCTGACAAGCATGACCGGAAACGTGAACCTCTGCAAGTGATTCATATATTACAGATGCACCTATTTTAAACAGCTCATTAACAACATTTGAAACTGATTTTTCATTTCCCGGTATGGGTGTTGCCGAAATTATTATCAAATCATCTTTTGTTACTTCGACTTTACGGTGGTCAGAATAAGCCATTCTTGACAATGCACTCATAGGCTCGCCCTGACTTCCCGTTGTGATTATTACAACCTGACCTGGTTTGTATTTGTTGATATTATCAATATTTATAAGTACACCTTCAGGCACTTTCATATATCCCATAAGTATTGAAAGCTCAACAATATTTTCCATACTTCTGCCTGAAACTGCAACCTTACGCTTATTCTTGACAGCAGCATCTATAATTTGCTGAACACGGTGTACATTAGATGCAAATGTAGCAACAATTATTCTCTTTGTGCAGTTCTGGAAAATCTTTTCAAACCTCTCGCCTACACTTCTTTCACTCATTGCATAACCGGGACGTTCCACGTTTGTACTATCGGAAAGCAAAGCAAGAATTCCTTCGTTTCCAAGTTCACCTATACGAGTGAGGTCAATCATTTCACCCACAATAGGCGTTGTATCTATCTTAAAATCTCCCATATGAAGAACTGTTCCGTACGGAGTTTTGATTGCCAACGCACAAGAGTCTGCAATAGAATGGTTAGTTCTTACAAATTCAATAGTAAAGCTTCTTCCGGCTTTTACTGTCATTCCGGCTTTCACTCTCACAAGCTTTACCTTAGTGAGCATATTATGCTCCTTAAGTTTATGTTCAATTAGTCCTAAGGTCAATCGTGTTCCGTAAACGGGAACGTTGATAGACTTTAAGAAGAAAGGTATTCCACCTATATGGTCCTCATGACCATGAGTGATAAACACTCCAAGAATTTTAGAAGCGTTCTTTTCAAGGTATGAAATATCATTAATAACCAAGTCAACCCCCGGCATATCTTCATCAGGGAAAGACATTCCACAGTCAATGACAATTATTTCATTCCCATACTCAATAGCGGTCAAATTCTTTCCGATTTCGTTTAAACCGCCAATAGGTATAATTCTTAGTTTATTCTTTTTTGCCAAAATATAATCCTCCATTTTTTCTAAGCATTCCTGCTGTTATTTTTTCCGTTCGCATAAAAAATATTATAATAACTTTATCCGCTCAAATACAATTTTATACCATAATTTTAACACAAATCTGTCATTATGTCAACCAAGTGTGTGTTATTTTCCCAAATTTATTATATTCTGCGCAGCTACCATTAAACCTAATTTTGCAGATTCATACGTAAGTCCCCCCTGAAGATAGCCGATATATGGCTCACGCATAGGACCATCTGCACTCAATTCAATGCTTGAGCCTTGATTAAACGCACCTGCTGCCATTATTACCTGATCCTGATATCCCGGCATATCCCAAGGCTGCGGTGTTACAAAAGAGTCAACGGGTGCGCCTTTTTGAACTCCTGCACAAAATGCCACAAGCTTTTCGGGTGACGAGAATTTAATAGCTTCAATTATGTCATGGCGTTCTTCATTCCATGCAGGCTTTGTTTCAAATCCAAGCTTTTCAAAAACACAAGCAGCGAGAACTGCTGATTTCACAGCATTTGCTACAACATGAGGAGCAAAAAACAATCCCTGATATGCGCTTTTATTAAAATCAAGGCTTGCTCCAGCTTCCTTACCTATTCCAACCGATGTTAATCTATATGCACACTTTTCAATTAAGTCTGCCTTACCTGCAATATATCCACCGGTCGGTGCAATTCCACCACCCGGATTTTTTATCAGCGAACCGCAAATGATGTCTGCTCCATATGATGTAGGCTCTTTCTCATCTACAAATTCTCCATAACAATTATCTATCATACATATTGTGGATGGTGAAACTGATTTTATAAATGATACAATCTCACCTATTTTTTCTGAACTGTATGTAGGACGGTCTCCGTAGCCTTTAGAACGCTGTATGGTAACCATTTTAACTGTTTCTTTTGTCAAAGCTTCTTTTATTTTATCAAAATCAGGTTCGCCAGATTGTAATAAAGAAACTTCGATGTATTTCACACCAAAATCTTTAAGCGAGCCATTTCCCTCTGCGCCTGAAATACCTATAACCTCTTCCAAGGTATCATATGGGCGTCCTGTTGCTGACATTAGTATATCACCGGGACGCAGTATCCCAAACAAAGCAGTTGAAAGCGTATGTGTGCCTGAAATAAGTTGATGGCGAACAAGAGCATCCTCACATTCAAAAATATCGGCATATACTTTATCAAGAGTATCTCTGCCAAGATCATCATAACCATAACCGTATGTAGGCATAAAATGACTTTCAGAAACTCTGTTGTCAGAAAATGCCTTCATAACTTTCCATTGGTTGAGCTGAGCGGTTTTATCTATTGTGTCAAAAGCAGGACGAACTATTTTCTCACATTCATCAAAAAGCTTCTGTATTTCAATACTTATTCCAAAATCTTTTGTTAAATCCATTTAAATCACCTTAAGTTTATAAATTTTAAAATTTTATCGGCTATTTCCGCAGGCGTTGTATCTGCCTTGGGATTGATTTCATATGTACAATCCTTATAAAGCGGAAGCCTGTCACAATAACGCTTATAAATACTTTCTAAATCATCCGAAAGAAGTGGCCTTGTACTGCTGGCACGTGAAATTCTTGATTTTATCACATCGAATTCAGGAATTAATGCAACTATTATACCTGTTTTCTTCATTAATTCTCTGTTTAAATCCCTTAGAACAATTCCGCCCCCGGTAGAGATAATACAGTTTTCCTTTGAAGATAATTCCAAGAGCATTTTATACTCCTGCTCTCTAAAATATTCTTCCCCAAATTTCCCAAAAATATCATTGATTTTCAAATTCAGTTTTTTCTCTATTTCATAATCAGTATCATACAAAGCTTTTGAAGAAAGCTCCGATAAAATTCGCGAAACTGTTGTTTTGCCGGTTGCCATAAATCCCGTTAAATATATATTATTCATTGATGAGCTTCATAACCTCCCCACAAATTTCGTCCGGAACATTTGCACCGGTAAAATATTCAAAAGCAATAACTGCCTGATATACAAGCATACCTATTCCGTTATACACTTTAAGTCCCATACTTTCGGCATCATAAAGAAATTTTGTTTTTCTCGGATAATATATCAAATCAACGGCAGTTTCAGCACAATTAAACATAGAAAGCTTTGAAACGGGTGTTTCATCCGTTCCTAAACCAACTGATGTTGCGTTGATTATAATTTGATAATCATCTTCATTATTATATACAGAAAAAATATCAGTGTTCATGTCGTCATTTAAACTGTCAACCAAAGCGCAGGCTTTTTGTTCCGTTCTGTTCAAAACATAAACTCCAGCCACACCATGATTTTTCAGCATAACACAAACAGCCTTTGAAACGCCACCTGCTCCAAGCACAAGAATTTTTTTGTTCAGAACATCAATATTTCTATACTTGAAAAATCTGTACAAGCCCTCACCATCAGTTGAATACCCTTTCAAAACACCGTTTTCGTTTACTATCGTATTTACCGATTCGCACAGTTTAGCTTCATTACTTAATAAATCACAAGCGTTCATGGCATCAGTTTTAAAAGGTGCTGTTACATTCACTCCACGTATTCCCAAAAGGCGCAAAGAATCAGGAATGTTCTGAAAGCTTGAGGGTTCAAACGCAGTATAAACATAATCAAGATTTAATCTTTCAGCTAAATAATTATGTATTTTGGGAGAAAGACTGTGCTTGACGGGATTGCCAACCACGCCTATTAATTGAGTTTTTGCAGAAATTTCCATATTAAACCTCGTCTATAAAACTTAATATTGATTCAGTATTTGATATTGAACGGCTCATTCTGTTGCAAAGCCCTGAATACCTGCTGTTTTCGGAATTATTTAATGTCATATATTCAACTGCAGCATCGCTTCCTACAAGGACAACCATTGTTTTTGCACGTGTGACCGCAGTATAGAACAAGTTTCTGCACATCAGCATCTGCGGAAACTGAGCAACAGGCATAACCATGTACGGAAACTCGCTCCCCTGACTTTTATGCACAGTTATAGCATAAGCAAGGTCAAGCTCGTCCAACTGATTGAACGGATACTCGCATCTTTTATCCTCGTCAAACATAATAACCATATATCTGTCAATAACAGATATTTCTACGATTTTACCCATATCACCATTAAAAATACCAACGCCGCTGTCACCAACATTTCTTGTATAATACAAATCATAATTATTCTTGATTTGCATTACTTTATCCCCTACACGAAAAACAGTTTTTCCATATGCGTATTCATTTTTTGAGGGATGGGGCGGGTTTAATTCCTTTTGCAAGCGAAAATTCAGGTTGACAGAGCCGCAAATACCTTTTTTTGAAGGTGATATTACCTGTATATCATGAAGTGCGTCTATTTCGTAGCTTTGAGGAAGTCTGTTAGCACACAAATCCACTATGGTACTAACTGTTTCCTCTGCTGATTTTCTTCCTAAGAAGAAAAAATCTCTGTCTTTGCACGAAAGCTCCGGCAATTCGCCTTTATTAATTCTGTGTGCATTAACTACTATCAAGCTTTCCTCAGCCTGCCTGAAAATTTTATCAAGCTTTATTACGGGTACACTTTTACTGTTTATAATATCGTTCAGGACATTACCAGGTCCGACTGACGGTAATTGGTCTGCATCCCCTGATAGTATCATTCTTGTACCCGGTCTTGTAGCTTTCAAAAGAGAATACATGAGATTAATGTCAATCATGCTGACTTCGTCAACAATAATTACATCTGCCTGAATAGGATTAGACTCATCAAAAGTAAACTTTGCAGAACCTTCTTCTCCCGTAGCCCCAAGTAAGCGATGAATAGTCTTTGCTTCTATTCCGCTGACCTGAGTCATGCGTTTTGCCGCTCTTCCGGTTGGTGCTGCTAAGACTATTTTTAATTTAAGCTCTTCTAAAAGTTTAATTATAGTATTAATCGTAGTTGTTTTGCCGGTACCCGGTCCGCCGGTCAAAACCATACAACCGTAATTACCAAGAGCCGTTATTACAGCGTTTACCTGCTCATTTGCAAGCTCAATGCCAGATATGCTTTCAAAGCTTCGTATTTTTTCCTCAGTATCAAAAGGAGTTAATAATTCCTCGTGATACACATTCGTCATGGAATTCAATCTTGAACTGATATATGTTTCAGCTACATAAAAGCTATAAAGATAATAGCATGTATCACCATTGAAATGTTCTCTTACAATGCTGTTTTCCATAAGCATTTCAGATATAACCGCTTCAACATCACTTTCTTCAACATTTAAAACATATGCAGCATGTTCTGAAAGAAGTCCTTCAGGCATATAAACATGGCCCGATGAGTATGCGGCTTGTGTAAGTATATACTTAATACCTGACTTAATTCGCAGCGGATTGTTTTTGGCAAAGTCCTCTCCGTATGCTATTTTATCGGCTACCGAAAACTTTATACCATCAACATTATCTGCAAGAATATAGGGATTTTCCTTTATAATACCGACTGAATCTGAACCATAGAGCTTATATACTTTAATTGCAAGATTAGCGCTTATATTATAGCGCTGCAAAAAAGTTACAATGCCTTGCATAGCCTGAATTTCTTTAAATGAATCACCAATTTTTACGGCTTTTTTTGGTGATATTCCTTTGATTTCAGCAAGACGCAAGGGTTCTTCCAACATTATGTTCAAGGTTTCTTCACCAAAGGCGTCAACAAGCTTTTTTGCAGTTGCAAGTCTTACTCCGTGGACTACTCCTGATGACAAATATCTTAAAATATCCTGAGCTTTAGTTGGTAATAAAGTTTTATAATACTCAACCTTAAACTGTTCACCGTAGTCAGGATGAACTACCCAATCACCCTGAGCAGAAATTCGTTCACCCTCGCTTAAATTTACAGTATATCCCGTCAGAACAATCTCATCATTATCCTCACTGTTTAAAACAAACACCGTATATCCGTTATCATCATTATGAAATATGATTTCTTCCACAACACCGGTTATTGTTAAATTACCATCCATAAACTAACCCTTTCAGCCGGAATTATCTGCTTTCAAGAATTTCAAGAACACGCTTAAAATGCTCCGGCAGTTCACATGAAAACTTAAGTTTTTCTCCGGTTTCCGGATGCACAAATCCTAATGTCTTTGCATGAAGCAGCTGACCTTGAAGCTTAAATTCTTCTTTTAGTGTACAGTAAACCGGATCACCCACAACCGGATGATGATTATACGCCATATGAACCCTTATCTGATGTGTACGACCTGTATCGAGTACACACTTAACGAGTGTATATTTAGAAAATCTCTGAAGCACCTGAACATGTGTTACAGCAGGTCGTCCGTCAGGCACAACCCACATTTTCTTGCGATCATTTTTGCTGCGTCCAATGGGAAGATTAACCGTAAATTCATCCTCTTTTATATTATCATGCACTAATGCAATATATTCTCTGTCAGGCTTTGAGCTATGCCATTGTTCTGTCAATGACAAATGCGCTTCATTAGTTTTTGCAACAACAAGCAAGCCACTTGTATCCTTATCAATTCTATGAACAATTCCCGGACGGATAGAGCCATTAATACCTGATAAACCATTTTTGCAATGATATAATATGCCATTTACAAGTGTACCATGAAGATTTCCCGGGGCAGGATGAACAACCATTCCCTGAGGTTTATTAACAACTATCAGTTCATCATCTTCATAGACAATATCTAAATCTATTTTTTCGGGAACTGCATCTATGGGTTCAGGTTCGGGAATAAATATTTCAAACTCATCCCCTGCTTTTACTTTATACTTTTTATTACAAGACTTACCAAGAAGAAGAACTTTTTCATCATCACATAATTTTGCTGCAAATGAACGGGTTAAATCAGCATTTTCAGAAATAAATGTATCAAGTCTTGTACCAACGCTATCATCAGGTACAGAAATTATTATTCTTTCCATAACTTTTCACCCTTTCGTAGTAATAAAGGGATGTATAAATTCAAATACATCCCCTTGATAAGCTATTAATCATTTTTATGCTTTTCGTCATACTCACGCTCTGCTTGAGATTTTCTGATATAGACAGGGACAATTTCATGACAAGTCTTGGCTCTGTCTGCGTTTGCAATGGCAAGTGCTGCAACAGACGCTGCTCGCTGCAGATTATTCCCTGCAGGAGCAAATTTTGCTTTGTCACCCATTTTATCTAATATATAATCCTTATATACCGGAACTCCGTCGCCGACAAAAACAACTTCAACAAAGTTTCCGCAATCGCTGATACATTCGTCAATAGATACAGCTCGTGGCTCTTCCACTTCCCTGAATCCATCTTCATCCCAGATGTATGTTGCAGTATAGACCTGCTGACGTCTTGCATCCATTATAGGTACAATAAGATGCTCACACATAGGTAAATTATACGCCATACCTTCAAGAGTACCCACCGGAATAACCGGCTTGTTGCACGCTTGTGCAAGACCTTTAGCTGTCGCAATACCGATTCTGAGTCCTGTAAAAGAGCCGGGACCTATCGAAACTGCGAAAGCATCAACAGCCGAAAGCTCAACTCCGCAATCAGAAAGCATAGCATCTATCATAGGCATTAATCTTTCTGAATGAGTTTTTTTGAAGTTCAGCGTATATTCAGCAATTAATTTGTCATCTGAAACAACAGCAACAGATGCAACATCCGAAGAAGTATCTATTCCGAGAACAATCATTATCTTGCCCGCTCCTTAACAGTTTCAATTATAATATCACGATGCGATTCAGGATTGGATGCTGACCTTAAAATAGTTACTTTAATATGAGGATACGGCAATATCTCATCAATAAGCTCTGCCCACTCTATAAGACATATCCCGTCAGAGGAAATATAATCATCATATCCCGTTTCATACATCTCGTCAGGATCAGCAATTCTATAAACATCAAAATGATAAAAGGGCATTTTACCCTCATATTCATTAACAATGGTAAATGTAGGACTGCTTATATTTTCATTTATACCAAGTCCTTTAGCGATACCCTGAGCGAAAAGTGTTTTTCCTGCACCCAAGTCGCCATACATGCACAATACATCCCCTCCGGAAAGCTCGTTAGTAAACTCTTTCGCAGTCTCAAACGTTTCCTCAGGAGAGGATGTGTGTATTTTTAAATCAAAATCTCTCATAATCAGAACAATCCTGAAATTACGCCATTTTCATCAACATCAATCTTTTCAGCAGACGGAACCTTAGGAAGTCCCGGCATAACCATGATGTTGCCTGTTTCAACAACAATAAATCCTGCACCGTTTGATACTCTTACTTCAGCAACATTAACTTTAAAGCCTGAAGGACGGCCTAAAAGTGAAGGATTGTCAGAGAGTGAATATTGCGTTTTTGCAACGCATATAGGCTTCTTGTCAAGTCCGAGATTTTCAAGAGTCTTAATCTGCTTTTCAGCCTTGCCCGAATAAACCGTTCCTTCTCCGCCATAAATATTTTTAACTATTATATCAATCTTTTCCTTGATTGAAAGATTAACGTCGTAGAGAGGTTTAACCTCGCCGCTTTCATTTTCAATAACATCAATAAGCTCTTTTGCAAGCTCTATGCCGCCCTGACCGCCTTTTGCAAAAACTTCGGAAAGTGCAAATCTTACACCCTTACTCTTGCACATATCTTCAATAGCAGCAAGCTCTGCATCTGTATCTGTGTCAAATCTGTTAATGGCAACAACAACCGGTGCACCGTAACTTCTCATGTTTTCAACGTGCTTTTCAAGATTAGTCATACCTGCTTTAAGAGCTTCAACGTTTTCAGCCTTTAAGTCAGTCTTTGCAACGCCGCCATTATACTTTAATGCTCTTACAGTTGCAACAATAACGATAGCATCCGGAGCAATACCTGCCATGCGACACTTTATATCAAGAAACTTTTCAGCACCGAGGTCTGCACCGAATCCCGCCTCAGTTATACAATAGTCAGATAATTTCATTGCAAGCTTCGTAGCACGAACACTATTACAGCCATGAGCAATGTTTGCGAAAGGTCCGCCATGTACAAGACAAGGAGTATGCTCAAGAGTCTGCACAAGGTTTGGTTTTATTGCATCTTTAAGCAATGCACACATAGCGCCTTCTGCTTTTAAATCACGTGCATAAACAGGCTCACCTGAACGGGTATATCCGATTATGATATTGCCCAGACGGAATTTAAGGTCAGTAATGTCGTTGGCAAGGCACAAAACTGCCATAATCTCTGATGCAACAGTTATCATAAATCCGTCTTCACGAGGCACACCGTTAAGCTTACCGCCAAGACCTACTATTGTCTTTCTCAGAGCTCTGTCATTTGTATCTGTAACACGTTTCCAAACAACATTTGTAACATCTATACCAAGCTCATTGCCGTGATTTATATGGTTATCAATCATTGCTGACAAAAGATTGTTTGCAGCAGTTATAGCATGCATATCGCCTGTAAAATGGAGATTTATATCCTCCATAGGAACAACCTGACTATATCCACCGCCGGCAGCGCCGCCTTTTATACCCATAACGGGACCAAGCGATGGTTCTCTTAATGCAAGAACACACTTTTTTCCAAGAGCTGATAAAGCATCACCAAGACCTATTGTAGTAGTTGTCTTACCTTCTCCTGCAGGAGTTGGATTGATTGCAGTAACCAATACAAGCTTGCCGTTTTTTTCATCTTTAAGGCGCTGAGAAAGCTCGTCGGAAAGCTTAGCTTTGTATTTGCCGTAAAATTCCAATTCATCAGCTGAAATTCCAATTCTTTCAGCAACCAGAGATATATGGTCCATCTTTGCGCTTTGAGCAATTTCAATATCAGTTAGCATAACAAAAAACCTCCATAAAACTTCTTATAAAAGCAAACGAAGCTGTACTCCGAAGCACGGCAGTTACAGCTTATTTGCATAAATTACTATATTATTTGCCGGAATTAAGCTCGATTCTGTCCTGACGAATTTTAGTCAAAAGCATATCAAGTCTTGCTTCAGCATCATTAAGTAAATCATCAACATATTGGTCACAATCAGTTTTAATTTCCATAGCCTGATCAGAAGCGTTTCTCACAAGCTCATTTGCCTGCTCATAAGCGCATCTTGTGATTTCATGCTCGTCAATAAGTGCCATTTGTGTTTCTTCGGCATTCTTCTGGATTGCTTCAGCTCTTGTTTCTGCTTCGTGGAGTATGCGCTGACGCTCTTCTTTAACCCACTTTGCTTCCTTAAGCTCATCAGGATACATAAGTCTGATTTCCTGAAGATAATCAAGGAATTCGTCCTTATCAATCATTACCTTGCCTGTAAGGGGTACTGAAGAAGCCTTTTCAATAGTTTCTTCCATCAAATCGATGATTTCCATCATATCCATGTCCATCTTAATACTCTCCTATTCTTAAAATTTACGTTTTACGTCTTCTAAAATCGCATGAGGCACAAAGCCTGTAAGATCACCATTAAACTTAGCAACCTCTTTCACCATACTTGAGCTGATATATGAATACTTAGTATCAGTCATCATAAAAACTGTTTCATACTGAGAGTTCAATGCTTTATTGAGCAAAGCCATCTGCAGTTCATACTCAAAATCGGCTACAGTCCTCAGCCCCTTGACTATAACCTGAGCCTTTTTGACGGAAGCAAAATCCACAAGCAAACCGGAAAATATATCTACCTCAACATTTGGTAAATGTCTGGTGACACGCGAAATAAATTCCGCACGCTCTTCTGCAGAAAACAAAGGACTCTTCGACGAATTATTCAGAACTCCTACAACAAGCTTGTCATACAGCTTCGAAGTACGTTCAATAATATCAAGATGTCCGTTTGTGATTGGGTCAAAGCTTCCGGGATATACAGCAATCTGCATCCGGTCACACCTCTTTCTGCTGTGGTTTCAAAACAGTTAAAACCGTTCTTCCGTATTTTCGCTCTTTTTCCACCGAATAGCCTGATAACTCAAAGGTGTCATCTATTCCGTCACGTTCTATTACAATCGAACCTTCCGGTGAAAGAAGCCCGCGTCTTGAAATCATCTCCAAAACAGGAGTAACAAGACCTTTGTTATAAGGAGGATCAATAAAAACGAGGTCAAAAAGCTTGTCCGTTTTTTCAAGATAGGAACATGCACTTGATTTTACAATCTCACACTTGTCCAAAAAATCGCATTCTTCAAAATTATTCCGGATAATGCTGACAGACCTGTCATCAACGTCAGTGCAGACAGCAAAAGCCGCTCCACGACTAACAGCCTCAATCGCCAGCGCTCCCGTTCCGGAAAAAGCATCAAACACTTCAGCGCCCTCTACTCTTCCCTGAATAAGATTAAACATTGCTTCCTTAACCCTATCGGTAGTAGGTCTGATATGTTCGCCCTCAAACGTCTGCAATTTCTTGCCGCGCCTGATTCCCGAAATCACTCTCAAGAACACTCTCCTCCATTTCATACTACATTTTATACCAAATCGCCGATATAGTCAACACTTGTTACGTTATTTTTTAAATTTTTAAATATTATCTACATTGTTTTGTAATATTAAAGACATTTTAATAACCAATCTATCTAAAATTCCTATTTAATAGCCTCTTTTCGATAAATCTCTTAAATTTAAAGAACGTATTTTCCTTAGAAATGTTTATAGGCGTAACAAGTGCGGTTCTGACGCCGCATCTGTTCCCTGCCAGAATATCAGTAAGTAGCTGGTCACCTATAAGCAAGGTTTCATACTTGTTTGCTCCCATTTCCTTAATAGCTCTGTTAATCTTTCTGCAAAAAGGCTTTGAAGCGCGATAAACAGATTTAAGCCCTAAATCCTTATTAAACGATGCTACTCTCTGCTCTGTGTTATTTGATATAAGGCAAAGCTTCAAGTCTTGCGCCCGAAGTCTTTCTATAAAGCAAACTGCTCGTTCATCTGCAAAAGGCTCATTATCCGCAACCAATGTATTGTCAATATCCATTAGGACACAAGAAATTTTTTCTCTATTAAAAAAATCAGAATCAATATTATCAATACTGTCAAAGACGTATGTAGGTGAAAAAGCTTTCATCGGAATCCTCCGTATTCATCGATATTCGGCATAGTTAAAAAGGACCGCCTCAGACAGTCCTTATTTTTATTTAATTATACATCATTTATAACTTATTTGTCAACAGTTTTAAATAATTAATTTAGTATATAAACCATTAAGCTGAGATAACCGGCAAACAGAAGCCAGAAAACATACGGAATCTGCAAATACGCCGCCGTCTTATCTGTTTTATAGAATTCAATAATCATCCAAATAACAAGCACCAAAAGTAAAATCAGCCATATAAAAGCAAACAAAAATGCTCTCATTCTGAAAAATATTATACTCCAGAAAAAGTTAACCACAAGCTGTATTGCATATAGTTTAAGGGAAAATCCACATTCTTCTCCACCGTCGCAAGCTTTATACACTCTTGCACTGCTTATACCCATTAAAATAAATAACGCAGACCAAACAATAGGAAAAACAATCATAGGCGGAGACAAAGGCGGCTTAATTATATCCTCATAGATGTTCATATAGTTTCTTGTTAAAAAAGCAGAAAGACCACCTACACCGAGCGCCAAAAGAACAGAAATAATATATTCCTTATATTTTCGCATAATACTGCACCTCCATATACAGTATATGTCAAATAAATATACAGTTATTCACCTTTTTTCCTGAAAGCATTTGGCGTTATACCCTTAATATTTTTAAAGGTTTTTATAAAATAACTAAGGTCGTTAAATCCGCAGCTGTATGCAATATCGGTTACTGATAAATCGGTCGATAGAAGTTTCCTTGATGCACGTTCTATTCTATATGTATTTAAATAGTTAACAGGACTTTTCTTGGTCATTTCCTTAAAAAAGTAGCAAAAATATTTAGGACTCATACCAGCTACATCTGCCATTTGCTCCAAAGTCACCTGATTATCATATGAACTTCTCATAAAAGAAAGAACTTTTTTCAGCTTCGGGTTTGCAACAGTATTTCGTTCATCAAGTCCTGATGCGGTTTGGTACAGACCTTCACTGATGATAGTCCCAAACACACCATAAAGCGCCCCTACAATTTCAAAATAACACCCATCGTTTTTCATGGTTTCAAACAGACTGTTGATTCTATTTACAATTATTCCATCCGATTGCTTAAAATGGTCATTTACAACCACAACAAAGTCAAGAAGTTTGGAAATGAAGCTTTCGCAGACATTATCATTGACCGAAAGTATTTCTTTAGAAAAAACAATACATTCATAAACACAGTCATCCGGAACTGCGCCATGAACTGTTTCAGAATTTACAAATACAATTTCTCCTTCTTTAGCTTCAATTTCTCTGTTGTTTAGAGTTATTATGATTGAACCGCTTATTATCCTTATAATCTCAAATTCACTATGCCAATGATAAACCATTTCATATTTAGGATTATCCTTATCTATTACATATAATTCCATAGGCAATCCCGAAGTGCCTCTTTGCTTAAGTTCATTATAAATCAAAAACATCACCAACCTGAATATTATTATACTTTTATCTATTATAACACAAGTATTAGACAAATTGCAAGTATATAATGATATTAAATAAGAAATTATTGCGTTTTCGCAAAATTTATATTATGGAGGTAAACACAATGGCAGAAAACAGACTTATAGGCGATTATCCTGTAATTGGTATCCGTCCAACAATCGACGGAAGACGCGGACCTCTTAAAGTAAGAGAGTCTCTGGAAGAGCAGACAATGGGTATGGCTAAATCAGCAGCCAAGCTCATCACTTCCAACCTTAAATATTCAAACGGTGAACCCGTTAAGGTAGTTATCGCGGACACTACAATCGGACGTGTACCCGAAGCTGCAGCATGCGCTGAGAAATTCAAGAAAGAAGGCGTAAGCATTACATTGACCGTTACTCCCTGCTGGTGCTACGGTTCTGAAACAATGGATATGGATCCAATGACAATCAAAGGTGTTTGGGGCTTTAACGGAACAGAACGTCCCGGCGCTGTATATCTTGCAGCAGTACTTGCAAGCCACGCTCAAAAAGGGCTTCCCGCATTCGGCATCTACGGACATGATGTTCAGGATGCAACTGATACTTCAATCCCCGCAGATGTTGAAGAAAAAATTCTTAGATTTGCAAGAGCAGCAGTAGCAGCAGCTACAATGAGAGGTAAGTCATACCTCCAGATTGGTTCTGTATGTATGGGTATCGGCGGCTCAATTATTGATACAGCATTTATCGAAGAATACCTCGGCATGAGAGTTGAGTCAGTTGACGAAGTAGAAGTAATCAGAAGAATGACTGAAGGCATCTATGATGAAGCCGAATTCAAAAAAGCGCTTGCCTGGGCAAAAGACAAGTGCAAGATGGGATTTGACAAAAACCCCGTAGAACTTCAGATATCTGACAAAGAAAAAGAGCAGCAGTTTGAATTCGTTGTTAAGATGATGTGCATCATCAAAGACCTTATGAACGGAAACAAGAACCTTCCTGAAGGTTGCGAAGAAGAAAGAGTTGGTCACAACGCGATTGCAGCAGGTTTCCAAGGTCAGAGACAGTGGACTGACTTCTACCCCAACTGCGACTTCCCAGAGGCTATGCTCAATACTTCATTCGACTGGAACGGTGCAAGAGAGCCTTACATACTTGCTACTGAGAACGACGTACTCAACAGTATCGGTATGTTGTTCGGCAAACTCTTAACAAACAGAGCTCAGATGTTCGCTGACGTAAGAACATATTGGAGCGGCGATGCTGTTAAGAAAGCAACCGGATACGAAATCACCGGCAAAGCCAAAGAAGCAGACGGATTCATCCACCTTATCAACTCAGGCGCTTGCTGTCTTGATGCCTGCGGTGAGGTTAAGGACGAAAACGGAAATGGCGTTATGAAGCCCTGGTACGAAATGACTAAAGAAGACCAGGATAAAGTTATGGAAGCAACAACATGGAACATGGCTGACCTTGGATATTTCAGAGGCGGCGGCTTCTCATCAAGATTCCTCACAAGAGCAGAAATGCCTGCTACAATGATAAGACTTAATCTTGTTAAAGGACTCGGCCCCGTACTTCAGATTGCTGAAGGCTGGACTCTCGGACTTCCTGACGAAGTTTCAGACATTCTCTGGAAGCGCACAGACTACACATGGCCTTGTACTTGGTTTGCTCCAAGAACAACAGGTAAGGGCGCATTCAAAACTGCATATGATGTAATGAATAATTGGGGTGCAAATCACGGCGCTATCAGTTATGGTCACATCGGTGCAGACCTTATCACATTATGTTCAATGCTCAGAATTCCCGTATGCATGCATAACGTACCTGAAGAAAAGATATTCAGACCTGCAAGCTGGAACGCTTTCGGTATGGATAAAGAAGGTCAGGATTACAGAGCTTGCGAAGCTTACGGACCTATGTATAAGAACATCAGATAATATTAAAACGGCTGTTGCAACAGCCGTTTTTTATTATAAATCTGTAAGACTTTTAAACTCAAACCCCTGCTCTTTCGCATAATCAATAATATCTCCAAGAGCCTGCGCATTATCCGACGAAACTGCATGAAGCAGCAATATTGCACCGTTATGAAGATACGGAATAACTTGATTAAAAGCATATTGTCCGCCTTTTTGAGGTTTAACATCCCAATCCTTGTACGCAAAGCTCCACAGAACTGTTCTATAACCAATATCCGCTACATAAGTCAGCATTTTTTCGCTATATTCCCCCTCAGGCGGCCTTGCAAATGTCATATTTGTACCGTAGCGAGCGCAAAATTGTTCATCAAGATTTTTTAGTTCGTCTCTGACTGTAGCCAAATCAATTTTTGCAAGATTCGGATGATTAACAGTATGATTCCCCACAACATGCCCCTCATTTACCATTCTGTCAACCAAGTCGGTTTCCGTTTTAAGATACGGACCGGTTATAAAAAAAGCGGCAGGGACATTCTTTTCTTTCAAAACATCCAGAATAACCGAGGTATATCCGTTTTCATATCCCTCATCAAACGTGAGATACAGCACCTTTTCATCCTGATTTCCAATATAGTAGGTATTGGTTTTTTTGAACATATTAACCGTCTTTTCATCAATTTCGGGCGCTGCGGCTTTTTCTTTTTTGAATCCCCAACCTATGTTTTTTGAGTTCAGTCCGGAATATGCAGAAAAATCAGTAACAGCCTCATAATCAACAGCTTCAGGTTGCGGCTTTATATCATCTACTTTCTCTGTGCTATACGGCGCATATACAGTATATGCACATCCGAATGCAAGTATCGAACCCGCAACTGCTAAAGAAAAGAATATATTTTTACCCATATTATCACTCTCCTTTATAATAATCATATCATGAAAATGCAAAATATATAACCCATTAAATACAAGTAAATTTTTTCATGTAATATGTTGCATTTTTTCGTTTTATATTGTATAATATATTTAAACAAAGGAGGATGGAAAATTGGATAACGAACGTCTGAAAAAAATCCGAGAGCGAAAAAAATTACGTCAGCGAAAACAAATCATAAAAATCGGAGCTATTGTTGCCGGTTTTACTTTTTGTGCGTACATGATTATTTCAGGTGTTAATTCTGTAGTTACATCAGTAAAACAGGCAATCCCCACGCCATCGCCTACTCCCGTAGCAATCATTTCGGCAGAGAACATCCCATATGACAACCCAAATCTTAAACCTGCCAAACTTCCAACACCCAAAGAAAACAATAACATTACAGAGTTTATAGAAAGCACAAATTCAGAAAACAAAGTATGTTACCTGACCTTTGATGACGGACCTAATAAAAGCGTAACACCATTGATACTCGACATACTCAGGAGATATAATATCAAAGCAACTTTCTTTCAGGTAGGAACACTTATTGAAGAAAATATCGATATTTCAAAAAGAGTATATGAAGAAGGACATCTTATAGGCAATCATTCATATGACCACACATACAATAAACTGTATGCTAATCATCAAAGCTTTATGGAAGAATTCAATAAGTGTGCAGAGCTGATAAAAGAGGTAACCGGTGATGATTACTTTCCGGTAATGAGATTACCGGGCGGCAGTTACAGAACCGGCACGTATGGTGACATAAAGCAAGAATTAAAGGTATTACTTGCTGAAAATGATATTTATCATTGCGATTGGAACGCACTTTCAGGAGATGCTGAAGGTTCACCTAAAACAAAAGAGCAGCTTCTTGAACGCATTAAATCATCTTCCAAGGGCAAAAACAAAATCGTAGTGCTTATGCACGATGCTTCAAGCAAAAAACAGACAGCTGAAGCGCTGCCTGCAATAATTGAGTATTTAATATCCGAAAATTATCATTTCTCAAGACTCGATGAACCTATGTATTAATTAAAACAAATGTTGCAAGGTATTTTATTGGAATCAACTGCTTCCTTTAAGGTTACTGACATAGTTTCTCTGTTTGATATGGTATTACAATCAGGTTTGTGATATTTGTTTCCATAACGTGTAATACTAACCATTTCTGAATCAAAAATTTCCGTTGCGACAACAGTTTCGACTGTTGTCGCAATTTTTGTTTCATCCGGAACTTCAGCATCAAAAAAGCACAAACACAAAGACACCAAAGCTGCCAGCACGAAAGCAGGTATTGAATATAGATTTGAGTATTTTCTCTTTCTTAACGCATCAATTACCGAAAACAGAAGCGCAGGCATAGACCACGTTATAATCAAAACAGATATACCTTTTAAAACACCATACGAAAAACCTGCGAAGCACAAGCTGTAATATATTATAGCCAAAATGCTCTTCCAAGGAGTACTTGTTCTGAAACCAATCATAACATCACCAATCAAATATCGTAAAATTTAACTGCTCTTTCAAGTATTCCACTTAAATATGCAAGAGCAATACCATAATTTGTCATAGGAATACCATTTTCTTTTGCAACCTCAGTTCTGTGCCTGATTTCTTTTTCAGTAAGCATACAGCCACCACACTGAAGGATGATTTTGTACTGTGATAAATTCTCCGGAAAATCTCTGCCGCTGCAAAATTCAAATTTTATATCTCTACCTGTAAATTTTCGTATCAGGTTAGGAATTTTGACAGTTCCTATATCATCACATTGTCTGTGGTGAGTACATCCCTCTGCAATCAGCACCTTATCGCCATCTTTAAGCCTTGAAATCGTTTCCACATCTGAAACAGCTTTTGAAAGCTCACCTTTATAATTCAAAAAAAGTATAGAAAAAGATGTGAGAAAAACATCATCAGGGACTATTTCAGAAACCGCCGAAAAAGCCTGACTGTCAGTAATTACAACTCTTGGCTTTGTATTCAAGGCTTGCAATGTTTTATTAAGCTGCGGTGGCTGAACACAAACACAAACACATCCGGAATCAAGAACCTCCCTTAAAACAAGCTGCTGCGGCAGAATAATTCTGCCCTTAGGCGCACCGCTGTCAATAGGCATAACAAGAACTACAACATCGTCCTTTGAAAGCATATGTCTTATTATATACTTTTCAGCTTTGCCGGAAAGTGATGCAATTTTTAATTTCAACTCATTTATATTAATATTCTTCTCCGCACTAACACATATTTCATTGTCGCTGTGACATTCCACCTTGGCAATATCAGCCTTATTATAACAAATTATATAAGATACGTTCTTATTATTAAGAAATTCAATCAACTTATGGTCTTCATCGCTGATGCCTTTCACTGCGTCTATCACAACAACTGCCACATCACAGCGCTCTATGGTCTTATAAGCTTTTTCAACACGCATCATGCCAAGCTCACCAACATCATCTATGCCCGGAGTATCAATTATTACAACGGGGCCCATCGGCAAAAGCTCCATAGTTTTAGAAACGGGATCAGTTGTTGTGCCTAATACATCAGAAACAATAGAAACACTTTGTCCGGTAACTGCATTAATAAGACTTGATTTACCTGCATTTCGTTTCCCGTAAAAAACTATATGAACTCTTTCAGAAGCAGGAACTCCTCCCAACTCCATATTTCTCACCTCATCAAAATCTGAAATCACGCATGCCCGATTCAATATTAATCAGGTTAACTCCGCAAATATCTCTTGCTTTGGGGTTAATTACATTTTTAAGTTCTTTTTCAATTAACTTCTCGCCAATTTCTTTAGTTTCAGGAGAAGCATAGTCCATCAAAAATTCTTTTAAAGTCATTAGTGCATTGGGATGGCAACAGTTCTGAATTTGCTTACTCTTGCACAGCTCCATAAAACGATCGCCCGTTCTGCCCTCTCTGTAACAAGCTGTACAAAATGACGGTATGAATCCCATTTCCATTAACCAACGTACAACCTCATCAAGTGTTCTTTGGTCAGAAACGTCAAATTGCTCTGTATCATGCGGTCTCACGTCCTCTGTATAACCGCCAACAGAAGTTCTTGAAGCGCCGCTTATCTGTGAAACACCAAGCTTCAAAACTCTTTCTCTTACCTGCTGACTCTCACGTGTTGATATAATCATTCCCGTATATGGCACGCTGATTCTTATAAGCGCACAAATCTTTTCGAATATATCATCACTAATGCCATTATCAAAAGTTGAGGGATCAATATCATCCGCTCTTTTAATTCTCGGAACACTTATTGTATGAGGTCCAACTCCATGAACAGCCTCCAAATGCTCTGCGTGCATCAACAAGCCTGCAAACTCATATTTGTATAGCTCAAGCCCGAACAATACTCCAAGTCCAACATCATCAATTCCGCCTTCCATAGCACGGTCCATAGCTTCTGTATGATACGCATAATCATGCTTAGGGCCTGTGGGATGAAGTCGTTCATAACTTTCTTTATGGTATGTTTCCTGAAAAAGAATATATGTTCCGATACCTGCTTCTTTAAGCTTTCTGTAATTTTCAACCGTTGTAGCTGCAATATTTACATTAACACGTCTTATAGCACCGTTTTTGTGCTTTATTGAGTATATAGTTTTGATACATTCAAGAATATATTCAATAGGATTATTTACCGGATCTTCCCCTGCTTCAATAGCGAGACGCTTGTGCCCCATATCCTGAAGCGCAATTACTTCTTTTTCCACTTCTTCCTGAGTAAGCTTTTTGCGGGCAATGTTCTTATTCTTTAAATGATAAGGACAATATACACATCCATTGACACAATAATTTGAAAGATACAATGGTGCAAATATAACTATTCTGTTGCCATAGAAATCGTTTTTAATTTCCTCTGCAAGCTTATAAATTTCTTCAATGCGCTGCTTATCTTCGCACGCAAGCAACACAGATGCTTCTCTGTGAGTGAGGCCTTTTCTCTGTTTTGCTTTTTCAATTATTGAGTCAACCAAATCAAGATTGTCTTTATTATCTTCGGCATATTTAAGAGTTTCAGTAATCTCGTCATGAGAAATAAATTCTTCTGCCTTTAGAGATTTTGGATTATACATAATACCACTTCCTTTATAAAATAAAAACGTCTGTAAAAATACAGACGCAAAAATACAACAACCAATGCGTCTTTCATCTCAGTATTCTTTGATGTCAGAAACACAAATATCTTTCACAAATATAATAACATAGCGGCAAAAAATTGTCAACGTTTATTTTGTATTATTTTGGCTCTTTTGAGCAAATAATCTCTATTGTTCAATTCAGGATTTTCAATAACCTCATCAAAAAGAATTCTCATTGCCTCTCTCATTTGTCGCTCTGCTCTGTATTTCATTTTAATCAGGTCTCTTTTTCCTATCGCAAGATCAGAATATCTGTACGGCTCGCCTGAACTTATAATGTATTTATAAATCTGGCGCAAATCCTCAATGCCTTTCTTTTTATCTTCAAAATACTGCGGAGATTTTGCCAACGCATCAGCCTGCTGAAGCTCAAGGAGCATACCAAAGCTGTTTTCACCAAGCCTTGAAAGCGCTCTCTTTACACCCTTAACACTATGCTCAAAATGAACGTCATGGTATTCCACAAGAGTACATATTTCTTTAGTCAGGTCAGCATCAAAGGAAAATTTATGGCATATATCATTTGCAATTTTAACGCTTTCAATATGGTGGCCATAAAAGTGTATTATACCCGAAGCATCACACGATGAACAAGCAGGCTTTCCTATGTCGTGAAAAAGAGCAGCCCATTTTACCTGAACTATTGGCGGAGCCGCTTCAACAGCACGTATAATATGCTCTCCCACATTATATATGTGAAACTTATTCCTCTGCGGTTCATAAAAGCATCGGTCAAGCTGTGGGAGTATGAATTTCAATATCCCGCTTTCAAACAAAGTTCTGAGTCCTTGTGAAGAATTTTGCGACATGATAATTTTTTGGAGTTCCGCACGAATGGCTGCTTTAGATGCATATTTTATGTTGGATGCATTAAGGCAAATTTCGCTGAAAACATCATCAGAGATGTTTTCACCTGTCTGAGCTGCAACGCTGACAGTTTCAAGCATTAAAATAGGATTCTCGCAAAAAATCTTTCCCAACGCCAAATTCTCCACCTCCTTGCAAAGTATATTATAATTTTATCATAAAAAAACTAAAAAATCAACCGAAATTATAATAAAAACATTAATATAAGTAAGTTATATTATGAATTTGTTAAATTTATATATTTTTTTTGTTTTATATATACTAACCTGATAAATAATCTGGTATAATATATTATGCGGAGGTGGTACCTTGGAACATAAGGAATATACAGAAAAAGTAATTCTGACCGGAGTTCATACCGGTTCATGCGATATACTTTCCGATACAACAGATGAATCCATTGCCGAGCTTGAAGAACTTGTAAAAACTGCAGGCGGACAAGTTGTTGGCATTTTAATTCAAAATAAATCTGAAATAGAAACAAGCACTTATCTTGGAAGTGGCAAGATTGAAGAACTGAAAGAAGCTGTGGAGGCGCTTGAAGCTGACATGGTAGTGTTCGATAACGAATTATCACCAATACAGCTAAAAAACATTTCTGATTTTATAGGCATAAAAATACTTGACCGTTCAATGCTTATTCTTGATATTTTTGCAATGCGTGCTAAAAGCGGCGAAGGTAAGCTTCAGGTTGAACTTGCACAGTTAAAATATACGTTGCCAAGACTTCGAGGGCTTGGTGTATCAATGAGCAGAACAGGTGCAGGTATCGGCACAAGAGGTCCCGGCGAAACACGCCTTGAAACCGACCGCCGTCATATAAGCAGACGTATAAGAGCTTTGGAGGATGAAATTAAAGAAATCAAAAAACATCGGGAGCTTATACGTTCAAGAAGAAAAAAAGACGGCGTCATTATTGCTGCATTGGTAGGATATACCAACTCTGGAAAATCAACGCTCTTAAACACATTAACAGACGCCGGTGTATTTGCAGAAAATAAGTTATTTGCAACCCTTGACACAACCTCAAGAGCAATTACACTTCCTGACAACCGACAAATTTTACTTGTTGATACAGTAGGGTTTATAAGAAAGCTTCCCCATCACCTTGTAGAAGCTTTTAAATCCACTTTGGAAGAAGCTGTTGTTGCGGATTTGCTTCTACATGTAATTGATTCATCAAGCGAAACAATGGACGAGCAAATCACAGTAACAAAAGACGTTTTATCCTCAATAGGTGCAATGAACAAACCAATAATCGGGGTATATAACAAATCGGATATTTCAAACGAGTCTGCTGTTCCTCACCACTATGACACCAATGTGTTTATATCAGCAAAAGAAAGACAAGGCATTGACAGCTTAATAACAGCAATTTCCGAACTTGCACCGGGCAAGAAAACAGAATGCAAGATGCTTATTCCCTATTCTCAAGGTGCAATTTTGAATCAGATACATCAATATCAAAAGGTATTAAGTGAAAACTATACAGATATTGGTACAGAAATCACAGTATTGCTTGACAAAGAAAACCGCCACAAGTACGAAGAATTTTTAATATAAGGAGTTTTGAAATGTCATTAAAAACAGAATACCGAACAATCAAGTCTCCTTCAGTTACTGAAACAGTCGAAAAAAAATCTAAGTTTATAGCAAGTGTATTCCCCGTATCAACCGAAGCTGATGCTATTGAACGATTAAACGAAACAAAAAAAGCATATTCTGATGCCACTCATAATGTTTATGCCTACGTGATTGACGAAAACAACATTTTTCGTTATTCTGACGATGGAGAACCGTCAGGAACTGCAGGCATGCCCGTTCTTGACGCCATAAGAAACGAAGGTATTGTTGATGCACTTGTGGTAGTTACAAGATACTTTGGCGGAACACTGCTTGGAACCGGAGGTCTTGTAAGAGCCTACGGAAACAGCGCTCACGAAGGGCTTAAGGCCTCAGGCATCGTAACAAGAACCTTATGTAACAGAATATATATTAAGTGTGACTATACCTTATCAGGCAAGCTTACACATGAAATTTCAAAAAACAACTACATATTGGAAGATACGTTTTATGATGATAAAGTGACATATGTTATTTTATGCAAAATCAACCAGACAGATAAAGTAATTTCTGATTTTACTGATATTACAAGCGGAAATGCTGAAATATCAGTTATAGGAAATTGCTATGTTGACCTTGATATGTGAAATGAGGATTATTGATGAAAAAAGTTTTGTTGTTATTTATAACAATAATACTTATGATAATATGCTCAGATGAATCACCTTCTGCATTCATACACACAAACGAAACTGATACAAACAGCATGACTAAAGTTGCACGGATTGAATATCCTATTTTGTCAAAGGAAAGCAACGATAAATTGACACTTTATACATCAGCAGCTGTTGAAAACGATATATTTATGTGGGACGACTCTGCCCATTGGGTAATTGAGCTTGAAAACAGCGAGGGGCTTAACTATACTATATACAACACTCACATCTCCAACGGCAGTCTGTATTTCGACCTAATGGAGATAAATAACAACATTTATATATTAGTAAGAAACATATCAACAGCCGCAAATTATACAAAGGTTTTTATGGTAAATGAGGGCAAGATTTGTGAAACAACATCTCTTGATTTAAACAACATGTCATCTCAAAATATCAACTTAATCTATACCTCAATTCCCATATACAAAAATAGCTATGGATATTAAAAAACATTTCGAAAAACTGAATATTACCGAATACGGAATAATATCTGCAAAGGATGCAGATAATTTAATTCTTCACAGCACAAGTGCGTTTGCACCAAAATCAAAATACAATACAATTTATGAGATTTTTGAGGGTGCAAAAAGCGTCATTGTATATCTTGCGCCGTATAATCACGGGCAGAAATCTGAAAACGTATCCTTATACGCAACCGGCATGGATTATCATATAGTATGCAGCCACATCGGGCAGTATATTATAGACCAATTAACAAAATATGGTTATGGTGGTATATGTTTTGCAGACTCAGGCCCTCTCGACGAACGAAAGCTTGCACTTAAAGCAGGATTAGGAATAAAAGGAAAAAACGGTTTCGTAATAAACGAACAATACGGAACTTTCACATTTATAGGCTATATTATAACCGACTGCGAGTTTCCGTACAAAAACTTTGAAGTAGGAAATTGTCTGAACTGCGGCAAATGCATAAACTCATGCCCCGGCGGAGCGCTGACAGAAAAAGGCTTTTTAGAAGAAAAATGCTTATCATACCTGACTCAGAAAAAAGGTATATTAAACGATGATGAAATAAAACTAATAAAAAAAGGTTCATGTGCATGGGGCTGTGATATATGCCAGAATTGTTGCCCTATGAACAAAAACACAAAACTCACTCCCATTCCATACTTTAAAGAGAATTTAATTTTATGCATAAATGATGAATATTTATCAAACAAAGAATTTAAGGATAAATACAAAAACCGTGCATTTACATGGCGCGGAAAAACAGTTATAGAACGGAATTTGTCGATTTTAAACGACAAAAAATAATCACATATAATATTTTTTGTAACTTTTAAATCTTGTATTTTTATTAATAATAATGTATAATTATAATAATCTATAAAGAAAAGAGAAATAATATGCTAAACTATATCAAACAAACGGATACCGAAGTTTACATGAACACTTTCGGAAACAGATTACCCGTATGCTTTACAAATGGCAAAGGTTTAAATCTATACACAGACAATAACGATGAATACTATGATTTCTTAGGCGGTATAGCCGTAAATGCCATAGGTCATTGCCACCCCTATTTCGTAGAAAAGGTTTCTGCACAGATTGGAAAGCTTATTCACGTTTCTAATTTATATTACATACAATCACAAACGGTGCTTGCAAAGAAACTGACAGAAAAAACCTGCATGGATAAAGTATTTTTTGCAAATTCCGGAGCCGAAGCCAACGAGGGTGCATTCAAACTTGCTAAAATGTACTTTTATAAAAAGAATATAGATAAAAATGAAATCATATCACTTGACCACTCATTTCACGGCAGAACTCTTGCAACCGTTGCAGCAACCGGTCAAGAGAAATATCAAAAACCGTACAGACCGCTTACTCCCGGATTTAAACAAGTTCCGGCAAATGATATTGATGCATTGAAGTCTGCAATTACTGACAAAACTGCAGCTATATTGTTAGAGCCAATACAAGGCGAAAGTGGCGTTCATCCAATGAACAAAGAATACCTTGAAGCCGTACGAAAAATTTGTGACGATAATGAAATACTGCTTATATTCGATGAAGTTCAGACAGGTATGGGACGGTGCGGCAAGCTTTTTGCTTATGAATTATTCGGCATCGAGCCTGATATACTTACAAGCGCTAAAGCACTCGGCGGCGGTGTGCCTATTGGTGCGGTTCTTGCGAAGAATTTTGTAGCATCTGCATTCGAGCCGGGCGACCACGGCTCAACTTTCGGCGGAAATCCTTTAGCCACAACAGCAGGTCTTGCCGTAATGGATATATACGAAAAAGAAAAGCTTGTAGAGAACTCAGAAAAGTTAGGATACACATTCAAAAACAAGCTATACGCACTTCAGGAAAAATACCCGTCAATAATTAAAGAAATAAGAGGATTCGGGCTTCTTATCGGAATAGAAATCAACGAACAACATTCTAAAGAAATATTCCAAAAGCTATTCGACAATAAAATACTTACAAGCTTATGCTATAACACAATAAGAATAGCTCCCCCCCTCATCATTGAAGAAAAACATATTGAATTTTTTGTGGAAACACTTAAAAAGATTTTGAAAGGAATAATGTAAAAATGAAAGATTTTATAAGCTTACACGATATTACAAGCAAAGAACTTGAGGATTTACTCGCTCTTGCCATAAAACTCAAGGCTGAACAAAAAAAAGGAATCCCTCACCCACTGCTTAAAGGAAAAACACTCGGCATGATTTTCACTAAATCATCAACAAGAACAAGAATTTCTTTTGAAGTAGGAATGACTCAGCTGGGTGGTTACCCTCTGTTTTTATCAAGCAACGACATACAGCTCGGCAGAGGCGAAACCATTTATGACACAGCTAAAGTAATGGAACGTTATCTTGACGGCATAATGATACGTACATATTCACATCAGGACGTACTCGACCTTGCTGAGCATGCTGATATTCCCATTATTAACGCTTTAACTGACCTTTTGCATCCATGTCAGGTTCTTGCAGACCTGCTTACAACTTACGAGCACAAAGGTAAGCTTGAAAACCTTAAAATAGCCTATGTCGGCGATGGAAATAATATGGCTCATTCAATTATGTACGGTGCTGCAAAAGCAAAGATGAACTGTGCAATAGCAACTCCTGACGGATATGGCTGCGACGAAAGCGTTATAGAAAACGCAAAAGATGACTTCAAAAACAGCGGTAAAATTCTTACACTTACAACCGATCCTATGGAAGCTGTTGCTAATGCTGATGTTATATACACAGATACATGGGTGAGCATGGGTATGGAAGCAGAAAAAGAACAACGAATCAAAGATTTCGCAGGATACTGTGTTGACACCAATCTAATGAAGCATGCAAAAGATGATGCTATATTTATGCATTGTCTCCCCGCTTACAGAGGATACGAGGTTTCAGAAGAAGTAATCGACGGACCTCAGTCTGTAATATTTGATGAAGCAGAAAACAGACTTCATGCACAAAAAGCAATACTTACTACATTAATGGCCTAAGGAGTAATATACCAATGAATTTCCAATCACTATTCGAAGTTCGACTTGCAAACGAAAACGACGTTGATGCAATTCTTGACATAACAAAAGAAGCTTTCCGCTCATACATAAAGCTTGCCGGCATTTCAGACACTCCGGCGCTTCGCGAAACACCCGAAGAGGTAATTGATGATCTGAAGAATAAAATTGTACTCATTGCACTTGCTGACGAAACCCCCGTTGGATGTGTAAGACTTGAAATTCTTGACGATAACACTGCATATCTGAGCCGTTTCGCCGTACGAACCACAAGCCAGAATAACGGTATAGGCAAATCCATCATGAACTTAGTTGATAAGATAATGATAGAAAAAGGAATTAAAGAAATCACATTACATACCGGTTCAAAAATAACTTCTCTTGTAAGATTCTATTACGGACGTGGATTTTTCATTGACTCCACAGACAAGAGTAAGGGTTATGTAAGAGCATGTCTTAAAAAAGAATATAATGTATAACACTTAAGGCTGTTGCTAAATGCAACAGCCTTATTATATATTATCAGCCACCTTATCAAGACTCGACCGCACGCCTTAATATTAATGGCTGTAATTGTATTCCATCAAGTGCAGCTTTTGAAGCAGCCGGAATTTCATCAAAGCTTGCAACAAGCGAGTTTGGTTTTGACTTATAATCATCTTGCTCAAATGGTACAAAATATATATTTTTATAATTCATTAAAGCTCCAATATTTTTTGCAGAGTTTCCAAGAGCGTCATTAGTTGAGACACCAAGCAACACCGGTCTTCCATTTCTTATATGTGCCTTTACTGCCATAGTTACTGAAGTATCTGTAATACCATTTGCTATTTTTGCAAGAGTATTACCGGTACACGGAGCAACTATAATCAAATCCAGAAGCTTTTTGGGGCCGATTGGTTCAGCTTCCTTGACCGATTTAACTATTTCGTGTCCGCTTATAGTTATAAGCTTTTCTCTGAAATCTTCTGCTGCTCCAAATCTCGTATCTGTTGAGTAAGAGATTTCGCTCATTATGGGATAAATGTCTGCGCCCATATTTTTAAGCTGTTCAACTGTCTTAATCATTTTACTGAACGTACAAAATGAACCGGTAACGGCATAACCTATTTTAATATTATTAATCTCCATCAGCTTCAAACCATCCTTCCTCAAGAATAGAGTTGATAGTTTCATAAATAATCTTACCGGATGTCACAGGAGCTACCTTCCCCGGCAAACTAAGAGCCCAGATTACTTTTTTATTCAGATTACCTGCACTTTCAAAATCAACGCCACCCGGTTTAGATGCAAGGTCGATAATTAACGAATCATCTTTTACAAGCTCCAGAACATCTTTATCAAACACCAACGCAGGTACGGTATTGATTATCACATCATAATCACAAACCGATGTTTTTAACCCATTGAAATCAAGAGTTTTATATTTCTCGCAGTAAGCCTCTGCAAGAGCTTCAGCTCGCCTTGCGCAAATCGCCACATCAGCACCCAAAGAATTAAATATTCTGGCAACAGCTTTTGCAACCTTTCCAAAACCTGTTATTAATACCTTGCTTCCAAATACAGTTTCTGCCGTTTCATCAATAACAATTTCCAAAGTTCCCTCAGCTGTGGCTATTGCATTTTTTTGAGAGAGAACGTCATTGTTAAGATAATTAATACACAAAGCGCCTGAACTCATAATTTTACTGTTCATCATTTCATTTGAGCCGGCATAGAAAATCACGCTGTGCCCCTTTAGGTTCAAATCTGAAATATGTATTTTCTCTTTAGACATCGGTGCAAAAACACAATCGCCGCTACAACTCGGTAACGGAAAAATCAAAACTTCACATCCGTTTAATTCCTCAAAGCTATCCACATTTTCTTCAGCACCGCTATATCCAAAAATTTTCACTTCATGCCCGGCCTTTTTAAAACATTCAAGCAAGGTAATCTGCCTCAAATCCCCACCAACAAATCCAATATTCATCTATATCAACTCCATTTCATTTCGTTAAATTTATTAGTATATTATGAAGCAAACCAATAATTTGTTACGAACAAAAAAGGTGTTGAATACAACACCTTTTTCATACACAGAACAAATGATTACCAATTCTTTTAACTGCAATTCTTGTTTTTATCCATTTACACGTTGCTGTATCAGGATTATAATAGAAAACAGCTCCGTTAGTCGGATCTACGCCTCTTAATGCAGCTTCAGCTGCTTTCCTGCACGAATTTGTAATTTTTTTATTAATCTGTCCGTCTTTAACAGCGCTAAATGCGCCTTTTTGATATATTACTTCACTTATAGTATCGGGGAATGCCGGATGTTTTACTCTGTTCATCACAACTGCACCAACCGCAACCTGCCCTTCAAAGCTTTCTCCCCTTGCTTCCCCGTTTATAATCATTGCAAGTAAATCTATGTCTTTTCTGTTTAATATACCAAGCTTACTTAGCGTAACTTTGCCCGCTATACCGTCAACATTCAAATCATTATCTTTTTGGAATTCGGTTACGGCATTTTCTGTCATCAACCCATATATACCGTCGCACTTTCCGTCGTAATATCCAAGTCTTGATAAACAGCGCTGAACTTCATAAACTTCATTACTGATACTGCCATACTTACAATAAGCATTTCCGCTTATACCCATTACAACCCATAACATTACAGAAAAACAAACAATTTTAATTAACATTTTCTTAAACATAACAACTGTTCCTTTCTTTGTTTGAATTTTTCAATACATATTTTTGCCAATATAGTGGTAATTTATTCAACATATATAGCTTACTTATACAAAACAGGAATTTTATACTTGAAAAACATAATATTTTGTATTAAAATAAAATATATAATCCGGAAATAAGGTGATTTAAATGCATAAAAGAACTCTTGCAGTTCATGATATATCTTGTATCGGGCGTTGTTCTCTTACGGTTGCGCTGCCTATCCTCTCTGCTGCCGGAATAGAAACATCAGTTTTGCCCACCGCTGTATTGTCCACTCATACAGGTAATTTTCAAGGATATACATTCAGGGATTTAACTGATGACATACAGCCAATATGCAACCATTGGAAAAGTCTTGACATTAAATTCGACTCAATTTATACCGGCTATCTTGGCTCATTCAAACAAATCAAACTTATAAAAAACCTATTTGAAAGCTTTAAAAATGAATCAACCTTTATATTGGTAGATCCCGTTATGGGCGACAACGGAAAACTATACTCAAATCTTACCAATGATTTCGCAGAAGGATTTAAGGAGCTTTGCAGCCAAGCTGATGTTATTACTCCCAACATTACAGAAGCATGCCTTATGCTGGGGTGTGAATATCCGACCAATAATTACGACGAGCAATTTATTGAAAACATCGTAAAAGCACTTGCAGATTTAGGTCCTGATAAAATTGTCTTGACGGGTGTTTCTTTCTCAACCACACAGCTTGGATGTGCAATATATGACCGAGAAAAAGACAAAGTTGATTTTATTTTCGAGAAAAAAGTTGAGGGCTTCTTTCACGGCACAGGCGACGTATTTGCCAGCGCATTGCTTGCAAATCTCATGAATAACAAGAGTCTGCTTGAATCTGCAAAATCTGCAACTAAATTCACCGCCGAAGCTATCAGAAGAACAAAGCTTACCGGTGCACAGTCACGATATGGAGTTGATTTTGAAGATAATCTTGCAGAATTTGGTATTGAAGTAAAAAAATGATACACAAAAAAACAGCTGTTGTTCAACAGCTGTTTTTTCTATATTCAGTAGGTGATACACATATATTCTTTTTAAAAAACCTTGAAAAAGCAAGCACATCATCAAACCCTACAGACATTGCAACTTCTGTAACTGACATATTCTGATTCTTTAAAAGCTCACATGCTCTATTGAGTCTTAGTTCATTAAGATACTTCTTAGGCGACACTCCTACATGTCTTACAAACAGATTATATAAATATCTGTCACTTATATGAAGCATATCCGCCACCTCATAAATACTTACTCTTCTATAATAGTTTTGCTCCATATATTTTTTCGCTTCAATTATGTATCTATTACTTTCAACTTTATCATGCTTTTCATGAAAAGACATTAAAAACCAAAAAGTACCCATAGCTTTGGCATAACTTACAGTTTTATATTTATTGAAAAAGTTACCTGCAAAGTTAATAAGCTCACTTTTGAAATAATAATCAAATATACCCTGTTTATTAAACGAAATATATTTTTTACATGTTTCATATGCGCTTTCGCCATTTAAAATAACCCAAAAATATTTCCAAGGTTTATTATCCGAAGATGCATATTCGTGCATCTGACCTTTTCTTATAAAAAATCCTTGCCCCTCTTTTACCAAAGCACCGTTATAATATCCCTCACCTGAAAGGACATAATGAAGGATATAAACATTTCTCCGTCCTTTCCCCCAATGAGCGTTCTCAGAAACATCTTCTGTACCATAAGATATAACGTATAAACCGTCTTTTTCATCATATTCAGCAAATATGTTCTTCATTTTATCACCTAAGTATGATTTTACCATATATAAATATGTTTTGTCAATACACATTAACCTTTATATATAGTAGAATTATTAAAAATACTATTAGGAGATGATTTTATGCATTATACTGAAATTGCCATTTCAAAGCCATTTGAGGGCGCTCCAAATATTAATCTTCCCGATATATTTGGTGCATCACCAAACAAACCATTAATACTAAGAATTGCCGTTAGCGGAGAAAGACCGATTAAATATAGTGTTGATAACCTGCCTGACGGACTTGTTCTTGAAAACGGAATAATTACCGGATGCGTAGCAAAAGAAGGAATATACCCTGTTATCATCAAAGCTGAAAACTCACTTGGAAAATCCGAAAAAACAATTAATTTTGAAATTAAAGAAAATTGTGTGTTACTTACTCCCCTTATGGGATTTACAAGCTGGAATGCATATGCAGCTGATGTTTCACAAGAAAAAATGGAGCATGCAGCAAAGCTCATGGTTGAGTCAGGCATATGTGAATACGGTTACAGCTACATTAATACCGACTCAGGTTGGCAAAAGGAATATGGCGGAAAATATGATGCTATCATGCCTAACGAGAAATTTCCTGATATGAAGAAAATGTGCGATACTATTCATTCATATGGTTTAAAATGCGGTATATATTCAACTCCTATGCTTACCGCATGGGGATGTCCAAAGGAATTTGAATCAATACCCGGATGCACACAAGGCGAGCCGGACGAATTGTTTGCAGATACAAATTGCGGCATCGGTGTAATCCGCAAGGAGAAAAACAATGTACAGCAATGGACGCAATGGGGATTTGACTACCTCAAATATGATTGGTCTCCATGCGATCCTTACAATGCAGAGCTTATGAGAAAGGAGCTTATTGCATCAACCAGAGATTTTGGTTACTGTGTGACAGTTGCAGCTCGTCCTGAATACACAAATTATTGGAGCAAATATTGCAACAGTTACAGAAACGGCGTGGACACAGTTGGGCATTGGCAGAACTTCATGGACCTTTACAGCTGTTATAAAAACTTTATAACTTCAATGACTAAAGGTCATTTCTTCGACCTTGATATGCTGGATATAGGCGATTGTGATTTATTTCCTGAGGGCTGTCAATATACAGAGGACGAACAGATTCTTGTATATTCATTAAGAGCGTTTATGGGCTCACCCATACAGATTAGCAGTAAACTTGATAATTTAACAGAATTCCAAATATCATTATTTTGCAACGAAGAAATCATTGCATTAAATCAGGATATAGCGTTCAAAAGCGCTAAACCGATGGTTATGATAGAAAACGGAGAAAAATGTTTCCATACGTATAAAAGAAAGCTCCACGACGGTTCGTATGCAATTATGCTCCTTAACTTAGGAAAAGTTGCAGACAGAATTCAGATTTATCTTGATGAATATTCGTCAGTGCGCGACCTTTGGGCAAAAAAGGATTTAGAAAAGACCGATGTTTTGAACATATACATGAAGCCACATACTGTCAGAATATTTAAGATAACTGAAGAATAACATAAAAAAGCACCTCATGCGAGGTGCTTTTAATTAATTTAGAAACAAATTATTTATTCATAGCTTCTTCAACTGCAACTGCAACAGCAACAGTCATACCAACCATTGGGTTGTTACCTGCGCCGATAAGTCCCATCATTTCAACGTGAGCCGGAACTGATGATGAACCTGCAAACTGAGCATCTGAGTGCATTCTACCCATTGTATCAGTCATACCATATGAAGCAGGACCAGCTGCCATGTTGTCAGGATGAAGTGTACGGCCTGTACCACCGCCTGAAGCAACTGAGAAATACTTCTTACCCTGCTCGATACATTCCTTTTTGTATGTACCTGCAACGGGGTGCTGGAATCTTGTAGGATTAGTTGAGTTACCTGTAATAGAAACGTCAACGCCTTCAAGGTGCATGATTGCAACGCCTTCACGAACATCGTCTGCACCATAGCAGCGAACCTTTGAACGCTCACCGTCAGAATACTTGATTTCTTCTACAACTGTAACCTTACCTGTGTAATAATCAAACTGAGTCTTTACATATGTAAAGCCGTTGATTCTTGAAATAATCTGAGCAGCATCTTTTCCAAGACCGTTAAGGATAACTCTGAGGTCTTCCTTTCTTGCCTTGTTTGCACTTCTTGCAAGACCGATAGCACCTTCTGCAGCAGCAAATGACTCATGACCTGCGAGGAATGCGAAACACTTTGTTTCGTCACGGAGAAGCATTGCTCCGAGATTACCATGTCCTATACCAACTTTTCTGTCGTCAGCAACTGAACCGGGGATACAGAATGACTGGAGACCTACACCGATTTTTTCAGCAGCGTCAGCAGCTTTTGTGCATCCGTCTTTAATTGCAATAGCAGCACCTACAATATATGCCCAACAAGCATTTTCAAAGCAGATAGGCTGAATGCTCTTTACCATGTTATATACATCGATACCCTTATCATCACAAATCTGCTTAGCTTCTTCTATTGATGAAATTCCATGCTTAGCAAGCTCTGCATTGATCTGGTCTATTCTTCTTTCATAACTTTCAAATAAAGCCATTATCTTGTCCTCCTTCTATATGATTATTCATGTCTGGGATCGAGAAGACGAGCAGCGTCGTCAACACGTCCGTACTGTCCGCTTGCTTTAGCAAGTGCTTCATTAGCATCCATGCCCTTAGCAATCATTTCCATCATCTTTCCAAGGTGAACAAACTTATAACCAATAATCTGGTCTTTATCATCAACAGCTATCTTAGTGATGTATCCTTCTGCAAGTTCAAGATATCTTGGACCTTTTGCAAGTGTTGCATATGTAGTACCAACCTGGCTTCTGAGGCCTTTACCAAGGTCTTCAAGACCTGCTCCGATAGGAAGTCCGTCTTCTGAAAAAGCAGTCTGTGTTCTTCCGTAAACAATCTGCAAGAAAAGCTCTCTCATAGCTGTATTGATAGCATCACAAACGAGGTCTGTATTAAGAGCCTCAAGTATTGTTTTTCCAATAAGGATTTCTGATGCCATAGCAGCTGAGTGAGTCATACCTGAACAACCAACTGTTTCAACAAGAGCCTCCTGAATGATACCCTCTTTTACATTAAGAGTAAGCTTACATGTACCCTGCTGAGGTGCACACCAGCCTATACCATGTGTAAGACCGGAAATGTCTTTTACTTCTTTTGCATTTGTCCATTTACCTTCCTGAGGAATTGGTGCAGGACCATGATATGCGCCCTTAGCGAGAGGACACATATGTTCAACTTCACTTGAATATTTCATTAGCTATTGCTCCTTTCGTGTCGGTAGGCATAACGCCTCTTATACAATTATATCACAAATTTCTTATTTTGCAACAAAAAAAGCAAAAATAGTCAATTAAAACAAAAATTATTCAGAATATATAAACTACACTTTACATTATGTGAAATACCATAAAAACTTGTTCTTGACAATATATATTATTTTTAGTATAATGTGTGCTGAAAGGATGTAATTTCATGAATATTATAATCGTTGGATGCGGTAAAGTAGGAGAAAAACTTGCAGAACAGCTAAGCCGCGAAGAAAACCAGAACATCACTATAATTGACTTGAAACATGAGGTTGTTCAGGACCTTATAAACAAATACGACCTGACGGGAATTACCGGAAACGGCGCAAGTATCGACACTTTGCTTGAAGCCGGAGTAAAAGATGCTGAGCTTCTTATTGCTGTAACCGGCTCAGATGAGCTTAATCTTCTCACCTGCCTTATTGCTCAAAAAACAGGCGGTTGTCAGACCATAGCAAGAGTGCGCAATCCTGAATACAAAAAAGAGATGCGATTAATACAGAGGGATTTGGGACTTGCTCTCATAATTAACCCTGAGCAAACTGCGGCAGACGAAATTGCAAGAGTATTAAAATTCCCTTCAGCAATTCAAATAAGCCAATTTGCAAAAGGTAGAATTGAAATATTGAAATTCAGAATTCCTGACGGTTCAATACTTGAAAACATGCCCGTTTATAACATCCCCTCAAAGTTAAAGACTGATATGCTCTTATGTGGCGTAGAAAGAGGCGAAGAAGCATTTATACCAAAAGGAAATTTTGTACTTCAAAGCGGCGATATAATAAGCATCATCGCACACCCCAAGGAAGTTACGGAGCTGTTTAAAACAATAGGACTCAAAACTCATCGGGTAAAAAACACAATTATAGTCGGCGGCGGAGAAACCGGTTATTATCTTGCTAAAAACTTGTTGAAATCAGGTATTTCCGTAAAAATTATTGACAAAGACTACGACAGATGCGAAAAGCTATCGCAATTACTGCCAAAAGCAACTATAATATGTGCAGACGGAACAGACAGCAGTACACTCTTAGAAGAGGGTATCACTCAAACAGAGTCACTTGTTGCACTAACAAATATTGACGAAGAAAATATACTGCTTTCGCTTTTTGCCAAGAGTAAATCCGATGCTAAGATTATTACAAAAATCAACAGAATCGACTATAATGAAGTTATTTCAAACCTTGACCTTGACACAATAGTTTATCCGAAAAACATCACAGCAGAAAGAATCGTTCACTTTGTAAGGTCAAAAATAAACACAATCGGCAGCAACATAGAAACGATGCATAAAATTCTGGACGACAAAGCGGAAGCTCTTGAATTTTATATTTCGCAAAATTCTCCCGTTCTTGGAATACCGCTTGAAAATCTGCATCTTAAGGAAAATGTATTGGTTGCATGCATCAACCGAAACGGAAAAATCATTATTCCACGAGGTAAAGACGAAATGCAAAGCGGCGATACCGTAATTGTAATCACAACCTCGACGGGAATGAATGATATTTCTGATATAATTAATTAATGAAAGAAGAAGTCAAATGAATCGTAGAGTAATACTTCATACTTTAGGCTCGGTACTGATAGCTGAAGCTATATGTATGCTCCTCCCCTTTGTTTGCGGAATGATATACAACGAAATTGAAGCTTATTCATTTCTGTTTTGCACATTCTTATTAGCAATAACAGGCATTGGCATGAAAAGGTTAAAGATTAATGACAAAACCATATATGCAAAAGAAGGCTTGTTGATTGTAGCATTCAGCTGGATTACCATGAGTATAGCAGGTTCAATCCCATTTATACTAAGCAAATCAATACCGTCAGTAATTGATGCATTTTTCGAAACAGTATCAGGATTTACAACTACCGGCGCATCTATTTTAAGCGACATAGAATCATTACCAAAATGTATGATTTTCTGGAGAAGCTTTACCCATTGGATTGGCGGCATGGGAGTTTTGGTATTTCTTGTTGCTCTTATCCCGATTTCGGGTGGCAACAATGTGCATCTTATGCGAGCTGAAAGCACAGGACCTGCTGTAAGTAAGATAGTGCCAAAAATCAAATCCACAGCTAAAATACTTTATACAATATATGCTGTTATGACATTAATTGAGATAGCACTTCTATTATTAGGTAACATGTCTTTATTTGACGCACTGACTACCGCCTTTGGAACGGCAGGAACCGGCGGATTCGGCATTAAAAATGACAGCATGGCAGGATATGGCCCATATATACAAAACGTTATCACCATATTCATGTTCTTGTTTGGGGTTAATTTTTCATTATATTACCTTATACTTATAAGGCATTTTAAAGACGTCTGGAAATCAACAGAGCTTAAAGCGTATATATTAATATTCCTATCTGCTGTAATTCTCATTTGCGCAAACATACTGCCAATATACAGCTCATTAGAAGCCGCACTAAGACACAGCGCATTTCAGGTTTCATCTATTATGACAACTACGGGCTTCTCTACTGCTGACTTTGATAAGTGGCCTGAATTTTCAAAAACCATACTTGTTATAATTATGTTTGTCGGAGCTTGCGCCGGAAGCACCGGCGGTGGCATGAAGGTTTCAAGAATTGTTATACTTGTAAAAAGCATAGCAAAGGAGTTGAAGCTGGCGATACATCCAAAATCAATTCATAAAATCACTCTTGACGGTCGAATGATTGAACATGAAACGGTACGAATTGTAAATGTTTACGCTATATCATTTACTGTTATATATGCAGCATCACTTTTGCTTATAAGCCTCGACGGACAGAATTTTACGACAAACTTTACTGCAATAGCTGCTACAATCAACAACATTGGTCCCGGACTTGATGCAGTAGGTCCGGCTGCTAATTTCAGTATTTTCTCACCATTTTCTAAACTCGTATTAATTTTTGATATGCTGGTAGGCCGACTTGAAATATTCCCTATTCTTGCATTGTTTTCACCATATACCTGGAAAAAATAAACATAAATAAATCTCCGCAATTTGCGGAGATTTATTTATATGTATCCGAACAAACCTCTTACTGATACTTCGCCCGAAATAACTTTTTCTATACCATTATCTGTTTTCACAAGCAATTCACCGTCATTTGTAATATCAAACGCTTCTGCTTCAAAACTATCCGAGCTATTGCTTATAAGAACTTTTCTACCCAAGGTAACACAACGACTTTTATATTCATCAACACACGCTTCAAAACCATGCATTTCAAACAAAGAATAATATTTTTCAATACTGTAACACAAATCCGCCAAAAATTCTGTTTTCGATGATTTTGTTTTAGTTTCCAGATATAATGATGTTGCAACTTCTTTTATTTCTTCGGGAAACTTTTCTGTATTTAAATTAACACCAATTCCTGCAACAACACATTCAACCTTGTTATCCTTAAACATCATTTCTGTTAGAATACCACATATTTTCTTGTTATTCAAAACAATATCATTAGGCCATTTGATTTTGGAATCTTTTATTACATCGCAAACAGCCAACCCCATAACAAGAGTTATTAAAGATACCTTGTCAGGAGTAATATCAGGCTTCAAAAGAATACTAAGCCAGACTCCATCATCTCCGGAAACCCACGTTCTGTTCATTCTACCTCTGCCTGATGTCTGGTTGTTTGCAACAAACAGCGTACCATGCGGCATATGGCTGTTAATCTTAGCTTGCTTATTAGTCGAATCTGTGGTTTCGTAGAAGCACACTTCTCTGTCTATGAAGTTTGTTTTTAACGATTTACTTATACCCAAACGTGTATAATCAGAAAAATCCCGGAAAGTGCTGGATTTAGCTTCATTTTTATTACACAAAATCTACACACCTCCGGGATATATATTATTCTTCTGTTGTTATTTCTATACCAAGTTCTTTAAGCTGAGTTTCATCTACAAGACCTGGAGCATCACTCATAAGCTCTGATGCATTCTGCACCTTCGGGAATGCAAGAACGTCACGCAAGCTGTCACATTCACACATAATCATTGCAAGTCTGTCAAGACCTATTCCCATGCCGCCATGAGGGGGCGCACCGTATTTATAAGCATCAACAAGAAAACCAAATTTAGCTTCTATTTCCTCACTGCCCATACCAAGAGATTCAAACATTTTCTGTTGTAGGGCGGAATCAGTTATTCTTATTGAACCTGATGATAATTCGACACCGTTAAGAACAAGGTCATAAGCTTTTGCTGTTACCTTGCCGGGATCAGTATCAAGATATTCAATACATTCATCCATAGGCATTGTAAAGGGATGGTGCATAGCAACCCATGTGCCTGATTCATCATCATATTCAAAGAACGGGAATTCTGTTATCCAAAGGAAATTATAGCCGTCAGGTATTATGTCGAGCTTTTTAGCTACTGTAAGACGCAATGAGCCTAAAATAGGAAGCGCCTTTTTATCAGCAACTATAAACACAACATCGCCTTTCTCTGCGCCTGTTGTCTTGATGATTGCATCAATTTCGTCTTCAGTCATGAACTTAGCAAAAGAACAGTTTGGTGCATCTTCAACCCATCTTATATATGCAAGACCTTTAGCTCCAATACCTTTAACATATTCTGTTAGCTTATCTATCTCTTTTCTTGTAAGAGTTTCAGCTGCATTTTTTGCCACAATAGCACGCACAGAGCCTCCGGCTTCAATAGCACCGGTAAATACTCCAAAACCGCAGTCTTTAACAATATCCGACAAATCAGTAATTTCCATGCCAAATCTTGTGTCAGGCTTGTCCGAACCGTAGCGTTCCATTGCTTCATTGTATGTCATTCTCGGAAGCGGAGTCGGAATATCAACATCAAGAACATCTTTGAATATTCTCTTTACAAATCCCTCTCCCATTTCAAGAATATCTTCTACATCTACAAATGACATTTCAAGGTCAATCTGTGTAAATTCAGGTTGACGGTCAGCTCTCAAATCTTCATCTCTGAAGCAACGTGCAAGCTGGATATATCTATCAAAGCCTGAAATCATAAGAAGCTGCTTATACATCTGTGGTGATTGCGGAAGTGCATAGAATTTTCCGTTATGAATTCTTGATGGTACAAGGTAGTCTCTTGCGCCTTCAGGAGTAGATTTAATCATCATTGGAGTTTCAATTTCGATAAATCCGTTCTCATGGAAATAATCACGTGCGCTTTTTGCAATCTTACTACGCTTAATTATATTGTCCTGAAGAACATTTCTTCTTAAATCAAGGTATCTGTACTTAAGCCTGAGTTCTTCATTAACGTTGGTTTTATCAACAATTTCAAAAGGCGGTGTTTCTGCTTTTGCAAGTATTCGAAGTTCAGTTACATATATTTCATAATCACCGGTTTTGATTTCCTTATTCTTGCTTTCACGTTCTCTGACTGTTCCTTTAGCCATAACAACATATTCACTTCTGCATTTTGATGCCTTTTCAAAAACCTCTCTATCGCTGGCTTCGTCAAACGCAAGCTGAACTATACCGGTTCTGTCACGAAGGTCAATAAATATCAATGTGCCCATGTCGCGTATTTTTTGTACAAATCCGCCGACAGTTACTTCACCACTATGCGGAATATCAGCGCAATAGCAGGTTCTTTTCATTCCTTTTATGGTTTCCATTATTTGTTACCTCCAATTATTTGTGAAACTTCTGTAAGCTGAATCTGAGATTTTTCTCCGGTAATCATATTTTTCAATTCGCATACTCCGGAATCAATCTCATTATCTCCAAGTACCAATGTATATTTCGCTCCGATTTTGTCGGCATATTTCATCTGCGCCCTGAGACCTCGTCCCATATAATCAGTTTCTGCGCTGATGCCTTGTGCACGAAGATTAAGGATATATCCGGGTAAAAAGTTCTGTGCTTTCTCACCGAGTGGAGCAATATACACATCTACATTATTGTGGCACGGAATTTCTACGTCGTTTTCTTCAAGTCTTATAAGGAGTCTTTCGATGCCAAGACCGAATCCGATTGCCGGAGTAGCATCTCCGCCAAATTCTTCAATAAGACGGTCGTATCTTCCGCCTCCGCAAACTGTGAACTCTCCACTTATAATCTCAAACACGGATTTAGTATAATAGTCAAGTCCTCTTACGATTGAGTTATCTATGATATATTCAACACCCATTGAACTCAGCGCTTTCTTAAAGCCTTCAAAATGTTCGCGGCATTCATCGCAAATATTATCAAGCAATACAGGGGCGCCTTCAGCAAGCTTATTGCAAATATCAGATTTACAATCAAGTATTCTTAAAGGATTTCTGTCAAATCTACCCTTACATGTATCACAAAGTTCGTCAAACTTAGGTTTTAAAAACTCACGCAACTTTTCGTTATATTTCTTTCTGCAATCAGGGCATCCGATGCTGTTGATATGAACAGTTAAGTCCTTAAGACCTACTTTTTTCAAAAAAGTGAGAGCAAGTGAAATAATCTCGGCATCAATGTCAGGACCTGATGCACCAAATGCTTCAACTCCGAATTGATGGAATTCTCGCAGTCTGCCTTTTTGCTTGTTTTCATAACGAAAACATGGAATATTATAAAACATCTTAGCAGGTAATGGCTGCGCATAGAGATTATTCTGCAAGAAGCTTCTTGCTACGGATGCGGTACCCTCCGGACGAAGAGTAACACTTCTGCCGCCCTTATCAAGAAAAGTGTACATCTGCTTTTCTACCACGTCGGTAGTATCACCAACACCTCTTTCAAACAGCTCAGTATGTTCAAAAGTAGGCATTCTTATTTCTCTATATGCAAAGCAATCGCATACCTCTTTAAAATTTTTCTCAAGAAATTGCCATTTATAGCTGTCAGCAGGCAACAAATCCTGCGTACCTTTCGGCGCGTTTGTAATTAGCATTTTAATAACCCTTTCAAAACGAATAAACTTTTCTCAAATAATTATACAGCTTTGAAAAAAGCATGTCAAGCATATTTTCCAGAAATATCAAATAGCACAAAAAAACCCCATGATAACCGTTGAATTACGACCGAATTTCTTACCTGCAATAAGCAGGTGGGTCGTTTCCTGACAACATTATAAGTCCACTGGCAATCCATAAAGGAAAGGAGGCATGTACGCCGCTGTCAGAGTAAACATCCCTTAAAAGAAGTGTTGGTAAAAAATATAGATCGAACCACGAGTAATCTCAGGGCGAAAACTTGTTTAGTTTTTTTAGCAAGATGCAAATCATTCGCCAGAATGTGCAATCTCAATTACAATAACACTATATCACATATAATGTGAAAAATCAACTGTTATTATATGTCAAATCAGTTAACATAGTGTTACGCTGACAATCAGCATTCTCCGCAATCACATTCTTCGTTATCGCGCTTTACAAATTCATCAAATGCAGCTTCAAGCTCAGCATCGCTTTCGATAGTAACAAGCTCTGCATCGTCGCCTTCGCCTTCAACTCTCATAATGAGAACTTCATCTGCATTTTCAGCATCTTCTGCTTCAATCATGGCAAAGTATGTTACACCGTCCAAATCATAAACGTCTATAACCTCAAAATCAATTTTGTTGCCATTTTCGTCTTCGAGTACAATAATGTTGTTTTCTTCCATTTTATTTCCTTACCTTTCCGCTCATTTAAGAGCTTAAAAATAATTAACAGATGTTATTTCTTTGTATATTGTACAATAACTGCAAGTTTTTGTCAATTATTTTTTTGAAAACTCATATAGTTTTCAAGTATAATACATGCAGCCACAGTATCAATTACGCTTTTTCTATCTTTTCCTCTTGTGTTGGTAGCATTAAGAAATGATGCTGCACCAACCGTTGAAAGTCGTTCATCCCACAGTATAATTTCACCGGAGTAAATACCCTCAAGGTCAGTTTTAAATTCCTTTGTAGCGTCAGCTCGGAAACCTTCAGAGCCATCCATATTCTTAGGGAGACCAAGAACTATCTTTTCCGGACTATATTTTTTGATGATTTCATTCAAATCATTTAAAAGTCGTTCTCTTCCCTTGTTTTTTATAGTTCCTATCCCTTGTGCAGTTATTCCAAGAGGATCGGATACCGCAATCCCGACGCGGCTGTCACCATAGTCAATTCCTAATATCCGCAATTAACATTTCCCCCAAAATCATTTATCATTAAGTTTTCTGATTCCCTCTGCCATTGATACAAGTGTCGAACCTTCCGCTATTATTTCTCCGTGCTCTTTAAGAAAGGTTTCAGAAAGCAGCATTCCGCCATAGCCGGTACAATATTCCGTAAGCATGCAATGCGCTCTCTCGAATCCATCACATGCACCAAGAAGAAAATACCACGACTTCTCGTATTTATATATTCTGCTAACTTCAAGAGAATCATTGCTCAGATTTATAAGAACGCTGCATACATCAGAAAAATCATCGAACATATAACTGTTCTGCGGACTTACATTCTTCCGACAGAACACCTTAATTCTCTTTGTTTCGCCGTTTATTGTCACATTCTTCGCCTGAGAATCTCCTACATTAAGTCCTGAAATATACAAAACTATCCCCTCGCCCGATTGTACCGCTTCAACCGCAACGGCGCCCATATACGGATTAAAGCCGGTTTCACGTCTTACATTATCCATTATATTGAACAGAAATTTTTGAAGCTTTGGCGATTGGGCAGATAACTTCTCCGGCTTCAAATTATAATAAATCAAATCTTCAACAGTTAATGTCACTTTAACTTTTTTATTATCAAGAACTTCTATTTTCATTTTAATACCATACGCATAGCTGATGTATGCCCTTCCAAATGTTATATTACTATTATATTCAATGCGTATCAACAACTGTTAACAAATTGCTTAATCTTTTGTAAATTTTTTAATCAAAGCAAGAACAAGTTCATAAGCAGATTATTGTCATAAAAATACTTTACAAAGTATGTACCGTCAACCAACTGCCGAATCATTGCGCTGTTTGTTACATTCAATGATGCAATTCCACAAATCAGGTATATAATAACAAATCCTGAAACAACGCCCGTAGCCGCTCCCAGCAGCCAATTAACGCTTTTTAAAAGGGGTAGCTTAAACATACCGTCAATAAGAAGGAATATTAAGAAAATAAGCAGCTTAGCGATTAGAAATATAATCAATGCACAAACAAGCTTTAATACCACCGCACTAATCGCCGGAACAACGGCATTTTCGGTAGCTTCTTCTACCGCAACCGTAACAAAATCAGGAAGACCTTGCAGATTATCGTCAGCTTCTTTCTCCGTAACATCTTCGTCTGAAATCAAAGCCGAATACACAATATCGTCTATTTTGTTATCAAGACCAACAGACGTTATCATATTTTCAACCGGCTCAGACAAAAACATAACCGCAATTATAGTAAGAGCAAGTGATAATATTTTATACAGCGACTTTATTACTCCCTTTTTTGCCATTAAAGAAACAGAAATAATTATTATTGCAACTGCAATAACATCCAAAATAATTGAGTAGTTCATTATTATCTCCCTATATTTTATTTTCTGACAAATTCAATACTGTTACTGTAAATAATCAAATATGTGCTGTCATCAATAATTCTTAAACCTTTTACATCCATTGCTGCAGCATATTTCTGCTCACGACCTGCTTTACCAAAAAATATCATTCTCGTATTATTATACAACAACAGATTATCATATATATCAATAAAATCAGGAAGCTCATCAACCTTGAAATCTTTCTTTTCATTACCGCGTTTGGAATATGTTTTTATTATCGGAACGTTTCTTGAATCGATAACAACAGCTTTCTTTCCTTCTTCGTCCAAGTCAAAAGCCGAAAGCTGTCCGTCAATCACTTCATCCCATATTACATAACCATGAACAGAAAGACCTACCATTCTGTTGTCTGCGAAAACATTTAACGTTTCGCCTGTATAGTCAAGCTTAAATATTGCACTACCGGGAATTTCAACAGTTTTGTAGCTTTCTTCTTGTTTAATGTTAAAAAACTGAACTACTCCCTTTGCGCCTTCTTTGTCATCAAGAAATCCAACAGCAATACGACGACCGGAAGGCGAAATATCTGCACACATTACACTATAACTTCCGGATGCCCAGGAGAAAACTCTTTCACCTTGCTTATTGAAAACTTCAACTGCTCCTTTAAAAAAGTCCTTTTTGGTAACAACAACCACGTCACCGGCAGATGAAATATTCGAGTTCAAAATCTGATTTGCTGCTTCAGCTTCAAATATAAGCTTATCTGCATTATAAAGACACACCTTTGTACCACCGTTTTCGGCGATTGAAATATATTTCCCTCCAACAGATAAAATGGGATTGATTACAGTCGTAGTAACCTTCCATATTTCTTTGCCGTAACGGTCAAGACGTGCAAGATAATTTGATTTAGCTACCAAAACATCGCCTTCAACCGGATAATAGCATGCATTGCTTGCATTTTCAAATGGTATAAGATACGATTCATTGTCGTATGTAGTACCCATCGCCTTGCTCTCTTCACGCTTTTTAAGGATGTCTTCTTCCTTGTTTCCGAACAATTCATTAAAGGTCTGGGATATGCCGAATTTAGCGTCAAGCATATATATATTCATAACAAAATTGGTTTTGTAATTCTTAAAGTAACTATTCTGGGAAATAGCTGCTATAAAAGCTCCTATAACAATAACAATGCAAAGATACCTGAAAATTTTTGAAGCTTTGAATTTCTTTGGTTTATCCAAAATTTCTTCTTCAATCTCGATTATACTTTCGGAAACCTCGTCAGGCTCGCTTTCGATTTCTTCTTCTAATATAAAATCGCCTGTCACCGGTGCAAAGTCGTCCTGAAGTTCTTCAATATTCATTAGTAAAACACCTCCGTTAAACAAAGCCCTTTAGCCGGGGCTGTTATACCGGCACGATCCCTGTCTTTTGAGAGAATAATATCCGGTATCATATCAGGGTGAATCTCACCTCTGCCAACAGATATTAAGGTTCCGGCAATAATTCGTACCATGTTGTACAAAAAACCATTACCCGTAATCTCTATGGTAATAACGTCTTCATCTTTATTGATTATTACAGAATATACAGTTCTTATGGTAGTTTTAACTGTAAATCCCGATGCCGCAAATCCCACAAAATCATGCGTTCCTACAAAATGAGCAGCAGCCTGTTTCATTTTGTCTATATCCAAAGGGAATTTTACATGATAAGTAAACGGAAAAAGGAACGGATCAGGAATCTTACTGTTTAATATTCTGTAAGTATAGCATTTCTTAACAGCACTTCCTGATGCGTCAAAAGCATCTTCAACTTCTTCAGCAGACAAACACACAATATCATACGGAAGCTTCGAATTAAGCGCCAAAGGAATTCTGTCAGCCGGCACAGAAGATTCAGTTTTGAAGTTCGCAACATACATCTGCGCATGAACTCCTGAATCCGTTCTACCACAACCTACAATCTTTGGAATCGGCTCATTCAATGATTCAGAAACAGCCTTTGCAAGCACTTCCTGAATTGTTATTGCATTTTTTTGTATTTGCCAGCCATGATAAGCACTGCCGTTAAATCTTATAGTTAATTTAATATTTCTCATATTTAACCCGCTAAATAGTAGTATGGATCAATTATAAAATCAGTGTACATTTAGATGCCACTAATTTAGTGAAATTAAGTTTGCCACTCTGCCGCAAGGCAGAACTTCACTTACAAAGTAAACTTCACTATCTTTTGATAACTTCACTTGCCGTCAGGCAAACTTAGTTGATTTCATCTTCGATGAAATCATTATACCATACAAACAAAAAAAAAGCAACACTTTTAAACCTAAAAGTGTTGCTTTAATAAATCAAAATTCTTCTACAAAATCATCCTCTGTGGGCATTTTATCAAACTCCACACTTTCAACATGCACATCAACAGATAAGACATCCATGCCTGTCATTGTTTCCACATTATTCTTAACGCTGTCCTGAACACTTTCTGCAACATCACGAATTCTTACTCCATATTTAATCACAATGAAAATGTCAAGATTAATTCCATTTTCTGTTTTATCTACCCTTACACCTTTTGAGAGATTTTTCTTTGAACCAAGCTTTTCTGCAATAGCTCCTGAAAATGATGTGTACATACGGGCAACGCCTTTTGTTTCTTCGGCTGATACACCAGCAATAGCCGCAATAACTTCAGAAGAAATCTTTACACTTCCGCCGACACTTTCAGTTGTAATTTCGTTTTCATCAAATTCCAATATATCATCCATGGTTTATACCTCCGGTTCTTTACAGTAAAGTTTTCATCATGTATATATTATACCAAAACATCTACTTAACTTCAACAACTTTAATCTTGTTTGGAGTTATTTTTAGTTGTTCTGTCGCAATTTCCTGAATTTTTGCTGCATCAGATTCAGTAAATTCGTCTTTTTGCACAGTTATATTCACGTTTTCTTCCGAAATATAAACACAGATTTTATCAAAACCTTTTGCTCTTGCAAGATTCTCAATTTTTACTTCATTCTGTACATCTTCTGAAATCTGCAGAATTCTATCTTGTGCCTTTTTTCGTATTTCGCTGTCAAAGCTTTCATTTGCTGCTGTCTGGTTTAATATCTCTAAAGATTTAGCTCTTGACTCTTCACGCTCTGCATCGGCCTTTTCAAAATAGTTTTCATCCGATTGAACATTTTCTGTTACATTTTTTTCGGCGTTTGATTCTTCAACCTCTTCATCATTCATAACATATTTAGCCTCGCCAAGACGCTTGCCCGCCTCGACATAGCTCTCTCCGTCACGAACCGTTATGGTATCCTGATAATGCCAATTAATATAACCCGCCATTCCGACAAGCACCACCAAAGCAGCTGCAACTATTTCTTTTCTTCTCAAAACCATCATCTTCAACATTCCTTTCATCTATTCAGATTTATATACTCTGACTTTATGAGCCGGCAAATCAAGCGCAGCCTGAGCTGCCTCAGAAAGCTTGTTGCGCACATCAATACTTCCGGCACCTTCAGCAACAATTACTGCACCTTTAGCTCTGACTTCATCATCATTGTACTTCCCCGGTGCAGTGTAAGTTATCATTGCAGATACTTTCCCGCAACCTTGTATTTTTGAAAGAATGACACAAAGCTGTTCTTCCTCAGTAGCTGATTTATTATGTACCGATTTATTTTGAGTTCCCGGGACAGTCATAAGTATTATTCCAATAATTAATATTATTGCGGCGATTAATTTATTCCTGCTATCGAATATTTTATCTAATTGCGGAATGAAATTTTTTCCGGAGAATACACCTTTTGAAGTAACTGTTTTATTTCCCTCTTTTTTGACTTTGTCCATACAGTAATCTCCTTAACACCCTCAATTTCGTATTTATTGTTCAATTCAAGTTGAACTTCAACGTTACATTCATTACCTAATTCCTGCTTTATACGTTGCTTTGCGTCTTCTGAAACTCTAATTTTCAACTCATCACACACAGCCTTTTTTTGAGCATTCATATCTAACTCGCTATTGTATGAATAATCGGAAAACAAATCAGTTGTTTTTAAATCATACACCGGAGAAACAATGACGCTCATAATCATTATACCGGTAACAGCGTTGAGGTATTTTCTCCATTTTTCCGGCGATAACGTTCCCGCAACTGCTGATAAAACAGCTGCTGATATTACCATTATCAGATATCTTTGCATTATATACCTCCTATCATCCGGTTGCCGCAAGAATAATACTTATGCAAATCAGGAACAAAACAGCAACAGTCGCAACCATACCAAACAATACAGTTATAGTGCTGCTGACAGTAAGCAAAAGATTAGAAATTCTTTGGTCACAAACCGGTTCACATACAGCAGCGCTTAGCCTTACAACAAGAGCCATGCATCCTATTTTTATGACAGGCATGGCGCATATTGTGCATAAAACAATAAGTCCGGCAGTACCCACAGAATTCTTCATAAGCTTACTTCCCGTAATGACAGTTTCGAGAGTTTCAGACAAAAAACCTCCAACTACCGGCACAAGACTACCTACTGCAAATTTTACAGTTTTTGCGCCCACAGCATCGAGTGATGGAGCTGAAAAACCATAAATAGCACATACGCCGGTAAATAACGTAAACGAAAGCGCCAAAATCCACTTTGATACTGAACTCATTAATCTGCAAACGCCGGAAAGACGTACATGGTCACCAAGATTATCCGCTACATTCAGTATCACCGCATAAGAAGCTATGGGCAATATACATTTGTGACAAATAAGGCTTACTACATATACCGCAGCTGATAAAATAGGATGAAACGCTGCAGCACTTACACTTTTTCCGGATGCTATTATTAAAGTTGCAAGCATTGGCGACAGCTTTGTAATAAAATCTGTCATTTCACCGACTGCATCATTTGCATACTCTACACAAATGGTAAAGCATTTTATTGCAGTAGCTGCGGCGGCTCCGTAACATGCAAAAAAAGATACATTGCCTACATTACTGTTACTGTTCTTGCCAAATAGTGCAACAAGCGTTGACAAAATTCCGAGACAAAAGAATATAATTAAATATCCCGAAAGGTCATGAATCTGACCTAACCCCATATCAATGATTTTTTTAAACAGTTCTACCGGATGTAGTTGAAAACTACCGTTACTTACTGACTCTGCTATTTTTTCAACAGAAAGTGTAATACTACAACATACTGATTGCACTTATACACACCTCCAAAAAACCATCAATTATCGGCATTGAAAGCAGCAAAATCATAATTTTACCCACCATTTCAAGTTTTAGCGCAATAGCGCTCTGACCTGCATCCTTACAGATTTCACTTCCAAGCTCTGTCATGTACGATATGCCAATAATTTTCAAGATGGCGGAAAAGTATTTTCTGTCAAGACCGCTTCTATCCATTATAGTTATTATCTGCTCGGTAATATTTCCGAGTGCACCTACCGCAAAAAACATCAAAACACACGCTGTTGTCAGCGCTACACAGATTGCAAGTTCAGGTCTGTATGCTTTTATAATTACAGAAAACATTGCACCTGAAACGGCTATTCCAACAAGCTGAAAAATATCCATAATAAGTCACCCAAACTATAATCCGAAGATGTTTTTTACAAGGTCAAACAGCTCACCTATTTGCTGTACAATAATTACAAGTACAACCACAAGTCCTGCAATAGTAGTAAGAAGCGCTTGCTCCTCTCTGCCGGAACGGGCAAGAAGCTGATTAAGCACTGCAACAATTATTCCTATTCCGGCAACCTTGAATATTAAATCAACATCCATACAAATACTCCTTTCAGCGTTACAGCAAAACAAGAACCAAAAACGCTCCTGCAAGAACAGAACAACTGATATATACGGTTTGTTTAGTTTTGAAATCCTCTTTTGCTTCATTTACTGATTCATCAAGCATCTTAAGGGAATAATCCATTTGTCTGAGTTGATTATGTATATCACACTTACCTATACCTGATGCAAAAATCCTAACCACAGCAATGTCCTCGCTCTTTAAAGAGTACATTTTTTTCGATTCATTAAACGCTTTTTCAAAAGCTGCTTGTCCGCCTAATTCTGAAATATAATCAGCACATTTTATAAAGCAGATGTTTGAAAAATCATTACCCACTTTTTTGATAGTTCTCGGAAGAGGTGTCATTTTTAAAGAAATTTCCGTTCTCACCTTCTCAAACATCATTCTGAATTCCTTGAGGTAATGAAATCTTCTTTTCAGTTCCATGATTTTTAAAAAGCCAAAAAACAAACAGCTTATAATAATCACTATACAACCCACAGTCTTATACATAAACAACCTCTTCAACAGTCCCCGGTCCTTTTTTATCACTAAGCACTATAATACATTTGAATTGCGATAAAATATCTTTTGGTATTTCACGCCTCCAATCACCACAATGAGCTGTTGCAAAAACACTTACGCCTGACCTTGAGGCCGAGGAAATTACATCGGCATCAGCTGCAAAGTCAAACTCATCAACCGCAATAACTCGCGGCGACATTGTACGAAGCATCAATGTCATGCCATATCTTTTAGAACATCTGTCTATAATATCTGTGCAGCTACCAACTTCAAAGCCCGGTATTCCCTCGCACACAGCACATATTTCTCCACGCTCGTCAATTACACTTATATTAATACCTCTGTCAGAAATCTGACGTACTAAATCTCTTAAAAAGGTTGTCTTACCGCAACCGGGACGTGAAACAATTAAAGTACTTTTAACTTGTCCATTATTTAAAATACCGTCAATCACTTCGTCAGCTACACCCATAACTTCTCTTGCAAATCTGTAATTGAGGCACGAAATATCTGTCATAAACTCACCATCAGCAGTCATAGTACCGCAAACGCCGACTCTATGTCCTCCGTATGCGGTGATGTAGCCGTTTTTTATCTCATCTGCATATGAATATATTGAAGATGATGTAAGAATTTCAACAGCATCTTCAATATCTTTCCTACTTATAACAATTCCTTTATCCGCCTTTTTTGACAATTTACCAACTGATGTTATATAACTCTTTCCAAGCTTCCCCACCACACAAACAGGACGTGATATTCTGAGTCTGATTTCATATATGTCATCAGTATCAATACCAAAAAAATACCTTTTTAATCTCAGGGGCAAAAAATCAACGGGCGTGTCCCGAAGCGTTGCTGACTGAGCGCTTACAATCATCATAGAAACTCCTCCAAAATGCATTAATTATTTTTATACTTCATTGTATTAGTCAGGTTTAAAAAATAGAACAAGCTTTAACATATTTTCTATTGACAAATTTGTTATGATATTATAAAATTACCAATGTATATAAACGAAAGGAAAATTTATATGAAAGAAAAAATATACACTATTCCAATAAACGAAAGCTTCGAACAAGACTGTGAATGTCCTTTTTGTTTTATAGAAAAAAATCTGGAAATTGATGCTGTAAATTACGCGCTTGGTGCTGCCATGATGGAACCTGATTACAGAATACTCTCAAACGAAAAAGGATATTGCAACAAACATTTTTCAATGATGCTATCTGCCGGCAACAAGCTCAGTCTTGCTCTTGTACTTGAAACGCATCTTTCAGAAATCATAACTAAGATTGAACAACACTCTCATAAACTTGCACCCACCGGCAAAAAGAAGCTGTTTATGACCAAAAAAAACAGTACGGATTATTCTGTTTTAGTAAACGAATTAAGCAACACTCAAAAGTCTTGTGTAATATGTGATAAAATTTCAGAAACCATTGAAAGATATATTGATGTATTCTTCTATATGTGGCAAAAAGACGATGAACTTAAGAATAAAGTTCTATCATCCAAAGGATTTTGCTTAAAGCATTTTTCCAAGCTGTGCGAAGCATCTCTATACAAGCTTAAAAATCCTGAGGATTTTATATCAACCATTTATAATCTTGAGATTGATAATTTAAAAAGAATCAGCGAAGATATTCATAAATTCACGCTTAAATTTGATTATCGAAACAAAGATATGCAATGGGGCACAGCGGAAGATGCACCTATACGTACTATCGAAAAACTAAGAGGTTATACAATACCGATTAAGGACTAACGAAAGAAGGATAAAAATGAATAAGAAACTACTTTTTAAACAATACTTATCAAACATTCTTGAGCTTTCATTTATTGCTCTTTTGGTAGGAATAGTTGGCGGTATAGTTGGAGGAGCATTCCACAAAGCCGTTGATATAGCAACTGAGTTCAGATGCGAAAACACAAATCTGATATACTTGCTTCCTTTAGGCGGTGTTTTGATTGTATTTATATACAGAATATTCAAGTTAAAAACCGATCCCGGAACAAACAGAATCTTAAGTTCTGTAAGAGGCGAAGAACAAATACCCACTTCCATCGGTCCATCAATTTTTTTCGCAACAATTATAACACATCTTTTCGGTGGCTCTGCCGGTCGTGAGGGTGCAGCGCTTCAGCTTGGAGGAGCAATCGGTTCAGGTATAGGAAAAGCATTTAAGCTCGACAAAAAAATAATGCCTCTTGTAATACTGTGCGGTATGAGTGCCGTATTTTCTGCCCTTTTCGGAACGCCGCTTACTGCTGTTATTTTTTCAATAGAAGTATGTTGTGTGGGAATGATTTTTGAATCAGCTTTTATTCCCTGCTTTATTTCATCATACATAGCACTATATATAAGTCATTTGTTTGGAAATCCGCCTGTAAGATTTTTAATTGAATACATACCTCAAACCTCTTTAACAACTGTTATTCAGGCTTCAATAACCGGACTTGCATGTGCAATGGTCAGCATATTATTCTGTCATGTTATGAGTTCCTCTCACAAACTGATACATTCTGCAATCAAAAATGATTATCTTCGCGCATTTGCAGGCGGAGTTGCAATCATTTTACTGACACTTATATTCAGGACATATGACTATAATGGCGCAGGAATGGATGTAATAAACAGAGCCGTAAGCGGAAAAGCTGTTTCATATGCATTTATTTTGAAAATTGTATTTACAGCAATAACAATAGGCGCAGGCTTTAAAGGCGGCGAGATTGTACCAACATTTTTTATAGGCGCAACCTTCGGCTGCGTTTTCGGACCAATAATAGGGCTCCCTGCCTCCTTTACGGCAGCACTTGGCATATGTACCTTATTTGCAGGAGTTGTTAACTGTCCAATAGCTTCGATAATCCTTGCAATAGAGCTTTTCGGAAGCAACGGAATACTGCTTTATGCAGCTGCTATTTTCACTTGTCACGCATTATCAGGTTATTGGGGACTGTATTCCGAGCAGAAAATCATGTTCTCAAAGCATTGCTTTGAAACATTAAATATGAGAACAAAATAGTCTGTATAGAGTTTTATGCAAAACCACTATTTTCTTGTTTTTGCTTGACATACTGTGAGAATTTTTATATAATTATTTAGTTGTATAATAAAAATATCAGGCTTAGCCACAACGAAAGGATAGATACTATGGAATACATGGGTTTGAATGAAATCCGAGAAAAATTCTTAAGCTTTTTTGAATCAAAAGGAATGCTTCGTCTTGGAAGCTTCCCTCTTGTTCCAAAAAACGATAACAGCTTATTGCTTATAAATTCAGGAATGGCTCCTATGAAGAATTGGTTTACAGGCGCAGAAGAACCTCCAAGACGCCGCGTTACAACCTGCCAGAAGTGCATTCGTACTCCTGATATTGAAAGGGTTGGTAAAACAGCAAGACACGGCACATTCTTCGAGATGCTCGGAAACTTCTCTTTTGGTGATTACTTTAAGAGAGAAGCTATTACATGGGCTTGGGAGTTCTTTACTGAAGTAATGAAAATTCCGAAGGAAGTTCTTTGGATAACAGTTTATGAAGATGACGACGAAGCTCGCGATATATGGGTGAACGAAATCGGTGTTGATCCAGAGCGAGTAGTTAAAATGGGTAAAGAGGACAACTTCTGGGAACATGGAACCGGCCCTTGCGGACCTTGTTCAGAAATCCATGTTGACAGAGGCGAGCATTTATCTTGCGGACCTGATTGTAAAATCGGATGCGATTGCGACAGATTTATGGAAGTGTGGAATCTTGTATTCACACAATTTGATAAGCAAGAAGACGGAACATATGAAAAACTTGCCCGTCCCAACATTGATACAGGAATGGGACTTGAAAGACTTGCGGCATATATGCAAGGTGTAGAAAACCTTTTTGAAGTTGATACTGTTCAGGACGTAATGAAGCACATATGCTCAATAGCAAATGTTGAGTATAAAAAGGATGCAAAAACTGACGTATCTCTTAGAGTCATCACCGACCATATAAGAAGCACAGTTATGATGATTTCAGATGGCGTTATTCCCTCTAACGAAGGCAGAGGCTATGTATTAAGACGTCTTTTAAGACGTGCTGCAAGACATGGCAAGCTTCTCGGAATAAACAAACAGTTCCTTAACGAAGTTGCGGATACAGTAATAGATGCATCAAAATCTGCTTATCCGGAACTTGAAGAAAAGAGAGAATATATCAAAAATATAATCAAGATTGAAGAAGGAAGATTTGACGCTACAATAGATAACGGTCTTGCTGTTCTTGCAGATTACATGAACAACAGTAACGAAATAACCGGCGAGCAAGCATTCAGACTTCATGACACTTACGGATTCCCTCTCGACCTTACTATTGAAATAGCAGAAGAAAAGGGACTTACAGTTGATGTAGATGGCTTTAACAAGGCTATGAACGAACAGAAAGCAACTGCACGTGCAAGTAGAAAAGACGGTTCAAGCTGGGATAGCGAAGCAAGCTTTGAATTTGAGAATGCAAAAGCTACTATATTTGCCGGATATGATACATTAGAGATTGAATCAGAGATTGTCGGAATTGCTTCTGAAAACGAAGTTTCTAACAGCATTTCTAAAGGTCAGACCGGTGTTATTGTTGTTAATACTACTCCCTTCTATGCAGAAATGGGCGGTCAGGCAGGCGATATCGGAACAATCACATGCGGAAATTCAACTGCACAGGTAACAGACACTAAAAAGACCGGCGACGGAATATATATTCATGAAGTTATTATTGAAGAAGGCAGCTTTGAAAACGGCGACAAGGTTAAGCTTTCGGTTTCTAAAGCAAACAGAACTGCTATTGCAAGAAACCACAGCACAACACACCTTCTCCACAAAGCATTAAAAGAAACTCTCGGAACTCACGTTGCTCAGGCAGGTTCACTTGTTAATTCCGAGCATTTAAGATTTGACTTCTCACATTTTGAAGCAATGACAACAGAGCAGCTTGCAGAAGTTGAGGACAAGGTGAATTCAATGATTCTTGAAGCATTGCCCATAGTGACTCAGGAGCTTCCTATCGAAGAAGCTAAGAAACTCGGTGCAACAGCTCAATTTGGCGAAAAATACGGCGATACTGTACGCGTAGTTTCAATGGGCGACTATTCAGTTGAATTCTGCGGCGGTACACATCTTACAAATACAGCTGAAGCCGGATTGTTTAAACTTATTTCAGAAAGCGGAGTTGCTGCCGGCGTACGAAGAATTGAAGCTGTAACCGGAGAAGGCGTAATCAGATATATCAAAGAAAAAGATAAACTTATAAATGATACCGCTAAGGTTCTCAAAACAAACCTAATCAACGAAATTGACAAAAAAGCAGAAGTTCTTGCATTCGAGCTTAAAGAAGCACAGAAAGAGCTTGATAAAATAAAGGCAACAATGGCTGCTGCAAAAGCTCAGGATATTATGGCAGGCGTGAAGCACATAGGAGAGATTAATCTCATCACTGCTCAACTTGACGGGCTTACAGCTGATGACCTTAAGACAGCTGCAGACGAAACCAAAGAAAAGCTTGGCTGCGGAGTAGTCGTATTGGCATCTAATACAGACGGTAAGATTTCATTTGTTGCAATGGCAACAAAGAGCGCAGTTGAAAAAGGAGCTCATGCCGGAAATATTATTAAGGAAATCACTCCTATCGCAGGAGGTCGCGGCGGCGGTAAGCCTGATATGGCTCAAGGCGGCGGCAAGGAAGCAAACAAAATTGATGACGCTTTGGCTCACGTTGATGACGTTATCAGTAGTCAGATAGGTATGTAATCATGACAAAAAAAGAGCGTGCATCATTATCAATTCAAGCCCTTAAAGAACTTTATCCGGATGTTAAGTGTTCTTTGAACTACACCACTCCCCTTGAGATGCTGCTTGCAACTCAAATGTCTGCACAATGTACTGATGCAAGTGTTAATAAAGTGACGGAGTCATTATTTAAAAAATATACATCAGCAGAAGACTTTGCAAATGCAGACCTTACAGAGCTTCAGAATGATATACGCTCCATTGGATTATACAAGAACAAATCCAAAAATATAATTGCATGCTGTCAAAGGATAATAGACACCTATGACGGCAAAGTACCTGATACAATGGATGACCTTCTGACGCTTGCAGGCACAGGACGAAAAACAGCCAACTTAATACTCGGAGAGATTTACGGAAAACCTGCGGTTGTTGTTGATACACATTGCATACGACTTTCAAAAAGGATTGGTCTTACAACAAACGATACACCTGAAAAAATAGAAAAAGACCTTCAAAAACTAATTCCGCCGGAAGAACAGCTTGATTTCTGCCACAGATTAGTATATCACGGTCGCGCTATATGCAACGCAAGAAACCCCAAATGTTCAGAATGTATTCTGAGCGGGTTCTGTAAACATTATAAAACAAACAAATAAAAAACCGCTTGTTCAATCTGAAAATTGTGTTGAAACTTCTTGGCATAAAAATCACCCCCTATGTTGGAATGCTTAAAAACAATGACATTAGCGAAAAAAGCACTTTCGAGCAAGCGGTAGAATGGTTTGTTAATATGCGCAAACTAAACATTCGCGAAAGCACACAGCTAACCGACAAGTTTATTTTTGAGCATTACCTTGTCCCCCGCATTGGTAAGTATAAACTAAAAGAAATCACATCACCTATGATTACAAAATTATTAGCAGAGCTGTTAGAAAAAGGCGGTGGCGGGCGTGCTACATATAATGCAAAAGCTGAATTCATAGAACTAATGCACGATAGAAAACCCAAAAGAACTGACGGTGGTTTTAATCTTGTTGCTCGGGAAATAGGCATAAATGAAGATAATACATTTATCAGGGTAAGAAAAGGCGGAAACTGCAACGAAGATGTTGCTAAAAGAGTTGCTAAATATTACGGAGTATCACTCGGCACAGCCTTTGACAAAAAAGAAGATATAAAACCGTTGTCAGCTTCGTATGTTTCAAAAATCACTTACACGCTGTCAGCCCTTTTCACAGCTTGCGTAAAAAATGGTGTTTTGCTTACTAACCCCGTAGCCAATGCAACAAAGCCACGTTTCGGAGAAATGGATATACCCCCATATCTTGACAATACAACTATACCGATATTTTTAAATGCACTAAATGAAATCAATATTGATAATTCAATACGTGTATCTCTTATATTGATGTTAATGCTTGGTTTGAGAAGCGGGGAAGCTCGGGCGTTGCGTTGGGTAGATGTTGACTTTAATTCAAATGTTGTCAGTATTGAAAAAAATGTAGGCGATACATTTAATGGTTTAGCCTTAACTGATTTAAAAACAAAAAGGTCAAGACGTAAATTACCGCTTTCTCCGTTGCTGAAAGATATATTGTTAGAGCATAAAAATATATTAGACGAACACGCAAATCAATATGGAAAGTCTTGGAACAAAAACGGCGTTATATGTCCCAACTTGGCAGGCGGGCTAATGGAAAAAGCTGTCCCGAATAAAGCAATAAAAAAGATACTAAACCAATATAAAGAATTACCGCAAAAACTCCATGCTCATTCTTTACGTCACAGCTTTGTATCTCTGTTAATCTCAAATGGTCTTGATGTTGTAAATGTTGCTTCGCTTGCGGGCGATACCATAGAAATTATAAGCAAACATTATGCTCATAGCTTTGCAGAGTGTAGAGCCGCTGCAATGAATATTGTCGGCGACTCGTTCGCACAGCTTAACAACAGCAACAATTATTTGAGAATTTCATAAAAGCATAAAAACGCCTTTGTCTGAAAATGACAAGGGCGTTTTTGTAGTCAATTTTGTAGTCAAAAAGTTGTAAAAAGTGGCTAAAATTTAGACTACAACACAAAAAGTTACAAAAAGCAAAAATGCCGTAAAGCCTTATTTTACAAGGATCTACGGCATTTTATTAAAATTTATAAAACCTCATGTTGTGGGGCGATACCTGATATCCTGTTGGGGGCAAATTTTTGTATCCTCTACCTATTTTGATTTATAGAATAAAATCCGAATTTTATTACATATTTTAACCCCTAAAACCCTGATAAAACCCACGTTTTTCGAACGCA
>JBGVIT010000029.1:0-46937 GCA_045128915.1 Clostridia bacterium
AAAAAGAGCAGAACAAAAATGTCAGGGTACTAAGTCTTGATTATACGGTGTCTTTTGAAGACGGATTAACTGCAGGTGATGTCATTGCGGATGAAAATGTGAATGTAAGCGATGATGTATGCAGAAAACTCAGCCGTAGAAATTACAGGCTTTTATCATATACACCAGCTCAGTGTTTCATGCAACGTAAAGCAGCATAGGGGGTGTATACCGACAACAGAAATGACCAAGAAAAAAACTTACGGGAAACAAAATTTTAAAATCTAAGGAGGAAAAGGAAATGTTAGAAAAGGACAAGGATTTATTCGGTGATTTTGGTGATTTGGATTTGGGAAGTGATTTTGGAAAGGATTTTGCTGATTTCACACCCATAGACGACGGAAGTGATATCTTGATACAAAGCATCAGATACTTCTTAATGATGTTATTGATTATAACTGCTGTGAGGTTAATGCCAAGCAGGGAACACAAATCAAGAAGCATTATTTTGAAGGTGATTTGTCAGAGGATAAGATAAACGAAATCCTGAATGGGGAAGAAATCAAAGAGAAACCAGAAAAAATATCAATTAACTATACCAGGCTTAGAAAATATTTCCCTAAAGATTATACACAAAAGCAATGTGAAGAGGCTTTGTGGGAGATACTTGATAAGTGGTTTAGAAGATAACAAAAAATCTCGTCTTTAGGGACAAGATTTTGTTATATCGATAAACTATAGAAATACTGGCATACTTCGAAAGGGATGCTTGATGCACCTCGGTGGAGAAATAAAAGTCTTCATCTGAGGTGTTTTTTTATGAAAATATATAGGAAAACTTTATTATTTGATTTTATAGAAGAAGAAAGTAAAAACAAGAGGTGTTGTTAATGAACGCCTCTTGTTTATATACTTTAATAGATATAAACTGATAAATCATAGAAAAAGCAGTTATCAAAACACAGTTCCACTTTTTACATGTTGTATTTTCCAGGGGTTATTCCCACATGCTTTATAAATGCTCTTGTGAAAGTTTTTGTGTTAGTGTATCCGACACGATGCGCAACATCATTTAAGGAGCATTTTTCGGATTTTATAATTTCACATGCCTTTTCTATACGTATTTTATTAAGGTAGTCTGACATTGACTGACCTGTCTGCTGTTTAAAGAGTTTTAAGAAATAATCACGGCTAAGTCCTATATTAATCGCTACTGAGTCGCTTGTAAGTTGTGAATTTGAGTAATTTTGTAAAATATATTCTTCTGCCTTTTTGGAAACCGAAAGCGGTTTTTCTTTGTTTTCGTTAATGAATTTACAAATTGATTTGCAATACTTATTCAATGCTGATATAGGGTTGCTTGCATTGTCTGAATTCATAATAATATCAATAGGTGCATAATGTTGAATAAATTCTTGAATTTTTGGACTTTCTATTGATGTAATTGCCATAAATGCATCATTCATTGATGATATGATTCGTGTAAGAATATAGCGTGCGTGAGGGGTAGACAAATCTGTTCCTGTAAACGCGCAAGCATTTCTAATTGTTGTTTTTGATTGTTCGTAATCTCCGTTTATTATATGGGTATATAGCCTTTTATAACAATGCGTAAGTTGCATGTTAATGCTGTCATTGCTAAAATCTATATCATCATAGAAATGACACTCTCCTGCATGTTCTTCATGGTATAAAAGAACTGACGATTCTGTAAATGCTTGATGGAGCATTTCATATGAGTTGTAGGTAGAACTACAAAAATAATTTAGCGAAAGGTTGAAATGCTTTCGAACTGTAGATGAAATATCCTGGAAAACTTTATTGAGTTTATTTTTATAGTCATAGTTTTCACGAAATGTAATAATTGAGACTATTGAATTCTCGAATTCTATTATTTTGTTGGAAAGAGTTATATTGTCAAGCATTTCTGACAATATGTTTTCTATAATAAATTTAGATATAGATATGTTTTGTTCTATTCCCTCAGCATTGTGTTCGAAAAATAGTTCTTCCGGTGAATCGAATGTTATTGATGCAACTAAATAAATGCAGTCTTCATTAAGAGCAACTATTTTTTCTGGATTGTTTGGTATTTTGTTGTACTTAAGCCATTGTGAGAGTTGCATGGAAAGAAGTAGATTGTTTTGATCAAGATACATTTCTTTTTGCTGTAGAATTTCCTTTTCAAGATTATTTAATCCCATATTTATAAACTCAAAGGAGTCTACATCATTATTTGTGTTAATATGCGATTTTATGTATTGAATAATATTGTTTATAGGATTGTATTGTATTTCAATAAACAGTTTAAACAAAATAATACCCAAAAGAAGGGCCATCACGAAAAGACTGAGGCTAATAAAGATATATGTATTTTGTGAAGAAGATATTGCATGCAAATCAGTTATATAAAAATATTTAAGCTCGCATACAGAAGAATTGATCGTTGTTGCAAAAATATTGTTTTCTGTATATGCTGATATGTTTTTGTGTGACATAGTTTCTATAAGAGATAATGAAGATTCTTTGTTGTCACTATTAGAACTTATAAGAAGCTGCTCGTTTTGGAAAACAAAAAAGCTATCTGTTTTCGGGAGATTGTTACGAAGTACCTTTTTGGCATCGGATAGGATGAACACTCTGGCAGGTGACACATTGCTTGTAACCGGAAGATTAGCAGACAATGCAAAGGTATCAGAAACAGGAAATGTACAAAAATATGAATCGCCTTTATACGATGTTGTTTTGTCAAATAAATCTTTTTCCATTTTATCGGTATATGCATTAAAATATTCACTCTTGTAGAAAAAACCCGATGAATGTATAACATAATCAGAGTCAAAAGGAAAAATTACAATTTCAGAAATATTTTCATTTGATAAAAGAAAAGATTTTAATTTGGTAGAAAGTGTTTTCATTGCAAAAACATCATCATTTTTGTTTATATCATCACATAACTGTTTGATTTGTTCGTCAAAATAAAGCTGATTTTGAATGAAGTAACAATCGAAAATAATTCGATCAAATTTATCTGAAAAGTTTTTTGCGTAGGAAGTTGCGGTATCAGAAACGTAATCTTTGATTATATTATTACCAATTCCAAAAGAAATCATGCTTGCAATAAAAGGTATCAGCAACATGATTGCATATGAAAATATTAAAACATTTATTATTTTATGTGTACTGAAAATTCTGCGTAAGTGCTTTAACATAATACGGTCTCCTTTTTTGTAATTGCTTGCCTATAAAATTATAGCATAATCAAGATATGATTGTCAAGGAAACGAAACGGCTATACAACGGACAAAAATGGTGTTTTTTAAAACGAAATAAACGTTTTTGACCCCTTAAAACCTTAATTGTCTGTTTACTGAACAAATCCAATGAAGTATAATTATAGTGTAATATAATATCGCTCAAGTGATGAAAGGAATGATTATAAAGATGAGAACAAATTATAATATACGGGCGGCTTTATTCGATCTTGATGGGGTAATTGCGTTTACTGATAAATACCATTACCTTGCATGGAAGAAACTTGCGGAAGAAGAAGGATGGTATTTTGATAAGGACATAAACAACCGTTTAAGAGGCATTCCCAGGATGGCGTCGCTAGAGGTTATTTTAGAGTGTAATAATGTAAGTCTTGATAATGCCGAAAAAGAAAGACTTGCAAAAATAAAGAATGATTATTATGTTGAGCTTATAAAAGATGTAAATGATGAGGATGTATACACAGGAGTAACGGAGTTCATAAAAAAGCTTCGTGAAGAAGGTGTAAAAACAGCTGTATGTTCGTCAAGCAAAAATGCAAATGAGGTGCTTAGTTATCTGAGTATTTCGGAATTATTTGATGCAGTTGTGACAGGAAATGACATTAAAAACGCAAAACCTGATCCTGAAATCTTCCTTTTGGGTGCAGAAAAAGTCGGAATTCATCCGTTTAACTGTGTTGTTTTTGAGGATGCACTTATGGGCATTGAGGGAGCAAGGCGTGCGGGAATGAAAACCTGCGGAGTCGGTAACGTAGAAACAAAAGGCAGAGCGGATGAATTTATTTGTGAATATAGCGAAATTGATATCGAAAATTTTCTTGAATCAGGGAAAAAATGTTTTTTTGAAACAACTGCTTTTACTCTTACTGAAAAGGATTTTGGCTTAAACAATTTAAACCATACAGAAAGCCTTTTTGCACTGGGTAATGGATATATGGGTATTCGTGGTGTTTATGATGAAACGGATGTTGAGACACAGGATAAGGAAATTCCCGGAATGTATATCAATGAGGTGTATGAAAAAGAGGAATATAAGCATCTTTGGGATTGTAAGGGGTTTGCAAGGGCCGAACAGTTTACTGTTAATCTTACAGACTGGAGATTTGTAAGTGTATACATAGACGGCGAAAAAGCTTGTTTTTCAAACGGAACCATAAAAAATCATACCAGAGTTTTGGATATGGAAAGAGGTGTTTTAGAAAGAAAATTTGAATGGGAAAGCAGTAATGGCAAAAAAATTCTTGTAAGCTCTGTAAGAATGCTTAATATGAAGAGAGTTCACAGTGCGCAGATTTCATATTCAGTAACTCCGTTGAATTTTGACGGAATGATAGAGTTAGTATCTCAGGTAAAAACTATAAATGATACAAATGGAATTAAAGCAACGAAAAAAGGAGAAAGCGGCATAACGAATGGCATAAGATACGTAACTCTCAGAACAATTAAAACAGATATAATGGTTGCGATGGCATGCTCGCATAAAACTTATGGTGATGTTATTGAAGAAACAGAGAAAGAGGGAGAAAACGGTTTTGATTACATAATTAAAATGGATGTGAAAGAAGGAAAGACAGTTTCTCTCGAAAAATATGTTGCATTTTATACAAGTGCGGATGGAACAGATGACGAAATAAAAAGTGCGGTAAACGAAGTCAAAAGAAATATGTCGGACGGATTTTCGGCGCTTGCATATGAGCAGGCAAGCTTCTGGGATAGGCATTGGAAAAAAGGCAATGTTGTGATAAAAGGAAATAAAAAGGATGATTTTGCGGTAAGATTTAATCTTTTCCATTTAAGACAACAGGTTCCTTCAAAAGGTGCAAAATCTGTTGGTGCAACGGGACTTACCGGTTATTCATATAGCGGTAAAATTTTCTGGGATACAGAAATGTATATTATTCCATATATAAATTATACAAGACCCGAAGAAACCAAAGAAATGCTTATGTATCGTTATAAAATTCTTGATAAGGCGAGAAAAAGAGCAAAGGAACTTGATGGTGTAGGTGCATTGTATTCGTGGTGTAGTATAGATGGTGATGAAACGAGCGTTGTTTTTGAAGCCTCGACTGCGGAGTACCACATAGAGTGCGATATAGCATATGCCATAAATCGTTATTACCGTTCGACGGGAGATGAGGAGTTTCTATATAACTATGGTGCTGAAATTTTGTTTGAAACTGCAAGGTTTATGTTTGGTAGAGGTGAATATATCGAAGAGCAGGGCGGAAGATTTTGTTTGAATGCTGTATGCGGGCCTGATGAATATGCATGTGGAGTAAACAATAATTTCTATACAAATATGATGCTTAAATTTCATTTTCTTTTTGCAGCTGAAGTGTATGATAAAATCAAGAGAGAGAATAAGGAGATTTTAACTGCTTTGGTAGAAAAAACAGGAATTTCGGAAGCAGAAGTTATGAATTGGAAACAGGCGGCAGAAAAAATGTATTATCGGTATAATGAAAGATTGGGAATTTTTGAACAGGACGATTCGTTTGTTACAAATTCGCCGGTAGATATGGACTCTGTGCCCAAAAACTTTGATGTAAGAATGATAATGCACCCTCTTGATCTGTGGAGGAAACAGATACTTAAGCAAGCTGATGTTGTTATGCTTATGTTTGTTTTAGGTGAGAATTATTCTCTTGAGGAAAAGAAAGCGAATTATGAATATTATGAACCCAAAACCAATCATGGCTCATCACTTTCGCCTGCCGTTCATTCAATTGTGGCAAATGAAGTTGGAAAGTATAATGAAGCATATGACTATTTTAAAAGTGCAGCATATATGGATTTGTGTGACTTTAAAAAGAATGCGTCATCAGGAATACATATGGCGTGTTTGGGCGGAACATGGATGAATGTTGTAAATGGTTTCTTGGGAATGCGTGATTATAAGGATAAACTAATTTTCAATCCACATTTACCAAAAGAATGGGAAAGCTGTGAGCTCAATTTTGTTTATCGTGGAAGCGAAATAAAGATAAAGGCAGAACAGGGTAAGACAGAATTCATTTTGCTTGCTGGTAATGCTGTTGAATTTGAGTGTTGCGGTAAAATATACACTCTTTCGGACAAGCTTACAATAAACTAAAAACGGGTTTTGGTGCTGTATGTCTGTTTCTGTCCGTTTACATTGGATGCTACAAATGATAAAATTGTAATATATGAAACATTATTAAAGAAGAGAGGGATGTTTATGTTTAAAAGTAGATTAACAGCGACTATATTATTATTTGCGATGCTTTTGACAAGTGTACCGTTTTGCGATACCGTTGAGGCAAAAAGCGGCATAGATGACATAGCGATATTGAATGCAATGGGGATTTCAGCAGTTGAGTCTGATGGATATATTACAAGAGGTGATTTTACTGTTTTAACTGTTCAAGCTGCGGGTATTGAACATCATGGCGTATCTGATGAGCTGTTTTCTGACACTTCGGGAGAACAAGGTGAATATATAGCGGCTGCTTCTATGTTTGGATATGTTAATGGAATGGATGGCGATAGATTTTGTCCAAACGATATTATTTCAATTAAGGATGCAACAACTATAGCGTTGAGAGTGTTAGGGTTTGGATCCTATGCACAGTCGGATATGAGGGAAAACATAATAAGCCTTTTGAAGCTTTCGGATTCTATACCAACAGATGGGGATTTAAAATGTTCTGATGCCAGTGTACTTATAATGAATATGCTTGAGGCTGGATATGCTGTACACAATGGTCAGGAACTGGGTGTAAGTGATGAAACATTGATGTATAAGATACATGGGGTATATCGTGCACGCGGTAAGATAAACGGAGTTAAAGGGATTTCGTTATTTGGTTATCCTGACATAGACAACGATGAGATTTGTATTGATAATAAAATATATATAAATGAGGCATATGCGGAATATGAGTATCTTGGAAACGTTGCGAATGTTTACATAAAGGAATACGAAGATTACGGTGCAGTAATTTGGCTTGGCGGTATTAAAAGCAATAGCATAAAAGTTACAAGTAGTGATATCGAAGATGTATCGGGTTTTGATCAAAATGACAACGCATCGCCAAGTGTCGTATATAGTGTAAGCGACAGTAGAACAAAGACAGAACGTGTTGATGCTAATGCTATGGTATATATAAACGGTGTAAATACGGTTTCGGTATCAAACAGTGACTTAAAGCCTGAAAGTGGAACTGTTATGCTAATAGATTCAGATGACAATGGTAGTTCAGATATTGTGATAATCGAAAAGTACGATTATTATATGGTTGAGAATGTGGATTATCATTCGCAGATTATATATAGCGAAGGCAAACCGGAAATTAAAATAAATAGCTTTAGTGAAGACGAAATAAGTATAATATATGACAAAAAAACAGCTGCCTTTGAAGAAATAAAAAGTGGTATTGTACTTGCTGTTATGTGTACATACAAGACCGACGGAAAAATAGATGCTAACAATGGTATTGTAATAGAAATTTTAAATAAAAGCATAAGCGGACAAGTAGATTCTATCAGACGTGATAACGAGATTTCGGTAAACAATACTGAATATCGCTATATTGATTCACTTTATGAAATTCCCCAAATAGGAATATCCGGAGAGTTTTATCTTGGCAAATATGATGAGATTGTATATTGGGAAATCGGTAAAGGGACAGATGGACTTGAATATGGTTATCTGATGCGAGTTTACCCTTCTGATGCCGAAGAGGTTACCTATGTTAGTATATTTGACACAAAGGGGATAAAACATAAGCTTGTGATTGATGATATAGATAAGGTTAGGTATTCTGGAGAGCTAAATGATAATTATCTTTTAGAGAAAAAAATCTCAAGGGATGATTTTCACACTGTATTTTCACAAAAACAGCTTGTGCGTTTTGCTAAAAACGGCGAAAGACTTACCAAAATACAGAAAGCAGTTGACGGAACAGCTGATAGTTCATACGCTGGTTATGATGAGGAAAGATTTTCTTTAGATCATGAAAGCAGTAATGAAAGATTGTATGCACAGTTCCTGTCGGAAAATTATAAAATTTCCACACAAACTATAATGGTAGGAGTATCAAGGAACGGTAGCACAGATGATGACATTAAGATAGGCGGATTTGATTATTTTGGAACAGATTTAACAGGACTTAATATAAAGCTTTATGATTCAGATAAAACATTTGTTCCTACTGTAGTTGTTCTTACTTTTGACAATCTTGATGCTGCTGCTAAAAAGCCAAGTAACAGTTTTGTCAACACAAAGTTTGCAGCATTGATTACAGAGCGTTATGAAATGGTAAACAGCGATGATGAGGTTGTTACTGCATACAAGGCTTATTGTGGCGGTGTTTTGGTAAATATAGAGCCTGAGAATGATGAAGTATATGATGTAAAGGGAACAAACTGGTCAGGTGAAGCGAAGACTTGTTTCAATGACCTGGAACCGGGGGATGTTATCCAGTATGGCGTGAACAATAAAGGAAGAGTAAATTTACTTCATGTAATACACGACCATGATGATTTAACTCCAAGATACACCATGTTCAATTCAAATAATCATATCAGTGAGATGAATACAGCTTTTGGTAAGGTGACTGAATTTAAAACCGGCAGTTATTTTAAATTGGACAGTTCATCTACAAGAAAGTATCCATTCGGAAGATATAAACCAAATGTATATCTGTATAACACAAATTCAGGTACTTGCACGCGGCTTCTTGAGATGACTAATCTTACAGAGGAAGATTATGTTTTCGTAAGATGTGCAAGAGCCGATGTGAAGGATATTGTGATTTACAGAAATGATTAATGGAGGTTTTTATGAAGAAGATAACTGTATTAATAAGTTGTGTTATGGCTCTTTTGTGTTTATGTTCGTCTGCATATGCTTTCAATTATGTGCATGAAGACGGTTTTGAAAGTAATAGTCTGGCAGATTACACTGTAGAAGCCAAAAACGGAGCAATTTTGCAAATAGTAGAAGGTAATGAAAACAATGTACTCAGGCTGAAGAGTACAGCAAGCAATCCGGCTTTGTTAGAAAAAAGCTTTGATTCATTAAGTGATATTGCTATAATAGATATGGACTTTATGCGTGAGAGTTTAGATAGCGGTTCGGTAAGAATTATGCAAATATATGATTCTGCCAAAAGCAGCAGACCTTTTCTGCTTCAGGCTGCAACAGCCGGACTTACTGTAAGAGTGGGAGAGGGCACAAGCACAATCGTTACACCTGATTACGACCTTGGAGTATGGGTAAGTTTGCGTGCTGTACTTGATTTTAGCACCGAGACTTATGATGTATATGTAAACGGAAAGCTGTGTTGTGAGGGAAAGGATTTTTTTCAAAGTTCTTCTAATGCAGGCATAATTCAAATACAAATGGACAACAGAGCGGGAACCACGGGAGCATATGTTGATAATATTGCAATTTACGGCATAAATAATGACGTGCTCGACAATGCAATACTTCAGACAGAGGAAGCTGTTGCTTCGTATGTTATAGGTCAGCAAACAGGCAATTATAGCCAAACAAGATATGGTGTATTTAAAGACAAATTAAAGGAAATAAGAGATATAAGCCGGGAAACTTTATCGAACGAGGAACAGTTGGAGGCAGTTTCTGGACTTGAGGCGGCGGTTGAAAGTCTTGAAAAAGGAAGAATATGTTCTGGAACTGAGGCTGGAACGGTTGATGCATTTGCAAATGAAATAGTGTTTGAAGATGATAAATCAACTCTATTTACCTCCGATAGCATAGAATATTCCTTGAATGCAACTATACTTGATAACTTTAATAATAACTATGCCGTACAACCTGACTGGGAAATTGTAGATGCACCCGAAAGTGTTACGCTTTCGGATGGCACTCTTATGATTCCAATGGGAGTACAAGGTGATGTTAAGGTAAAAGCATCTGTTGAGGATATATACAGAAGCTTTACAATATATCTTCGTGATTACAGTAAGGTAATTATAAACAAGATTACAGCATCTGACGGATTTGTTAAGGTAAATGGAACTGTTACAAGAAACAGTGAGGACGATATTAATATCAACCTTGCGTTAGGAACCGAAACCTATACAGACAAGATAGTAGAAAATGAAGATGGAATCTTTGAATGTAGTTTTGGGGTTTCTGAAGGTGAACTTACGGGTGATGGAACAATCAGCGTTTCGGGCGAATATGTATATGCACTTTCTCAAAGCTTTACATATTTCGGCTCGGATGCGGCAGATGTTGCTCTAAGTCGTATACAAATCGGTACTGATGAAGACATTAAAAGTACTATAAGAACATTTTCAAAATACATAAATGTCGATATGAAAGTCTTTGAAAATAATCAGCAGGAATATGTCGAAAAAATTAAAGCATATATGCCATATTCATCTACAGAAGTTTTCAACAATAAGCTTATAGATATAAATCTTATAATTAAAATTACTAAAGCTGTAAGAGACGAAATAGAGGCTGTTATTACAGAGGGATTAGATACCTTAGCGGCTAACGGTTTTGATAAGAATTTATTTCAAAGATTGCCTGAGAAAAACAAAAATTCATTCCTTGCTAATTCGGTGGGTGTAAGCGGTTCAGAACTTTCAGAGATAAGTGCAAAGCTTAATGAGATAATGAGAAATTGTAATGTAACAATTCCGGTAAGTCCGGGAGGAGAACCTAATAAAAAGCCTACTCAAGCACAATCTCCCAATTATGTGATCACTCCGATAGGCGGTGGTGGCACACAATACGAAGAACCTCAGGATAAACCGCAGGAGGCACCTCAGGATAAACCGCAGGATGAAATTGTGGATTTAGGGGCATTTGATGATGAAAATGAAGCTGAATGGGCAAAAGATGCAATCCATCATCTTCGTAGTCTCGGTATAATTGAAGGACATGAAAACTATATTCGCCCCAACGACCCTGTAACTCGAGGAGAAATTGCAAAAATGCTTGTTGAAGCATTTGACATAGAGAAGGATGCTCAAATTCAGGGGGGCGGTGCATGGTGGAACCAATATGCGCAACGTGGAATGCTTGCCGGAATAATTGCGGGTTATGAAAACGGAGATTTTGGCGGTGACGATTTATTGATACGTCAGGATGTTGCTGTACTTTTGTCGAGAGCGGTGGCATATAAACAACTTCCTGTATATGAAAAACAGGAGAAAAAGGAATTTAATGATGGAAATGAAATTGCAGATTATGCACGTCAGGCTGTGTATGATATGCAAAAATATGGCATTCTGTCGGGAATGGGAGAGAATATGTTTGCTCCTCGTTCGTATGTTACAAGGGCACAGGCTATAACGGCAATATATAATGCGCTTATGATAGGAGTAGAGTGATGATTATGAAAAATAGAATTATATCATACCTGCTTGTATGTATAATAATGTTTTCTTATATCCCGGTTTCATCTGCACAAGAAAAAAACCTCGAAGTTCCTATAACAGTTTCGGAAAAAAACGGAATAAGCGTTTCGGGCGTGCTCCAAAGACGTGGTGTTCCTTTTAAAGAGGGTCAGGTTTTTGAGGGAAAAGATCTGGTTATGGAGGATGCTTCGGGAAAAACAGTTCCGTTTGTTGCAGAGCCTATGCAATATTATGATGATGGAAGTGTAAAATGGATGAGATGTTCATTTTCTCCTGATTTAAAGCCTTATGAAATAAAAGGTCTGTACATAAAGAATGGAAATGACAACGACAGAGGCAATGTAAGCTTAAAAGAAAACGCCGACAGCATTGAAATGACAAATGGAATTATATCTTTGCGTCTGGGATACCGAGGAATAGAGAGCATAAAAATTGGTTCTAAGGAATTGCTTCCGGAAACGGGGCTTAATATATATGCTGTCACTAACGGAAACAAGAATAAGATGAAGGGCGTAGAGCTTGAAGTAATCAAGGATACTGACTTATATGCAAAGGCAAGCGTTTCGGGAAGGATAACCGATACATTAAGAGGTGAAATCTGTGTAACGCTGTCGCATGAAAGTGACAGGATTGATATTGAATACCGTTTAAACTCCCGAAAAGATGAAGTAATAAGTAGTACAGGAATGACAATGGAGCATTCTTCGGAGATTATTGGTACGGTTAGTGAGGATTGTTTCAAATTAGATGATATAGCATTTATTTCAACCGATAACACAAAATTCCGAGGTGCGGTTTCAAAGAAAGATGATACAGGGTTTATATTAGACGGACAAAATGTTAGTATCTCACCAATAGTAAATAACACAAGTTTTAACTGGTATGATGGTGTTACAAGAACAAATCATCTTTATATAGTTCCTAACGAAAAACTTGAAGATTCGTATAAAACTGTATTATCCCCTCCTGAGGTAAGAATATCGGCAGAGCAATTTATGGAATCCGGTATTATCTCAAGCGCTCAGCTACCGGCACCTGCCCAAAGACTTATGAATGCATTGCATTGGGCAAGTGACAGGCTTGATGGAAGATTTGAGGCGGGAAGTATACCTTATGATATAAACGTTGATTCAAATATATGCTCATCATTTGGAACACGTAACGGAGAAACGGAGTTTTACCTTAGTTATGGATATATGATGAGTGAGGATCCTCTGCTTTATGAAATGATAACAGACAGTGCCGAGAGTTGGGCAGATGTGGTTATTTATAAAGGCGGAAAAAAGGAAATCTATGGAGCTAACCGTTACAGAACGGGAGAAACCTACGGCGGAGAAAGGTTTTTTACAAGCCACCCGTATTATGGGGATTTGAGCGGACTCTATATGGCGTACATTATAAGTGGAAACGAGTATCTTGAAAGAGTATTTAAAGATGCAATAGATTATATGTATAAAAATATGTATGTTCGTACAAATTCGGGTAAGTATTATCCAAGGCGTACTTTGTGGAACGGTGAAAGAGTTACGTATGCAACAGAAGCGGAAAGCAGATATTTAATACAGACAAGAGGTTTTTATCTTGCGTATCAGCTTTATAGAGATGAAAAGTACAAAGAAGCCGCAAACGGTATTATAAGCTGGGCAAAAAAGACTCAGACGGATAGAGGCTTCTGGTATCAGGCATACCATGATGATGGCAGGGCATATGTTCAGGGTACACAGCTTATGCCTGCGGCAAAAAACTACATTTATCTTTATGGTATACGAGGCATACTTGAAATGTTTGAGTATGAGCAAACCGATGAAATAAAAGAGGTAATAGAGAACTGTGCAGATTTTCTTTGCTATGAGAATGAAACCTTTGGACCGGGAATATGGCATCCGTTTGGCGATGCAAAGGAATATGAGGTTAACGAAAACGATACAAGAGGAAAATCTCCAATGTCGGATATAATGGCGGTAGATGTTCTTTACTGCGCATACAAGGAAACAGGCAACGAACGTTATTTTAAGAATATGCTTTCGCTTCTTGATATATGGATTTGTGCTCAGACGCCGGGCGGTTCGGTAGCTCATCAAATTGGAAAAAAGGGATACTCGCCTCAGATTAATAATACTGTAGGTCAAAATCTGACATTCCTGAGGCGTTGCAGTGAAATTGGAAAACTGATAGAGGAAAACTATGATTATGTAGTAAGTCAGGGTTTTGAAGATCTGGTTGTAGTATTCGGAAGGAATTCTCAAAATTATAAGGCTGATATTCAAGTTGAAAAATACAGTTATCCCGAAATAATTGTAAAAGGATATGAGTCGGACAATGGAACGGTCATACTCGGAATGAATGTAACAGGAAGTACAAGCGGCGATTATGAAAAAGATATTAATATTATCGTAAATGATCAGGGCTTGTGGCAAGGAATTGAAAATAAAATCAGCACACCGTATACAGTAGAACTGCAACAAAAATCAGAACAGTATGATCTTATAAGAGCTATAAAACGTCCTGTATATGTAACTGAACTCCTAACGGAATTTAAAGCACAGATAACAGAATACACATCTCAAAAGGTAGAAATCACGTTATATTCTGATGCTGTTGCTGCATTTTCAATAAAGAACGGATTATTTGAAATAAAAAGTGGTCAAGGCTACAATGTGAATAAAAACGGAAATGTAATAACAGTTACAAAAGGCGGAAATGCAATAGCAAACTCAAATGGTGAGCTCGAATTTTGCGTAGGTGCAGATTCTAAAAATGAAATATCCAATATGTGGCTCAAAAATAATGGAATAAACTCCATAAGCGAGTTACCAACAGGCAAGGAGCTTAATATATTTACAAGGAGTGTTTTCGGAGAGAATATTTTCCCTGATTTAGATTCACCATTAAAGAATGAGGATGCATACGGTGCGGTAGTAGAAAAACTTGCTAAAGAGCAAGAATTAAAACTCAAAGCTATGGGTGTGTGGGGAACAGAAATTACAGTGCCTGCTTTGCCTGAAAATGATGAAGAAGCTGTAAAAATTGCTGCAGGCGAGCTTGAAGTTAAGTATGATGGTGAAATGCTTGCTTCTGATGTTGAGCTTTTAAAGGAATTTATCTACGATACAAAAATAAGCTGGACATCTTCAAACGAAGCTGTTTTATCAAACGAGGGTGTTTTGGATAGAAACAAAATAGACAGTGAAACAGTTACATTGACCGCGCATATAAGCAAAAATGCGGCTAAAGCCGAAAAGGAATTTGTAATTCCTCTAAAACCTAAGGAGGAAATGAAATGGCGAACAAAGGTTGCCTTTAATGACTGTAAATTCTCTATAATTCCACAAAAAGAGAATTTTGAAATGAGCTTTACAGTTATACCTGACAAAGAAAAGGTAAATGCTCTTGTGGGAATCACCGAAGGTGCTTTGGGTGTAAGTGCGATGTCTCAGTTAGCAGTTATTGTAAGATTCAATCCTGACGGATATATTGACGCATATAACAAAACAACTTATACAGCTGAAAATTCCATTCCATATTTTGGAGGAAAAAAATATTCCTTTAAAATGGTTGTTCGGCCTCAGGCTCAGGAATTTGACGCATATGTAACTGACGAAAGCGGAGTAGAATATATTATTGGAAAAAATTACGGATTTCGACTTTCAGCACCATCGCCCGGAGTTTTTGATACTGTATATATTCCAGCGGCAATAGAAGATAATTGTTTCTCGATGCTTGATAATTCACTTGCACAGTATGCTAAAGACTCTAAGCCTGAGTTTTATGAAAAAACTTCGGAATTAGGACTTAAATATGGTAGATTTGCAGCAGGAAAAATATATCTTCCTCCTGTAAATGATAATAAAAAACAATCATGGATAACTCAAAAAAGGGGGATGATAAACGAATTCAACATTCTGTCGGGAGGCGGCGACAGTGGAACAACAATGCTTTACTGTGTAGAAGATAGTGAAGTAAAATCAATCACTGATGTCGCAAAGCATTTAAAACTTACAGATGGTGCTGATAAAGAAGCATATATAACTGGCAGAGAGGCAGCTTTGCTTTTAAGAAGAATTAATTATTATGAATAAAGAAAACGGAGGACTATTATGAAAAAAATAATTAAAGGAATATGCCTTGCGCTAGCAGCAACGAGTGTATTAAGTGGTTGTTCCGGATTGGGACTTACTAAAAAATCAAGTAAAAGTGAAAAAATTACCGCATGGATGACACTTGGTTCAAATGCAAAAACACTTGTGTCAAATCTTTCAGAAACACCTATGGGCAAGGCGTGGTGTGAAGCAACCGGAGTGGATGTTGAATTTGTTCACGCACAGGATGCTGACCAATTCAACTTAATGCTTGCATCAAATGACTTGACCGATATTATAGAGACTAACTGGACAACGTTCCCTGGTGGTCCTGAAGCGGCATTAAAAAATAATCAGATTATACCGTTAAATGACCTTATAGATAAACATGCACCTAACCTTAAAAAGTTCCTGGCAGAGAACGAGGAAATTGACAAGGCATGTAAAACAGATGATGGTACATATTATATGTTCCCGTTTGTACGTAATGATGAAAAACTGTTGATTTCAACAGGTCCTATAGTGAGAAAGGATTGGATTGAGGAATTAGGACTTTCCATGCCGGAAACTATTGATGATTGGGAAACGATGTTAAGAGCATTCAAGGAGAAAAAAGGTGCTAAATCACCACTTACCGTAAGCGGAAGTACTGCAATGCTCAGTATTGGAATGTTCTCGGGAGCATACGGTGCACCAAAAGCGTTTTTCCATGATAACGGAACAGTGAAATACGGTCCTGTAACAGACGGATATAAGGAATGTCTTATGACTCTTAATCGTTGGTATGAGGAAGGACTCCTTGATAGAAACTTTGTAGGTCTTGACGGAAAGGTTATGGACACAAACATTCTTACCGGAAATTCAGGTGCAACCCTGGGTGCTGTAGGCGGCGGAATTGGCAAATGGATGGGTTCAGCAACAGAAGAAGGATTTGCACTTACAGGTGCAAAGTATCCCGTACTCAATAAGGGAGAAAAATCAAATTACAGCGCATTACAAAATCGGGTTCCCGGTACAGGTGCATCAATTTCTTCAAAGTGTAAAGATGTTGAAAGTGCAGTAAAATTCCTTGACTACTGCTACAGCGAGGAAGGCCATATGCTTATGAACTTTGGTATAGAGGGCGAAAGCTACAAAATGGTAGACGGCTATCCTGAATACACAGAGCTTATAACCCAAAACAGTGAAGGCTATACAATGGCGAATATGTTGGGTATCTATACACGAACATCGATTACTGGTGCGTTTGAGCAGGATGCAAGATATATTGAGCAGTATGCTTCATTAGATGTTCAGCAAGAGGCTCTGGCTAACTGGTCAGACACTGATGCTGCATCACATCTTCTTCCGACGGTAACACCCTCAAGTGAGGAAAGCCAGGAGCTATCAAAGATTATAAATGAATGTAATACTTATGAAGAAGAAATGACTATTGCGTTTATTATGGGCAAAAAATCATTTGACGAATGGGATGCATACGTATCACAGATGAAAGAACTGGGAATAGAAAGAGCAATTGAAATTTATCAAAATGCATATGACAGATATATGAAGAGATAAGCAGGAGGAAAATAAATGGCAAAAGTAGAAATAAAAAAAAGTAAAAATAGCTTTCCATGCCGTTTAGCAAGGGATTTAAATAAGAATAAATTCCGATACCTCATAATACTTCCTGTAATAGCATACTACTTCATATTTTGTTATAAGCCAATGTACGGGGCTATAATCGCTTTTAAGGATTATAGCCCGGCATTGGGAATTATGGAAAGTCCATGGGTAGGATTTAAGCATTTTCTGGCTTTCTTTGATTCCTTCTACTTCTGGCGTATTCTTAAAAATACAATTGTTATGAGTCTTGCAAGCCTGATATTCGGATTTCCGGCACCTATTTTGCTGGCACTTTTATTAAATGAAGTGACAAATAGACCGTATAAGAAATTTGTGCAGACGGTGTCTTATATCCCGCATTTTATATCGCTTGTTGTTGTGTGTAGTATGATAAAAGAATTCACAATGGACAGTGGTATTATAAACGATTTTCTTTCATTGTTTGGTTTTGATAGAGTTACCATGCTTAACGAAAAGCAGTATTTTGTACCTATTTATGTAATATCTAATATATGGCAACAGATAGGCTGGGATTCAATTATCTATCTTGCAGCATTAACAGGCGTTAGCAAAGAATTATATGAGGCAGCAGAACTTGATGGTGCGGGCAAACTAAAACAGGTATTTTATGTGACATTGCCTGGTATTTTGCCAACAATTATAACAATGCTGTTACTTAAAATAGGCAATATTCTTAATGTAGGTTACGAAAAGGTTATTCTTTTATATAATGAAGCAACATATGAAACTGCTGATGTTATTTCATCGTATGTTTACAGAAAAGGTTTACAGGAATTTGACTGGAGTTTTTCTACTGCAGTGGGATTGTTTAATTCGGTTATAAACTTTACACTCCTTATAATCTCAAATAAAATCAGTAAAAAAGTGTCGGAAACAAGCTTGTGGTAGGAGGGGAGTAAATATGAAAAAAACAAAATCAAGAATAGTATTTGAATGGATTAATTACATTATATTGTTTTTTGTTGCAATGCTCTGTCTTTATCCTATCATATATGTAGTATTTGCATCGGTTTCAAGATCATCGCTTCTGATGCAGCATTCGGGGCTTTTATTAAAGCCATTGGACTTTAATCTGGATTCATATTTAAGTGTTTTCAGAACTGATAAGATTATTTCAGGTTATAAGAACACTATGACAATACTTATTATAGGTGTGTCGCTTAATATGTTTTTAACGATATGTGCAGCCTATTTCTTTACAAGAAAGGATATAATGCTTCAAAAGCTTTTAATGTTTCTTATAATAGTAACAATGTTCTTTAGCGGTGGACTTATTCCTGTATATCTCAATGTGTGTGAACTGGGAATAGACAACACTTTATGGGCTGTAATACTTCCAAGTGCGGTTAGTACCTTTAATATGATTATTCTGAAAAATGCATTTGCTTCAATACCTGATGAACTTGAAGAAGCAGCTATGATAGACGGTGCTAATGATTTAACCGTATTATTTAGAATAATAGTACCTGTATCAAAGGCATCATTGGCTGTAATACTTCTTTACTATCTTGTGGGTCATTGGAATTCATGGTTTAACGCAATGATATTTTTGCGTGATGATAGTCTGCATCCGTTGCAGCTTGTAATGCGCGATATTTTGCTTGCGAACCAAACAGATAGTATGCTTGGTAGTGGTGTCGATGCAGAAGGTGTATCAGAAACTATTAAATATGCAGTGATCTGTGTATCAACAATTCCTGTACTCATAGTATATCCATTTCTACAAAAGTATTTTGTAGGTGGAGTGATGGTAGGAGCAGTAAAAGGATAGGAGAGTATATATGAATAAAGCATTAAAATATGGCTGTGCATCTTGTGATACACTTATAAGGAAGTTTACAGTGGAGAAGCTTCCGCCCGAAAGACATTTCCATTATCATCAGGGCGTGTTTCTCTCGGGAATGCAAAAAATTTATAAGCTGTGCGGCGATGAAAGATACTATAACTATATTCATGATTGGGTTAACTACGTAATTGACAAGGACGGTAACATTGACATTTTTGAAAAAGGTATGCTTGATGATATTCAGCCGGGAATACTGTTGTTTGATTTATATAAAACAACAGGCGACGAAAGATATAAAAAAGCACTTGACATGCTCATAGATATTTTAAAGGGTTGGAAGAAAAATCAATATGGTGGTTTCTGGCATAAGGAATGGCATCCGAATCAGATGTGGCTTGATAGCTTGTATATGGGTGGCCCTATTCAGGCTGAATATGGCTCGTTGTTTGATGAATACCAACTTGTTGATTCAGCGGCTGAGCAAGCATTGATTATGCATGAGCATATGTTAAATAAGGAAACGGGACTTTATTATCACGCATGGGATGCCTCTTTTGAGGAAGATTGGGCAGACCCTGTAACAGGTCTTTCTGAAGAATGTTGGGGCAGAGCCTTAGGTTGGTATGCGGTTGCAACACTTGACATACTTGAATTTATGGAGGATAGTGACCCCAAAAAAGAAAAACTTATAAAGATTGAGGCAGACCTTCTAAAGTCGATATGTAAATATCAAGACAAGGAAAGTGGAATGTGGTATCAGGTTGTTGATAAGGGTAATGATTCCGATAACTGGCTTGAAACCTCATGCTCATGTTTGTTTGTTAATGCAATAAAGCGCGGAGTGGATATGGGCATAATTCCGGAGGAATATAGAAGCATCGCTGAAAAGGGATTTGAAGGCGTGATTAATAGCCTTAAATTTGATGGCGACGATTTAATCGTAGACGGAGTATGCGTGGGTACAAGTGTATGTGACTATAAGAAGTACATATCACGCCCCACAAGTGCGAATGATCTACATGGTGTTGGTGCATTTTTGCTGATGTGTGCAGCAATTGCGAAATAAATTTATTAATAAGAAAGGAAAAACTACTATGAAGAAATTTAAAAAATTAGCTTCTTTGGTTATGGCAGCTATGATGGCATTGATGGTTTCGGTAACGGCAAATGCAGAGGGTGAAGAGGTGCTTGTAAAAGAATCATTTGAGGGTACAGTTTCATCAACTGTATGGACAGGTAAATACGAAATAACTGATGGAGTAAACAAGAGCATTACTTCATCATCTGAATCCGACGCAACAGAATTCTACTGTAACTTAGGTAAAACCGTAGAAAGCGGTGCTATGATTATATCATATGATGTAATGCTTCCTTCTCTTGCCGGAGTAAGAATTAAGCAGGTATGGGACAGTGCTTCAGGTGGAAAGAGAGCATATCTTTTAGAGGCAACAAGCAAAGGTAAAATAACCATAAACGGTACCGAGCTTTGTTCTTATACACCCGGTCAATGGTATAATATCACAGAGGTTGTGGACGTAACAAACGAAAAGATTTATGCATATGTTGACGGAATATATATAAAGGAATATGCTTGGCGTGAAAATGGAGAGGCAAGCGGTATTAACCGTATACAAACTCAGTATACTACTAATTCAGTATATATAGATAACGCATACATCGCTTCTTATACAGATAAGACTTCAGCAGATGCAGCTCTCTCAGCTATGTTAACAAAGAAAATCAGCCTTGAAAAGAGTAGCTTTGATGTAGCCAAAAACACAAATGTTACAAACTCTGTAAAGCCTATAACAAGCGGTGCAGAGATTATATCCTATGATATAAGCGGAAATCCCGTAGGCGGACGTCTTATGCAGGTGTATGACCATACTTTAACAACTGCTGCGAGAACTGCACTTATTGCAATAAAATCAACTGGTAATGTGACTGTTAATGAAGCCGATACAGGATATGCATGGGATAGCACAAAAACAAACAACATAGCTTTAGTGTTTGATGCAGAGAAAACAAAGTTCTCAGTTTATTATAATGGTGTAAAGATTGCAGAGAATAAAGCTTCGTATAAGGGTGGCAGAGATATTGCAAGAGTTGATTTTCAGAACGGAGACGCTACACAAGCGACAGTGTCAAATGCATGGGCAAGAGCCTTTACAAGCTATGCCGAGGCTGTAAAATATATAGAGGCTGTTAATACTGCAAAAAATGCAGATGCAATGGCACATTATGGTGCCAATTCCACTGTTATTAATACAGCAATAGCTGATTATAATAGAGCATTGGATTCAATAATTGCTACTGACGTAGAGAAGAGTGCTATAATTGATAAAATATCAGCAATGATGCCTTATGCGAATATCTTTGCTGAGAATTTCGACGCTGTATCAGCGTTAACTGGCTATACAGCAGCAGACAATGCAACGATTGTTGATAACAAGCTTCAGCTTACAAACAGTGGTTCAAAGGCAAGACTTCTAAAGACAGTATCGGGAAGTACAAATATTATTACAGAATGTGATTTTATGCAGGAGGTAAAAAGCAATATTGATTCTATCGTGAGAGTTACCGACAAAAATGGAACATACGAATCAGTTAAGATTTATGCTGAGCTTGGAGACATAAAGATGCTTTATGGTACGGGCACGGAAGGAACATTTGCTTATAAGACTCTTGTAAATAACTATAACACAAACAAATGGTACAATATTAAAGCATATTCAAACTTTGATAATAAAAAAGTCTCAGTTTATATAGACGATGTATTCATGGGTACATATGCATTTATGTCAACTGCGATGGAAGATTTAAATCGTGTATTCGACAGCTACACAAATTCAGCAGGCACATATTATATCGATAATATAAAGGTATATAATGACGATATTTTAGAAGCTTCTGCAGCGATTGAGGTTGCTTCAAAAGCCACAGAAAACATTACTCTTCCCGAAACAGTGGGCAAGTATGGAGTTTCATGGACAACAAATAATTCTGGTTATATAGCCGCAGATGGTACTGTAATTAGCCCGGTGGGAATTTCACAACCCGTAATTCTTACTGCTAATGTAAGTAATGGAGTTGTTGATGTAGACATTAAGTTTACAACAAGAGCAGCAGGTTCTGATAAATTTGAAATCGGTAAAGTGATTTATGCTGATGCAAATGAATTCAGTACAGAAACACTTACAGGTGCAAAAGGCATAAAGAGAGTTTATATTAATAAAAATGATGATTCGATAAACGGAACTCTTATTGTTGCAATGTATGGTATAAACGACAGATTTATAAATGCAAAGATAGTAGATGCAAATGAGGGCGAAAATTCAATATCACTACCAATTGAAGAGGGTACAACGAAAATAAAGATTTTTGTTTGGGATAAGAATTTAGAAAGATGCACACCTTATGCGAAGCCGTTAGAAATTAATTAAGTGTTTCAGGGGACATTTTATGTCCCCTGAAATTATATATATTGAATAAGCGGAGGAGTGAAGATTATTATGAAAAAATATAACAGTTTTAGACCGGGCAAGATATGGCTTGATACAGATGGAAAAAGAATACAGGCGCATGGCGGCTCGGTAATGTTCTGGAACGAAGCATATTACTGGTATGGTGAGAATAAAGAATTTACTGATCCCGAAAAAAATATATGGCATTGGGGAGTAAGATGCTATCGTTCAGAGGATTTATATAATTGGGAGGATCTCGGGTTAATTATTCCTCCGAATACTGAGGATAAGAACTCATCACTTCACCCATCTGCTTGTATGGACAGACCTCATATTATATATAATTCGCAAACAAAAAAATTCGTATGTTGGCTTAAAATAATGAAAAAAGATGGTACTCAAAGCGAAACGGTTCTTATTGCTGATAGGATTACAGGTCCGTATGAGATTGTGAGGGAAAATTTACAGCCCCTTGGAATGAGTGCAGGGGATTTTGATTTGGCTGTAGCGGATGACGGAAAGGGGTATTACTTTTTTGAAAGGGTCCATTCAGAAACCATCTGTGCAGATTTAACCAGTGATTATACAGATGTAACAGGATATTACAGCACACATTTTCCGCTTGTACAACCGCCGTTTGTGCGGGAAGCAACAGCACATTTTATGCGTAAAGGAAAACATTATCTTATTACATCAGGAACGACAGGATATTTTCCTAATCCGTCTGAGGTTGCTGTTGCACAAACATGGCATGGACCATATAAGGTGCTTGGAAATCCTCATATTGACGATGAAACGAATACGTCTTTTCATAGTCAGATTTCGTCAGTTTTTAAGGTTGAGGGTAAAAAAGATTTATACATAGCATGTGCAGACAGATGGTTGCCTCAGCCGGAATTTATGAATTTAAAGTATGAAGAATATGCTGAATATATCAGAATAACCTTTAGTGCCGATGAATGTGAGAGGAATAAAGAACTGGCCCGCAAAGGTTTAGAGTCTCTACCGAAGGAGCGGACCAAGGAGGCTGATTATGTTTGGTTGCCAATTCATTTTGACGGAGAAAAAGTCAGTATTTATTGGTATGATGAATGGGAGTTATCAGACTTTGAGTAATAATAAATTGTGGAAGTAAAAGATATTTTGAAATTTAGCATCAGAATAAGTGATAATGAAACTGGTGAGGTTATATATAAATGCATATAAAAGATAAAATTTTCATGGATCGTAATGAATTGGAAAAGGAAGGGCCTATTACCATAGTGGTTTTTGGTGACAGTATTACTCATGGAGCTCTTTTAAATGAAATAAATTATGAAACAGTGTATTGGAATTTGCTTAGGAAAAAAATTCTTAATGTTAGAAATTATGTGCCTGTAAATATAATAAATGCAGGAATTGGTGGTGTATCTGCAAAAGATTCACTAAGCAGAATAGATAAGCAGGTACTTGCCCATTTACCTGATTTAGTTATTGTATGCTTTGGGCTCAATGATGTTAACGGAACATTAGAGGATTATTTGTCATCGCTACGTATAATCTTTGAAAAATGCATTAATAGTGGGGCAGATGTCTTTTTTATGACGCCTAATATGCTGAATACATATGTAGCGGATGATACAGCTCCTGAATATTTGGATTATGCTGCTATAACGGCAGAATATCAAAATAACGGTAGGATGGATTTATTTATGAGTTCAGCGGTAAAGCTTGCCACAGAAATGAATATTGATATATGTGATTGCTATTCAAAATGGAAAGAGTTAAGCAAAACTCAGGATATTACTAAGTTGTTGGTTAATCGTATCAACCATCCGATAAAAGAAATGCATGAACTGTTTGCAGATAGTTTGTTCGGGACGCTGGATATTCCGACATTAACATCTGATAATGAAAGTACAATGTACAAAGAATAATTATAGAGAAATACATAGGAAAGGAATGCAGGTGTATGATTGAAGATGCAGCATGGATAAGGACAGTACATGATACGGATGATATATGTCCGGAGTTCTATACAAAGCTACATATTAAGAAAAATATAAAATCTGCTCAACTTTATGTAAGTGCAGCGGGAATGTATGAAGCATATATTGATGGAAAGAAAATAGGCGATGAGATGCTTACGCCTTATTGGACAGAATATAGTGCAAGAACGCAGTACCAGACATATGATGTTAAGGATATGTTAGGCGAAAATCCGGAATTAAGTTTTATATGTGCCGAGGGCTGGGCTGTCGGTGCTATGGCATACAGTCGTTTTAAACATAGCTGGTTTAATCATATAAGTCTTATTTATTCTCTTGATATTGAATATATGGATGGGGAGAAGCAAAGTTTTGTATCTGGTGAAAATACATTTGTAAGAACTTCTCAAATACTCAGTTCAAGTATTTATGACGGAGAAATTGTAGATAAGACCGTTGATAAATTTGAAATGGGTAATGCGTTGATAGACGAGGTGAATACCACGCTTATACCACAGGAAGGCGAAAAGGTTTGTGAGCAGGACAGAATAAGTGCGGTTAAATATTTTGTTACTCCTAATGGCGAGCGTGTGATTGATTTTGGGCAGAATATTGCGGGGTATGCAGAGATAAGAATACGAGGCAGTCGTGGTGACAGAATTCGCATAAGCCATGCGGAAGTGCTTGATTGTGATGGCAATTTTTATACAGACAATCTTCGTTCTGCTAAACAAAGTATGACTTATGTTTTAGCGGGGGATGGAGAAGAGGTGCTAAAACCGCATTTTTCGTGGCAGGGATTCAGATATATACGTCTTGATGAATATCCCTGTCGTGATGTGGAATTGTCCGGATTTACGGCGTGTGCAATACATTCTGATATGAAAAGAACGGGTGATTTTTCGTGTGGGTTGCCTGAAATAAATCAACTTTACAATAATATAGTATGGGGACAGAAAGGCAATTTTATTGATGTTCCCACTGATTGTCCTCAGCGTGATGAAAGACTTGGTTGGACGGGAGATGCACAGGTGTTTGTAAGAACTGCCGCTATAAATTACGATGTAGAAAGGTTCTTCAAAAAATGGCTTGCGGATTTAGCATATACCCAGGGAGAAAACGGAGCGGTTACCGGAATAGTTCCGATGGTACGACTGGGTTGTGAAATACTTGTTTCGGCAGGCTGGGGCGATGCTGCTGTGATATGTCCGTGGGAAATATATCGTGCATATGGAAATAAAGATATATTGGAGTGCCAGTTTGAAAGCATGAAGGCATGGATTGATTATATGCATAGTTTCGGCAAAGAAGAATATCTATGGCTGGGAGGAGAGCATTACGGCGATTGGCTGGCTATGGATGGTGACGAATATATCGGTGCTACTTCGGCTGATTACATTGCATCTGCATTTTTTGCATATAGTACAGGACTGTTTGTTAAAGCAGGAAAGGTGATTAACAAGGATATTAGTGATTACGAAAAGCTGTACGATAACATCACAAAAGCCTTTAAAGATCGATTCACAAAGAACGGAGTGCCGATAGAGAGAACTCAGACGGCATATGCGCTTGCACTACACTTTGGATTGTGTGACAACAGGGAATTGACAGGTGAGGGGCTTGTGAAAATGATTGAAGAAAATGAAATGCGCCTTACAACAGGATTTGTTGGCACACCATATCTTTTGCATGCATTAACTGAAGCGGACAGAACAGATGTTGCTTATGAACTACTTTTGCAGGACAAGTCCCCGTCATGGTTGTTTTCTGTCAAACAGGGTGCTACTACAATGTGGGAACACTGGGACGGAATTAAAGAAGACGGTACGTTCTGGAGCGATGATATGAATTCATATAATCATTATGCTTACGGGTCTGTTTATGATTGGATATTCGGAGTTTGTGCCGGAATACAAGTACATGATGATGGCGCAGGATATAAACATATATCTGTAAAACCTAAAGCGGATAAGCGTCTTGGATTTTTAACCGCCTCTATAGAAACGCGGCATGGCTTATTGGTAAGTTCGTGGCGTTATGAAAATGACAGAATATGCTATGAGGTTACAATTCCTGAGGGGTGTGTTGCGGAAGCAGAATTCATCGGGGACGGTACTGTATACAAAGAAGTTCTGACAGAAGGACACTATAAGAAAATTATGCTAATATGAAAAGGGTTTATTTTACTAAACTTTGAATGGAATAAAACGTCTTTTGGGAGTGTGTGTCTGTTTATGTCTGTTTACTTTAATTGTCCGCAATGGTAAAATAATTATATAATAAAAAAATATTATTATAAATTACGAGGGCTGAGATATATGCAGCAGAATAAACGAAAACAGTTGAGATATCAAATCTAAATATAATGTGAAAAATTAAATACATAACTGCAGAAAGGAATTTTGATTATGAAAAGTTTAAAAAGAATAATATCGGCTGTTTTGGCTATGGTTATGATAAGCTTGGTAGCATATGCGGAAGGGACAACAGATGGTTTTTCAATAACTGCTTTTGAAAAAGCGGTTATTGAAAAAAACGAGTTTACCGTAGAAGCGAAATCGACCGTAAATAACACAGTAACACCAATAACAAGTGGCGTTTTAGTGATATCGTATGATATTAGTTATGTGTCGGATTTAAAATCGGGAGTGCGTCTTATGCAGGTTTATGATAGCACCTTGAGTGAGGCAAACCGAGCGTTACTTATACAGGCAACCTCCTCGGGAGCTATAGTAATAAACGAAAAAAATACAGGATATTTATGGGATAGCAGTAAAGAAAACAATATTACTGTTATTTATGAACATGATAAAAAGCAATCAACGGTGTATTATAACAATATTAACCTCGGTGTATACAAAATGTATAAAGAAAATGCTGTGGATTTTGCAAGAATAGATACACAAAATGACATGGAAAATAATACCGTAACAGTGTCAAATGCGCGGGTAAGGCATATATCTGATTGTAATTTGGCATTAAAGTATTATAATGCAATGATAAATTCCTCTGATAAAGAGGTTCTTGAATATTATAATACTGATAAGGAAACGGTTTTAAATAAAATAAAAGAGTATGAACTTGAGCTTGACAATGCCCAAAACAAAGATGAAGAATCAGCCATAATAGAAAAAATATGGAGTTTACTTCCTTATACAAAAATATTTTCTGATCATTTTAGCGAGGGGAATAGACTTGATGGCTATACCGTTGCAAAAAATGTACAGATAGTTAACGGCATGCTTGAACTTGATAATTCAGGAGAAAGAGCAAGAATTTTAAAAAGTTTATCGGGCTATGAAAGTTTTATATGTGAATTTGACTTTAAGCAGGAGGTTATAAGTGATATAGCTTCAATTATAAGAATAACTGACGGAAATGGCGAAAAAGAGGTAATAAAGCTATATTCCCAAAATGGAGCATTAAAGCTCTACTATGGTTTTGAGGGTAGCTATAAAAGCACAGTATTGCTTGATAGCTATACCGAAAAGCAATGCTATAAAATAAGACTCTATCCTGACATGGAGTTAAAGAAAACATATGTATACATTGATGAAACATTTTTTGGAGCATACGATTTTATGTATACAGATATTGAAAATATGAATCGTATATTTGATAGCTACATAGATAGTGAGGGTGCATATTTTATTGATAATATCAAAGTATTTAAGGATGAAAGATTTGTTCCTGATGTGAGCGAAAGAATACCTGTTAGAGTAAGTAATACAAGCGGGTATGACGCAAAAAATAAGCTTATAAGACGAGGCTTTGCTCTGGAAGCAGGACACATATATGATGTTGATTCACTTGTGCTTGTAGACGAAAACGGTGAGTTTGTACCGTCAGTTGTGTCCAAAATGGAATCATATGATGATGGGAGTATAAAATGGGCATTATTAAGTTTTGTGTGTTCTTTAAATGCAGATGAAGAGAAGGATTTTTATATTGTAAACTCAGCGAGTCAAAAGAAATATGGTTTTATTTCTTTATCGGACGGGCTGATTGAAAACGAAAATTTTAGTATTGCATTAAACAAAGATGGTATTTTCGGAATAAGTCTTGACAATGAGCAGTTGCTGGACTGTATATATTTATATTACAATGACACAAAGTTGCTGTTTTCGGGATATGATATTTTGCAGGAAAATGAGCTTTATGTAAAAATCAGATTAAATGCACCCTCAAATGGTACAATGAAAGGCGAAATGTATATAACCTTATGGCAGGGTTCTTCTGAAATTGATATTGAATACAGATTCACTGCATTAAAGGATATAAAGATAACAGATATGGGTTGCGCAATACAATGTGCGAACAACGCGATAATAAGCGGAGAAGATAATACAGTTAATATAAGCAAAGATAAAGGACAAATAAACATCGTATCGTACGATGTTGAAAGATTTGCAGGTGCGGTGTCAGAAAATACAGGTTTTGTAACTGATGAAGCAAATATATATTTTGAGCCTATTATAAATGATACAGAGTTTTTATGGTATGACGGAGTTACAAGAACGAACCATTTTTCAATAACAGCAAATGATGCCGAGCCGACACTTGCTTTGCAGAAGACACCTTTATCCGTTGTAATCAGTCCCGAGCAGTTTGTAAAAAGCGGGATTATACAGAGTACTTCAAAAAACGCTATATCGGATAGAATTTTAGAAAGTATGGAATATGCTTATGATAAAAGAAATGGATGTTTCGAGGCAGGATACATTCCATGGATTATAGACAAGGCTCGAAAAAAGGTTGAAATCTCCACCGTACAGCATGGAGAAACAGACTATAATCTTGCACTTTTACATTTAGCACAGGGAAATTCAATGCTTTACAATATGATAAAAGAAAGTTCAGAAACAAGAAGCGATGTTTCAATGTACAAAGGTTCTCTTGCTGAAGTGTATGGTGCTATTAGATACAGAACAGGCTCTAATATGGAAAAAGGAAGCAACAATTTTAAAACTTCACATCCATATTACGGAGAGGCAAGTGGTTTATATATGGCGTATCTGTTAAGCGGAAACGAGTATATAAAAGAAAGTTTTTTAAATGCTGTGGAGCATATTTATAATAATATTGAACAAGGAACAAGTGAGTTAGGGAAATATCCGTCGATGGTTTCGTGGGTTGGCGGTGTAGCGAAAAAGGCTAATTATGGAGAGTCAAGATATATTATCCAGATTCGACCGTTAATGTTAGCCAATCAATTAACAGGAGACAATAAATATAAAAATGCTGTTTATAATATAGTAGATTGGGCAAAAAATGCACAAACAGAAGATGGATATTGGTATCAAGCATATTATAACGATAAAACTCCATTTGTTCAAAGCGGACAAACTCAGCCTGCTGTAAAAAATTATATTATGCTTTACGGAGCAAGAGGATTATCGTATTTGTTGGAAAATGAAGAAAATGAAATAGCTCTTGATACTTTGAAAAGATTTTCTGACTTTTTGTGTGAAGAACTAGATAATTATGGCACTGGACTTTGGTCGCCAACGGGAGATGCTGACTTGTATGAAGAAAATGAGGATGGTACTCGCGGGAAAATGGCTATGCAAGATATTATGGCGGCGGAAATTCTTTGGAGAACATATGAAAAAACTGCCGATGAAAAATATCTTGATGCATTTTTAGAATGTCTTAATGCATGGATTTGTGCATTAGGTCCGGGAGGCTTGCCAGCATCGGTATCATATCTTCATGGGTATTATGACGGGAGTGTAAGCTCTGCACAGGCAAGTCAGAATCTTACGATATTTTCGATTATAGGTGAGTTAGAAAAATTCTTTGAGGACAACAAAGAGCTTATTTATAAAAAAGGCTTTGGTGAATTATGTGAGGTAATTTCAAAAAATTCAAAAGTAGAAGTACCATCAAATCCGTCGGGGCACTCTTATCCAGAGCTAACAAGCTCAATGTATAATTCCAATGCGATGTTTGTAATGAACGTTAACGGAAAAGCAAGTGGTAATTATTATAAGGAATACATTACATCTAATTTAGGAAAAAGCTTGTGGTCAGGAATGAAAAATATTGTTGATGCAAAGGGAAATGTTGCTCTTAACATATGTATGAACCAGTTTGATACGGCCTCGGCAATAAAGTGTCCTGTTTACTTAAAAAATAATACAGTTGATACTGAAGTATATATAGATGAGTACAATAGTGAACAAGTAAGAATCACTTTAAAAACTAATGAAAAAATCAGTCTTGAAATTTCAGACGGAGTTTTTGATACAAAAAGAGGATATTACACTTATAGTGTAGAAAAAACTGATGATGGCTTTATTGTTACCGTTATTGATGCCATAGACGGTATACCGAAGCAGGGAACAATAACAATAGATGTAGATGAATGGAATGTTGTTATAGATAAGATTGGGTTATTTGATAAGAATAAGCAAAAAACCGATAATATATCTGAAGCGGTATACATTTCGGATATTGAACTTAAATACAATAAGGAAATAGGCGATGTTGATTTGTTCGTTGCTCAATATGACAACGATGGTAGAATGGTATCGGTGTGCAAAAAAGCAGATATGACAAAATTAGATGGAAGTATTTGCACAATAATGGTATGGAAGGATATGCGGGTAATGGCGCAATGCGTAACGTTGGAAGGATGGAATTAGAATGATTTATAATAACAACAAAAGTTTATTTGATGAGGAACAATTTAAAAAGCCTTCAAAAGAATACAGAGGAGCGCCATTTTGGGCATGGAACTGCAAGCTTAATAAAGATGAACTATTAAGACAGATAGAATGCTTAAAGGAAATGGGCTTTGGTGGATTTTATATGCATTCAAGGTCCGGAATGGATACTGAATATTTAGGCAAGGATTTTATGGAGCTTGTAAAAGCTTGCGTTGATAAAGCAGAAGACGAAGATATGCTTGCATGGCTCTATGATGAAGACCGATGGCCATCGGGTGCAGCAGGTGGGTATCTTACAAAAAATAAAAAATTCAGACAGAAAATAATAGAGTTTCGTCCTGACAGGATTGAGGCTGTGGACTTTGAGAAAGGATATGCAGAGGGCAAGCCGTATTTGCTTGCCTGCTATGATGTGAAATTAAATAATGATGGCACATTAAGAGAATATTCCAAAACAGCGGAAAATGATAAGGCTGATGGGAAACGTTGGTATGCATATGTTAAAACTACAGAGGAAAGAGGCTGGTTTAACGGTCAGGCATATGCCGACACTATGTGCGATGAGGCAATGGCAGAATTTGCTAAAATTACATATAACGCATATGAAAAGAGTGTAGGAGACAGATTCGGCAGGACAATTCATGCGATTTTTACTGATGAGCCTGAATATGCAAGAAAAATGACTTTGCCGTTTGCACTAAAAGAGAATGTTGCCATATTGCCGTGGACAACTGATTTTAATGAAAGTTTTATGGAAGAATACGACTTTGATATTTTGGAATTTCTTCCTGAAATAATATGGGATTTACCAGATAGAAAGCCGTCAAAGGCAAGGTATTATTATCATGACCATTGCTGTGAACGTTTTACCAGAGCATTTTCTGACCAGTTAGGAAATTGGTGTAAGGAGCACAACATAGCACTCACAGGTCATATGATGGGTGAGCCGACCTTAATAGGACAAACTTCGATGATAGGTGACGCAATGCGTGCGTACCGATCCTTTGGCGTTCCCGGCATCGATATGCTTTGCGATTTAAGAGAATATAATACAGCCAAGCAGGCGCAGTCTATGAAAAATCAGAACGGTGCTGAAGCTATGGTATCAGAACTGTACGGCGTAACCGGATGGGATTTCGATTTTAGAGGCTATAAGCTTGCCGGTGACTGGCAGGCTGCCCTGGGTGTTACACTAAGGGTGCCACATTTGTCGTGGGTTTCTATGAAAGGTGCAGCAAAGCGTGACTATCCTGCTTCATTTAACTATCAGGCTCCGTGGTACAAAAAGTTCCCTGTTATAGAGGATCATTTTGCAAGACTTAATACTGTTTTAACCAGAGGAAAGCAGTGTGTTAAGCTGGCTGTTGTTCATCCTATTGAGAGTGCGTGGTTAAACTTTGGCCCGGGTGACACTTCAAAAGATATAATGCAAGAGCTTGATGATAATTTTAAAAATCTTACTGATTGGCTTTTGTTTGGAATGATTGATTTTGATTTTATTTGTGAATCTATGCTTCCAAAACAATATAAAAGCAGTGCAAAAGGGCTTAATGTAGGAGAAATGTGCTATGATACGGTGCTTGTTCCGCCTGTGAAAACCATGAGAAAGACAACGCTTGATATATTGTTGGATTTTTCAGGAAAAGGCGGAAAAATTATTTTTGCAGGTGCTTGTCCTGATGTGGTTGATGCTCAAAAATCAAATGCAGTATCTGATTTATATAACAAATGCATTCATACTGATTTCACCAAAATGGCGATACTGTCACAGCTTGACGATATAAGGGATGTGGAAATAAGAAACAGCTCCGGTGCCTTGACAGATAATTTGATTTACAATATGCGTGAGGATGGTGACTGTAAATACCTATTTATAGCTAACGGCAGACGTGAGATGAAGGATGAAAAACTTACATATTTGCCCAGAAAGGAAAGATTAAGACCTTTCTATAAGGATGTAGTGGATGTTAATGATGTTATAATAAAGATTACGGGCGAATATTGCCCTGTGCTTATGGATACGTTAACGGGCGAGTGCAGCGAAGTTGCTTTTGAGACAAAGGACGGTTTTACATACATTCCGTATTCGTTTTATGCACACGATTCTGTTTTATTAAAACTTGTTGAGGGCAAAAAGGCGCATTCATGTAATGAGCCTAAATATGAGGAGATAAAGAGAATTGATTTCAGAAAGCCTGTAAAATACGTTATGCACGAGCCGAACGTTCTCGTTCTTGATACGGCGCAGTATGCTTTGGATGATGAACCGTTGAATGAAAGTGAGGGCATTCTCCGTATTGATGATATAATCAGGGGCAGGCTTGGACTCGAAAGAGCGGACGGATGTCAGGCACAGCCGTGGGTGTTCGGCGAAAAACCGCCACAGAATACAGTCACTCTGAAATTTGAGGTTTGTAGTGAAATTGAATGTGAAGCTGAGCTTGCCTATGAGGAAATGGTGTATCTCAATATAAATGGTATTGAACTTGAAGTAAAAGATGAGGGTTATTATGTGGATAAATCAATCCATAAAATGAAAATACCTATGCTCAAAAGAGGTATAAATGAGATTATAGTAAAAACTCCTATAGGTGAAAGAGTAAGTGTTGAAAACTATTATCTTTTGGGTGATTTTGGGGTAAGAGTCAATGGATGTCAAAGTATTATTCAAAAAAAGAATGATAAAATCACATTCGGCACAATAACAAACCAAGGTATGCCGTTCTATGGTGGAAATGTAACCTATATTACTGAGTTTGAGACAAATAACGATGCTGTTGTGGAGATAGAAGCAACATACTTTAGAGGGGATTTAATTGGAGTTGCACTTGATGGTGAGAATATCGGAGATATAATTATTATGCCTTATAGCATAAGATTACCCAAGCTTAAAAAAGGAAAGCACACTTTAGAATTTACACTTTACGGAAACCGATTTAATACTTTTGGTGCTTTGCATAATTGTGGTGATAACGACTGGCCGGGCCCGGAGATATGGTATACAAAGGATTCAGAATGGTGCTACGAATATAATGTAAAGGAAACAGGAATTTTAAAATCCCCTGTTATCAGAATGTTAGAGGAGAAAAAACTATGAAAACATATTGTATTACAGACTTTGGAGCTTTATCAAACGGAGAGATAATGACGGATAAAATCCAAGCTGCTATTGATACATGCTTTCTTGACGGAGGCGGTACTGTGGTTATTCCACAAGGTGATTTTTATACGGGTGGAATAAGATTAAGAAGCAATGTGACTTTGTATCTTGAAAAAAATGCACATCTTATCGGGAGTAGAAATCCTTTGGATTATTTTGGTATCCGTTCCGACAAAGTCGAGCCTGTAGCTGAGGATGAAATAAGCGATATAAAATGGTTGCCTGCACCAGTAAGAACAAGCTTTGACCATTTGAATAAAAGTGTAAGCAGATGGAATAATGCACTTATTAAAGCAGTTGACGCAAAGAATATAGAAATAAAGGGTGAGGAAGGCTCATATATTGATGGACAGGACTGTTTTGATGAAGAAGGGGAAGAGTATTACAGAGGACCACATGCTATTAATTTTCATCGTTGTGAAAATATAAGGCTAAAAGGTTATACAATTAAAAATAGTGCAAACTGGGCTCATGCTATTTGTTATTCTCAAAATATAGATATAAATAGTGTCACGGTTGAGGGCGGTCATGACGGAGTTCATCTGCGCTCGTGCAGAAATGTTTTGATAAAGGATTGTAATCTTTATACAGGTGATGACTGCATAAGCGGTTTTGGAAATCTGAATGTTGTAATTTCAAATTGTATGTTCAACACCGCTTGTAGCGGCATGAGATTTGGAGGAACTAATGCAGTTGTTAAAGATTGTAGCTTTATAGGACCTGCAAAATACATATTCAGAGGCAGTTTAAGTGATGAGGAAAAGAGAAACGGAACAACTTCAAAGGTGAATGATGGTCACCGATATAATATGTTAAGTGCCTATACGTATTTTTCGGATTTTACTATGGAAATAAAACATACACCGGGAAATATTGTTATAGAGGATTGTGTTGTTGAGAACACCGACAGGTTTTTACATTATAATTTTTCGGGTAATGAGCCATGGCAGTGTAACAAACCATTAAGAAGTATAACATTTAAAAATATAAGTGCAAAAGGTATAAAAATGCCTCTTAACATGTATGGAAGTAAGGAAATGCCCATAGTGGCTGAATTTAAAAATGTTCAGATTGAGTTTGAAAATGGTTTAAAGAATATCCCGTTTATTCGTGCTGCCTGGTTTGAAAAAATAAGCTTTGATAATGTTACGATAAATAATGTCACTGATGATGTGTTAATCAGGACATGGAGTGAAAAAGGTGAAATTATTTGCAATAATTTTGTTTATAATCAAAAGAATGCAAAGCTCTGTGAAAATGCTGATGAAGACTTCAAATGTGATGCAATATAAAGATCATAGACTATAATAGTGTTGAGAATATTGAAAAAATAGTAACGCGTGTAATTGTAAAAAGTAATAGCTAGTATTTTTATACAAGAGGTGGAATATGTTGAATTTTGGTATGAGAGGGCATGATTTTGAGACGAATACAATAGAAGATCTTATAGAAAAATGTAAAAAACATTCTGTGAGTTATATTCAACTTGTGTTGAAAAAATCGATTTTTGACTTTAAAGAAGGTGCTTTTTCTGAAGATTATGCAACCCAAATAGGTAATGCTTTTAAAAAAGCAGGAATCAAAATTCCTGTTTTGGGTTGCTATATAAACCCTAGTGAAACAGATAAAGAACAATTACAAAAAAATTTAAATTACTTTATTGAGAATCTTAACTATGCAAAATTTATTGGAGCCGATACCGTAGGATTAGAAACCGGTTTTGTTGGTAAAGAGATTGACGTTGAAAAAAATAATACTGAAGAAGCATACCAGTATTTGCTAAAAAATATGCGAGTGCTCTGTAAAAAAGCAGAAGAACTTGGTGTAAAAATCGCAATAGAAGGTGTACATTGTTTTGTTATAAATACTCCTAAAAAATTGAAGAGGTTATTAAATGATTTAAACTCAGAAAATGTAGGGGTTATCTTTGATCCTGTAAATTATTTGAACTATGATAATTATAAAAATCAGAATGATATCTTTAATGAATTCATTGAATTGTTGGCTGATAAAACAATGGTTATTCATTTAAAAGATTTTAAAATACAAGATAACAAAGCAAAGTATGAGTATCCATGCAAAGGATTATTAAATAAGAGTTTAGTTTTTGAAATCATAAAGAAATACAATGCCGAAATACCTATAATCCTTGAAGAAGTTAAAGAAAATAAGCTGGATGAGGTTAGAAGCGATGTTTTAAATTTATATAATGAATTACATTAAGGAGGATTCAATTAAAATGGAAATTAGAAATGCAGCAAACCCAAAGGACGTAAAAAATTATGATACAGACAGATTAAGAGAAGAGTTCCACATTTCAAAATTGTTCACACAGGATAATATCAGAATGGTATATAGCCATATCGACAGAATTATCACTGCAGGTCTTATGCCTGTATATCAGGAACTAAGATTAGAGGGCGGAAAAGAGCTTGCAAGTGATTATTTCTTAGAAAGACGTGAAATGGGTTGTATTAACGTAGGTGGTAAAGGTATTGTTACTATTGACGGTACAGAATACGAAATGAACCCAAGAGACGGTATATATATCGGTATGGGTAATAAGGAAATTAGCTTTAAAAGTGCCAGTGTAGAAGAGCCTGCAAAGTTCTATGTTTCATCATGCCCTGCACATGCTTCATATCCAATCGTTAAGATTGATATAACAAAGGCTAAAAAAGTACCTTGCGGAAGTGTAGAAGAATGTAACAAGAGAGTTATAAATCAGTACATACATCCTGAGGTTATTAAGTCTTGTCAACTTGCAATGGGACTTACTCAACTTGAAGTTGGCTCAAACTGGAATACAATGCCATCACACACTCACGATAGACGTATGGAAGTATATATGTATCTTGATATGGACGAAAATGATGCAGTATTCCATATGATGGGTGAGCCTGACGAAACAAGACATATCATTATGCATAACGAAGAAGCAGTTATATCACCAAGCTGGTCAATCCATTCGGGCGTTGGTACAAAGAATTACTCATTCATCTGGGCAATGTGTGGTGAAAATCAGGAGTTTACTGATATGGACTTTATAGAAACAAGAGATTTAAGATAAGGGGTGTTTATTTGTGTACGGAAAAACTTCTTGGATAATTGCCGATGGATTTATGAGTGACACTAAAATAGAAAATTATGTAAGTCACGAAGCCGTTTGCGTATTAAATTTATCGGAAAGTGTAGCGAATATTAAATTAAGTGTATATTTTGAAGACAGAGAACCATTGACGGACTTCTTTGCAACGTGTGAAAGAAACAGGACAAACCATATTAGACTGGATAAAATAGAAAATAATAAAGGGGAGAAAATTCCCAAAGAAGTGCCATATGCATTGTTTGTTGAGAGTAATGTTCCAATAATATGTCAGCATAGCAGGATGGATGTTTCGGATCCAAATATAACACTGATGACTACTGTGGCGTATTAATAATAGAATAGAAAGGGTTTTGTGTAAGATATGTTTAATTTAACAGGAAAAGTAGCACTTGTAACAGGTGCATCATATGGTATTGGTTATGCTATTGCAAAAGGACTTGCAGATGCAGGTGCTAAAATAGTATTTAATGACATTAATCAAGAATTTCTTAATAAAGGACTTGAAAACTACAAAGCAGACGGAATCGATGCAAAAGGTTATGTTTGTGATGTAACTGATGAAGCGTCAGTTAATGCAATGGTAAAGGATATTGAAGAAACAGTTGGTGTTATAGATATTCTTGTAAACAATGCAGGCATCATCAAGAGAATACCAATGCACGAAATGAGTGCAGCAGAATTCAGACAAGTTATTGATGTTGACCTTAATGCACCGTTTATTTGCTCAAAAGCAGTTATCCCATCAATGATTAAAAAGGGCGGCGGTAAGATAATAAACATCTGTTCAATGATGTCGGAGCTTGGCAGAGAAACAGTTTCAGCATATGCTGCTGCAAAGGGCGGACTTAAAATGCTTACAAGAAATATCTGCTCCGAATATGGCGAATACAATATTCAATGTAATGGTATCGGTCCCGGCTATATCGCAACACCACAGACTGCACCATTAAGAGAAGTTCAGCCTGATGGTTCAAAGCATCCGTTCGATACATTTATCTGTGCAAAAACACCGGCAGGTAGATGGCTTAACCCTGAAGAATTGGTTGGGCCTGCAGTATTCTTAGCGTCAAGTGCTTCTGATGCAGTTAATGGTCATATTCTTTATGTTGATGGCGGAATTTTAGCATACATTGGTAAACAACCCAAATAATAATTATTCTATCTTAGGGAGGAAGATAATATGAGTAGTGTTACAAAACTATGCGAAGAGTTGTTTGAGCCAATTAAGATTTTTGGGAATTTATATTTTGTTGGAACAAAACCTGCATCTGTTCATGTTATTGATACAGGTGATGGACTAATAATGCTTGATACTGGATATCAGCACTCTTTGTATATAGTTATAGATAACATGTACAGAATGGGACTTAGTCCACATGATGTTAAGTATATTTTTCTTACGCACGGTCATATAGACCATTTCGGTGCAGCAAAAACTTTAAAGGAACTTACCGGCGCTAAAATTGTACTTGGTAAAGAGGATAAAGACTATGCTAACGGGAAGCTTGATTTATCTTATGCTAAAGAGCTTGATATGGAGTTTAACGAAACTTTTGAACCTGATATACTCTTATCTGATGGAGACGAAATTAGTTTGGGTAATACAACGGTGCACGCTGTTGCAACTCCCGGGCATACTCCTGGAGCAATGTCATACTTTTTTGATGTAAGTGATGGAAAAGATACATATCGTGCAGGTCTCCATGGTGGTATGGGAATAAATACCCTTTGCAAAGAATTTCTTGATAAGTATAGCCTTCCGTACTCGTTAAGAGATGATTTTGTGAAGTCAATGCTAAGGCTTAATGAGGAAAAAGTTGATATATTTCTGGGAAATCATATGCAGCATAACAACACTGAAGAAAAAGCAGATGAAGTTAAAAACGGAGATGTTTATGCATTTGTTAATCCCGATGAATGGAACAAATATAATATATGGTGTATCGAGAATCTAAATAATATGATTAAGGAGGAATTATAAAATGAATAAATATGAAAGATTAGCAAAAAAACTAAAAAACAGAGAGAAAGTTATAGGAACAACGATGATAATATTTAAGAATCCTATAATTTTAGAAGCAATGAATTGTGATGAATTGGATTATGTGCTTTTTGATGCTGAACATGGAGTGTTTGATACTCAAAATGTTGTCGAGCTTTTGCAAGTATGTCGTCTTATGGGATTGCCTGCCTTTGTACGTGCACAAGACAGCGAATATCACTTAATTGCAAAAGCAATTGATATGGGAGCTGATGGTGTAATGATTCCGAGGACTGAAAGCTTGGAACAACTTAAAACAGCGGTTGATGCATTGCTTTTCTATCCTGAAGGAAGAAAAGGATGTGGTGGACACGGTCAGTTCAGACCCGGTGAGGCATACGGAGATTTTGGCAAAACACGATTCTTAATGCCGCAGATTGAATCGCCAAAGGGTATTGAAATGCTTCCGAAGATGCTCGAACAATACGGTGAGTACATAAGCGCAGTTATGATTGGACCATATGACCTTTCCGTAATGGTCGGAACGCCAAAAGATATAAAGAGTCCTATTATGATTGAGTCAATTCAGAAAATATTCGATATATCCAATTCCTACGGAAAATCCTGTGGTATTTTTTGCGATGACGAAGTGCTTGCACAAAAATACCGTGATATGGGGTGTAATGTGCTATGGACGGCAAGTGATAAGGACTTCTATATGAGAGGCTACAATACGGAAATGGAAGTTCTGAAAAGTATAAAATAGTTTTTAACTTTTTTATAAACTTATACACCTTACTTCGCTCATGGTAAGGAAAAAAACAACTATATTTTATGAGCAGAAAGGATTTTTAATTATGTCAAAATTTAAGTTTTCAGTAGGTCCGTGGAATGTACACTCTGGTGCAGATGCCTACGGCCCGGCAACAAGAGAGGAAATCCCTTTTGAGGAGAAAATCAAAACATTCAAGGAGATGGGCTTTGATGCTATCCAGTTCCATGATGATGATGCGGTTCCGAACATGAACGATCTTACAGAGGCTGAAATTATTGAAGAAGCTAAAAAGGTTAAGGCACTTCTTGATAAATACGGCTTGGTTGCAGAATTCGTTGCACCCAGACTTTGGATGGATCCCAGAACAACAGACGGCGGTTTCTGTTCAAACAGCGATTCGGACAGGGAGTTTGCCCTTTGGAGAGCATATCGTTCAATTGACATCGCAAACGCACTGGGTTGCGATAAGATTGTTCTCTGGCTTGCTCGTGAGGGTACTCTTTGCTATGAGAGCAAGAGCCCAGTCGAGGCTACAAAGAAGCTGATTGATGCAATCAACAAGATGTTGGAATATGATAAGAATATTAAGATTCTTATCGAGACAAAGCCAAACGAGCCTATCGACAGAAGTGTTTGCCCAACAATGGGACACTGTATGGCAGTTTCTGCTGCGACAATAGACCCTAGCCGTGTTGGTGGTTTGCTTGAGTCTGCTCACGCAATGCTTGCAGGTCTTGACCCGGCAAGTGAAATTGGTTTTGCAATGGCTATGGGTAAACTATGGGGCGTTCACCTCAACGACCAGAATGGTATGAAGTTTGACCAGGACAAGAGTTTCGGTGTTGAAAATCTTCGTACAGCTTTCAACCAGGTTAAGGTTCTTGTTGAAAACAACTTTGGTGCAAACGGCGAGTATGTTGGTCTTGATGTTAAGGCTATGCGTACACAGAGCCTTGAGAAGTCATATGCTCACCTTGCAAACAGCCTGAAGATATTCAAGGAACTTGAGAAAAAGGCAGAAAAGTTTGACTATGAGTTTCAGAAGAAATGCGTTGCAGAGAGAGATTATGAAGCTCTTGAGATGTATGTAATGGAACTGCTTATGGGTCTGTAAATTAAAATAAGTCAGTTTTCTGAAAGGAGTTTTTGCAATGGATAAAGTACGCTTTGGTGTAATTGGCGCAGGCGGAATAGCAGAAAGAAGAACTATACCTGGAATGCTGCTTGCGAAAAACGCAACTCTTACAGCTGTAATGGATGTAAAGGATGGTGTTGCCGAAAAAATAGCAAAAAAATATGATTGTAAATATTTCTGCGACAATACAGAGGAACTTGTAAAAAATCCGGAGGTGGATGCGGTATATATTGCATCTCCGGTAGTTTTTCACGCAGAGGCTGCAAGACTTGCGGCAGATTACGGCAAACACATATTGATAGAAAAACCGATTGCCTTTACAAGTGAAGAGGGTAGAGAGCTGGTAGAATATTGCGAAAAAAAGGGTGTTAAAATTGCTGCAGGCTTTATGATGAGATTTGCATCCCATGTACAGAATATGAAAAATGCTGTTGCTGAGGGCAAAATCGGTAAAGTTGTTTCAGGATATTCACAGTTCACTCTTTGGTTGCCCAAAGAGGAAGGAAACTGGAGACAGGAAAAAGCAAAAGCCGGTGGTGGTTGTCTTATGGATATGGGCGTGCACTGCATTGACCTTCTTGAGTATATAACAGGTTCTCGTGTAACACACGTAGCAGGAATGAATGAAACTATTTCATTCGATTATGATGTTGAAGATACATCAACAGTTCTGCTCCGTATGGAGGGCGGTGCTCAATGTGTTGTACAGACTAATTTTAACATCCCTGATGAAGCGTCTAAATGGAGACTAGAGCTTTTTGGAATGAAGGGAAGACTGCTTGGTGATACCATTATCGGTCAAAACGATGGTGGAAAGCTGAACGCAGTTTTTATAGAAAAGAATTTAGCTTATAATGCAACACAAAATCATTGTGATGACACAGGTGTCTATCTTGATGCAGAATATGGAAATATGTATACCAGGGAAATAGAGAGTTTTTGCGATTCTCTTATAAATAACAAGCCTCTTGAAGTGCCTGCATCCGACGCAGTTCATGTGCAGGAAATAATTGAAAAAGCATATAGAAGCACCAAAGAAAATCGCATATTTGAGATATTGAATTAAAGGATGTTTCAAAAGCATTAAATAAGAGAAGAGGAAAAGAAAAATGAAAATAGTAATACTTGATCATCCAAGAGAAAATCCGGGAGAAATAAGTTGGAGTGAATTCGATAAATACGGTGATGTTACAAGATATCCAAGAACTCTCCCTGAACAGGTAGTTGAGCGTATTGGTGATGCTGATATTGTATTCCTTAATAAAACAGTTGTGACAAAAGAAGATTTGGAAAAATGCCCCAATGTTAAGTTTATTTCTGTTATTGCAACAGGCTATAACACAGTGGACGTAGAGGGAGCTAAAGAACTTGGCATTCCCGTTTCGAATGTGCCGTCTTACGGAACAGAGGCAATAGGTCAGCATGCAGTAGCACTGCTTTTGGAGCTTACCAACCATGTCGGATATCACGATGGTGAGGTGAGAAAGGGCAGAAGAAACGATGCAAACGACTGGTGCTTCTGGGACTATTCGAGTATAGAGCTTGAAAATAAGACAATGGGTATTATTGGGCTTGGCAGAATAGGACAGGTGATGATGCGTGCGGCACTTGCTTTTGGAATGAAGGTGCTTGCATTTGACTCATATAAAAATGAGGCACTGGAGAATAAAAACTGCAAGTATGTTGACCTTGACACACTACTTGCTAATTCTGATGTAATTTCATTGCACTGTCCTCTGTTTCCTGAAACGGAGAATATAATAAGCAAAGCTACAATTGCAAAAATGAAGGATGGAGTTATTATTATAAACAACAGCCGCGGAGCCCTGATTGTTGAAGAAGACTTGGCAGAGGCGTTGAACAGTGGCAAGGTATATGCAGCGGGTCTTGATGCGGTAAGAAATGAACCGATTGCGATGGACAACCCTCTATTGTCTGCTAAAAACTGTTATATAACACCACATATAAGTTGGGCTGCAGTTGAATGTAGACAAAGACTTATTGATTACTCTCTTGATAATCTCAAATCGTATTTAGATGGTGAGAGTATGAATATTGTAAATGGAGTGAAATGATGAGTAGATATGAAATAGCAAAAGAAATGTATGCTAAAATTGGAGTTAATACCAATTTAGCTATTGAAAAATTAAAGACTATCCCTGTGTCTCTTCATTGCTGGCAGGGGGATGATGTTAAAGGCTTTGATACAGATGGCCCTTTAACAGGCGGCATACAAACTACAGGAAACTATCCGGGAAGAGCCAGAACTCCTGATGAGCTTATGGCAGATATGGACAAGGTTATGTCACTTTGCCCTGGTAAAAAAAAGCTTAATGTTCATGCTTGTTATGCCGTTTTTGAAGATAGTGAATTTGTCGATAGAGATAAATTAGAGCCTAAGCATTTTCAAAAATGGGTAGATTTTGCAAAGGAAAGAAATATGGGTATTGACTTTAACCCCACATTCTTTTCACACCCAATGGTAAAAGATGGATTAACACTTTCAAGCCCTTGTGAAGAAACAAGAAAGTTCTGGATTGAGCACGGAAAGGCCTGCATTAGAATATCGCAGTATTTTGCTGAGCAGACAGGTGTTCCTTGTGTTATGAATATCTGGACAGGTGACGGATATAAAGATATTCCTGCTGATAGACTTGGACCAAGAATGAGATATAAGGAATCAATAGAAGAAATTCTTTCTGAGCCGTATGACAGAAATCTTGTTAAACCTTGCGTAGAATCAAAGGTATTTGGTATTGGGGTAGAATCATTTACATCAGGAAGTGCAGAATTTTCATTAACATTTGCAGCAACTCACGAAGGATGCTTACCACTAATGGATAATGGACATTATCATCCGACAGAAATGGTTTCTGATAAAATTCCTGCATTGCTTTGCTTCTTCCCTGAAATTGCACTACATATAACAAGACCAATTCGTTGGGATAGTGACCATGTTGTTTTATTTGATGATGAAACAAGAGAAATGGCAAAAGAAATAGTAAGGTGTGATGCACTCGACCGAGTTTATATGGCACTTGACTACTTCGATGCAAGTATAAACAGAGTTTCCGCATGGACACTTGGCTTTAGAAATTGGCAAAAATCACTCTTAAATGCACTTTGCACCCCAAACGAGTTTCTTACAAAACTTCAAAATAACAACGAACTCACAGAGTTACAGGTTGTTCAGGATGAAATGAAAACTATGCCGTTTGGTGATATTTGGGATGAATATTGCAGACAATGCGGTGTAAAAGGCGATAGAGAATGGTTTGATGAAGTAAAAAAATATGAGAAAGAAGTTTTAATTAAAAGATAAAATTTGCAAGTATTGAAAATGCTCAATCAACATAAAAGATTCAGAAAAGAGATGATTTAATTGGATAAGTTTATACCGGTTGTGGTAATAAGAGAACTTGAAGAAGTAGATGAAATATTACCTGCATTAAAAGCAAACGACATTAACTGTGCGGAAATAACTTTCCGCACAGCATGTGCCACTGAGGCAATTAAGCTTGCAACTGAAAAGTATCCGGATATGAATATTGGTGCTGGAACTGTAATAAATAGCAAGCAATGCGAAGAAGCAATAGCTGCAGGTGCTAAATTTATTGTTTCACCAGGCTTATCCGTTGGTGCAGCAAATGTATGCAAGGAGAAGAGCGTACCCTATTATCCGGGTTGTGTTACACCTACCGAAATCATGCAGGCGATCAAGCTTGGAATTACTACAGTAAAGTTTTTTCCTGCTAATGTATACGGTGGACTTAATGCTCTTAAAGCACTTGCTGCACCATTCCCCCAAATAAAATTTATTCCAACAGGTGGAGTAGACAGAAGCAACATTGACGAGTTTTTGGCATTTGACAAGGTGGCAGCTATAGGTGGAAGCTTCTTTGTAAAGGAATCACTTGAAAAATTGGAGGATAAATAATGGCTAAGATAGTAACAATGGGAGAAATAATGCTAAGACTTTCAACTCCCGGAAATGAAAAGTTTATTCAGGCGGATGAATTTGATGTTTGCTATGGCGGCGGCGAGGCGAATGTGGCTGTATCACTTGCAAATTACGGTCACGATGCAGAGTTTGTTACAAAGGTTCCTGAAAACCCAATTGGTGAATGTGCAGTAGCAGCACTTAGAAATCATAATGTACAAACAGGTAATATTGCAAGAGGCGGAGAAAGGCTTGGCATATACTTCCTTGAAACAGGTGCGGCAATGAGAGCATCAAACGTAGTATATGACAGAGCGCATTCTTCTATCTCAACAGCAACTGCTGCAGACTTCGATTTTGATAAGATTTTTGAGGGTTGTGACTGGTTCCACTTTACAGGAATTACTCCCGCAGTTTCAGACAAAGCTGCAGAACTTACAGAAGCTGCTCTTAAAGCTGCAAAGGATCATGGCGTAAAGGTAAGCTGTGACCTTAACTTTAGAAAAAAGCTATGGTCAAGCGAAAAGGCACAAAAGGTTATGTCAAACCTTATGCAATATGTGGATATATGTATCGGAAACGAAGAAGATGCGGAAAAGGTGCTTGGCTTTAAGCCTGGCAATACTGATGTAACAAGCGGAGAGCTTGAGCTTGCAGGTTACAAAAGTATTTTTGAGCAAATGGTTGAGAAGTTTAACTTCGAGTATGTAATATCATCTCTTAGAGTTTCACATTCTGCATCAGATAACGGTTGGTCAGCTTGTATCTACTCAAGAGACACAAAAGAGTTTTATCATTCAAGAGAATACAGAATTTCACCAATCGTTGACAGAGTCGGCGGCGGCGATAGCTTTGCCGGTGGAACAATCTGTGGCTTTCTTGACGGAAAGAACTTTAAAGAAGCACTTGAATTTGGTGTGGCAGCATCAGCGCTCAAACACACAATCCCCGGAGACTTCAATTTGGTTTCAAGGGCAGATGTAGAAAACCTCGCTGGCGGAGATGGTTCAGGAAGAGTGCAGAGATAAATCAAAAAAATTAATTAGTTTGTTTCTGTCCTTGAAAAACATTTAACTGTAACATATTCAACTTTTGATTCCAATGTGAGACTGGAAGATTTCAATAAGATAAGAGTGCACATCATCTATTGGATAAAGCTCAAACAAGCAAATCATTAATTCAACGTATGATCGTCTGATGGTGGGTGTGCATTTTTATATTATATGTCTTGAGAAGCCTAAACTTCATATCTCAGAGGAGGTGGTAGTCTAATAATAGTATTAGTTAGCTTTTATCTCACAGCACATATATCGGGCAATATGTACTGTGAGATGGAAGAGCGCATGACTGTTAATCATGATGTCGTTGGTTCAAGCCCAACACGAGGAGCCAAAAATCGACAAGGTTCGACAGAATCTTGTCGATTTTACTTATTACCTATTCCTTCTTCACTATTCCCTAAAAGGACTTGTCGATTTTTGGAAGTAATAAGTAATAGTGAATAAGGAAGAAGTTAAGGTAGCTTTGTTTACGCAAAGCTTATTTTTATATAGCATCCCAACCATTCGATTTTTTAATGTTAGCGGGATTTTTGAAAAAATCTATTTTCAAAAACAAAAAGTT
>JBGVIT010000030.1:0-2216 GCA_045128915.1 Clostridia bacterium
AGGCTAAATCGACAGCGGTAAACGGAGTGGTACGAAACGACAATAGAATCATGTCAACAATACCAATCACAGTCCACCCTAATAGCACCACCGATAACACAAAAATTTTTCTTCGAAACAACAGACAAATCGAAGCCGTAGCTGCGATAATCAACACATTGTACAAAAATACCAGTGGATTTCGCACAAAAAAAAGTCCCAGATCCAGCACCGATTTTCGTGAGCAAAGTTCTATAAAAACATAACAAAGAAGGGAAGGAAGATAACAGGTGAAAAAGAAATTTTTCCACAGTGCGCTCCACTTTTCCTTCCATACCGACCATTTTTCTGACATACACTAATCTCCATGCCTTTCTCTTAACCTGCGAACGATACAAAGACTATGTGAACACTCACACCACTAAAGTGGCGTGCTTCCAATTCTTTAGGAATCGGATTACTTATCTACCATACAGTTCTTAACTCAGATATTATGCAGTGATACCACATAAGTCCGTATTAAGCCTAATTAATGTAGACAAGGTGCGTGTTGTTCCCGTACCATAATCAGAACCTTTTGTCTGATTAGGCAACCTTCTCATCACTGAGTCGGATTTTAATAATTCTCGTATAAAATATCGTGCTCCGATATTATAAGTAGCATTTAAGTCGCAATGGTATTGTTTCCCGTTTGGGAATGTACAAATAGAGTAATTATATTTTTCAATACCATTCTGTATATAAATTCCTCTTTCTACTTTTCCAGAGCCGTCAAATGCTAATCTACTTGTATTCCAGGCACATATTCGGCTTATTCTAATTCCTAAAATATGTGCCTTATGTTCTACAAGCTTTTGAATTTCTTGTTTTCTCCAAAGTGCAAGTTTCTGTTTACTTTTACCTTTTTTCTTTCCTTGTGTGTCTAAAAATTCAAATACAATCACATCTACATTGTATAAAACTGCAAAATCTATAATTTCTTTTGCTGCTTTTTTACTGATGTCTGCATTCAAATCGTTGACATGTTTCCAAAGAGTAGGACATTTTCTTGCACCATTTTGTTGTGCTTTCTTAACTCTATTCAATGACTTATACAAATGGTCTTTTTCTGTTGCAAGATTGATAAATTTTCTTCCAACGACAGTTCCATCTGACTTCATTATTGAACAAGTTGCATTGTTGTTTAATCCTAAGTCAACAGCACAAATGATTTGGTCTTGAATATTTACCTTTTGGAACGTTGTTTTGTCTTCAAATGGAAATACTAAATACCAACATTTTCCTTGTTTCTTTAACGTTGGTGTATATTCTTTTTTAAAGCTACAATGAGTTTGGATGTATGTTACATCCTGATTATTTAACTCAACATTTAACCAAATCCAGTCATTTCTATGAAATATTTTTATTCTTGCTGTGTTGCTATCCGTACGGATATACATATTGTCTTTATATAATGTTGGTATAACGTTTCTATCTAACTGCAAACTTGGCTTCTTACCAATCAGATTTTCTTCCCAATTCTTTAAGTTTGAATCATAAGAAGAATAACATCCTGTTGCTGTATTAATAGCAGAGCGTCTTAGATACGCTGGCATTTTATAGAATCTTTCATTAAAATCATATTTTGGATTTGGATTGTTCTTGGTTTGTAAAGTTAATTCTTCCATTTTTCTGCATCGCTCTAAATTTTTAAGTGATTCTAATATTTCCCATTCTTTATCACAAATATCTATAAAGAAGGATACTGCATTTCTATATATTTCAACTGTTTGTTCAAAAATATGATTATAATGTTTAATTTTAACTTTGTAAGACGAAAATATATTCACTATATATCCTCCTTTCTAAATAATATATGTGTGTCCCTATATACAATATAACATTACCTATATCCTATGTCAATATGTTTTATATAGTTTTCTATATGTTTTATATTGACTTTATCTTCATTGTAAAATAGAGGATGTAATTGAGTTTGTTGAATAATTTTAATTATATGGTGTCACTAACTCATGACTAAAGTCACGAGTGTGCGTGACACCTCAAATCAACTTTATTACCATCTGTCAGGTATTTTTGAAGAGATTGTGCCGTGTACCACATGGATATCTCACATTCCATATTTAATTTTTTTACAACAACGTCTAACTCCTGTCTAAATTGCTGGCAGAATATCCTGTCATCATCACATACTGCTATCTGATACATAATTCTCATCCTTTTTTAACATATCTGTA
>JBGVIT010000031.1:0-6773 GCA_045128915.1 Clostridia bacterium
ATCCATATAAGCAGATGTATGTTGCGAATTAGGAAAGGAATGTTGAGTTATGAAGTATTCAGCACAAGAAGTTATTCAATATGTTAATGAGGAGGATATAAATTTTATACGCCTTGTCTTTTGCGATGTCTACGGCAGACAGAAAAGTATAGCCATAATGCCAAGCGAGCTTTCTCGTGCATTTGAATATGGAATTGCTTTTGATGCTTCTTCTGTAGGAGGCTTTGGTGACGAATCACATTCGGACTTATTCCTGCGACCGGATCCGGAAACGCTTGCACTGCTTCCGTGGCGTCCCGAAAACGGTAGAGCTATCCGTATGTTTTGTACAATTACAAAGCCAAACGGAGAAATATGCGAATATGACACACGCAACATATTAAAAAAAGCTATTGCTGATGCAAAAAAATCGGGTTATGAGTTTTCTTTTGGTTCCGAGCTTGAGTTTTATCTTTTCAAACTTGACGATAATGGGAACCCAACCAAAGAACCATATGACAATGCAAGCTATATGGATATGGTTCCCGAAGACAGATGCGAAAACCTTCGCCGTGAAATCTGTCTTGGTATGGAAAAGATGGGCATTCATCCTGAAAGCTCTCACCACGAAGAAGGACCGGGACAAAACGAAATTGATTTCCGCTATTCCGATCCGCTGACAGCAGCCGATGAAGCTATGGCATTTCAGGTTATTGTTAAAACCATTGCACGCAGAAATGGTCTATATGCCGACTTTTCGCCCAAGCCTATTGCTGACAAGCCCGGTAACGGACTTCATATAAATATGTCAGTTAAAAATGATGAAAATCACATTTTGTTACCGCAGATGCTTGCCGGTATAATGGAACTTATTCAGGATTTAACCGTATTTTTAAATCCTGTTAAGGAATCATATTTGCGCTTCGGGCAGTCTAAAGCTCCTAAATATATCTCTTGGTCAGGTGAAAACCGTTCACAGCTTATTCGTATTCCTGCCGCAAGCGGAGAATACAGACGTGCAGAACTTCGTTCACCAGATCCGATGGCAAATCCATATCTGTCATATGCACTTTTGATTTATGCAGGTATGTACGGAATTGAAAATAATCTTGATCTTCCGCCCGCAGCTGAAATAAACTTTTTCAAAACAGATAAAACAACAGCAAGACAGTATAAGGAGCTTCCTGATACTTTAGAAGAAGCAAAAGCCTTAGCTTTAAAAAGCAGTTTTATAACGGGGCATCTTCCGCAATCAATTATCAACATCTACTGTAAATAACACATAAAATTAGCAAAGGAGGTAATTTCAATGGATTTTAAAGAGCAAGTATACAGCGTACTATTTGTATCTGCTGCTGAAAAATTCAACACCTCCGTCAGAGAACTGTTTCCTGAATACAGGTATCATCCACTGCATTTTGCATTAAGTATCAATGATGCAAAACGTGCATTGATAGAAAGGGATTTTGATTTTATAATAATAAACTCTCCTCTTCCTGACGAGGACGGAATACGTTTTTCTATTGACATTTGCGGCAACAAAAAATCTATTGTTATGATTATGGTAAGAAACGAGCTTTATCATTCTTTTTATGACAAAGTATCTTCTCAAGGCGTATATCTTTTGTCAAAGCCAACATCCAAGCCAATTGTCAGCACTGCCCTTGACTGGATGGCTACCACGAGGGAGCGTTTGAAAAAGCTTGAAAAGAAGACCTTGTCACTTGAAGAAAAAATGCAGGAAATCCGTATTGTAAACAGAGCAAAATGGATACTTATTACCGAGTTGAAAATGACTGAAACCGATGCCCACCGATACATAGAAAAACAGGCCATGGATAGATGTGTTTCCAAAAAAGAAATTGCGGAAGAAATTATAAAAACATATGCATAAAGGACGAATACACATGTTTAATTCAGATAATTTATCAATAAATGAAAACAACCATTTAACCATCGGAACTCACGACACAGTAGAGCTTGCAAAGGAATACGGCACTCCTCTGTATGTTCTTGACGAGGACTTGATGCGAAAAAATTGTCATGACTACAAAGATGCTATAGACAGATATTACAATGGCAACGGACTCATCCTATTTGCAAGCAAGGCACTTTGTACTATGTACACTGCAAAAATCGCAGAAAGCGAGGGATTGGGTGCAGATGTTGTTTCAGGCGGTGAGCTATACACCCTATATAAAGCCGGATTTCCGATGGATAAGGTTTTCTTTCACGGCAATAACAAAACACAGAATGAAATTGAACTTGCTATACATTGCAAAGTCGGTCATATTGTTGTTGATAATAAATATGAGCTGGACTTACTGAATGACATCGCAAAAGAACAAGGCATTGTTCAAAAAATTCTATTCAGAATCAAACCGGGCATTGATGCACATACCCACGACTTTGTTAAAACGGGACAAATTGACTCAAAATTCGGTGTTGCCTTAGAAAACGGCGAAGCATTTGAAATTCATAAGTATGCAACAACACTTTCTAATATTCAGGTAGACGGCGTTCATTGTCATATCGGCTCTCAGATTTTTGAATTTGAGCCTTTTTGTGAAGCAGCAAAGGTTATGATGAGTTTTATTGCCGACTTACAGGAAAAGTTATCTTTGAAAATTAAAATATTAAACCTTGGTGGAGGCTTTGGTATTAAATATGATTCCGATGACGACCCTCTTACTCCAGCAGAATATATCAAAAAGACAGCTGAAGCAGTAAAAGAGGTTGCCGAAAACAGAAATATTAACTTGCCATACTTGGTATTTGAACCCGGACGCAGCATTGTTGCACCTGCCGGAATCACTTTATATACTGTAGGCGGTGTAAAAGAAATCGAAAATATCAGAACCTATGTTTCCATAGACGGCGGTATGGGTGATAATCCGAGATATATTCTATATGGTGCAAAGTATTCCGCAGTAATCGCAAATAACGCAGGAGCAGAGCCAATTGCGCCTGTAACTATTGCCGGGAAATGCTGTGAATCAGGAGATTTAATTCAGGAAAATATCATGATGCCTGAAATTAAAGTTGGCGACACACTTGCAATCTTAGCAACAGGTGCATATAACTACTCAATGGCAAGCAACTACAATCGTATTCCTCGCCCACCTATTGTTGCAGTTAAGGGTAATGAAAAAAAAGTCATCGTTAAAAGAGAAACATACGATGACATTATAAAAAATGATGTCTTATAAATTTTGCTATAAATTTATTCACAAAAAGTATTGACAACTCATATTCATAGTAGTATAATAACAAACAATTTAATAATCAATAAACCGTTGAGGCAGAAAAAAGGCAGAGTCGGTCTTTCCGAGCGAGTGGATTATGGTGTGAGTTCCACAAAGGCTCTCTGAGTAATATGGGCTGCTAAGGGCTGTGAGGAAATTCACAGACGTAAGACTCGCGTAAGAAGTCGGGAGTATGTTGGTACTTCGCTAAGCGCACAGGTCATGCTGTGAATCAAGGTGGCACCGCGGATATTTGTATTTATTCGTCCTTGACAGAATTAGTATATTTCTGTCAAGGACGTTTTTATTTTCCTTCTTTGGCAGTTATATAAAAATATCAAAGGAGGTTTTTTATATATGTTCATACTTACTAAACGATGGCGAATTTTTACATACCATCATATCAATAAAACAATAAACAAAAAATATAATTTGGGAGGATTTAATCATGAAATACAATAATATAGAATTTAACACATACTTTAAAAACTATCCTGATGCAAACGGATTTTTCGGTAAATACGGTGGCTCATACATTCCGCCCGAACTGCAAACAGCAATGGATGAAATATCACAGGCTTATCAGACAATCTGCAAATCAAGAAAATTTATAAACGAGCTTCGCAGAATTCGCAAAGAATTTCAAGGCAGACCGACTCCTATATCGCACCTTGAAAGACTTTCTGATAAAATCGGCACCGGCGTTCAGCTCTATGTAAAACGCGAGGACTTAAACCATACAGGTGCACATAAGCTCAATCACTGTATGGGAGAGGTTCTTCTTGCAAAATATATGGGCAAGAAAAAAGTCATTGCTGAAACAGGTGCAGGTCAGCACGGTGTAGCTCTTGCAACAGCAGCTGCATACTTCGGTATGGAGTGCGATATCTATATGGGAGCTGTGGACATTAAAAAGCAGGCTCCCAATGTTGCAAGAATGAAAATTCTCGGTGCAAGAGTAATTGAAGTGACTGATGGTTTGCAGACACTTAAGGAAGCAGTTGATGCGGCGTTCACGGCATACTGCAATGAATACAAGGATGCTATATACTGCATCGGTTCCGTAGTAGGACCGCATCCATTCCCGATGATGGTAAGAGATTTTCAAAGTGTAGTAGGGATTGAAGCAAGAGAACAATTTGTGGATATGACCGGTGAGCTTCCGGATGCTGTTGTCGCCTGTGTCGGCGGCGGTTCAAATGCAATGGGACTTTTCTCAGGCTTCTTAAACGATCCAGTTGATATTTACGGTGTTGAACCATTGGGCAGAGGCACATCTCTCGGAGACCACGCTGCAAGTCTGACATACGGTACTGAAGGTATTATGCACGGCTTTAACAGCATAATGCTGAAGGATGAAAAGGGCGAACCTGCTCCCGTGTACTCTGTTGCAAGCGGTCTTGATTATCCGTCATCCGGCCCCGAACACGCATTTTTGCACGACATTGGTAGAGTAAAATACGACGTAGTATCAGACAATGAAACCATTGACGCTTTCTTTGAATTATCCAGAATGGAAGGAATTATTCCCGCAATTGAAAGCTCACACGCTGTCGCTTATGGTATGAAGCTTGCAAAGACAATGGGCAAAGGCTCTGTTCTTATCAATCTCTCCGGCAGAGGCGATAAGGATATGGACTATATCATTGAAAAGTACGGAATAAGGTAAATCTATTGTTTTGATTCATTGTTCATATGTAAGTAAAATAAATATCAGGTTATCTTATCCTTGCTATATTTTTGAGAATCAATTAGGAAAAATTTTTACAAGTTCAATTAACGCATTGGTCTATCCGAAAAAACGGCCGTCTGTTGAAAATCTAAATCTACAGACGGCCTTTCATGTCTAAAAAAGAGACTCTCTGAAACAAGAGAATCTCTTAGCACTTTACTATTTGTTTTTATTTATCATTCCGTCCTCGTCATAGTCGTTTTTTTGTGATGTTTAAATTTTGATATGAAATATACTCCTCTATTTTTGATTTGTCAATATTTTTTTAATTTTTATAAAAAATCATATTTCACAATTATATTTTTTCAATCTTAATGAGATTTGTATTTCCCGACTCTCCGGGTGTAACTCCGCCTGTAATTATAATCTTGTCGTTTTTATTTAAAGGCAATTCACTTTCTGCAATTTTCTTTGCTGTGTAGAAAAGAACATCTGTTGATGTGAACTTTTCACATATTGCAGGAATAACACCCCATGACATTGCAAGTCTTCTCCACGTTCTTTCATCAGTTGTTAACCCGATAATCGGCACAGGAGAACGGAATCTGGATACCATTCGTGCAGTTCTTCCTGATAATGTGCACGCAACAATAGCTTTTGCATCCAGATCAATTGCCATTCCGCATGTGGAATGAGAAATAGCATCAACCTCATTTTTTATGTGGAATCCTGCATTATGAAATCGCTTTTCATAGTGGATGTTGCGCTCTGTTGTCTGTGCAATTTTTGCCATTGTTTTTACAGTTTCAACGGGATATTTGCCTGCTGCTGTCTCACCGGAAAGCATAATAGCACTGGTTCCGTCATATACAGCATTTGCTACATCGGAAATTTCTGCTCTTGTAGGTCTTGGATTTGTAATCATAGATTCAAGCATTTCTGTTGCTGTGATTACCCTTTTGCCAAGCATTCTGCACTTTGTAATAAGTTTTTTCTGAATAGACGGTAAAAGGTCGAATGGTACTTCTACCCCCATATCGCCACGAGCTACCATAATACCGTCACATTCCTCACAGATTTCATCTATATTATCAAAGCCCGATTGATTTTCTATTTTTGCAATCAGTTCTATATCATTAGCGTTTAATGTCCTTAAATATTCATGAATGTCTATAAGGTCCTGTTTACCTGAAACAAAGGAACAAGCGATATAGTCAACATCATTTTTCACACCGAACTCAATGTCTTTTTTATCTTGTTCAGAAAGGTATTTCTGCTTCATTACCTTTCCCGGAAAGCTCATACTTTTTCTGTCTGAAAGCTCTCCTCCTGCAACAACTGTACACTCTATTTCAGGTCCTGATATGTTATCTACAGTAAAAATAAGCAATCCGTTATTGAGCAAAACAGAATCTCCAACGGATAATTCCTTCGCAAGATTTTTATAGCTGACAGAAACCTTATTCTCATCGCCTATTACATCTTCGGTTGTAAATGTAAATTTGTCCCCGTCCTTCAAAAAGATTTTACCGTTTTTGAATGTTTTAATTCTGTATTCAGGGCCTTTTGTATCAAGCATAATGGCAATAGGCAGATGTAAATCTTCACGTACTTTTTTTATGAGATCAATTCTTTTCTGATGTTCTTCGTGTGTACCGTGTGAAAAGTTAAGCCTTGCAACATTCATTCCCGCTTTACACAATCCTATGAGAACCTCTTCAGTTTCACTGGCAGGTCCGATTGTGCATACTATTTTTGTTTTACGCATATTCTCACTCCTTAAATACAGTCTTAGTCATACTTTTTCAGTCTTTACAACAGTTTATCACAGATAATGTTAATTTCGATACCATATCTATGTTTGATGTATGTAAATG
>JBGVIT010000032.1:0-3297 GCA_045128915.1 Clostridia bacterium
ATCCATATAAGCAGATGTATGTTGCGAATTAGGAAAGGAATGTTGAGTTATGAAGTATTCAGCACAAGAAGTTATTCAATATGTTAATGAGGAGGATATAAATTTTATACGCCTTGTCTTTTGCGATGTCTACGGCAGACAAAAAAGTATATCCATAATGCCCGGCGAGCTTTCTCGTGCTTTTGAATATGGAATCGCTTTTGATGCTTCTTCCGTCGGCGGATTCGGTGATGAAGCGCACTCGGATTTATTCTTACGCCCAGACCCCGAAACACTTGCACAAATTCCGTGGCGTCCTGAAAATGGTCGTGCTATCCGTATGTTCTGTACCATTACAAAACCAAACGGAGAAATTTGCGAATATGACACTCGAAATATATTAAAAAAAGCTATTGCAGATGCAAATAAATCAGGTGTTGAGTTTTCCTTCGGTTCAGAGCTTGAATTTTATCTTTTTAAGCTTGATGAAAAAGGTAATCCAACCAAGGAACCATATGACAACGCAAGCTATATGGATATGGTACCGGAGGACAGATGCGAAAACATTCGCCGCGAAATCTGTCTTGGTATGAAAATGATGGGCATTCATCCGGAAAGTTCACATCACGAGGAGGGACCCGGCCAAAATGAAATTGATTTCCGTTATTCCGATCCTCTGACTGCTGCCGATGATGCTATGGCTTTTCAGGTAATTGTTAAAACCATAGCACGAAGAAACGGACTGTATGCTGACTTTTCTCCAAAACCTATTGCCGATAAAGCCGGCAATGGACTGCACATAAATATGTCAGTTAAAAATGATAATAATCATATCTTGTTGCCACAGATGCTTGCCGGAATAATGGAGTATATTCAGGAGCTTACGGTATTTTTAAATCCGGTGAAAGAGTCTTATTTGAGATTTGGTCAATCCAAAGCTCCAAAATACATTTCGTGGTCGAGCGAAAACCGTTCGCAGCTAATCCGTATTCCTGCAGCAAGCGGTGAATACAGACGTGCAGAGCTTCGTTCACCAGATCCGACAACTAATCCTTACCTGGCATATGCACTGCTTATTTATGCAGGTCTATACGGAATTGAAAACAAACTTGACCTGCCACCTGCTGCCGAAATAAACTTCTTTAAAGCAGATAAAACAACCGCAAGACAGTACAAGGAGCTTCCCGATACCTTAGAAGAAGCAAAGGCACTGGCACAAAAAAGCGAGTTTATAAAAAAGCATCTGCCGGAATCAATTATTAACATCTACTGCAAGTAACATGAAATTTTAGTGAAGGAGGTAATTTAAATGGATTTTAAAGAGCAAGTATACAGCGTACTATTTATATCTGCTGCTGAAAAATTCAACACCTCCGTTTCAGAATTGTTACCCGATTACAGATACCATCCCGTGCATTTTGCAGCGAGTATCAGTGCTGCAAAGCGTGCATTGATAGAACGGGAATTTGATTTTATAATTATAAACTCTCCTCTTCCCGATGAGGACGGTATACGATTTTCCATTGATGTTTGCAACAGCAAAAAATCTGTTGTTATGATTATGGTCAGAAGCGAGCTTTATCATTCTTTTTATGACAAAGTATCTTCTCACGGCGTATATCTTTTGTCAAAGCCAACATCCAAGCCAATTGTCAGCACTGCTCTTGACTGGATGGCTACCACGAGAGAACGATTGAAAAAGCTTGAAAAGAAAACTCTGTCACTTGAAGAAAAAATGCAGGAAATCCGTATAGTAAACAGAGCAAAGTGGTTACTTATTACCGAACTGAAAATGACTGAAACGGATGCACACCGTTATATAGAAAAACAAGCTATGGACAGATGTGTTTCAAAAAAAGAAATCGCAGAGGAAATAATAAAAACTTACGCATAAAAGGACGAAAATACATGTTTAACTCAGATAATTTATCAATAAATGAAAACAATCACTTAACCATTGGAACTCACGACACAGTGGAGCTTGCAAAAGAATACGGCACTCCTCTGTATGTGCTTGACGAAGACTTAATGCGAAAAAACTGCCGTGATTATAAAGAAACCATAGACAAGTATTACAGCGGTAACGGACTTATCCTGTTTGCGAGCAAGGCTCTTTGTACCATGTACACGGCAAAGCTTGCAGAAAGTGAAGGATTAGGTGCGGATGTTGTTTCCGGCGGTGAGCTTTACACATTATATAAAGCCGCGTTTCCGATGGACAAGGTATTCTTTCATGGTAACAACAAAACACAAAGTGAAATAGAACTTGCTATACACTGCGGAGTTGGTCATATTGTTGTTGATAACAAATACGAGCTTGACTTATTGAATGATATTGCAAAAGAAAAAGGCATTATTCAGAAAATTCTATTCAGAATCAAACCGGGCATTGACGCACACACCCATGACTTTGTAAAAACCGGGCAAATCGACTCAAAATTCGGTGTTGCCTTAGAAAACGGCGAAGCATTTGAAATTCATAAGTATGCAACAACACTTTCTAATATTCAGGTTGATGGTGTTCACTGTCATATAGGTTCTCAGATTTTTGAATTTGAGCCTTTTTGTGAAGCTGCAAAAGTTATGATGAATTTTATAGCCGACCTCGAGGCCAAGCTATCTTTGAAAATTAAAATATTAAACCTCGGCGGTGGCTTTGGTATCAAATACGATTCCACTGACGACCCTCTTACTCCTGCAGAATATATCAAAAAGACAGCTGAAGCAGTAAAAGAGGTTGCCATGGAAAGAAATATAGACCTGCCCTACTTGGTATTTGAACCGGGACGTAGCATTGTTGCACCTGCCGGAATCACTTTATATACCGTAGGCGGTGTAAAAGAAATTGAAAATGTCAGAACCTATGTTTCGATAGACGGAGGCATGGGCGATAACCCAAGATATATCCTTTATGGTGCAAAATACTCGGCAGTTGTTGCAAACAATGCAGGAGCAAAACCGATTGCACCCGTAACCATTGCCGGGAAATGCTGTGAATCAGGAGATTTAATTCAGGAAAATATCATGATGCCTGAAATTAAAGTTGGCGACACACTTGCAATCTTAGCAACAGGTGCATATAACTACTCAATGGCAAGCAATTATAACCGCATTCCCCGACCGCCGATTGTTGCAGTTAAAGGGAATGAAAAGAAAGTCATCGTCAAACGAGAAACTTATGATGATATTATTAGAAATGATGTGTTGTAAAATATACTTTTCTTTCTACCCCTGTATTAAATTTTGATATATTTAACCCCCTTTGATTGAAATTTCAAAGGGGGTTAATACGTTTGTTTTAGTAGCAGAACCTTAACT
>JBGVIT010000033.1:0-154757 GCA_045128915.1 Clostridia bacterium
ATTTCATAACTACGGAATTTAGGTAAAAGATTTTCATAAAGTTTCTCATATGAAGTTGGCATACCTAAATCCACCTCTCATATTTTATAAATTAAAGAAATTCAATTAAGCTAATCTGCAAACGACTTTCAAGCTCTCTAATAACAAAGACATCGGCAACTTCACCACTAATAACAAGATTCTTAACCTTATTACAAATTGCGAACTTTAAACCATTAGGTGTCTCCTTAATAGCGTCACAAATAGTTTTAATATTCTTCTTGGTGTAGTTAGAACCATCCATAAGATACTCATATTTTTCAAATGTTTTGGTCAAACCAAACTTATTGATAACTCTGTCATCCATAGGCTTAAGCCAAAGATTCTTAAAGTACCCCTTATCGGTTCTCCACATATTCTTAAGAATATCAAAAGTCATATATTCAGAATGACCAACTTCACGCCATTCATACATATCAAGAGTCTTTCTATCCTTGTAACTAACATTAGGCACGAGAGAGATTACTTCAATCTCATCAGAATCTTCCAAGGGCTGTACCTTAATTGATTTCTTTGTAGTTTTTGTTGTTTCTTCATTCATTTCAGCTACTGTATCAACACTTATAATATCTTCAACAGTAGAGTTAGTTGCGGTTCTTGCCATATCTAACCAACCACCTTTCTTTTAAAATCCAAATATTTTTATATAATTAAACCTTGTTATTAGGCAAACTTAAACATACCGAATGCCTGAGGAAGCTCAAAGCCCATACCAAAGAGTGTCTGAACCTGAAGGTCATATGTCATATCATTGTTAACTCTATGGTCTGTAACATTCTGAGTACGAGTGTCGCCAATAAACTCAACTTTGATAGGCTTAACATCTCCACCCATAATAAAGAGGGTTTCGTTATCAAGAGCAAGCTCAAAAGTACCTTCCTTAATTACCTGAGGAATAACCATAAGGCGCTTGCCTTCCCATTCACCAATGTTGCCAGTCTTTGCCTTAGCCTCACGCTGAGATTCTGCGAAGTAATTATTAGGGATAATACCTGCAAGCTTTCTAAGAGCGCCATTTGTACCAGCAATAGTAAGGCTAGAATAACCGCCAGCAGCCTGAATCAAATCACAGAGATTGCCAACTGCTTCTTCAGAGTTACCATTTGCAGTAAACTCGGTAGGAACAACATCCATAACGCTCTGGAACATTACATAAGTTCTTTCCTTAATATATCTGTTGAACGACTTATAAATTACATCAGTAAGTCTTTCAAGAGAAGCAATGCCGAGAAGGAATCTCTCAAACTCATCATAAACATGAATGTATACCCACTCCTTCTCAAGAGTATACTCTTCACCTGCGTCAAGAGCCTCACGGTTGGTATCCCAGTGATTACCAGCGAAAGAAGCAACCGTTACATAGCTCTTACCCTCAGAATACCAAGCGGTCTTGTCACCAAGAGCACGATTCTTGAATTCTACAAAAGCATCCATAAAGGGAATGTCTGCAAAATCATTGGAAATAGTGAGGTTAACAACCTCTTCAATAATCTCGAAAAGAACGATATTGTTACGACGGAATGCCTGATAAAGCGTAGCGCCCTTAAGTATATCGTTGTTAATCTTGTCTCTAAGATGCTGTTCAAGGTCAGCACGAGTACATTTTTCCTTATCTACATGAAGTGAAAAGTCGCCTCTGGATAAATCATTAACGAGGTCAAGAACCTTTACTTCTTCTGTGCTAAAATTAGTTCTCATATTCTATTACCTCCTTATTAAATTATGCCAAAGTTTCTACTTTAACTGTGTACATCATACGCTTATAACCATATTCACGCACTTTAGTAACCAAAGTAGAACCAATCTGACGCTTTCTCATAATCTTACCAACCATTACTGCACCGTCAACGGGAGCATCAGCTACTTTAAGCTTACCGTCAGCATTAATGGAAACATATTTGTCAATTTCGGGAGTGCCCTCAAAACCCTCAGCAGAAAGAGCAAATTCGTCACCCTCTGCAAGTGTAAATGCACGGAAAGGAACACCAGCTACATTCACAAACTTATCCTTACGCTGATTAAGTCTGTTAGAAGTGTCCTCAGTCCACTCAGGCATATGAACAAGAACGGGCTTCTTACCCTCCATTGTACCAGCCTTAAAGTTGTAAATTACGCCACCCTCAACGGAAACACCGTCAAGATATCCAAGCGTACCATTGTCAATATCAACATTAGAAACCGCATCCCAAATACGCTCTGCATAATGCACAGCTCTAAGATTGGTGGTTTCACAAACTGCATGTACTGCCATAATCTTATCCTCCAATTATTATATAAATTTATTTCTTGTTATTTTGTTTTGATTATCGACTGACTTTAATATAGCCATACTTGGTTGCAATAAAGCCGTCTCTCTCGCCATTGTCAACTAGTCCAGCCGTCATAGCACCGTCATTAGGCTTACTAAAGTTAGTTGCAAGATTCTTTCTTGCATACAAAATCGCACATTCGCTTTCAATCTCTTTAACTGTCATTTCAGCTTTTCTCTCTTTAAGAGCAGCAAAATCAACATTGTCAGTTAAAACAGTTTCATACTTAGCGAACTCTGCATCTTTCTGAGCGTCCAACTCAGCTTCAATACGAGCCTGTTCTGCCTTAACATAGTCCTCGTACTTAGGCTTCATCTCTTCGAATTCAGCGTTGATTTGATTATACTTTTCTTCAATCTCATTCTTAGCTGTTTCAAATTCGGTAGCCTTTGCTTCGAACTCAGAAACCTTGCCTTCAGCTTCGGAAACTTTTGTGTTTGCTTCCTCAACCTTGACAAAGGCGGTCTCTTCAATTTCAGATATATGATTACCAAAATCAAAGCTGCCTTCGGGAGCCGTAGCGCCCTCAACATAATCTTCATAACGAAGCTTCTTTCTCTTTCCACTGGCGAAATCTATTTCGGGCTTATCACCATTTATGGTAAATGCGAAACCAAAATAATTGTATCCAGACTCTCTATCTACAACAATTACTTCGTTCTCCTGAACATCAACAGCATAATAGCGAGGAACCGAATCTCCCCATCTATCCCTTGTGACCTCATGTTCTCTTACCATCGTGGAAATATCTTCAAACTGCGCCAAAAGAGTCTGAGTAAAATCCGTATTCGACATAGTTTCAATACCTCCTTGATTAGTTTTTTCATTCACCATTTTGGTGAAAGTAGTAAATTTATCGTTAAGTTCACTTTGAATATCTTTAACAAAATCACTCATTGTAAACTGAACTTCAACAGTAGAATTAATCATAGCTGGGTCATAGTCGTTGCCAAGGATGCAAGCGGCTCTAAATGAAAATTTGGTAAAATGAAATAATCCATCTTCATCTTCATAACCTTCAATTCCATCATTCCACAATTCCATGGATTGGTTCTTAATCAAATCTCTATTTATGATTTCAGAACTGTCTTCAAACATATTCCAAATCAAGCCATCGACAACTAAAAATGTTCGTGTCTCTCCGTCATCGCATATCCGCTCTTCATAATGAGCATTATTATCTTCAGACGACATAACGACACCATAGGCATTACCCATATACTTTCTACGAACACCCTTTTCGTCTTTAGTTATAATATATCTATGATTAGAACAATCTTTTTCACCAGCTTTATTATCTTCTATAAAAGCAACTATTGGTATATATTCCAAGGTAGAAATTGCTCCATCTACAGCATCTTTTTCGAAAATACTTCCATTAAAGTTTTCTCCAAGATGCATTAACCAAATTTTTACCTTTGTGAATCTACCGTCTGCTCCTTCAATATCCTCAACCTTTTCAAAAGTGACAGGAAAGGATAATGCAGATTTTTTAACTTTCGATTCTGACATATTATCCCTCCTTATCTATCTATGTTTGAATCAAGGTCTTTAGTTTTTTCGCCACTCTCATCCAATGTCTTGCCTTGGCTTTCATTTGTAGGGCGACCAGTGCCATTATCAGAACTGTTAAATGACGAAGCAAGTGGCACAAAATTATTTTGAAAATCAAAAATGTCTTTGTGTAAAGTAAATGACCCCAATGTACGAGAGGGGGTCATATCAAGCGTAGCAAGCCATTTATCTATAACTGTTACGCCAAGCGAAACGGCTTCCTTATATCTCTTAGAAACATTGTCACGGTTAAAAATCGTAATATCTAAAAGATAGAAGAAAAATTTAAATGCGGGTTTATTATACTTTCTAATCTTAATAAATCTATTCATCCATCTTTCAAACTGTCTGTATAATCCATAGACGAATCCAGAATCATTCTCAATCGAAAAAGTCACTGCGGTACCCGATGAACCACCGTTATAAAGCTCTTTTGTAATACCTGACGAATTATAGATTTCATCCACTGCGTCAGATACATTATTTCTTGTATTGCTCGAATCCTTAAAACTAATAGGTGTAGCACCAGAACCCAAAGTATGAAGCAATCCAATATCATCCGTCATACTTTCCCTGTTAATCTCGGCAAAGATGCCAAGTGTTTCTGGTGTAAGTAAAGGCTTATCCACCGTATTCTCATCAATAGGAACTTCAACGGCAATGGCTTTATAGTTATCTGTCCTTGCAGATTGTAGTTTTAATTTTTTGTAAACATCTAAATCTAAAATATCTTTAATTAAGCCAATCAAAATAGGATAGGGGAATGCCCACTGGCTGTTCAATTTTAGACAAATCTGTTTATCGGCAGGGGGAGTGTACCACTGACCGCTGATATCAACATTGGCATTACCATCTCTTAAGTCGATATAAGCCTGTTGCACATAATTAGGGTAGGCACTTAAATTCTGCCCTTTAATTTGAGTTAAATCTATTCTGAAATTATATAATCCATCCTGAATTTGATATAATTCACAAATCTTATAATCTATCTGCTGGAAGAAGAAGTCAGATTGATTTTCAAACACTAATCCACAATAAATATCTTGATAGGGTATAACCTTCATTATTTTGGAGAACTCGTGTTTTAAATTCATGTTCTCTAGTTTGGCAGCAAGAGCGGAGTAAGACTTCTTTAAGCTGTCAAGCTTTGCGTTTTCTTTAACATCATATAAATCTATCCACCAACAGAATAAAGCCATATTAGAATATAAATTATTCATTCTAAAGTAATGGGGCGAGATACGCATAAGTTGTTCTGATAAGCTTAGAAGTATTTTCCAACCTTGCTTTGGATACTTTAATGCCAATTCCACATCTCGCAAATTGATATCGCCAATACAACCATTTTCAATAACGCTTGTACGAGTGCAGAGGTCATAAGTCATAAGACGAGAGAAATTCGCCCAGTCAATTTTGCCGTCTTTTACAGATTTATCAAATTTACTTTGGTCATTCTTATAATCTGTTTCTGTATAAATAGAGACATTCTTAGTCTTTATATTACTCTTATTACCCAAGTATCTCACCACCTTTCTTTAGAATCGCATCTATTATTTTATTGTTTATAATTTTAATTGTCATACTTTTAGTATGTTATAGGTTTATAATTTAACCTTCTTAATTTTGACGCATAATCAGAAGCATTAAATCCAGTTTTTTGTTTTCTTAACATTTCTCGTTCAAGTTGACACTGCACCCAATAGTTATACGCAAGAGAAGAGTATCTATCCTTACGCATACCGCTCTTTTCAGTTATCTTCACATTAGTACCTTTAATCTCATATTCAAGATTTATCAATTCATAAACAAGCAATGTTGTTTGAATATAGGGCAACTTATACTGCATTTGCTCGTAAGCTGGCATTTTAGCAAAGCCCTTAATTTTATCTTTTAAAATTTCCTCGGCTTCAAATTCTGAAACAAGCAAATTGATTTTTCCATTTTGGAATCCACTACGAAGAAGAGTGCAAATCTCATTATTAAATGCTGCACTTGCTTTAATTGACCAAATTACCTTTGGTGCATTATCAACCTTACATCTCTCTGCCATAGCCTTATCATTACAACAAGAGAGGGCAGGGTATAGTTCACCAGTAGTTGGGTCAACTATATCTTGTATAAGCATATCAAATACAGATAAACCTACACCATTAGTATCCACAACTAAATCCGTACATTTATATATATCATATAACCTACGAACTACCAAGGCTAATTCATCGGTAGTTAAACCTTCATGATTTTCCATGTATATAATATTAGATGTATAGTTATCATTGTTCGTAGGAATAGCACTATTAATAATAATTGCACTTGCGTCATTATTTTGCTTTTTAGAAGCCATTAGAGCTATATCCACAGATAATATCCTGCGTTCATTTGGAACCAAATCTGGTATTTTTAAAATCCTACTATTACCAATTAAAGAAGTAGGATAAATGGCGGTCTTTAACTTTCTACGACTTGAAATATCATCAAAGGTAAAGAATGCGCCGTCTGTATCGCCGTAAAACATACAATCCATTTCCATGCTAAACTTCAATGGGTCAAAATCAGATTCCGACATTTCATCTTCAATCTGCTCTCTTGATAATAAATTTTCTTTTATTGAAATTTGGTATGGAAGACCGCATATAAAATATTTTTTTGTATCATCTAATAGATTTACAGTATAAGCCTTAGCCTTTTCAAAAGACCAATGCGACTTATACCAAGCCGAACTCATATAAAGTTCTTTGTTACGCTCCAATAAATGTGCGTATTTTGGATTGTTTAAATAATTTGGCTGTCTTGGCGCTGTTAAAAATCTTCTAAGAACAGTATTGATTGTATCCAAATCAACCATTCTAAACTCATCAATTAAAAGAATGTTAGCACGGCTACCACGACCAGAATCTGAAGCGGTAACAACTTTTATCCATGAACCATTTGCAAATTCTATAACAGCTTTGTTTGCACCAACAGAAGCATATGTAATTTCTCGCCTTAAGTTTTCAGAACCCCAACCATAGTTTTTCATAAAGTCATCTGTTATTTTAAGTAAAACTTCATTCGCCTGTGAACGAGTAGCGGAAGCCACACATATTTTTGTCTTAGGAAACAAAATGCATCTAACTACGCAGAATAAGGCAGTCAAAAAGGTCTTGCCCTGACCTCTGGCAGCCAGATACATAAAGAAATTGCTACACATCATCATATATAACAATATCTTTTGAAACAACTTTAAACTAATATTTAAATAATCCTTAACAAATCTCTGAGGATTTTGCTAATGGCGATAGAAACTTGCCCAATAAGCAACGCCATTCATAATTCTTTCGGACTTTTCATTAGCTAATTGCTTTTCAGACTTTTTCTTTTCCATCGCTACATCACCTCCTTGTCATCCTTATCGGAATCTAAAGAAGTGTTTCCGAATATAGCATCAAATAAGGCTTCACTGTTCTCGTCATTATCATATTCTGGTTTTTCTACGGTATATTTTTTCATAAACTTATTATATAAATTTGATAAACCGTTTTTTAATCCCATCATTCTTGCCAAGTGACCCTTAAAGAAAACATCCACATAAGCTCCTATCTTATCGACATCTCTTAATTCCTCATCAATCTCTGGCAAGGGTCTTTCGTTTTCCCACTTATCAATTAAAGTACCAAGGGTTTGATTGTCTGCCGTAGCATCTCCACTATTTTGCTTTGGCTGCAACTTTGCAGTATCAAGCAAATTCTGAAAAGTAGCGTCAAGATTCTTGGTTTCTTCGTTTTTTCGAGTTGCCTTTAAGATTTCAAGTTGCTTAAAACAAATTCTTTTAAACACTTCTTCTTGTGCCTTAGTGTTACACTCGTGCCTTGCAGTCCAGTCGTCATATTCCCGCTGTAAAAACTTATAGTCTTCATCGGTAAATCCACTGCCAAAGAAATTAATTGTCTTTTGGTCAACTTCCATATTAATAGAAGTGCCATTGGACACACTGGCAACAAATTCTTCTTTCATTTCATTTAACACGGTGTTATCATATGACTTATCTTTATACTGAGAAAGCTGCATAGTCTTCATATATTGTCCCATAGGGGATATATTCATATTGCTTTCTCTTATTTTATTCATAGCCGAATTAAAAACATCATCTGTATAGTAAATGTCAAAGGTCATGCACACTCGCTTAATAGCGTTTTTCTCAGGTGTTAAACAACCCTCGTTAACATATTCTTCATAATATTGTTGATAAAACTTTTCTACACACTGTTTGCAATATGGAATCTTACCTATATCACTAAAAAGCCTACTATAAGACCTATAGAAATTTGTTTCAACATATTCTTTATTACAATACAAACAAGTATATTTCGCCTTTGTTGTTTTCGGCATAAGTTCACCTCCAAAATATTTCTACATAAAATATTTATCTATCAAAAGTGGAATGTTTATTGGCAGACCACTCACTTAACAATTTATCTAATTTTTCATCTTTAACATAAACCCAAAATAAACTCTTACTATTAGGGTTTAAGGCTGCCAACTTATATCTCACACCATTTTCATAAAGAAACTCTCTTAGGTTTAGAGAATAGCAGCAATACAATTCTACATTATCCATTTATATAATTAATCTCCATATTTTATAACTTTATTTCTTTTAATTTAATTTTAATATGTATTCACAAGTCTTTCCCTTATCTTGTTCAAACACCAATAACTTAGCAGAGGCATTTGATGTTTTTCTTAAAGATAAAGAATAACTATCCACACCAATAACAGAGCCGATGTTTATTACTTCTTGATTCACGCCAACTTCCTCAACTTTATTATGATGTAAATGACCAGCCAACAAGTATTGAATGTGTATGCCATAAATAGAAGAAAATTCTTTAATGGCATTTCCCATATTCTTTACTTCACCATGTATTCCCAATATGGGGTTGCCTACAAGTTCCGCATAAATATAACCAGTAGGATTCTCAATATATTCAAAATTAGGATTATCTTTTAATCTTGTCTTAATAAACTCAGATACAACTTTACCCATATTATCTTCTGTAAAAGTGCCTTTAGGCTGTCCTAATTGGCGAAGTTCAGTATGATTGCCGTTGGTAGACTGATATTTTACTCGCACATATTTTGTCAATTCGTTGAGCCATCCACTAATAAAATCGGCATACTTAATTGTTCCATCCACAACGCCATATCTTAATTTCATTAGCTGTGAAACTCTGAGAACACCATCACTAAAATCTCCCATAGAAAACACATTTAATGTATCAATATTTTCTTTTTGAATAATTTCAATAGTTTGGTCAAATAAATCCCACATTCTTTTTTCGAAAATCTCTGGACTATAAGCGTTAAGAACATCTCCAAACAATCCTTTTAATTCAAATTCAACTCCGTAATGTTCATCACCAAAAACTAATGCATAAGCACGAGGATTATGAACGGGATAAATATGATGAGGAATATCAAGAGAGGGAAGAGAGGATACCACATTGCAAATTTTCTCTGTAATTAATTCATCTCTCGCTTCTTCTCTGAGCCAACGAGAATACTCTAATTTCTCGGTTTGAACTTGGGCTTTTACCTTCTGTAATTCCCGCTTTTCAGTTTGCAACTTTTTATAGTATTCATCTTCGTTATCGCCAAAAACACCAGCTTCATAAAAGTCCCTTGCATACTTGACAGCCTTACGATATGCAGACTCATCTCTATATTGAGACTCATCATCACTAAACAATTCCTTATTGACAAATGAAGTTATCTCTTTCCAATTCTTATATTTTCCAGACTGAACCAGTCCATCCATTCGCCAAACATATTGATGATAATTTTCGCCATCTAATTTCTTAAATTCATCCATATTTAATTAATTTAACCTCCAAACACTACAATTAAAATACAAAAGGCAATATATCTATATACCACCTAATTTATGGAGCTGACGGAGGAAATCGAATCCCCAACATCTTGATTACAAATCAAGCGCACTGCCTAGTTGTGCTACGCCAGCATAAACAAAAGGAGTTTATCGGACTCCCATCTGAACATAGTCACCGACTGATTTTTCTTTGCTACCAGTAAACAATGGCGATTCCAAAGGGGCTCGAACCCACGACCTCTAGCGTGACAGGCTAGCGCTCTAACCAACTGAGCTACGGAACCGCATGGTGGAGATGATGGGATTCGAACCCATGACCCCCTGCTTGCAGGGCAGGTGCTCTCCCAGCTGAGCTACATCCCCAAATGGCGGGAAATGAAGGGCTTGAACCTACGACAACCTGATTAACAGTCAGGTGCTCTTCCAGCTGAGCTAAATTCCCATCTGCCATATCAACCTCTCAACTTTATCAGCTACCTATCCATAAGGATAGGTAGCCAACAAGAGAAAGGTAGAAAAATGAATGAAAAGAAATATCGCAGTCACCTTATTAGGCAACTGCGATTATATATAAACAGTGTAACCACTGATTATATTAAATTATTAATTATTTAGTTTTTCACAATAAGAACGAGTGATAGAAAATTTGGGTTTAATCTTACTTTCAACTAAACTTGATTTTCCAGTTAAATTATTTTGCTTGGTTTTTTCAGGAATATATATTCCATCCAAACTAATACCTTCAAACAATCTAATAGTAATATCCCCATTTGTATCAACAGAGGAGAGGATATCAAAAATAGTTTTTTCTAATGTATTATAAATATCTTTAACATCGCTTATACTTTTATTAGTTTGTCTAGCGATATCTTTTATAAGAATTTCTTTTGTTATTTTAATTTTTTCTTTCATAAATTCACCTCAAATAATTTTACATAAAATTTTAAATAATATTTCTCAACAAAATGTCTAAAGGTTATCTGTAGTTTCTAATTAGTACTTTCTGCCAGCAACCTTTAGAATGTTTGTTTTTAGGGTGTTTCCCTAATAGGCGCTATTTCTTAAAAACATATACAACCTTAATTTTAGGTTGTTTATAAAATTTTAAAAAATGATATATAACCTTAATTATATGTTGTTTGTAGAAGTATTTTGTGCTGATAACATCTTCTTTTTCTCTCTGTATTTCCTCATATTTTCTCTGACACAAGCCTTTCTATATTCGGTATAACACTCTTTGCACCTACAAGTTTCATTGTCCTTTATATCTACTTCAATCCACTTGCCACAATCCATACATTGAATAGTCTTAATTTTAGATTTAATATTTTTCTCTATGTTTTCAAAAATTTGTTTACCATAACAAAACCAAAGAACACTCTTGTGTTTGCTTGGTTTAATGTAATACAAAAATTTAACTAAGATATCAACAACTTCAGATTCGCTATATCCAAACTGAGAAAGTTCGGAGCGAATTTCATTAGCGATTCTCTTAAAGAACAAATCTTGCTTATATTGAGTATTGCTCAATAAATCGCCTCTTGTTAATTCTGCACATTCCATGTTTACTTTAAAATGGTATTGTTGATTTAGTTCATAATATCTAACAATCATAGGGTCTGATAATTCTTCATTGATTTTCCCATTTTTATTGAACACAACACGACATTCAATATCTGGATTATTAACTAATTTAGTATAATCAATTTGTTTTAACCCAATGCTGCGAGAATTAATCCTCGGATTGATTATCTTGGAATCCAACTTGTTTACCAAGCTATTATTGATATCTTCAACTTGGTCGATTGTTTTATCCTTTGCGTATGTAAAGAAGTGGGGGAGCTTCTTATTTGTGAAACTTATAATCTTATTGTGAATATAATTAGGTCTTTCTGGCTTGTATAAAGTTTTCGCAAAATCAATAACGAAGTTATTCTCCATACATAACAGCTTAATTAAATCAACGGCATTTTGTTTTTCTTCTATAGAACCATTTATAAAAATATCACTATTCCAAATCTTTGATATGTTGTTACTATAAATACCAATATTGCCACCTATAAAAGCAGCATTAAGCCCATCATAAATCGTCTTGTTGTTTAACTGAATAGGAGAGGCTTTTCTCATATTGTAATAAAGAGGCACAATATCATTCATGCTGTTCTTGGCTACATTAACAATGTTTTCGTCAGCTACTACAAGAGATTTATCGCCATCAACATCAAACTGTAAAACTTTGCTTATCAAATCTTTGCAACTTGTATAAACCGCATCAGTATTAAACCATTCTCTAATTTGCTGCTGCCTTTCTTTATTACCGTTCCACGCATTGTTACTCCTAATTGCATGTTCTTTATATAAGTGAGGACTTCTCAAACAATCAAGTTCCTTAGTCTTTCTAAACAACCAACAAAAAACTTCTTTATCGTCTAATAATCCATTTGGATTTTTATTATCCATAAACCAATATTCACAAGCTGCATAAAAGTCTGGAAGCAAAAATGTGTACTTACCGTTAATAGATAAACTTCCTGCCTTATAGTTCTTTACCATGCTGTCCTTGATTTGTCTTAAAATAATTTTTAACCATTCATCATTCATCAAATCAGGATATAGTTTAATCGCTTTTTGCAAGTATGTCATATTATCATCACAAGTATCTGGTGTTATGCCAAAAGCAGATTTCATTGATTCCACAGAGGAGCAAAGGTTTTTCAACTTGTCATTTGATTTATTTATGATTTTATCTATTTCATCATCATTTACTTCTGTGAGAGTTTGAAGCATTTGATAATTGATAGTAGCGTCTTTTATTTTATCTTCTTCTTTATTTGTATATCCAGCAGTGCAATTATAATATTTATAATATTCCTTATACTGTTCCCAAGAGTCATAATATTTCCACATTTTAGTTTGACTCTTTGTAAAAATTACTTGAATATCGTCTTCTATAATGTCCCATGTCTTGCCATATATGTCTGTAATTTTAGAAGAACAATTATTAACCTCTATAAACCTTTTAAAATCAAAAACTCCCAAAAGACCTTTTATCCAAGGAAGTCTCACCATTTGATTTTTCTGTTCTCTACCAAAAGCATAAGGGAGCATCATGCCAGCACCGTCAGTATGAGTAATGGGTACATAATCAGATACTCTTTTAACAGAGTAATCAGCGTCGTCTACTAAATCATATGTGCCATATACATCCGTTTCAAAGTCGTCAATCACAATTGTTTTATCAATATCAAACTCTTCCCAAATATCAGTAGCAGAATTGGTTAACGCCATATAAGCCAAATGTTTGTTGGGATTATTACCACCTTTAGCGTTAATGGAGTCTATTGTTAATCCACACATAATTGTTTTTTCGTATTTCTTCCAAACAGATTCTTTTATGAAAACAGTCTTTTTAGTTCTGATTTGTCCAGCAGAAGAAGTAAAGTAAATATATTTTTCACCTTTATAAATAAATCCGTGATAAATTAAGTCTTTAATAATATCAAAGTAATAAACCTGTACTACCATAAAATCTTCACTTAATTCATCTTGCTTTGCTCCTATCATTCTTGTAAATGCAGAATCAAACACCGAAATAATCTTTTTATCATTAAACGCTTCTTTTGCGTATTTATATATATTGCACTTATCTCCAGACGGATTAAGATTTCTCAACTCTCGAATATGATGTGTTCCATTGGTCACGACATTAGATTCCACTTTGTTTGCCAAGAGTTTAAGCAATCTGTTTTTAGATTCTTTAATTTTTTTATTTTTTAATTTAATTAATTCTGTCACCTTACAATATTTTTCTCCAAGTTCAGATAAAACAGAGCTATTGTCAAAGGAGTCAAAATCAAATTCATAATTTAAGATTGCAGATAAATCATTCTTGCTAATTCCATATTCGAATAATTTATTGACAATATCATCTTCTTTTTTCTTTAATTCATTTCTTTCTATTCTAAGTTTATGATTTAACCAGTGCAGCATCGCTTCACGATTACTATAAAAATCACCAGTGTCAACGCTTAGAATCTGTACTTGAACATCAAGCATTATACATCATCTCCAAAATTTAAACATTTAATTTATTCTAATCATAACTTTATTAGTTATCATAATAATCTTCTTCGTCAAGCATTTCGAAGAATTCAGCACAATAATCAATAAAATTATCTCCGCCATCTATATCTTCAACATTTGATGTCCAAACTCTGTTATCAGATGGGGGATAGAAATCAATCTCTGTAAGGCAAAAATCTATATCATTCAAACAAGAATCTTGTTCGTCTAATTCGTCTTCAAATTCTTCATCAAGCAACTCTTCGCCAAATAAAAATCCTTTACTCATAGTTATTTCCTCCTTTTCGTTATATTTTATATTACTTTCTTTTTCTCTTTCTTTTATCAATCTTATAATCTTGATAATGTTGTTTCATATTTTGAGCTTTCAATTCAATTTCTGTTCTACTATATTCTTCGCCAGTAACTAATAAGCACTTGTCTTCTCGTTTATAAGCGTTAGCGAAGATGGTGGGCAGCGTTCTAAATTCATTGTTGTCGGTTTTAATTCTATAAGCTCTATCAGTCACAATTAATCCTAAATCTTGTTCAAGAATGTCAATAACTTTTGAAAGAGTCTGTTTGTGTATCCCTAATTCTTTTGCAATATCAGAGATATTACTATCAAAAGCATCAGGCAATCTTTCTTTTCTTCGTTGTATACCCTCAGCAGTTCTTTCTTCTGGTTTTAATTCATTTGGTCTTCGGCGTATCTTATTTCTAAGATATGAAAACACGAGAAGTATAGTTGTACTATTAACAGAATTACCTTGCAAATTTTTATAGTCCATAATTTTTTTAAACTCATCCAAATATACAACGGCATATCCGTCTGAGCATTTATCGTAATAATATTCTGTATTAAATTTACATTTTATAAAAGAGCTTTTACTTTGCTCGGTCAAATATGTTAAATAGCCCCCATTAGTCAAATCGCTTATAATACTTAGAAATTTATCGTTGGTTTTTCCTTCTCTGTTATTTGGCTTCATACCACACCATTCAATCATATCTGAAACAGTAAAACCAACCACATCATTCAAACCACAATGTATTCTTAAATACGACAACACGCCAATTCTTTTATTGTCTAATTCCTTATCTACAATGACAGACAAGGGAATGTATATGTATTTTGATTCTAAATCTGTTAAGGGAGTTTTCGTATATTCATATTTATAATCCTTACTGTCATTGCTAATTTCGCTCACCTATATCACCTCCTTTTCTAAATATATTTGTTACTATCGTGGTGAAAAAAGGGTACTTTTTCTACCCCTTTTTGTCAAACATAGCGACATTTTGGGGTGCTTTTTGTACCCCTTTTTCGACTTCTATCCTATAAGTATATAAGAGAGTATAAGAATACTACTGTACTAGCGTACAGATACTAGTGAGTAAACTCACTTGTTGCCGACTTTTTGGGATTTAATTCGGTATATTATACAACTAATATTTATTATATATAACTTTAATAGTTAGATAAATAAATATGTTGATGATTTCGTTGTTTATAACCGTTATTATTATACAACATTTTTTTCAATTTGTCAAGAGGTTTTTTAAATTTTTTTACGAAAAATTTATTTTTTATTTTTCTTTCACGAAGAGATATTAAAAAAAATGAGAGTTTTATATAAGTTATATAACCATAAAATAAGGTGTTATTTATATATTTTTATTTTTGTCACGGTTAGATTTTCACGGTAGATTGTATTAAATATTTATGATTTTTAAAAATAATATAACTTTATTTTAAGGTATTTTAAATAAAAATAATAGTATAAATTTAAGATTATTTTTTGTTAGGATTTTTGATTCGGTTAGGATTCTTAACATGTTTTGAAGAGTTGGTTCCTGAGGATTCTTAAGAGGTTAGATTACTTTATTTAAAGGTTATTTATGTGGGGCTTTATGATGGAAAATTTTTTGGATGTCACCGTAAAATCACCGTGAATTTTTAATGGGTTTAAGGTTGTTTTTGATAGATTTTGAGAGCAGGTATATGGGGATGTTTTTGAATTGTATATAGATGTAAAAGAAGGCGAAGGAGAGTGTAAGAAATATTATAATATAAACAGTAGAATTTATGATTGTTAATAAAGTAGATTTTGAATTGTTGTTTTGGATAAGAAATAGATTAATTTGGATTAAATTAGATTAAATCGGGTTAATAATCGAAGCAGTAATAGAGGCGGTATAACGCTTTATTTTTAAGTTGTTTAGAAAAGGTGAAACGGTGAAAATTTTGTTGAGGAATATGTGTACCACATAGCTGGCTCTCGCACGCACGAAAAATGGTAAAAATTGTAAAATACCCCCGTATATATTTTAAATATGATATTAGATTATTTTTTCACATTCAATCGAGCATAAAAAATGCTTGATTATATACCGCCAAAAAATATTGATTTTTAAAAATAATATATTTTAGCATATAAAACAAAAAAATGCAATTTTTAAAAATATCTTTTTTCCGCAACGCCAAAAAACTTGAATTTTTGAAAATGTAAACAAATTGTAAACATTTTTTAAAATGCTTGATTTTTGGTTTTTTCAGGTTTATAATGTACTTGACAGTAAAAAATAGCTGTCAACACAACAAAACAACAAAACAACAAAAAACAAAAAAAGAAAAGAGGTAGTTTAAAATGTTAAAAACCGCAAAATGCACATGTTGTGAAACTGTTGATTTTACCAGCAATATGGTAAAAACCGCAATGGCAAAAAGAGGTATGGCAAACGCTTATATGTGTAACCGCTGTGCAAACCAAAATCAGTATTATCACTCAGTAAGCAACAAAAACAGAGGTACGCAAAAAGTCAATCAGGTATTTGTAGGCACAGAGCTTGAAGTCAGTTATAATGATATGTACGCTCGCAACACTATGTTTGAATATGGTTTAATCCCGACAAATGATTGTTCACTCTCAGGCAATCGCACATGTGAATTTGTAACAGGTATTCAATCAGGTTTAAATATTGCAAGTAAAATGGCTGTAACAATTGAAACGCTTATTAATGGCGGTCATCTTGAAATTAATAATAGTTGTGGTACACATTTTCATGTATCAATCAACGCAATGAAAGATGAAAACGGCAATCAAACATACATGGGATATATTAAAAGATTTTATCACAGTTTATTTTTACCGCTATGCAATGAAATGCAAGCAAATCCAGAAGTAACAAAAGCCGTTTTTGGTAGATACTTTACAGATTATGCGTTGTCTTTTAACGAGTATTCAAGCATTGATAACCGCTATTTATTCATCAATGTTTTAAACAATAGCAATATTGAATTCCGTTTAAACAAATTCAAAACCGCTAAGCAATATCAAAACTTGATGAAAATGGAGGTTGAAATGGTACAGGCAATTGTAACAAATTTTTGCGAACATTTTAATGATGAAAAAATTGATTCAAGACGCTATGAGAATATGACTCAATATCGCAAACATAAAGCAAATGTAACCGCTAAAAAGTTAGTAAAAATCTTTAAAAAATACGCTGGTATTTAAAACAAATAAAAATAGAGGGATTGAAAAATCCCTCTTCTTTTTTTACCGTTTTGCCTTCCTTCCTGAAAAATATCATTTTTAAAAATTAAAAATTTTTGTATAAGATTCTATAGGATGACAAAAAATCATGATTTTTAAAAATTAAAATTTTTTGTATATGGTTTTTATTTTTTGTACACGATATTTTTATTTTTAAATATTTATTTATTTTGTATTTCTTTTTATACATATATAAACCGCCAAAAACACCAGCAACAAAACACCAAAAATAAAAGATATTTAAAAACATTTAAAAAAAATAATATCACACACCAAAAACACCCCATTTTTAAAAATATAAAATCTTCCCCCATGCTACACCAAAAAATCACGATTTTTAAAAATCATAAAAATTGTACACCAGCACACCAGACCGCCAAAAATATTGAATATCTAAAAATAATCCCCAAATGTGAACAATTTGTAAACAATTAAAAAATTTCAAAAAATGTGTTGACAAGTATTTTTTTATGTGCTATAATATAGACAGTTAGAAAAACTAACACACAACACAATAAAACAAAAAGAAAGAAGGAAAACACCATGAAAATTTACACAGAAGAAAATCTCAGAAATTTTGAATTTTGGAGTGGAGCAGTTGACACAGTAAATTATTTAACACTTGAAGAGCTGGACGAAATCGAAGCAATACTGGAAGATACTTATCCCGAAGGAATGAGCGAAACGGAAATAAATGACTTTTTCTGGTTTGAAGATGACACCATAGCGGAATGGCTCGGCTATAATGATTTTGAAGAAATTATGCACAGAGACGAAGAAGACGAAGAAGACGAAGAAGATTAAACAAATAAAATTATAAAGAATAAAAGAAAGAAGAAAAATAAAATGATTTATATCAACGGAAAAAAGGCAAGCAAGAAAGACAAGGAAATTTTAACAAAGCACTTGAAAGAAGGAAAAACAAGAGCAACGGCACACACCACAAAAAAAGGAAATTTAGCAATAGTAACAAGTTGTTAAAAGAAAATCAAGCGGAAGGAAACTTCCGCTTTTCTTTTTTATCCTCTTGCCAGAAAATCATGATTTTTAAAAATTAAAGATTTTTGTACGGAGAATTGGAGAGCGACCAGAAAAAATTGATTTTTAAAAATCACGAAAAAATGGCGGAAGAACGGAGAGGCGAACAAAAAATTCAAATATTTAAAAACGAAAGTAAACGGATGAATTTATGAACAAATTGTAAATTATATGGAAAATTTAAAAAACTACTTGACAAATAAATATTATTATGATATAATATAGATGTAAGGCGGAAAGCCACAACACAAACAACAACACAAAGCATGAAAGGAATTTTAAAAAATGAGTATCAAAGATTATGCAGAGGTTTTGAGATTTGCAATTCAGTTACAAGTGGACGAGGTAAAAAAAGAACTAAGCGAGGAAATTATAATTGATGAAAATGAAAGATATTTAGAAGGAATCAAACAGGGTTTGGAAATTGCTTTACAAAAAATCGAAGCAAGTAAATTTTTAATGGAAAAATAAATAAATTTATAAGAACAAGGGAAGGAAAAAATCCTTCCCTCTTATTTTTTTTATCCATGACCAGAAAAACGGAATTTTTAAAAATAATAATTAATTGGAATACTTCAGGGATTCTATACGGAAAAATATCATTTTTAAAAATTAAAATATTTTGGTTGACCTTATACGGAAAATTTTCATTTTTAAATATAGGATTTTTCTGTACACGGAAATTTTTTAATTTATCACGGAAAATATTTTTGACCTATAGCGGAAAATCCACACGGAATATAAAATACTTGACAACTATATTATTATATATTATAATAAAGATAGATAAAGAGATAATAACACAAACAACACAACGAAAGAGGGCGGAAAACATGACCACAACAACACAAACACAAACAAAATATTTTAGCGAAGCTTATTACATGTACCGATTCTTAGAAGAAAACAAGCAATATAAAATGGTAAAATATAATTTTACATTTGCTTATGGGTATTGCTTATATTATACCGAGAAATAAAAACGGCTGGAGGAATTATCCTTCAGCTCTTTTTTATGGCTCTCCAGAAAAATATCATTTTTAAAAATCATAGTTTTTTGGCGGTTGGAATATCAGCATACAAAAAAATTCAATTTTTAAAAACGAGGATTTATTGGCGGTGGAAATTTTAGAGACCAAAAAATCTTGATATTTAAAAACAAAGATTTATAGGACAAAGGAAGTTTAGACACAGAAAAATATAATATCTAAAAATTAAAAAATAATAAAAAATTTTGAAAAAATACTTGACAAATAGATTTTTATGTGCTATAATATACATGTAATCAAGAGAGGTTACAAACACACAACACGAATAAACGAAAGGAAAAAATCATGAAAGTATTTGAATTAAAGCCTATCAACAACAGAAAATCTTTTTACGGAAAAGCCGTAGCAATCGAGCAGGACAACGGAATAATAGAATTAAAGAGTTATAATACTATTGTTGCAAGAATTGTAAACGGAAAATTTGAAAGACTATGGAACGGATATAGCCAGACGACCATGAACCATATAAACGCTTTTATAAATACATACGGAATTGTTGGCGGTGGTAAATCTTGGTGGGATTCATTAGCAGTTATTAATTAATAAAGTTATATATAATAATAAGGAAGAAAAATTATGCATTATTACAGAGTGAAGCCAGAATACGACCAGAAGAAGAGAATTAAAAATTCTCGATATTATAACAAGAGAAAGCCAGACGGAGTTTTTGTTGCAAATGAACTTTACACGGCTGGAGAACTTGATAAATTTTATATCCCATTTGAAAAAGTTTATGATATATTTGAACATGTTATAATTCCAAAGAATAAAGTTTATTGGTTTTTTGGTTGTAGATTTGAAATGACAGAGGAAGAAAAACAATGAAATCTTATAAAGCAACATACACGGAAGATATGGGAACGACCTATAAAACAATGACAACAGAAGCGGGAACTTTTACAGATGCTTATATAAATATTGTTATAAAAATATCCAAAAACGGAATAATAACAGAGGTTGAAGAAATAAAAGAATAAATAAAAGAATAAAAAATAAAAGAGGTTGGAGAAATTCAGCCTCTTTTTTATATTCTTTTTTCCAAACAGATAAATATGATTTTTAAAAATTAAATAAAATTGGCAACGGAAATTCCATTGACCAAAAAAATATGATTTTCAAAAATTAAGTTTTATTGTACAGAATATCCATGCCAGCCAGAAAATTATTATATTTAAAAATAAAAATATACGGAATAAATTTTTAGAAAACTACTTGACAAATGATATAAAATATACTATAATATAATTGTCAAAAGAAAAACACAATACAAAGAAAGGAAGATTTAAAATGAAAGTATTGATATTAAGCGGTGGAATGTTGGAAGAAAGAGAGATTGAGAACACATTGGAAGAACTACAAAAGATTGTAGGCGGTTATATCGAGATACCATTTTTAAGCCGAGTATTTAACGAGAATAAAATTAATATTATTATCAACGAAGAGGGAAAATTTATTGAGGGGTTAGAGCCAGAAATCGCAGTTATAGACGGAGCAACGCAACGGATTTTAGATATTGTTTATGGTAATTGTGTATTTGCAAGTCACGACCACGAAGGAAATACAATTGAATTAAACGAAGAACAAAAGCAGATTGTCAAAGATAAATTAAAAACGGATATAGTTTTAAAAGACCAAAGCAAAGATAAACATTATTTAGTAAGAGGATTATTTATTTAATAGTTTCATTAAGCGGTGAGGAAAATTCCTTGCCGTTTTTAATTTGCTACCAGAAAAAGCGGATTTTTAAAAATGATATATTTTTATGGAGCAGACCAGAAAAAATCAATTTTCAAAAATAATCTTTTATCGGTTGCGGAGTTTTTGCGGAATATCCAGAGGAGAACGGATAGAAAAATAATTTTAAAAACTTTTATAAAACTACTTGACAAATAGAAAATAATATGTTATACTATAATTGTAATAAGGAAAGCGGAAATAATTATAATAAATAAAATTAAAAATGAGGTGGAAAACATGTTAGAACTTATTAATGTATTAAAAAATAATCCCGATGGAGCTTATGATTTTATTTGTAATAATTATTATAATATGAGTAAAGAAGAATTAAAAGATTTTGCAAAGGAATTATTATATGCAATCCATAGCAACACGGAAAAAGCAGAACACGATAAAATGTTGGACGATGTAGCAATGGAGCTTGCGGAAAGTTACGAAGAATAAAAAATACTTGACATATAATAAAATATATGTTATAGTATAAATAATAAAACAATGGTATAACTTCTTTTCTTTTGTTGTTGTGTTGTTGTGAATGAATAAAATTTTTATACCATTTGTTTTAGTAAGTGTTGGAGAAATCCAGCACTTATTTTTTTATCAGTGGACAAAAAATTGCGATTTTTAAAAATGATAATTTATTGGCAGATGAAGGACTTCCAGCCAAAAATCTTTAATTTTTAAAAATGATAATTATTTGGTGGATAGGTGAAGCATAGACCAGAAAAATAGAATATCTAAAAATAATAATGAAGCATTTAAATTGTGAACGAATTGTAAATAATAAGGAATTTTAATAAAACTACTTGACAAACAGTTAAATATATATTATAATATAAATGAAGATAAGGGAATACAAAACTTTATCACAACAACAAAATTTATATAAAAAGAAAAGGAGTTGTATTATCATGATGTACAACAAGAAACACGAAGAAATGAAAGAACAGGCAATTGCAGACATTATCGAAGCTCTTGAAGATGGTTATAGCGGTTATTATTGCGACCTTCACAACGAGGTATTTAATACCGATTATTACATTATTGGAACTTACCAAGCAAAAGAGGCTTTAAAAGAGTATGATGTATTTGAGGCAATTGAGCTGGTGCAGACTTACGAAAAAGACAATTTTGGAGAAGTTTATACCGAGTTGAGCAATCCCGAAAAACTAATTAACATGGTTTATTATCTTGTGGGTGATGAAGTTATTGGTGAAATGTACGACATTGAAGCATTTAACGATAACTGGGATAATGTTGCAGACGAAGAAACAAACGCAGTAATTATTGAGGCTATGAAAGAAAAATATAATTGTTAAGGTTATAAGATATAAGAGGGAGTCGAAAGACTCTCTCTTTTTTTTAGTGGAGCGACCAAAAAGAAGCGATTTTTAAAAATGAAATAAAATTGTACGACCTGCCAGAAAAATGAGATTTTGAAAAATAAAAGAAAGTTGGTATGCTATACCAAAAAAACTTAATATTTAAAAATGAAGAATAATTGAAATGTTAAGCTAGAAATTTTGAATATTTAAAAATAACGATTTGTTGGTTGGTGGTGGGGTGTTTGAGGAAATTATGAACAAATTGTAAACAATAAAATATTTTCAATTATTTTCTAAAAACTACTTGACAAATAATGTTTTATATGTTATAATATGTATGTAAGTAAAAGAAAACAAACAACACAAACAATAACAAAGGAGAAAAAAAAGATGGCATTAGCATTTGAAATCAAAGCTTACGAAAAGGGTTACAGTAAAGACGGAGACTTTAGAAAAGAGCATTTTATATCTTGCGGAAAAGGCAAGAGGGCAAAGGCAAAAGCTATTGAGAAAGCAAACGAGATGTGGTACACAAACAAGTATGAGGCAGTATTTGTGGACGCTTACAACAATGAAGAAATCATAGATAACGAGTGTGTAAACATACCGACAAAGTAAGTTGTAAATGATAAGGTTATATAATAAGTAACAACAAAAGGGGAAATAAGATGAAAAAGACAGAAGTAAAATACACGGATTATGCGGTAGAAATTAATAATGAAAATGGTTTTGTAAAACAAATTGATGTATTTACTACATACGAAGAAGCAGAGGCATTTATAAAAGGGTATAATGAGCCGTTATTAGATGAAGAGTATTTAAATATTATTTTCATTGATTATAACGAGGATGGAGACGAGGTTGGTTTTGGAACAGTTTGTTAAACTGATAAAACATGTATTTTAAGTGAGGATTTAACAATGAATACAAAAGCAATGTTTGATTTTGCTATTGAGCAAAAAGAAGAATGGAAGAAAACAAAAGACGATGTATATAGAATTGCTTGGGAAACGGCAAGAGCAATGATTGAAGTATCTGGTTTATGGGATGAATGGAAAAAGTATATTGCAGACAGAAACAACAAATAAAAATCACATTTTAAGGGGTAAAAGAATTATGAAAGTTTATGCACTAATATTTACTATTGGATTATCAAGTGGACACAAAGAATTGATAGGAATATATGACACAACGGAAAGAGCCGAAGAAATAAAAGAAAAACACATGAAGAAAAACGGACACGCAAAGCACCATTATAAAATTGAAGAAATTGAAATAAATAAAACATATAACACAATTTTTAATGAATGGTAACACAATAAAAATATCATTTTAAAAGTTGGAGGATATAAACATGAAAAAGATTATAAGATGGTAAAGAATAAAAATGGGTTGGAAGAAATTTCAGCCTATTTTTTTTGCCTTACCAAAAAAGATTGATTTTTAAATATTAAATCTTTCTGGTTGGAGTACAAAAAATCCTGATTTTTAAAAATTAAATTTAATTGGCAGATGGACGACAGATGGAACAAAAAATATTAATTTTTAAAAATGATAAATAATTGGTAGGTGGTTGCAGAAAATTTTAATATTCAAAAACAAAGATTTTTGTTGATTTACTTTTCTACTTGACAACAATATAAAAATAGTCTATAATATAATTAAGGAAGGATAATAAATATAAAGGTGGTTTTTAAAATGAAAAACATATTAAAAATAATCTTTTATTTATTCATTGGAATTTTAATAGGGTTGAATTTATCACAATACAAAACAGATAAGGTTATAAGTGCAGAGGATAAAACAGATTATTATAATTCACAAGTGGAATTTTACGACAAAATGATTGAGGATATAGAAACATTAAAGATTTATGATACAGACGATTTAACGCCAGAGATTATGGCAAATAGGAACGGAAAAATCATTGTTGAAAAGATTGTAGGCAAGGTGACAAACGATAAATTAGACGGTGAAATTTTAAATTGTAATGCTGAAGAAGGGGGTTATACAAATAAAGACGGAGGAAATTATATTAATTATGAGCGAGTGGAAGGAGCAAAGAAAGGGGATAAAATTTTAACTTATTATATTTATAATCCATTTACAAATGAGCAAGACGATGTATTGACACGCTTGGATTTTATTATTGACGATAACACAATTTAAAGAGAGTCGAAAGACTCTTTTTTATTACGGATTATTTACCAAAAAATATGGATTTTTAAAAATATAAATTAGGTACATGCTTCACCAGAAAAATTTAATATTTAAAAATGATAATTATTAGGTTAAAAAAAATATTTAAAGGAATTTACGAAAACTACTTGACAAATATATTATGTTGCATTATAATATAATTGTAATAGGTAAGGTTATACAACAACAAATAAAAGAAAAGAGGGGTTTATAATGGAAAAGGTAAAAGTTATTTTTAGAAAAGAAAAGAATCCATACACAAAAGAATATGAAGTTATTGCTTTTATGCCAGAATTAAAAGCGAACTACGGAAGAATTGTTTGTTACGCTCATATTGGACAACATAGCGAAGCCGATTTAGAATATTATCATAATACTAAAAAGGTAACAGAAGCCGAATATAAGCCGTTATGGAACGAATTAAAGGCAGTTTATAATGATTGTGTTTTGGAAGTTAAACAGAAAATTTATTATAATGATTTGGTTAAAGCATGGAAATAATTAAAAAGGAGGATTTAAAAATGACAAACAATATTTTAACAACGAAACAAAAGGAACAACTTGCAACAGATATTTTTAACTGGTTAAACGACCATGAAATGTGGGTTGATACTCAAATTTATTTTAACGGTAAATGTTGGAGTACAAACAGTAAAGACGGTAAAGAATTTTGTTATAATGAAAGAAGGTATTTTGAATATGAGGCAGAGCCGAAAAATTATTTTGAATATGTAAGAGAGCCGAATATTTTAAGTATGAGTTTTGAAGGTGAATTATACGATGTTTTAAATGGCTATGCTTATGGCTGGGTAAAACAAGAAGAAGAATTTAGAAAGATTTTTGAAAAATACGGTGTGTATTTTGAACTTGGCAACGCTTGGAATCTATCTTGTTATGACTATTAATAGGAGTGATAAGCTATGAAAACATTAACGGAAAAACAATTATTCAACCGATTAAACAAGTATTATAAAAAGCATTATGGGGAACTTGATACGGACGAATGGTATGTGAATCCAGCCGAAAATGTATGGAAATTTAAGCGAGACAATAAAACAATTATTCTTGTATGTGATATGCAAACTGGAGAAGTAAAAGAGGAATGAGAGGAGAAAATCCTCTCTTTTCTTTTTTTTGTTGGTATACCAAAAAAGAACGATTTTTAAAAATGATATTTAATTGAGGAGCATGTACAAAAATATTTGATTTTTAAAAATAAAGATTAATTGTAGGTGCAGTACAGAAAAAATGAATATCTAAAAATAAAAAAATATATGAATAATTTGTAAATACTAAAAAACTTTCTTAAAACTACTTGACAAGTATATTTATATATGCTATAATATAATCAAGAAAAGGATAAATAAATCTTTTCTAACAACAAATAAAGTTATAACAACAACAAAAAAACAAAACAAAAGGAGAGATTATCATGAGAACAGCAACAGTAAATTATGAGGTATTTAAGTACAACGAATTAACAGACGAGGCAAAAGAAAAAGTTAGACAATGGTATTTAGACGGACAAGAAGCTGATATTTTTACCGATGATTGCAAGGAAGATTTATATAATCTTTTTGGAGACAATGATTTAGATGTACAATATTCTTTGGGATATTGTCAAGGCGATGGATTTAATATTTTTGGAAAGATTAACGCAGAAAACATTTTTAAATGCTTAGAAAATCATAATGGCGGTACGCAGTTAGCAAAATTTGAAAATGTGCTGACCGAAAAAGAGAAGAAAACAATTTTAAATTATGCAACTGAATGTGGAAAAATTGAAATTCCTTCTAATAATCGCTATTGTTATTGTATTGCGAATCATATTGATATTGCAGATGATTGGGAGTATCAACTGGAAAACTATTCAAGATATGCAAATATTAATAAAGAAGTTTTAGGAAAATTTGAAAAGCTTGTAAAAGATATTTTTGCAACACTTTGCAAGATTTACGAAGAATGGGGTTATAAATACTTTTATGAAATCGAGGAAGAGGATTTAGAAGAAATTTGCGAAGCTAACGGCTATGAATTTTTGGCAGATGGAAAAGTGTTTTAAATAAAATAAAATGAAGATTGGAGAAATTCAATCTTCATTTTATTTATGTTTGCAATAAAAGGCGATTTTAAAAAATTAAATATTTTTGATAGCACAGAAAAGATTGATTTTTAAAAATATAATTAAATTGTTACATTAGTTTGTTAATAGAAAATTTACAAATAATTATATTAAAACTACTTGACAACAATTAAATTATGGTATATAATATAAGTGAAGATAAGGAAGAATAAAATAATAATAAAGGGTGTGTTTGGAATGAACGGAGTAAACGGACAATTCAAGCATTGGACTTTAGAGCAATGCGATAATCTTATTGCAGAGTACAAAGACGATACACAGTATTTCAATGAACAAATGACTTTTGACAAAATGTACAACATGTTACGATTGTATTATGAATTTGGAGAAGCGGAAACAAAGGTTATTATGGCAAGTTTAATTAAAAACGGAGCAAAATTTAGATAACATACAATAAATTTAAGGAGTGAAATAATCATGACTATTGCAGAACTTATGGAGCTTTGTATTGAGCCGAGTCTATGTAAAGTGGTAATTTATAATGTTGATAAAGACGGAGAGATTTGGTCTGGTATGGGAGATGATATTCCAGATAAATACGGAGATTTGGAATTTGATTCTTTCGATGTGCCTATGGATGCTTGTATGACATTTAACATTTAAGAAACATAAATAATAAAGGGAGGTTTTTGAAATGGCAGTTGATTGGGGATATTATGATAAGTTTGAAGGGGTAAATGATAAGTATTTACCTTACAAAGACGAAGGTGCTACAAAGGCTATGCAAATTACAACGGCAGTAAATAAACTGATTTACAAGTATTATAATGATGGTGATGTGTTTGATAATACACATTATTTAAAAGGTTGGGCAAACGATTTAAGCAGTTATGCGAATTGGTTGTACTATCATACAGAAGCAAGAACAATTCTTGATAAAGTCACTCATTGCGTGACAAATGAAGATTATGAGGATTTGTTAAAAGAGCTTGCAGACAAATTGTTAGACGAAGAATATTTAGCAGAACAAAACAAGATTAAAAAAGTTGAAACAATTTATAATTGTGTTGGAAAATTTAAGTTTGTAGAGCATGACGAAGAAGATGAAGAAGATGAAGGCTATTATTAAAAGGAGTGATAAATTATGTATTATGAAATTAATGTAACACTAAACGGACAACATTTCTTTGCAACGGACAAACGAAGTATAACAAATAAAATAGCATTGGAAGTTGTTTATAAGATATTAAAACAAAAATTCCCATTAGAAGAAGGGTATGATATTATGGTAAGTCAGTATGAAACTACTGGAAAATTTGTTGATATGAATTATTTGGAGCAAGAGAACAAAGAGGGTTGAGCGTTTCAACCTTCTTTTTTATTTATATAACTGTTTATCGTTTTTCAAAATTAAATATTATTGGCAACATTTCAAAGTGGAGTGACAAGAGATTATGATTTTTAAAAATCAAATAATTTTGGCAAGGATAAACCAAAAAGCGTGATTTTTAAAAATGAATAAAAATTGGTATGAATTGTTTACAATTTATTCATAATTAAGTTACAGAAAATTCATAAAACATACTTGACAAATAGTTTTAAATATGGTATAATAAGGTATAAGATAAAAACAACAACATTTATCTTAACAACAACAAAAAAAAGAAGAGGAGTAAAGAAGTGAAGTTTACTGAAATTCAAAACGAGGTTATTGAAAAATATCGTATAGATATATGCGATGGAACAAAGTGTAAGAATGATTGGAGAAGAACACACGCACATGTTAAAGAAAGAAGGGTTTGCAAGTGGAAACAATCAAACAGTATTGCATCAACATTAACTTTATTTCACGAAATTGGGCATATTGAAACTACAATTCCTTCTATGAGAAGATGTGAATCAGAATATTATGCTACAGTATGGGCAATTGAAAAAATGAGAGAGTACGGAATTTTAAACAAGGTATCAATTAAACAAAAGGAACTTTATCAAAATTATATTTATATGGAGCTTGATAGAGGAATCCGCAGAGGTGGTAAAGACTATCCTACAAAAAAAGCGTTGACTTTTGATTGGTGAGAGGTTAAATTATGGGATTAACATTTGCAGAGTTTTTGGCAATACCGATAGGTATGGACTTTAAAGAGTATGAAAAGTTGCTTAATGATAAAAGAAAGTTAGAAAAACAAATAACAAAGATAAGTAACGATATTTATAGCGAAGAGGATAGTTTGGAGATATTAGCAGACGAAAAAGGAAGCGAAAGATATAATCGACATTTAGCAAATAAGCGGAAAGCAGAAATTAAAAGAGAAAAGGTGCAGAACAAATTAAAGTTGATTAAAGAGAGGTTGGGATAATTCCCAGCCTCTTTTATTTAGAAAACAACAATTTATCATTTTTAAAAATCAATTATTTTTGGTAAGCATCACAGAAAAATTCAATTTTTAAAAATGATATGATTAATGGGTGGAGCAGACCAAAAATATTCAATATCTAAAAATTAAAAAAGTTGAAAGAAATTTTTGTAAACTACTTGACAACACAGTAAATTTATGGTATAATGTAGTCAAATAAAACAAAAAACGGAGGATTCAACAATGACACTTTACGAATACTTAAAAATGAGAGAGAACGATTTTGACACATACGATACAGTATATGATGCGGTAGTTACAGTATGTTACATTGACGAAGAGGAAGACGAATACGATAAGTTTTGTAACGGAATTATTAAAAAGGTAGATGTAATTCATATAAACGATGATTCTTCTACAGTTAACTGGACGGAGATGATTGAGCGTAATATAGATAAATTTAAGGCATTTACAAAAGAGCATTGGAGAGCAGATTGTCAGTATGAAGACGATATAGACGATTTTATATATGAATGGATAAACGAAATTCATGCTTATATGGCTGGATATGCTTCAATAGATTTTTATTCTATATTAAACGAACTTGTGAACAGTTTGGAATAAAATAATTATGAATAATTTGTAAACAATTAAAAATACTACTTGACAAATAGTTTATTGTGTGCTATAATATAAGTGTAAGGTAAGAACAAACAATTTTAATTAATAACAAATAAAGTTATAAGGGGGTAAATGTTATGTGCAGATTGGCTATGTTAAATAATGAAGGAATAAAGTATATTGAAGGATGGTATGGTTTGGAAAATCTATTTAATTATCTTGAGAATCAGTTGGGCGGTCATGGTAACGGCATTTGCTTTATTTATAATGATGGAAGTTATTATATTAAGAAGGGCGTAAATCTCACTAACGCAGAAATTGCAGAAGAGGTTTTGATGAAAATAAAACATTTGAAGTGGATTATTTATCATACAAGACTTGCCAGCGTAGGCAGTATTAATGATAGAAATTGCCATCCGTTTGAAAATAATGGTAAGGTAATGGCTATGAATGGAACGGAAAGAAATTATATTGTAGTCAATAAAAATTTAACTGATACGGAAAATATCTTGTTGTCAACAGACAATATCCTTGAAGGTACAAGAAAATATCATAGTGTGTTTTTGGGATATGAAAACGGAAAAGTTTTCGCAAATAAAAATTATGGTAGCTTGGAATATATGCCTTGCGGTAATGGTGGTAAGGTATTTGCAAGCCGTTTACCAGAAGAATATCATACAAGAGATTATATTTACGAAGCTCCAGAGCATTTTGTTGAGGGTGTAAAGATAAAGCATTTAGAGCCTATAAGACGGAAAAGATATTTTGATTATGGTGTTTATGGTTGCTATGCTTGGTAATTAAACGGAGGATTTTTGAAGAATGAAAGTAATCGAATTGACAGACAGAGAACAAACAATTCTTATGTGCTTGATAGGTATGGAACGAATCAAAAAAGAGCAAGAGAATTGGAAACTGGACGGAAAAACAGAGAGACTCACAGACGAAGAGATTGAAAAGTATGACAGAAATTCCGCAGTGCTTAGGGAATTGTCAGTATTGGATAATAAATTAAAAGACTAATTTTATAGGAGGAATTAAAAATGTTAGTAAATATTGATAATGATATGGCTTTGGAGATGTTACTTGATAGATTGGAGTATTGGACGGATGACCATACAACATATCGTCTATATGAAGCAATGTATGAAAATTATATTGATGGCGGTATATTTGATGGTGGAGACTTTAATGTGATGTCAATCGTTGACAATGATTATGTGAACTGGTGTACAGTTATAAGCGAAGGTGATGAAGCATATGAGGATATTAAAAAGCTTTATGACGAACAAGGTTGTACAGATATTTCTTGTGAACATGGATTGAATCACGGATATAGTTATATCGAAGCAGAATATGACGATTGTTTTCTTGTAAGAAGTTAATATATAAGGTTATAAAAGAATTATTTTAAGTGGAGGAAATCATGAACTATAAGGATTTTGATTTTTGGAATAAGGAAAAACTTTGGAAGTTAAGAAGAGAGATTTGCTTGGGTAGTTTATATCTTCATCATTATGAAAATTCTTTTGGTATTCCAGAAAAAGTTTGTTGCGATTTTTTTGATAGCTTTGTTGAATGGTGCTGGATTATTGAAAGTGAAGAAGAAAATGGTTTGACAAAGATAGAAGATATATATAAGAAATACGATAACGCAGATGAACTTTGGGATTATTTCTATGGAATGGAATATCCTTTTGGAGAATAATAGGGGATTTTAAAATGAAAAAGGCTGAATATTATTTAAATGTTAAATTGGCAGATGGTGTTAAGGAATATCCAAAGGTTTGTGGATATATTGAAGATGTAATAGACAGTAAAGGTAATGCCTTGACAATAGGCTATGATAAACGAGAAGGGCAATGGCATGCAACGATAATAAGTACTGGTATGCATTGTAGCTTGGCTATATTAACAACGAGAAAAGATTGTATTAAAGAAACGCATGAGGATATAGACAGAAAGATGGCAATTCATAACAGATGTATCAATGATAAAAGATATTATAAAAAATATATTAAGCCTTTTAGAGATTTTGTAGATAGAGTAAGCGGTTGACAAATAATCTTGATTTTTAAATATCGTAAAAAATTGGCAACAAGAAATAATCATTTTTAAATATTCTAAAAAATTGGTTTGAGGAGAATTAAACGATGGATAGGAATTATTTTGAAGCGGTTGAAGTTTGTCCGTATTGCGACAAGGAAAATATATATCCTATGTGGGATGTAAATGTTAAAGGCTATGTAGCTATATGTAATCATTGCGGAAAAGAGATTTTCCTTTGTGATGAGTGTATGCACGCAGAAGATAACGAAGGTATGAGTTGCGATTGGTGCAAAACAAATTGCGGTGGAAAATGTTTTAGAGGAACTACCAGAGATTAAATTTGTACATAATACACAAAAATCAAATGGGAAATTTGTAGAGTATTTTAGTAAGAATTTTCTAAAAACTACTTGACAAACAAACATTATTGTGGTATAATATAGGTGTAAGAAAAAAGAACACGGAGGATTCAGCAATGCTTGAACCGAGAAAAAGAACGGCATTAGACGGAAAAACATGGTGGTGTGTATTTGATACAGATAGCATGAAGTGGAGTACATTGATTGTCTTTGGTAAGTATAAATTGAAAAGAGATTGTCAGTATGCTATTGACAGATACCTTGTTATAAAGGAAGAAATTTTAAATGGAGGATTTTAAAATGAAGGTAAGAGAGGTTGCAACAAACTTTTATAAGTGGTTGATTGATATGGAATATAGTAGTGAAGAAAATTTTAAAGAAGATATTGACGAGATGATTGAGGATTTTACAGTAATGCAGAAGGAAGTGCCGAGAATGTTCAATCTTTTAAGGGATATAAGTGACAGATAAAAATGTAATTTTATAGGTTGCATGGAGAATTTTAATATGACAAGAGAAGAGCAATTAAAAAGAGAATACGAAAGCAAATTGTCTGCGTTGAGAAAAGAGCAGAGCAATTGTAATCACGAATGGGAGAAGGTTGAATATAATCCCGAAATCCAAAACATTCCTAAGTATGAGGATAGGTTTATAGGTAGTGATTATATGCCTGAATTGGTTGGATTTGATAAAAAGAAAGTAGATAGATGGAGCAGAACTTGTAAGAAGTGTGGCAAGGTGGAATATACAAAAGAACAAGTTGCTACAAAGTATGAGCCGAAGTTTTAAAGATAATTTTATGAGGTAACAAATATGAAATTGAAATTTAAGGTTTATGAATGTGGAACTGATAAAGATGTAACGGACGAAAGAGATTGGTATATTGATACTAATGGATATTTATGTTACAGAGTCGATGATATGAATTGTACGCTATATGAGGCAAGCGGAGAGCATTATTATAAGTTGGAAATTGAAGTATATCAATAAAATGACGATTTTAAGAGGTGAATGTATATGCAGAAATGTGAAGAATGTTTGTGTGGTAGAATGATTGTGTCGGAGAGTGGGTATCACGCAGTTTGTTGTCTGTCTCAAAAGAAAGCAATGGATTGTATGATGGACAAGAAGAGTCATTTTACTACTATCATTAAAAACGATAACAAGGCAATAAAAGAGTGATTTTAACTTGGAGGAAAATAAAATGACATATTATCTGTTAACAGTATGGAAAAGAAACGGAGAAAAAAGTTATTCATTATGTTGTCATACAAGTACAAAGTTTGATGATTTGTTGTACAACATGACATTGTACAAAATTAAAGAAGATGAAATGTATGTGATTGATATGTACAAAAATGGAAATGAAAAGAATCAAGGTGGAAATGTGGTGGCAAGTTGGTATTATGACCACAATAGAAATCAAATTATAGAGGAAGATTAAGCATATAAAAGTGTGGTTTTAAGAGGTAGTTAAAATGACAATTAAAGAGTTGTACGAATGGGCAATAGATAAGAATGTTGAAAACTTTGACTTGGAAATTGTTTTGTCAAATAGTGTTTGTAAATCTATTTATGAATACGATTTAAACATAGACAGATTTTATGAAGAAGTAATGATAGATATGAGGTAAAAATATATGAAAACAGTATTTGAAAACGATTTAGTTAAAATATTAAGAACTGGTAGAGATTATGATTTTGTAGGAACTATTGAGAATAAGACAGATAAAGAGATACGAATTATTTTTGAGAACGAAGAGATAGAAAGCTTCTCAATTAAGCCTGACGATTGGGTTGGAATATTTGCCGATGATGAAGGCTATTCGGTATTAGAAGAGATTGAAGCGGAACGATTTACAGTAGAATAAAAACACAATTTTATGAGGTAAATATTATGCCAAAAGGAAAAAAGTTTGATGCAGCAGAAAAGCATTTTGAAAAAATAAAATGTGAGTATGCAAAAACAATAAAACATTTGTCTATTAAATTAGACGAGAGTAGAGAAGAAGCGTTAGAATACAAGAGATTATATGAGGAAGTAAGCGGAGAAAACGAGCAGTTAAAGGCTTGGATTGAACGATTGCTTGAATACACAGAGCTTTCTATGGACGATATAAAGCAAGCGTGTGAAAAGGATAAGAGAATGGGCGAAGCCGTTAAGATGATGTCAACATTATTTAAACTTGGTGGAGCTTATTATTAAGAGGTAAATGTATATGAAAAAGGTAAGTGGATATGTAAATGTAAGAGCATTAGGTTGCTATGACTTTGAATTTTATGTAGATGATAATGCAACGGATGAAGAGATTGAAGCAGAGGTTGAAAAAGCTATGCAGATTAGTCATCATTATTCCGTAGAAGAAGGATATGAGGAATACACGGAAGTTTGTTATCGTAAGAAGAGTAGGTAATAAAAACAAGATTTTAAAAGATTGATATGGCAAAGAATAGACAATATGGAACGGAAGTTTTAAATAAAAAGAAAGCAACGGAATATTGTTTTTATTGTGAAAAGAAAATGAAAGAAACAAATAAAACAATAGACCATATTCTTCCTATTAAATATGGTGGCTCAAATTGTTTCTCTAATTTGGCAATATGTTGTGCAAAATGCAACGGAATTAAGGGTGGATATACGATAACACAATTAATTGAACAGTTGCATATAAGATACAGATTTGCAGATGAATTAGAGAGAACAAAAGTTGATAAGCAGATAAAACAATGGGAGAGAGTAAAAGTAAAACTAAAACAATTAAAATCAGGAATTTAAGTGGAGGAATTTAATATGAAAAAATATTATACAAGTGAATACCAGAGAGCAAAAGAAAAGGCAAGAAACGAAGCTATTGAGTGGCAGTTGGACTTTAATAATCATAACTATTCATACGAAGAGTTGGCTTGTTACGGAAATTATTTTGAAAGATTGGCAAAGAGATATGGATTAATGAAAGAGTTTAGAGAGAATGGAATTATTTAAAGCGAGTGAAAATTTTACACCTTAAAAGGTATAATAAGGGTGAAAAGATATAAGATTATACCCTTTAAGGTGTGGGTAAAACAATTAATTTTCATTTTTAAATATTAAACTTTTTTGGTTGGAAAATTATTTGCAAAAAATTTTTAGAAAATTTCAAAAAAGTATTGACAAATGGAAATTATTGTGATATAATATTATCGTAAAGAAAAAGAAATACGCTGGAGTGATGGAATCGGCAGACATCCGAGACTTAAAATCTTGTGCGAATTAAGTAGCGTGAGGGTTCAAATCCCTTCTCCAGCACCATTATGGGATAGTAAACTGAAAAGGTACAGTAGGATAATTGCCTGTGCGGTTCGATTCCGTTTAGACTTTGGTAGTCATGCTGGTTCGAGTCCAGCCTATCCCACCAAAAAAAGAATAAATAATACAAAAGGAGGATGGTATTATGTTGTATATTAGCTACGGAAGTAATATGAACAAATCTCAAATGGATTACAGGTGTCCTAATTCTTATGTAGTTTGTAACGGAAAATTAAAGGGGTGGAAACTTGTTTTTAATGTACATGCCGATGTAATTAAAACGGATAATGAAAATGATTTTGTACCAGTTGTCGTTTGGAATATTTCGGATTCTGATTGGGCAAGACTTGATATGTATGAAGGCTATCCATCATATTATGTTAAAGAAATTGTTAATGTTATACTTGATAATGGGAAAATTGAAAAGGCTATTGTATATGTTATGGCAAAGAATAGAAAGGGAATTTGTCCTCCAGCACAGAGCTATTTCGATGGCATTTGTGAGGGTTACATTGAGAACGGAATTGATGTAGAATATTTATATGAGGCTTTGGAACATTCTTTAAATAACAAAACGGAGTATAATAAATATAAAATGAAAGAGATGGTTTAATGAAGAAAAACAAGGAAACATATATTAATTATGTTTGTCCGTATTGCTGGAACACTTTAAATAACTGTATATGCGAATTATTTCCACCGTATCATTTAATTTTTATTGATAGGAATATTCAAGAGCATATACGATTGTTAAACGAAAAGGGTTATCGTACAATGGGGTGTTGTGAAGGGCATAGAGAAAGATGTATCAACACTTATATTGCTTTTCCAAAAGATTATTTTAAGGAAGTAGGTACGCCTGAAGGATTCAAATATGACAGGAAAAGAAGAACAATTACTTATACCTATTCACCGCAGTTGACAAAAGAAAAAATGGAAGAATTAAAGGCAGAGAAACTTGCAGTATTATTAGAGTGGGTTAAGAGTTTGCCTGATAGAAACATAGAGAATTAATTTTTCTCTATGTTTTTTTTATTACTATTTATTATCATTTTTAAAAATTGAGATTTTTTGTATTGGTTGTCAGAAAGTTTGATTTTTAAAAATCATTATTTTTTGGTTAATCTGTGCAGAAAAATTCAATTTTTAAAAATGATAATTTATTGTACTGCCAATACAAAAAAATATAATTTCAAAAAACAATAAAAAATTGGAATGGAAATGATTTAGATTATTTTGCTAAAACTACTTGACAAATAAGTTTTTATATAGTATAATAAGTTATAAGATAAATAGAAAAGAGGGATTAAAATGAAAGAGATTCAGGCAAAAGTGTATGAGTTAGAGGGTTATGCAATTACAGTAGATATTGAAGGAGATGTTAAGGAATACGCAGAGAGTTTTCTTCATATCTTTAATAATGTAAGAGAGAGTGCGGAGTTGTTCAAGGTAAAAAATTATTACGGCAGTAATGAGGTAACAGTTTATTGCGAGTTAGATTCTAAAGATGCTTTAATCAAGTATCTAAAGGCTTTTGGAGAAATTAAAGGTTGTGAAAGGGTATTGTTATACCAAATGACTGAGCCAGAGTATGATATTGATAAGTATTATGATGCGGTAATCATTCCAGATTTTGATTGATTGAAGCGGATTTAATTCCGCTTCATACATAAAAAGAATATATGAACAAATTGTAAACAAATTAAAAAACTACTTGACATATTATTAAATATGTGATATAATATAATCAAGATAAGAGATAAGGTTATACAAATTAAAGGAGGTAATTAAAATGAATATCAATATTCATAAGTTTACAGAACAGTTTAATAAGGAGTACAAATTCCTTTACGACCATAACGATATGGTTGCTGGTTATAACGAAGCATTAGAAGAAGGTGATAAATTCATTGTAGAACATGGAGATTTTGTTGGAGAGTTTGCAAAACATCGTGGTGACTTTATTTCAAGTGACCGAGAAGTTGTGGCATTTATGTTTGCATTAAATGAAATGATGAACTAATAAAACGGAGGGATTAACAATGGAAAAATGGAAAGTGTTTTATCAAGGTGAAAAAGAGCTGGGTGCGTATACATTAGAAGGAACTTTTGAGGGTGAAGAAGAAGCAACAAAAGAACTATTGGCAAGTGAAAATGGAATTGCCGTTGAAGATATTAAGGTTGTAATTGAGGAACGATAAGGAGGTAATTAAAATGAAATTTGATTGTAATTGCAAAAATGAAATAGAATTTGCAGAAATGGTGAATGAGGTACATGATGAAGAGTGCGGTTTTAATTTTGAAGTTGGTGCAAGATTGTGGTATACACCAGATGGATTCGATAAAAGTATTATGGTTGAATATCAAATAACTACAAGAGAGCGTAAGAAACTGTTGGAGAGTGATGATGAGCCTGATTGGTTGACGGCTTATGAAGTTGATGATGAAGATGATGACGATTGCTCGGATGAAATTTTCACGGAAACAATAGAAACTAATAGAAAACTTCATGGACTACAAGAAGCTATGCTTGACTTTGCGAAGTATGTCTGTGAAAGATTTTATAAGGAGGAGAAAATCATGAAAGACAATACAGAACAAATTGTTGAAGATATTAAATGGACTTTATTTGACGATAGAAATTTTGAAACTTCATTTAAGTTTGAGACTTGGACAGGTAATAGCAATTCCTTCATTATCAAAGATGAGGATGGACAAGAATATCGTGTCATTGTAGAGAAAGAAGGGTAATTAATATGAACATGATTTATACATCTAAAAGAGGTAAACAGATTGTATTTGATGACTATGTAGATAATACAGCGGAATACAATTCTTATTGGGTTGAAATGTGTCCACATTGTCATAATAAATACAAGGGCATTTTGGGTAATAGAGTAGATGATGGTGGAACGGCTTGTGGAACTTGTTCTGTTAAAGGTTGCGAGAATGAAGCTGATTACTATGTAGATTTTGATAAAAGCGAAGTTAAGTTTAACTAATAAAAGTAAGATTTTAAGAGGTGGTAGATATGAGAACATATAAAACTACTGATGAACAAATAGGATTTATTGTTAGAGGAATGGATAAGTTTATTGCTTATGTGAACAATGTTTATAGTGATTATTTTGAGTATTATCAAGATATGCAAAAGGCAAACGAACAGTATAAACGGAATCCAGAAACTTTCTTTGAAGATATTGGAGCAGATAAGAAACATTTCTTTGATGGATTGCGAGACTATCAAGTATTAGATATTGCATATAAAGTTAAAAACGATATTTGTAATATTCATAACACGGTTATTGGATTGTTTATTAATCCAGACGGAAATGAATATCCTATTAAAATTAGAGAATGGCTATACGAATTTAAATACTTTTGTTACGACAATGACGGAAATCTATTGTCATTGGAAGAGCAAAACAATAGGTTAAAAAACTATCCGCATTTTGATGCAAGTGCAAAGAGACCAAAAACATACAACACGCAGTAATAACTATTAAATATATACAATAAAGGGAGTTGATAATATGCCTTATAAGAGTGAGAAGATTAAACTTAAAGGATTGCAAGACCGAAGAAAGAGGCTGACAGACGAACAGAGAAATGAGATTAAGAAGTTATACGGAACAGGCTTTTATAGTCTTAATGATTTGGCTAAAAGGTTTAATGTTAGCAAGAAAACAATTCTCTTGATTGTAAATAGTGATAGTGCAGAAAAGGCAAAGCAATACCGAAAAGAACATTGGAAAGATTGGCAGCGTACTGGCGAAGAACATAATAAAGCCATTATGAATACACGAAAATATAAACAATCTTTAATGCTTAAGGGTGAATTAAAAGAAGAAGAATAGGAGGAATTTAAAATGAGTTATACAAGAAAAGTTGGAGATATGGTAGTGTTTATTGATTGTATAAGTAATCCAGAAGGAACTTATGAAACATATTATAAGGACATTGAAAAGAAAATTATCGAAGATGGATATAAGCCTAAAACTTCAATGGATAATTTGATTACGATGATTGTTCTGTCTTTTGATTGTGACGATAATTACGGAGAATATGACGAAGAAACTGGCTTTGGCGGATATGGCGAAGAGTTTACTTTGGAAGAGTGTTTCCGCTATGTAGAGGACTCTGGTGGCTATGCAGAGTTTGATTATGAATGTTAAGTGTGTTAAAATATAGTTGACAAAAAGATAATTAAAAGTTTGGAGGAATTTATATGGGTGGATTTATTAAGAGAGATGTAAAGCGAGTGGAAACAACCGCCTTAAATCAGAAGGTGAATAAAGAAGTATTTGATGCTTTTAAGGATGTGTGCAAAGAGCAGGGTTATCCTATGAATGTGATACTGGAGACATTTATGCGACAGTTTGGCAATGGCAGGTTTTATATTAAGGATGAAGACATTCTTAAATGGAAAGGTGACGATTCCGATGTAGATACTTTAAACACGACATTTAGCAAAGAGATATATACAAATTTTAAGTTTGCTTGTAAAGACAATGGATATTTTGTAAAGCATGTTATTACGGCTTTTATGGAAGTATATGCAAGTAGAGATTTGATAATGGAATTTGTAAGTGTAGATGAAGTAAAAAGAAAGTAGTATGAGGGGTTGATAAATATGTTTGATGGATTATTTATCGTATCTCTTATTGGAACTTTATTTCAAGGGGTAAAAGAAAAGCTAGAGCCAACAATTCCAGCAGAGAATTGGGCAAATAAAGAGTTGTATCACAAAGATATGATGAGCGGTATTCCTGTTGAACAGTGTATGAAGAATCTTAAAAATGGTAAGTATAAATTAACAAAGACTTATCCTGAGCCACACAGAGATGCCGTGAATGGAAAAATTGTTATTGAAAATTGCACATTGTATAAAGAAGATGTAAAGAATTATGGAGCGTATCAAGCACAGCAATGGGTTAAACAAGGTAAGTATAACTTAACACCAGAGGAATTGGAAAAAGAGCGTGAACGCTATAAGAAAAAATGGGAACATTTATATAAGTTATAATAGGTGAGACGGAATGTTGTCTCACCTATGGAAAAATTAAATGTAAAAATTTTTAGAAAACTACTTGACAAATTAAGTATGTTGTGATATAATGAAGACACAAAGATAAAAGATGAGGAGTGAGAAAAATGAGTGCAGTACCTGCTTTTAAACCATCAAGAGCTAAAGTTATAGATTTATCCTCGGTTATAAGAGGTGGAAGACAAGAAAAAGAGATTAAACTTAATAAGGATGGAAGCGTTGACAAACGACATTCTAATAAGGTTGCTGGGGTTAGCTCGGAAGTTTACCCCTTTACTAGCGAAGCGGAAATTAAGGCTATGATTGATGTGTTTGATAATCGCATTGAAAACGCTCCTGACGAAAATAAACGACAGATTGCTTGTCGGAATAAAATGTTGTTTTTAATCGGCATTAATCTTGGTATTCGTGCAAGTGATTTATGTGGATTGAAGTATAATTTCTTTATGAACAATGATGGAACATTTAAAGATTCTTATAGTTTACAACCGAAGAAAACCAGAAAGACAGGAAAGTATGTTAAGTTGTACTTTAATCAAACTGTAAAGAAAGCAATTGCAGATTATGTAAAAGAATATCCTATTCAAGATATGGATGAATATTTATTCAAGTCAAGAAAAAGTGGTGCAATCACAGAGAAATCATTGTGGAAAATTATTGTCGATGCAACTATTGAGGCTGGCATTGAAAAGAATGTTGGTAGCCATACTCTTCGTAAGACTTTTGGTTATCACATTTGGCATAATGCGGAAGATAAAGAAAAGGCTCTTATAATGTTGATGGCAATTTTTAATCACTCTTCCGTAGCAACTACAAAAAAATACATTGGACTTATGGACGAAGAAATTGAAGATGTGTTTAATAGCTTGAATCTTGGATTGGATTTTCTTGATAACTAAGATATAATAAATAAACATATAGGAAGCGGAGGGAAATATTATGTCATTAGAAAAGGCAAGTATTGTGTGGTCGGCAAAGCAGTTAAGCGGAATGGTTAAGAATGGAAAAATTGATTTTAACCACATTATTCAACGGTCATATGTTTGGGAGAGAACAAGAAAATCTGCTTTGATTGAAAGCATGATTCTTGGTTATCCAATACCAGCGGTATTCGCAAAGAGAATGGACGATGGCAGCGGTAGAAGAGGTAGTAATACTTATTTTATTATGGATGGTAAGCAAAGATTGTCTACTGTAAAGGAATTTTTAAATGACGAATTTGCTTTGTCTAATTTAGCACCGATTACCTACTTTGATACGGAAGAAGATAAGGAAGTTGAAATTGATATTTCTGGTATGAAGTTTAGTGAGCTGCCAGATGGATTAAAAGACTTCTTGAATACTGTGACATTTGCCGTGACATACTTTGACAACCTCACCAAAGAGGAAGAAAGAGAGTTGTTTAAAAGATTGAACAACGGCAAGCCTTTATCAACTAAAAACAGAACTCTTGCATCCGCAAAGAATATCGAAGAGTTGCTTGACCTTGGCTCTCATAAACTGTTCGAAGAAATGTTGACGGAAAAATCTCGTCAAAATAAGAACCAAGCAGTAATTGTAATGAAGGTTTGGACAATGCTTAATAGCGAAGTAGAAGATGTTTCTTTTGCAAGCAAAGACTTTAATCCACAGATTGAAGAAGCCGAAATTACAGACGGAGAAAAATTGGAACTTGTTAAGGTGTTCGATTTTATTGTTGGTACACACGATGAACTGATTGAAAACAAAGAAAAAGATGTTGCGAAGAAGCTCTATACGGAAACTCATTTGGTATCTCTTATCCCTTATATTAAAGAAGCAATTGAGAACGGAATCAGCGAAGCAATGTTTGGCGAGTTCTTAATTAACTTCTTTAAAACAGAAAATGATACGGAAACATATGGAGAATATATGGAAGCTTGCTCTGGTGGTGTTGCACGGAACGCTTCAATTGTAGCAAGACACGAAGCTCTTGGAAAATCTTATGGAGAATTTTTTAAAGAAAATTCAGAAAACATCTTGACAACTGTGTAAGAATGGTGTATAATATACTTGCAAATCGGGAGTGGAAGATAATTCCACTTACCGAATACATAATAAATAAGGTTATATAATAACATAAAAGATAAATTTTAAGTGGAGGTAAAAATTATGAACAAAGAATATGAGAAACACGATAGTTGGGGTATGGTAGGCATCTATCATCAACATCATAACGGCAGAGAATTGTTTGGTAGCGATGTTACAAATTACAACACTATATGTTTAAAAATTAAAACAGCTCAATGTTCTCGTGACTTAGGCAGAGATTGGATAATGGGTGATAAAACTCTGATTGAAATTTGTCTTTCGGCAAATCAGTTTGCAGACCTATTAACCAACGCTAATATGGGCGATGGCGTTCCTTGTACCATTGAATATGTGGCTGGCAAGGGAATGATTGAGTATAAACCACAGAGACCTAAACTTGAAATTATCGAAGAAGAGCGTGATGAACTTGCCGAAAAAACTGTAAGCGATTTAGAGTCAAGCATTGCGATGGTTAAAGAGTTAATTGCTAATAAAAAGTTGTCTAAATCGGTTGGTGAAGAGCTGCTATCTAAAGTGAATGGTGCTTATTCTTCTCTTGTAGGTGGTAGCAAAGAATTTTTCAAGAAGCAAGCCAAGCAGGAGGTCAATGATATGGTGGTAGAAGCCAAAAGACAGGTGCAGAGTTATGTTGATAATAAGATTTATAGCACAGGCATTAAGATGTTGCAGGACGGTTTTGTATCGCCTCAGTTAATAGAAAGTACAACGGAATATAACTTGTTAACAGACGAATGTGGAGAATAACAGAATGGATATTAAACTTGAAAAAAGAGAATGTGTGGAAGATTGGACTGGTCAAATTAATGACAAGGAAATTTTTTATAGATACAATATCAATGGAAATTTAGTGTGGTTCTCACAGATGCGAGACAGTGGCAATATTTATAGTGTTAGCGTTAGATTAAATGATTATCTTGATGATTATTTCAATGTTTGGGTTTGTTGTGATGACAACAAATTATTCTACCCCAATGACATAACAATTGAAATGAGACATTCTAATATCAAGCAAGAAGAAGTTAGCAGAGTTGTGTCGGATATTAATTATGTTAACAGATTGTGCGATATGATTATGTCAATTTTTAAAACAAAAGAACATTATGCTCTGTGGTACAAACACCACAAAGATAATGAACATAGCAAACATAAAGACCATCATTGTGTGTGTTGCGGAGAATATATTGAAGAAGAACATTTAAAGGTTTGTGATAAGTGTGCTTCGGAATTTAAGTTTTAAGAGGTAACGATATGAAAGTAATTGAAAGAGGAAACTATGAGAACGCATTTCCAATGATTGTAGAATGTAAAAGAGTTGTAGACAAATATGGATTTGCATACGGAGACACAAAAGATTTCTGTGAAAGTAAAATTGAAATTGAAATGGAAGATATTAAAAAACACAAATGGGAAAAATATCCCGACTATAAAGGAGTCGACTATGGCTTTATCTGCCCTGTGTGTAGAAAGTTTGTTGCTATAGAACAGAACACAATACCGAAGAAGGTGTTGGACGAAGCAGAGGAAATTTTTTTCAACAAATAAAAGACAGATTTTAAGAGGTAAGAATTATGAGTAATGCAAGTCATGTAATGAGAATAGAATTTGAAACTGGTTGTGCAAATTCAGCTGGAGAAATTATAAAGGGAACGGAAAGAGATGTTTGTATCCTTTATAATGAAACCGTTATCACAGAAGACGAAGTAAGAGAACTAATTTATTCTGGAAAATATGAACATGATAGTCGTATCATTGTTACGACACCGATACAAGCGGATAATTTAAAAGATAAAAAGGAGAATTGATTATGAATGTTATTGGAATTGCTTTGGAAGAATTGTACAGAATTTTTAATATTTTGAATCGTGATAAGTTTGATGGAAGTTTGGCAGAGCCTGTTATTACCATTCAGAAGACGAGAGGCGCAACACTTGGACATTTTACCTTGTCTAAGGTTTGGAAGGATAAGAACGATGAGCAGTCGGAAGAAAACGCTTACTATGAAATCAATGTAGACCCTAGATGGTTTAATAGCCGTACACCTGCCGAGGTCGCAGAGACTCTTCTTCACGAGATGTGTCATTATTATAATAAGGTAAACAACATTAAGGATTGTAGCGGTAATATACATAATAAGAAGTTTAAGAGTTCTGCGGAAAGAGTTGGTCTTGTCGTTGAGAAGGGAAAGAGCGTTGGCTATGGTTACACCTCTATGTCAGACGAATTAAAGGCTTATATGGAAAATGTAGTTAAGCCTAACGATGAGGCATTTGAATACTTTAGAAGCGCACCTATTAGTCTTGGCGGTGGCGGTAGAACTAGAAAGAAGACTCAGTTCAAGTACACTTGCCCCAATTGTGGACAGGAAGTAAAGGCTAAGAAAGATGTAGCTGTCAAGTGCGGTGATTGTGATGTGCTTATGGAAATGGAAGATGTTGAGTCGGAAGATTAAGAGGTAATAATATATGAAGAACACAGATATTTTAACTGGTCGTATCATACAGCGAGTTATAGATGCAAAGTTAAAAGGTAATACAGAAGTGAGCATAAACCACGGTGTCAACGATTTTCATAATATTAAACGGCTTTTGGATAATCTCTTTGAGTATTTCCCAGATAGCAAGATTACATTAAAGAGGTTGGCATTTGGATATGAACTGAACATAAAAGTAAAGTTTTAAGTGGTGATAAGGAGAGTATTATGAGTGCGGATAATGGAATTTATATTTTAAAAACAAAAGACCAGTATAGAGTTGCACATTTGCAAGCTATTGACAATGTTTATTGGTCTGCTATTAGTGGACTACAAGAAAGACTTGTTCCCACAAGAGTAGTAGAAATGTGGGGAGATTGCAAGTTTACGAGAGACAGAAGTAAAGCGTTGGACATTGCTCATAAGTGGGCAAATAAACTTACAGTGTGTGAATATGGAGTGCAAATCATTACATATAACAAGACTTGGAAACATATTCTTGAGGATGCGAAAGAGTATGCCAAGAAGGAAATTGATTTTATTAAAAGTTCACATCAAGAAAAATGGTGGAACATGGACAGATTGCAGAAGATTGCAGACGGATATTGCATAAAAGAAGGATTTTAAGTGATGAAGATATATCAGTTACATGAATACGGTGGCGAATGGGAAGACTCTTTTGATTACATTATAGGTTCTTATCTTCGCAAAGAAAGAGCGGAAGAAGAAAAGGCAAAGGCGGAACTCAAATGTGAAGAGGATAGAGAACTGTCACGCCATTGTTCTAATTGTCCTATGGTTGACAATTGGAATCTTAATGATGAAGTTGCAAGAGAGTGTGAAGAATACTGCAACAGATTCAAGTATATAGATATGGGCGACGATGGATTTGATTGTGGCAATTATGTTGGACTTTGGCATGATTCACATTTCAAAATTGAAGAAGTCGAAGTAGAAGAATAAAATAAATTTATAAGAGGTAAATAATATGTGGAATGCAATTGACGATAGTGACAAGAAGGTTCTTGAAAGCATTGAATACTCAAAGAGTCTTTATAACGCTCAGAAGAATAAGGTGGCGCAGGAAAAGTATATTGAAAATCTTTTATTTGCAGATTATGTTAGCAAGGTTAAGGCAAATAAATCAATGTATGACTATGTTAATATTTTTCAAGATGCACAAAATCAAGTTGGAAAAAAACTTAAAAAGGAGAGACCTCAACTTGAAACGCTCAAAGATTTTATATTAAAAGACTTTCTTAATAATGACAAGAATTTTAAACTTACAGAAATTATGAGCGGTGGTTGGGAAAATTACTATTGGTCGGTTCATTTCGAAGGATATGGTAAAGCTTTTTATATTCAGATTCCAATAATGGATAATATAAATACAAAGAATTTTGAGTATGCCAACTGTGGAAAGTTTGCATTTGTTATTAAGGAAAGTAATGCTTGGTGGAGCACCCTTAAGACCAGCTATAAGATTGATGATATCGCTCAGTTTATTAGAGAATATTTTGGATTAGATAAAGCAATTGAGGGTTAAGAGGTAGATACATGAGAGAGATTTTATTTAGAGCCAAAAAAGAATTTGATGGCGAATGGGTATATGGAAATTATTGTGCTGCCGAATATTTAACAAGCGAAGGTACGGAACATCTTATTATAGAAGCTCCTCGCAACGGTGTTTCCGCAAAGATTATCGCTGAAACCGTAGGGCAGTACATAGGTGTAGAAGATAAAAATGGTAAGAAGGTGTTTGAAGGTGATATTTTAAGATATACACCAAGACCTAAATGTACTATTTATTATAAGGTAATTTGGAATCAAGAATGGAGTAGATTTGCACTTATGCAATGGTCTACATATAAATATCATTTATATGAATGGGCGCAGCATGAAACAATCAAGTATTGTTGTGAAGTCATTGGTAATATACATGATAACCCTGATTTATTGGAATCATTAGAGAGCAATTAAAATCAAATTTTTATGAGGTAAATATATATGACTTACAAACAGATGACAAAATACATTGAGAAATTTGATGAGATGATTAAATTTATGTATGAAATTCAAAAAGAAAAGCATGATGCTGGGGATAAAGAAAAGGCAATTCTTTGTGGTGATATTGTAAATGCTTTATGTGGTTATAAGAACTACCATATTTATATAAAGCAATATGATTCGGTTGATATGAGTCCTAAAAAGGAGAATTAATATATGACCATTAAAGAAATATCATATAAAGACGAGCGACTTGGATTCTTTGCAGACCAAAGAAAGCTAGTTCAAAAGAGATATGACCGACTTGAAAAGCAAATTAAACCTGATGAGCCGTACACATCTGAGCGCAGAGAATTTCTTAGTGATTTAGGAAGAGAGTTGAGTTTCTATAATGATATTATAGCAATGCTTGAAAACGAAGCTGCTTCAAAGAATGAGATTGTGGAGGAGATATTTGAGGAGATTGGCGACATCTTTAGAGAGTTTTATGAGGCGTGTTCTCAAAAATCTGATATGCAGTTGAAAGAAATACTTTACCAATGTCAAAGATTTGTCATTAATGAAATGTGGCATAAGATTGCCGAACTCAAAAAGAAATATAAGGAGGGAGAAAAATGAGTAAAGAACAGATAAAGTGTCCGTATGTGGAAAAAGTCAAGAGTATAACAGGCAAAGAGGAGTTTGATTGTGAAACTTGCCCTGCACTTATATGTTCATTCCCCGAAGTAAAGGAAGAACTCAAAAAGAAGGACACAGAATAATGTAAGCGTTTACAATTTGTTTACAATTTATTCAAGTGGAGTTCATATTCGAGGAGTATAATAGATACAGAAATAAACCAAGAGAGGTAAGCATATGGAAGATTGGATTGATATTGAAGATGATAAGCCTATAATAGACGAAGATTATCTTGTATGTCTATTAAATGGACATATTTGTATTGGTCGTTGGATGTCAGAAGATTTTTGGAGTACAGGATATTATGTGAATAGGTTGAATGTTTCTCATTGGATGTATCTGCCACCAGCACCCAAAAGAAGAAATTAAAATCGAGATTTTATGAGGTAAACCATATGATGATTGATGATGAAAAATATAAAATCGACAAAGAAAAGCCAGTCAAGATAGAGTTCAATTATTACGCTAGAGGATTTTATTGTCCAACTTGTTCAACTGGCGTAGAAAATAAAACTCAGAAATGTCCGTTTTGTGGTCAGCGATTGTTAGATACATACGGGATTAATGAAAAATAAGAGGTAAATTATGTCATACGATATTAGTTTTGAAGTAAAAGTTGAAGGATTAGACAATCGTTATGTTAGCGTTTATAGTAGTGCAAATATCACTTGGAATCTTAGAGATATGATTGTAAATTCTACCGACCTTGAATGGAAGAACGGAGAGAATAATGGATTGTGCAAAGATGTTATTCCGTATATTGTGGATGGTCTTGGCGAGTTAATGAAGTACCCAAATAGATATAAGAAATATGAAGCATCTAATGGCTGGGGTACAATTGAAGATTGTAAGAGATTTTTTACGCAAATTATTAATGATTGGAATGCGTTCTGTGAAGATAGTTGGCTAAAAGATTTGCAGGATGTAACATATTTCTGGATAGGATAAATATGAGGTGAAATTATGGAAGAAAAGTACAGGGATGTTATGTCACAGCTATTGTATTATATTAGTGACGATATTGACAGATTGTTGAACACAGATTATGACCATGTGGCAAATGCTATTATTGGTCTTTCAAGAAGAGTTAATAAATTGTCAGACGATATTTATAAAGACGAGATTGTTTATGAGCGTCCTGCTGGCAAGGCTGATTACAAGTTTAGCATAACATAAAAAGAATATTTTAAGAGGTTAATATGGATAGATTTACAACAAAAGAAAATCCAAGAGCGGATTTAACAAGCTGTATTTATTGTCCAGAATATAGCAATTGTTATTCTGGAATGTCTTGTCCTGCAATTTATAATGCTCTATGCAAATTAAGATATTACGAGGATTTAGAAGAGCAAGAAAAACTTATCATTCTGCCTTGTAAAGAGGGCGATACCATTTATAAGATTGTTAAGTACTGTGAATCCAATACTGGACGACTAGAGTTTTATAGACCAAGCATTGAATTTGAAGACGATTGTGAATACTATGAGCCAGCATGTTATATGGATGATTGTGAGAGGTGTAACGCTCAAATTGAAGATGATAATAAAGAGCCTTGGTATTGTTCATTTAACTTGGATATTCTTTGTGAAAAATGCAAGGAGAGATTTGCAATAGAAAAAGATAAATTTACTCTTTCTAAAGTAAGACAAATTTATAATACCCCAATGTTTAATGAGGACACTTCATTAAGTAATGTTTATTATCTAACCTTAGAAGATGCAGAGAAGGCGTTGAATAGACTTAAAGGTAATTAAAAAATATTTTAAGAGGTAACTATTATGAAGCAAGGAATAAAAGCGAAAGATATTCGTGATTTTGAAAAGGCGGTTAAAAGACTTGAAGAAGTTCTTGAAAGAATACGACAGTATAAACCAATGGCGTACATATATGTAACGCCCTCGCAACTTAGTTTAATGTCAGAAACAAATATCGAAGAATCTGTAAATCAAGACCTAATAGTTGCAAGCGGAACAATATTACATCTTGATTGTGGAGATTGGTGAGAGGTAATGCATAATGTTAATGAATGAAGATGGAACAGAATTTAAACCTCCAGTTAATCCTTTGAAGGAAAAGTGGGATAAATTATATCCACCAATTCCAATGCCACAGTATTCTCAAGTGTGCGATGGATATAGTTGTATGTGGTGTGGCAGATGTCCTCAAGGTGAGAGATGGGAATGTCCAGAAGAAGACAAAGAGGTTTATGAAAATTATCGAAATGAGCGTAGGGAATATATATGGAAACATAATCCCAGTTTGTATACTTTATAATCAGAGGTGAATAAAAATGGATAAGTTTGAAGCAGTTGATATATTTAGAGATAAGCTTATGGATGAATTTCTTAGTTTGTGCAACTATAATGATTTTGGCAAGATTAATTTGCTCACAATTGGAGACACCGTTGACCGAATATACGACGAGTGTATCGAAGAGATGCAAAAGGAATAAGAGGTAAAGATATATGTTATATGCAAAATTTATGTATCCTGATAACGGATACGATTATGATGAAGAATATGCAAAAAAGATGGGATTAAAGGTTAGTGAGAGATACGAAGTAGAAGATGTGGATATGGGACAATCTCACACATCAATTTATCTTAAAAATATTAAAGGTTGTTTTAACTCGGTTCATTTTGAATTTGAAGAGAACGGAAATCCGATAGATATTTACGATGACCCTAGATACAATCCTTATTTAAGGTACTTAAAAAGTTTATTTTAAGAGGTAAAATATGCATAATATTATTGGAATAATGGCAATGATTTTCGGATTTGTAGCAATGGCAATAGAAAATTATGCAGGAGCATATTGTTGTTTCGGATTTGCTTTTATTTTATGGTGTGTTATTGCCGTATGTGAATATAAATAAAATTTACGAGGTGAGTATGAAGAGTTTTTGGCAAATAGTTCCTATCAATGATGGATATACCTATCTTTGTATGGATAATAATAAAAAATATTTTCTTAAAGAGAAAGCAAAAGAACTAATGTTTGAAGGCAAGTTATTTTTTAATACACAAGAAGAAGCTCAAAACTTTATAGATATCAATCTTGATTCAAGTATATATAAAGCTGAAAATTTTTGGATTAACGATGATTATTATGATAAAAAACTATTAAAGAGCTTACAGAAAGGTTGTTAAAGTAAATGAAAAAGGCTATACGATGGATTCATCAACATGTTTGCAAACACATAGACGACCCCAATAATAGAAATTACAAGATGCCCTTTTGGGGATATGCTTTTCAATGTCCCAAGTGCAATGGATATGTGGCTTATTTTGAAAAATGGGATAGTTACGGTAATATTTGCAAAAAAGATTATATTTTTTTTGTAGAAGAAGGAGAAAAGCTTCGTAAGAGATTACTGGATTATAAGGAGAAAGCGGAATGATTTGGAATGTGTATGACCACGATATAAATCGTAGAGAAATAAAAACATACAATGTGTTTAGGCATCATTCTTTCAGAGAAGATGTTGAAAAGCTCTTAAAGGAAAATTTAACTTACGATGAGTTTTCTGAAAAGCTAAATCGTACTGCACAGTATTATTTTTGGAGCAAATCAGAATATGAGATTGTGATTGCTTCATGGGTGCCTCACATTGATAACGATGAACTTGACAGATTGAATAAAGAACGAGAAGAGCGTAGAAGCCGTGCCTATTCTGTTAATCTCGATGTCGGTGAGAAGGTAGATTTTTACGACCAGTTGCGACTTAATTGGGAACAGTTTGCGAAGTATGTTTATGGATTTAGTCAGTTAAATAAAGATAATAGAGGTAAAGATATATGAATAAGGTTAACTCGATTGTAATTTGTAGAGATAAGTTTGATTCTGAGGAAGCATTTAAGAATGCAATTAGAGATGCAATTATGGTACTGCTCGATAATGAGTATATTATGACTGTCAGATATGATGAAAAGGGTTTAGGTATTGTCGCTATTGATTATGATTCTGATGACCCAGAAATTTGGGATGCTCATCCTTATTGGCTTATGCCCGAAGAGTGGGAGAGCGTTGTTTGGAATGATGAAAAAGAAGATTGATAGTTTGAGAGGTAAAAGGTATGGATATACATACAGCTACAGAACAAGCATATAAAAATGGTTATGAGGCGGGAATTAAAGATTCTGCAAAGGGGTTAAAAGAATTTGAGAATATGGCAGATAACTTGATAGTAGTCTATGATTGTTATAGACCTGACACTCCAACTTTGCATATTGCTAGAAAAGAAGAAGGTAAAATTAGAATTATACATACAATGCAAGGCGAGGAAGCCCTTTATACATATGTCTTATTGACAGGTAATGCAGAATTAATAGATTGAAACAAATAAAAAACATATTTTAAGAGGTTGGTATGGATAAAAATAACATATATCGCAAAAAAGAATGTGAGATTTGTGGGAAATATACTTTTGAGAAATTCATAGAAACAAAAGGTGAATTTGATGGCGGCTTTACACAAATCGAAGAGTGGGAAGAGAGCGGATTTGGTAGTATGGTGGTTTGTTATCATAGCCTTGCAGGAGTAAGAGATTCAAGACTTGAATATAAATTATGTCCTGATTGTGCAAAAAAGATTGACCTTAGTATATATCGAAAAATTGCCGAACTTCAAAAAGAAATACACGGTGGGTGAGAAAGAGTGTTGAATTTTCTAATAGTATGCTTTATGGCATTTATGGTTTTTGCAATGTTTTCAATAGACTACCATTTATGCAAAATAAGAGAAAAACTTGAAGATATCAAGGTTCTTACAGAACTCAAAAAGAAATATACGGAAAGCGAGAAGAACAATGATAACACTTGATGAAATTGAAATGTTGATATGGGCAACCGAGAACAACATATCGGTTATAGAAAAATCATTTTATTGTGACCTTGTTGTAAGACTTAAAAAGTCTAAAAGAAAGGATTTGCTTGATAGACTTCTTAAAATTACACCATACGAAAAGAAATACACGGAGGAAGGGAAATGATTATAAGAGCTACAGTCAACGATAACGATTTCTACGATGTAATGTTTGGCTTTATGAGAACTATGTGGAACTTTAAGCGAAACAATAAAGCTGTTTCTGAAATGACTCCCGAAGAAGTTAGTGCGGAAGTAGACGCTTTATTAGAACACGAAGATATTCTTAAATTAGTAAACCCTAATAACGACAAAAAACTTACAGCCGAGGAAGAACAGACCGTAATTAAGCATCTTCACAAAAAGTTTGCGGAGCATCTTGAGAACGCTTGCAAAAGCTCCGACACAAAAGAATATCTTAAGCGACACCTTGAAATTAAGATACAAAAATCTTTTACAGACAAGTGGGAAAATGGCGAAGCGTTCTATTGGTTTCAACATTCTCGCATAGTAGTAAATCAGTAAAGCGAGGACACGGAATGAGCCTATACGAAGATATTAAAACAGGACTCAAACAGGCAATTGATTACGAAAAAAGCAGATATAAAAAGAATATGACCGTAAAAGAATTAAAAGAAATTTTATCTATCTTTCCTGATGATATGGAAGTTGTGGCTTCTTGTGATGGGTATATAAGAGAGATAATTAAAGTCGGTATAACGGTTGATACGGATATCAATGTTAACCATCTTGATATTGTGGTTGAAGATAAACCGTTAACAATAAGATAAAAAGCGTATTTTATGAGGTAGATTATGGAAAACAGAAATGATTATTTAATGTTGATTGATAACATTGAATTTCAAAGTAAAATATTAGACTATATTACATCTAAAGAGTTAGATGAGATGTTTGCTGCTACAATTTTTGCAGATAAACCAGAGTGCAAACAAGCTATGATTCACGGAATGCTTATAGCATCAATGTTAACAAGTAAATGCGAATACTTTGTTGCAAAACGAGAAGCATAAAATACGAATTTTATGAGGTAAATTATGGAACTTAATAGAAAAGAAGTTGTATGGAATTTAGAGCGACTTGTTGACAAGTATGCTGAAAACGGCAGTTACAACACATATTGTACCTTGCTTGATTCCTGTGCTCTTATTAGAGAACTTATAGAAGAGAATGAGAAGTTGAAGAAAGACACTTATACAACCGAGGAAGTTAACACTATAAGAGCGTATGAGAGAAGGGCTGCAATTCGTGAGTATGATAATGAGTTAAAAAAAGATAATGAGATATTAAGAAAACAACTTGAACCATTCAAGGTAAAACGGTGCTTCACTTGTTCTTTTAATGGTGTTGGTGATGACCATATGCCTTGTTATGCTTGCCGAGATTACGATAAATACAAGTGGCTTGGTGACGATATCCATATAGGAGACAGGGTTGAGACTATAAAAGGAAGAGGCGTTGTGTCTGTCACGGACGGAGACACTGTTACAGTTGACCTTGATGGCGACCACGGCTCATACTTGTTTTTCAAAAAAGATGTATGGGAAATTACAGAAGATAATACGAAGCAATAAAAATAAAATTTTAAGAGGTAGCACAAAGAATGACTAATAAACAGATGATGGAAATTAAGGGCGTAGATGATGAGGCAGTGCAAGATATTATTTGTGAATATTGCAACACCTATGTTATAGAGAATCATCCGCCTAGTTTTATGTGCGAGGGAAGATTCTGTGATAAGGCTTGGGAACAATGGTTAGAGGAAGAATGGGAAGACGAAGAATAAGAGGTAATTAAATTATGCAGAAGAGAGTATATATTTGTGACCATTGCGGTAAAGAACTTAATGAGATACAAGATTATACCGAAATGGAAATTAGAGATTTCGCAGACTATGTTGAAACTGACTTGTGTTCAAAGTGCTATGATGAGTTGAACAATATAGTCTTAAAATATTGCAATAAAGAGGCAAAACTATGAAATTAAAAGATGTACTTCCAGACCATTATATAAATATTCAAGCTAGAACTACCGACCCATACGGTGAAGATATGTTATTTGGATATTGTCATTGGACAGGTACAGAACTTGTATCTGATGATGGTGATAATTATTCAATCGAAGAAGAAATTGTGAAATATGAGTTTGATGATTATGGCTTGGCTTATTGGTTTGAGAGCAAGTGGATATAAAAATTATATTTTAAGAGGTAATTATGGAACCAGACGCAAGTAAAATGAGTGGCAACATTGGTGGATGGACGATAAAAACAGATGAAATACAACATCTATGGTATAAATTATGTTGTTACTATCACGCCAAAACTGAATTGTATGATAGAACATTGACCGATTTAAGAAGTCCATATGACCCCACAGAAGCATATATTCAAGGTGGTATAGAAAGGGGTTTGTCCAATGCTAATGCCCGAAAGATAAGACGGTTTGTTAATGAAATGGCTATTGGTATTCCAGAACATATCAAACATACCAGTTTGAACACTAATAAATATCGTTATTCTGCTCAAGATTGGATTGACGAATACAATAGATTAATGGCGGATGGCGAAATGGATGTTATAGAAAAGGAATATGAAAAATATGAAAATATGAAAAATACATTGTCAGACCATAGAGGGTATAGAGCAGAGATTCTTATTTTGGATGATTTATGCGGTCTTGATAAAGAAGAATTAAAAGAAACGATTAAAAATGCAGAACAAAAAGTTTATGATTTGTGTGGCTGCAAAATAAAAACTTAATTTTAAACGATATTTTTTTGAAAAAGGTATTGACAATTCAGAATTACTATGTTATAATGTCATCGTAGAAAACAATTTTTTACAGTTTTATATCATATTAACAATTAAAGTTATACTATTAAGGTAACAAAAGGAGAAAATGAAATGAAAAGAACATTAATTGTAGTAGACATGCAGAATGATTTTGTTAACGGTGCTCTTGGCACCAAAGAGGCACAGGCTATTGTGCCGAATGTAAAGAAGAAGATTGAAGAATATAAGTCTCGTGGAGATGAAATCATTTTCACGAGAGATACCCATTTCAGTAATTATCTTGACACCAACGAAGGCAAGCATCTCCCTGTTAAGCATTGTATTATGAATACTGATGGTTGGCAGATAGTAGACGGACTTGATGATAGTGAATGCATCCACATTCATAAGGAAGCATTTGGATGGAAGCATTGGAATGACTTAGACCTTGAAGAAGTGGAACTTGTTGGTCTTTGTACTGATATTTGCGTAGTATCTAACGCTCTTATTCTCAAGGCTCAATTCCCTGAAATTAACATTACAGTCGATGCAGGTTGCTGTGCTGGTGTAACTCCTGAAACTCACAAGGCAGCACTTACAACGATGAAGATGTGTCAGATTAATATAATTGGAGAATAATTATGATTAAGATAAATGGTCAGATTGTAACACAGGCTCACTTTCCAGATAGCTCGTTGAGAATTGAAACTAATTATAGAGAGCCTATTTTTAGCTTAGATTGGTTTGGTACATCTGTTAAGAAGCTTACTTGGCACTATGAAAATGACGCCGAGTTGTTTACTATCATTTGTATTCGTAAACATTTTGATAGACAAGAGATGATTCTTGAAATGCCTTATTGTCCACATGCTCGTATGGATAGAGTTAAAAACTCTAATGAATTTTTTACTTTGAAGCATTTCGCAGATGTGATTAATAGTCTTAATTTTACTGAAGTTAGAATTCTTGACCCACACAGTAATGTTTGTGCGGCGCTTATCAACAATGTTAAGGTTAAATATCCACAGGAAATGATTGAGAAGACAATCTCAGCTATTCCTAATAAAAATGGTTTGGTCGCCTTTTATCCAGATGAAGGTGCAATGAAGCGTGGCACAGATTATGTAAAGGGCGTTTATGCTTTTGGAATTAAAAAGCGTGATTGGGAAACAGGTAAGATTCTTGGTCTCGAACTAATGAATAAGGATGTTGTAAAAGATAGAGATGTTTTAATTATTGATGACATTTGTTCTCGTGGTGGCACTTTTTATCATTCTGCCAAGGCATTAAAAGAAGCTGGTGCTAAAAACATATATCTTTATATAAGTCATTGTGAGAATACCATACTTGAGGGAGAACTTCTTACGAGCGGCTTAATTGAAAGAGTTTATACAACTAATAGTATTTTTACAAAAGAACATGAAAAGATTGAGGTATTTGAATTATGATGAATACAATGGCTTTGTTACTTTCTGATACATACAAACAGTGTCACGATAGAATGTATCCAAAGGGATTAACTAAACTGGTTTCTTATTGGGTACCCAGAAAGTCAATGTTAGAAAATCAGAAGGAAATGGTTTTCTTTGGATTACAGGCTTTTATTAAGGAATATTTGATTGGGTATTTTAAGAAAAACTTCTTTGACTTATCCGAAGATGAGGTATTGTCTCTTTATACAGATTCAATGAATGTTCAGATTGGCAGCGGTAATTATGACTTAGATAAGATTATTGAGCTTCATAGACTGGGTTATCTGCCTCTTGAAATTAGAGCGTTGTCAGAAGGAACACTTGTGCCGATGGGTGTACCCTGTATAGAAATTACTAATACACATGATAAGTTTGCTTGGCTTGTTCAGTGGATTGAGTGTATTTTACAGGTAGAGCTTTGGAAGCCCTGTTGTCACGCAACCATCGGTCATATGTATAGAGAAATCGCTGATTATTGGTATAAAAAGACAACCGATAATCTCCCTGCTAATATGGCTTGTGCAGATTTCGGTATGAGAGGAATGTCTTGTATGGAAGAAGCGGTTAGATGTTCGGCTTCTTGGTTGCTCTCTTTTAATAAAACATCTACAATTCCAGCAATCAATTATATTGATAAATATTATAATGCAGACTGTAAGAATAATGGTCTTGGAATTGGTGCGGTATCAACCGAGCACAGTGTAATGGGCGCTAATTACTCTATTGATGGTGACGAGATTACATTTGTTAAAAAGCTTTTGAATGAGTTGTATCCCAACACATCGTTTAGTATGGTTTCTGATACTTATGATTATTGGAATATGGTAAACAATATTCTTCCTCAGTGCAAGGAAGATATTATGAAGCACAATGGTAAGCTCTTGGTTCGTCCTGATAGTGGCGATATCGTAGAGATTTCTGTCAAGACCGTTGAAAGACTGTGGGATATTTTTGGTGGCACTATTAACTCAAAAGGTTATAAGGTATTAGACCCTCATATCGGTATTATCTATGGCGATGGTTGTACGCTTTCTAATGTAGATACTATTTGGAGAGAATTAGAAAAGCGTGGTTTTGCGGCTAATAACATTGCTTATGGTGTTGGTGCTTTCTGTTTTACTGCAATTATTGAAAATGGAAAAATGATTGTAGCGACCAGAGATACATTTGGCATTGCAATGAAGGCAACATACGGAATCATTGATGGTAAGAAACTGATGATTTACAAAGACCCTAAGACAGATACAAGCAATCTGAAGAAGTCTCATAAGGGTTGTTGTAGAGTTTACGAAGACAATGGTGAGTTAAAGTGTGAAGATGGTATGCTCGAAATGAGCAATGATAGTTTACTTACAACCGTATTTAAGGACGGAGAGTTGGTAAGAGAAGATACATTTATGAATATTAGAAACAGAATGTATGGAGATTGTATATGAATAATTTTAATGCGATAGAAGTAAAAGATAGAATAGTTGCTTGGGTTAGAGAATGGTTCGAACAGAATGGAAAGGGTTGTAATGCAGTAATTGGTATCTCTGGTGGCGCAGATTCTACCGTGGTAGCTGCTCTTTGTGTAGAGGCTCTTGGAAGAAATAGAGTTATCGGTGTAAAGATGCCTTGTGGTGAACAGCCTGATATTGATGATTCCAACAAGCTTATTAAGCATCTTGGGATTAAAAGTTACACTATAAATATTTGGGATGCTGTTACTGGTATTGACAATCAGTTTCCAACCGACATAGAGATAAGTAAGCAGACAAGAATAAATCTTCCTCCTCGTATTCGTATGGCAACTCTTTACGCAATTTCTCAGAGTGTTAATGGCAGAGTAGCAAACACTTGCAATCTTTCTGAGGATTGGGTTGGCTATTCTACTCGTTGGGGCGATAGCGTTGGTGACTTTAGTCCACTTTCTAATATTACTAAAACAGAAGTAAAAGAGATTGGTAAGGCTTTGGGTCTGCCCAATGAATTGGTTTATAAAACACCTTCAGATGGTCTTTGTGGTAAGACTGACGAAGATAATCTTGGTTTCACCTATGAAGTATTAGATAGATATATTCGTACTGGTGAGATTGAGGATATAGATATTAAAGAAAAGATTGATTCTATGCATGAGAAAAATCTTTTCAAGTTGCAGTTGATGCCGAGCTTCCAGTTGTAAGAGGTAGATATGGAATGTAAGAACTGTAAGTATCATAAAGAATTACACTTTGGTATGTGTGATATTACGCATATGTGTAATACAAAGTCATGCACTCTTCCAAGTGATGAAGATGTTGAGAAATTGCATATTTGTTATAACTGTCAACATTGGTTTGGTGGCGGAGACTGGGGATTAAGCTGTGCAAAGGATTATTATAACTGCAACACCAATGGTTTTAACCCAGCTTGCAAAGAATTTGAGAGGAAGAAGCGGATATGAAATATAAGCCGTATACAAAAGTAATTACAACAAAAGATTATTGGGGAGAGTGTGCTATTTATGAACCACATCCATTTAGAAATTGCATTATAAAAGATAGCATTGAGCGGTGTGGTGATATATATAATGGTCACACTGGTATTAACGATGATGAATGGTGTTGGGTGTATTATGATTGGTGTGGAAACCCAATTGGAATTAGCGAAGATATACCAGAGGGTGAAGTAGTTGATAAATTTACAGCAGAAAATATAGGAAGTCAAAAGTTTGCAGATTATCTTAATTATGAGCCTGTAAATATCACCACTTAAAAACATAGTTTTAATTGTTTAAACACCGCAATATATACAATCTGAAACATCATTATTTGATAACTTTATAAGAAGTGTGGTATGATTATATCAAAAGATAATTATATCGAGGAGTGATGATGCTGTGAATAACAATATGGAGCGGTTTATAAACTCAATAGAATCACCGAACAGTCAAAAAGTTATCAAGCATGTATTCAAAAAAATTGAAACTGAAGACATAGAGAATTATAATTCTATGCAAATGGAACAATTAATACTTAGTGCGTCACCTAATAGTCCCAAAGAAATAATCACTATAATTTATGTTCTTTCTTCATACTTTAAATACCTTCAAGAACAAGACATTGTTAAAGATGATAACGCATATCAAATCATACAGTCTTTGGATAAGAAAATATTATGGAAAAAAGCAAAGCCATTTTCTAAAAAGAAATTTATATCCTATGAACAATATCAAAGAGTAATTAAGGACATTGCAACATATGAAGAATATAATGCTTTGTATTATGAATTACTCTTTGCTTGCATTTATCATGGAATCTATAATGACGACTTGAGCGTTATTAAAAATTTAAGAAGTTCTAATATAAATGACGATGGAATGATAACTCTACAAGAAGATAATGGTCATACTTACAGACTGAAAGTGCCAGAAAAGTTAGCCTTAGATTTAAAAAAGCTTGCAAATATTAATACATGGCAACGACGCAACCGTTTTGGCGTTTGCAATGTAGATATGAGAGGCGTATATTCAGATAGTGTGTTCAAAATAGAGCACAGAAGCACCGCCTCAAATGATTCATATCGTTTTACCTACTATGCCAAGCTGAGAAAGATAGCAAAAGAGTATTTAGAATATTCTTTATTGCCATTACAATTATATACTTCGGGAATTATGCATCGTATTAAACTTGAATTGGATAAGAACGGCATATCATTAGAAGAAGTATTTACAGACAACAACCGTAATCGAATGGCTCATCTAATTACTTCTAAAGAGCTTATGAGATGCAACAGCAGTATAGAATTAGGCAACTTTAGAGAGCTTGTTAAAGGACATTTAGAATCATTCTTAAATTAAAATCAAACAAATGTTCGATAGGGTATTGTAAAATTCTAAAAATTATAGTAGTATATTTTCATAAGGTGAAGCCACGGAGTACATAAAGTGCTTCGTGGCTGAGAGCCACTATACATAGCGAGAAAGGAATAGATATTGTAATATGGTTGCCGAAAAAACTTTGACGAAGCTTGGTTTTACAAAAGACGAAAACAACACGAAATTAAACGAAATATTTAAAGACAATGCGAAACTGAAAGAAATACATATAGATGTCTATCCAGCGAATCCTCTTGTTTCTTCTTCTGCCCCATTTATGCTTTTATTGCGAACTATCGAAAAGAAGATATTGGTTAAAAATAGCGGTATTCGTCTTGTTTTGAGAAAGAATGTGAGTTATTGTGATACATATTTTATGAATGTGGTATTATCGGAAATCAAAGAGTGTTATTGTAAATCAATTAATGATTGTTCTGAATTTATCTTAAATATTCAGAATATATACTATAGAATAACTGTTTTTAACTAAGAAAATTATATGAAAAGGTGATAAATATACAAGCGAAATCGAAATTTCTTTTGTGGCTTATTATTATTCTAATGATTATAACAATTATTATTGGCGTTTTATGCTGCGAACATAAACCTAAAAGAATAATGGAGGGAACAATAGAAACAAAAGAGACAACAGAAGAGAATAAAAGAACAATAGATATAGAGAATGATAAGGATGGTGATACTAATCAGGCTATTGAGCCTGTTAGTTTGGGGAACTTTAAATTGACGGCATACTGTAGTTGTTCCCTATGTTGTGGGAAGTGGGCTAATAATAGACCTAATGGTATAATATACGGTGCTATTGGCGAAGAATTAAAAGAAGGTTACAGTATAGCGGTTGACCCAAGGGTTATTGCGTATAGAACTGAAGTAATTATCAACGGACATACATACAAAGCGCAAGATTGCGGCGGTGCAATCAAAGGAAATAGAATAGATGTTTATTTCGAAGACCATAATGATGCGCTAGAATTCGGTGTACAATATGCAGAGGTATTTGTTAAATAATTTTTTTAGAAAATTCAAAATAAGTATTGACATTTATAACTTTATGTGTTATAATGTATGCGTAACAAGTAATGTTATATAAAAAAGAGAGGTGAGTTTAATGCAGGGGAAATTTAATAATTTATCTGGTCAACGATTTGGTTCTTTAATTGTTATTAAAAGAGCTGAAGATTATATATCACCTAAAGGACTCCATAAAGTGCAATGGTTATGTAAATGCGACTGTGATAATGAGGTCATTATAGCAGCTACAAGTCTTATCAAAGGAAGAACAAAGTCTTGTGGTTGCTTCAGAAAAGAGGTAACAAGCAAGAAGTCGAAGAAATATAATACATATGATTTGTCTAACGAATACGGTGTTGGATACACATCAAATGGCGAAGAGTTTTACTTTGATTTAGAAGACTACGATAAAATCAAAGATTATTGTTGGTCAACTGATAAAGATGGCTATATCGTTGCTCATACATTGGACGGCACAGGTAGAAAAATTAGGTTTCATCGGTTGATATATTTAGGGGCAGATTTAATTGACCATATCGACCATATCAATCATAAAGTGTGGGATAATAGAAAAGACAATTTAAGACCAGCAACTGTAAGTCAAAATAACATGAATAAAGTTTTAAGTTCTAACAATACATCTGGTGTTACTGGGGTTGGTTGGCACAAAACAAAAGGTAAATGGAGAGCTTATATTGTAGTTAATAAAAAACAAATACATCTTGGAGATTATGGCAATTTTGAAGATGCGGTAAAAGCAAGAAAAGATGCAGAAGAAAAGTATTTTGGCGAATTTAGTTATGATAATAGTTTAAAACAAAAGGAGAAAGCGGTATATGGCGACATTAAAGTATGACAGAGTTATTTTAACAAAAGAATTAAATGAAAAGTTTCGTAAAGTTGGCGAAGTTTTTGAAGTTGCGAACATTTTAGACGATTCAATTCTTTTGAGAGATAGTAAAACAAGAGTAGCACTTGGTATTATCAGTTTTGAAGAATTGGAACAATATTTTGTGCATGAGCCAAATCATAAGGGTTGGACTCAATGGATACCATTAACTGGCTTCGACGGTCAATCTGACGCTTATTACAGAACTAATAGACGAAAAGTTCAAGTAAAGTTTTTAACTGATAAGGTTAGAGCGGAATCGTGTTGCAGCAAGGTTAATGATTTTAATCTTTCTTTTGGTATTCAGTTGGCATATCTAAGATGTTTGAATAAAGCATGGGCAAAGAAAAAGAACGAGTATGAAACAAAGCTTGCAGCGGCTAATTCTGAAATAGTCGATAACGAGAGAATTATTGAAAGTATGATTCACTCTCTCCCAGCTTAATCAAGGGGTGGCGTTATGATTTATCTTGATAATGCTGCCACTACCAAAATAAAATCAGAAGTTGTCGAAGCTATGTTGCCTTATTTGAAGGAGCAGTGGTATAATCCATCATCCTTATATGGTAATGCCGTAAAAGTTAAAAAGGATATTGAAAAGGCAAGAAGTACTATTGGTAACTTTATTGGTGCAGACGGCAAAGAAATTTTTATAACATCTTCGGGCAGCGAAGGTAACTGTTGGGTAATTCAAGGGTTTGCTAACTATTATAATAGCATAGGTAAAACTGTAACTATTATTACTTCAACCATTGAACATAAATCTATTCTTGAATGTGTTAAACATATAAATGCTAATGTGCACTATGTTGATGTTGATGAATTTGGTTTTATTGACATAGAAATGCTTGAAGATTTAATTCGAAATGCATATAACAAATCAAACAAGATACTTGTATCAATTCAATTCGCAAGCAATGAGGTCGGAACTGTCCAAGATATAATTCGCATTGCTAGATTAGTACATAAGTACAATGGAGTGTTGCACACCGATGCGGTACAAGCGATTGGTCAAATTCCTATTAATGTTAAAGAATTAGACATTGACTTATTAACTTGTAGTGGACATAAAATAGGTGCGCCGAAGGGCATTGGTTTTCTTTATAAGAGAAACGGTGTCGAAATTGCCCCTTTGATTTATGGCAGTCAAATGGATTTTCTGCACGGAGGGACAGAAAATGTTCCGTATATTATTGGACTAAGTAAGGCTATTGAATGGTGCGATGTTAGTCAAGAAGCGATTGATGAATTGTGTAAAGTGAGAAACTATTTTATTAATCTTCTTGAGAGCAGATTTGATTGCGAATTAAATGGCGACAGTTATTATCGTTTGCCTAATAATATTAATGTAACTTTTCCTCAGAATATAACAGGCGAAGCTCTCTTGTACACTTTAGATTTAAGTGGCATACAGATAAGTGTTGGAAGCGCCTGTAACTCACACTCAATTGAACCAAGTTATGTGCTTAAAGCAATTGGTCTTAGTAATGACGAAGCCATGAGAACAATTCGCATAACTTTATCGGATGATATTACATATGATGAAATTGATTATGTAATAGAAGAAATTGATAAAGCAATTAAATTAATTGAAATATAAGGGGGCATTATGGGATATCGAGTTTTTGATAACAAACACAAAAAGTGGATAACAGAAGATATCTGTTTGAGACCAGATGGCGAACTAATGATGATAAAGAGGTCAATATTTGGTACAGTTAAACTTACTCAGTTGTCATCAAGTAGATACATATATCACAGAGATATTAACTTGTATGACAAGAATGGCGTTTTAGTTCATGAGGGAGATTATATTTGTGCTCGTGTAGCAGAAGACAGAGAAGAAATTGGATTAGTAAGCTACGCTCACGAACTTTCTGCATATGTAATTTTGTGTGTAAATAGCGATGTCTTCTATACTTTGGGTTCAGATGTTTCTTCAGAGATAGAAGTTATAGGCAATGTGTTTGACGGTTACAAAGAGGAAAAGAGAGATGACAAGCAAGCATTATCAACAGGAGAGAAATGAACGAGAAAGGTTCATTGATGAACATTTTAGCAACGATTATATAGTTGATGAATTTGTTGTTGATAAGGGGCATCCACACGGAGCGGAAAGACATTGCATAACAAACAATGCCGTTATCGTTGTGTACAATCTCTTGAGTGGTAAACTTGTTACCAAACTCTTAGCCAGACCTCAACAAATAAAGCGTTATTATGAAAACTCTGGTAGGAAACCTCCTTCAGAGTATAAAAATATTTTAAAGCTGGCACTAGAACACACTATCTTAGGATATAACAACTTATAAAATAGCGATTTTAAGTGGAAGGAGATGAGTATATGGAAACAGTAAAAATTTATTTATCTGGTGGCATGGGTTCTCTTTCGTATGAAGAACAATCGAAATGGCGATTACAAGTGATTCACGCCATTAAGTACAACAATGAGTGTGAAAAGAAGCCTATCTTTTTTAATCCAGTAGATTATTATAATTTCGAAGAAAAAATGCATAAAAGTGAACGAGAAATTTTTGAATTTGACTTAAATGCCTTGAGACATTCTGACTTAGTAATTGTGAATTTTAACGACCCTAAGAGTATAGGTACAGCTCAGGAGCTGATACTTGCTAAGGAATATCATATTCCTGTAATTGCTTATGGTGTTAATGACCAAATAATTCATCCTTGGCTATTGGAATGTTGCACAAGGGTATGTAACGATATAAGAGAAGTAGTTTCTCATGTCGTTGAATTTTATCTTAATTAACTTAACCACTAAGTTAAATAAGTTAAAAAATTTTTTAAGAAATTTCAAAAATGCTATTGACATTTTGAAATTATTGTAGTATAATATTATCGTAACTATTTGTGTTACGAGATTAAATATTAGTAACCAATAAAGTTATATATTAATTATTAAATAAGGAGAAAAAAACTATGAGTGAAAAGAAAGTAATTAAGAAGTCCGATTGGGTATCCAACTTTACTCTTATCGGCAAACCTAAGATTAGCGATGACTATACTTTTAAGATTGATGAAAAGTCTACTAATAGTAATTGGGTTTACAACAGCTTGAATCTTGGAATTGACTGCGGTGAGCGTTACGGTGTAGTTTATGCCGAGATGATGGGTGGTTATAGTGAAGAGAATGAAAACAACATTTTTGCACACGGCAAGAAAGATGATGGAAGTGACGATTTCGAATCTCAAATTGTTGTTCCATGGGATGACCGTTTCAATGACGAGGTTCTTGAAGAAGTCGGAGACCTTTCGTTTATTACTGTTGGACTTGAGAAGACCTCTGAGGGTAAGACTTTCTATAAAAAATTCCTTTCAGCTTATGATGCGATTGCTTATATTAAGGAGCATCTTACAGAAGATATGGTGGTAAATGTAAAGGGCAACATTAAGTATTCTACCTACAATGATAATGTTCAGGTTAAAAAGAATATTAATAGTATTGTACTTTCCAAGGTGGACGACTCTGCTAATTATAAGGCGACCTTTACTCAGACTATTCTTATTGACAAGGATTCTGCAACCCTTAAGAACATTGACAAGGATAAGGGTGTTATGTATGTCGATGCAAAGGTGCTTGATTTCCTTAAGGAGTATAACGGTGTTAAACTTGTAAACGCAAAGGGTGAAGAAAAGGGCGGTCAGTATCCCTACGATAAGCAGTTTGAGTTTGCAATGGACTTCTCTAATGAGGTTGCTTGCAAGAAGATTATGGATAAACTCTTTAAGGTTAAGAAGGGAATTACTCAGATTACCTTTGAAGGCGAATTTATTGAAGGTGGAGCGGTTGTAACTGCGACTTGGGACGATATTCCCGACGACATTAAAGAGCTTGTAGAGATAGGTGTTTACACTAAAGAAGAAGCTCTTGCTAAGTGTACTGCCAATGGTGGTCGTGAGCGCAGAATGGTGCTGGTAAAGCCTCAGATTAAAATGGTAGAAAGTGGCGATAGCAAGATTCCTGTTATCCAGCGTTTTGAAGAGAAATATACCGAAGAAGACCTTGTGCTTGATTATCTGTATGATAATAAGAAGTCTAACGCCAAGGATGACGAGCCGCCTTTTGATGCTGAGGAAGAGACCGATGTAGACAATAGCATGGATTGGCTGAATAATCTTTGATGTTAATACATAAGATGTAAAGTTATATAAGAGAGGGATTAAACATTCCTCTCTTGAAAGAATTAAGAATAGGAGAATAATAGAATGGCTAAGTTTGGTAAAAAGAATAAAGTATCATTGAATCCGCTTGATGCAAATATTTGCCTTTTGGGTCTGCCTAAGATTGGTAAGACTACTATTATGAAAGAGATTGCAGAAAAGTTAGTTGGCGAAAACTACCTTTTCCTTGAAATGTATCGTGAGAACGGTGCAAAATACATAGAAGATATTATTTATGAAGATGTTCCTGATTGGGATACTTTTGTAGAGATTGTTGATGATATTGTTGAAAATAGAACTACCGATTATGCAGATTTAAAAGTTGTATTCTTGGACACTTTGGATAACGCACTTCAGTTGGCGGAGCAGGAATCTATTAGACTTTGGAACAAGGAAAACCCTGCAAAGAGAACTGCTGCAATTAATGCTGCTTGGGGCGGTTACATGAAGGGTCAAGATAAGGCAATGGAGCTTCTTCAGGAGCAGTTGTTTAGACTTAGAACTGTTGGTGTTGCATTTAGTGTTATTGGTCATGTTCGTCAGACTACTATCACAGACCCTATTACAAACGAATCTTATCAGCAGATTACTTCTGATGTTTCTCAGAGATACTTTAATCAGTTGAAGAAGAACATTGACCTTGTTGGTATTGCATACATAGACCGTGAGTTAACTAAGAATAAGGTGAATGGCAAGGAAGTTTCTACTGTTAAGTCTGAGACAAGAAAGATTAAGTTTAGAGATGATAATTATACGGTAGACAGTGGCAGCCGTATGAGTCAGATTGTCAGCGAAATTAATTTTGATGCTGATGAGTTTATTGAAGCTATGAGAAACGCTCTTGAAGCTGAAGTTAAAAAGGGTGGCAAGTCTGTTGAAGACCGCAGAGTAGAAAACGAAAAAGAAGAAGTAGAAAATATGAAGCGTCTTGCCGAAGCAGAAGTTAAAGCAAAGTCTGAAAAGAAGCTTGAAGATATTAAGGCAGAGATTGTAGCATTCTTTGTAAACAATAAATCCAAGGTTGATGTTATTAAACCCGTACTTGAAATTTGCAAGAAGAATGGTTTTAACAATCCTAATGAAATTGATGATATTTCTATTGCAAATGAAGTACTTGCGGCTTGTAAGTAATAATTAAAGTTATACTAAATTATACCCCTTTGATATACTTTATCTTAGGGGTATAGGAGTATAACAAATAAGCAAATGAGGTGAGAATATGGCGAAGAAAAAGATGACCGAAAAAGAAAAACAAGATTGGGAAAATCTATATTATTATGTGAAGAACTTATTGGGTTATGATGAAAATCAGGCGTTATCCAGTACAATGGTTCTTAGACTTAAAGGCTTATTAACCAACAAGTTTATAGAAAATGGAAATATTGAATCAACCGCTAATTATTCTTACGAAGTTATATTAAACACTTTTAAATTTTCTTCATTGGATATACAGAAAGCGTTGAGAAGTAACAACTTCAAGGATGAATCACATAAGTTTAATTATATTTTGAAAATTGTTGAAAAGAACATCAATACTGTGTATGTAAAAATGAAAAATCTTGAAAAGGCAAAAGAAGAAGCAAAAAGTGTTGTGGTAGAAATACCTACTCATACTAGTGCAGAATTTAAACCAAAAGAAAAGAAAGAAAACAAATTTTCAAACTTATGGTGAGCGAGGTAAACAATGGCAGAGAAGAACACTAATAAGTTAACCCCATTTGAGCAGAAGCAAGCAGAGGCTGCAAGACAAATTCTTGAATATAAATTAGGTGCAGAGGCTTCTATTGTTTCGATGATATATAAAAATCCAGATTTGCTCAGAGAAACAAATTTGGAACTTAACGATATACATAATAACTGTTGGCGAGTATATTTTGCTATTGCATATGATATGATTATCAATGAGAAAATGGCGACACTTTCTGAAGTTGATATCGGTCTGTATTTGGAAAAGCATTCTAAATTAGCAGATAAATACTACAATGAATATGGTGGTTATCAAACTATTGAAAATGCTGGCGCTTATATCAAAGAAGAAAACTTTGATAGTTATGTCAGAGACTTAAGAAAATGGAATGCTGTTGCACGATTAGTTAAATACGGATTTCCTTGTGATAAAGCAAGATTAAGCGAAATGTGCGATATGTCAGCAGAGGAATTATATGACGAATACACGGTCTATCTAAACGACATATTTGCAAACATTGATAACAACATTAAATCTTATAATGGCTTTGCTGATATGAAAAATCTCATAGACGAGTTGGATGCTGGTAAGAATGTGGGTATTCCATTTGCCAACTGCGACATTCTTAATAGAGAAACTGGCGGTATGTTGGGTGGCAATATTATAGGATTCGGTGCGGCTTCGGGTGTGGGAAAATCCACTTTAAGTATAAACTATATCTTTCCTTCAATGATAAAATACAACTTAAAAGCTGTATTTATTATCAATGAGGAAGACCAGAATAAATTCAAGAAAGAAGCGATTGTCTGGTATTGTTCGAACATACTTAAACATCCAATCCCCAAGAGGGTTCTTAGAGATGGCAATTTTGATAAAGAAACAAAAGAAATTCTGTATAAAGCTGCCGAATGGTTTGAAAGTCAAAAAGAAAACCATAACATTACTATTATCCCTCTCGAACAGTATACTGCAAGAACGGTTATTAAACTTATTAAAAAGTATACAAAGATGGGTTGCGATGTTATATGCTTAGATACGCTTAAGGAAAGCTACGATTCTCGTGATAAAGAGTCTTGGAAATCTCTGATGACCGATTGTGTTGATTTTTATGATTGTATCAAACACACCAACACTTGTATGGTAATCACATATCAGCTTGTAAAGAATAAGAGCAAATATCTTACAAATGCAGATATCGGTATATCCAAGGGTATTTTGGATATCTTCAGCTTAAATATCTTCTTTAGAAGACCTTTGCAAACCGAATTTGAGGGAGGCAAAGACGAGTTATATTGCTACAATCCAATCAAGAATAGTAATAGTAGACTTGAATTTAAGTTAAATAAAGATAAGCATTATATGGTTGGATTTATAAGCAAGAATAGGCATGGTCAAAGCGATATACAGATTATTAGCGAAGCAGATTTCTCTGTCAATCAGTATAAAGATTTGGGATATTGCAATGTAATTATGGATTATTAAGATAAATAATAAATAAAATTATAGGGTAAACATTATGACAATTAGTGAACTTAAAGAATATATCTATAATGAAAACAAAATAGAATATATACTCGAACAACTTGGTTGTCATGAGATTAGATATAATAGCCAAAAAGAGTACTGGAGTGCTGCTCATGTGGACGGTGACAACCCCCAAGGTATCAACATACGGAACAATCAATACCTGAACTACCGTAGTTTTTCAAGGGGAATTGATTATGAGGATGGTCAAGATTTAATAAGTTTGGTAGAAACAACCAAAAAGTTATCGTTTGTTGAAAGTGTCAAATACATACATAAAATTCTTGAATTACCTTTTGAATTTAAAAAGCGAGAAGAGAAACCACAAAAAAAATATGACCCTCTTAATGTATTCAAAAAAGTATTGAGATGCAATAGAAGGGTTGTGAATGTAGATGATATTAAGATTTTAGAAGATAAACTGATAGACGACTATATTCCAATGCTTCATATTGATTGGGTTAAAGAAGGCATTACTGAAAGAACGAGAAAAAAGTTTAAGCTCTCGTATTCATACAGGCATAAAAGAATTGTCGTGCCTCTTCGTTATTGGGCAACTGGCGAACTGCTTGGTTTTAATCAGAGAACAACGGTTGAGAATTATGAAGAGTTTAATATTAAGAAGTATTTCATAACCCCTACTTATCCTAAGCATCTTAACTTGTATGGCTTATACGAGAACTATAATGCTATTCAAAAAGCGGGATATGTAGTGGTTGCAGAAAGTGAAAAGTCGGTTTTAAAAAGAGATAGTCTTGGCGATAGTACCGTGGTTGCTCTTTCAGGTAAAAGCATATCAGACGAGCAAGTACGCATTCTCATAGGTCTTAATGTAGAAGTTGTTATTGCATTAGATAATGATGTAGATGTGAATGAAGTAAGATTTATTTGTGATAAATTTAAAAATATCAGAAAGGTGTCTTATATAAAAGACTTTATGGGAATCTTGCAACATAAAGATGCGCCAATGGACGCTCGTAACAAAGATTACCAATTCCTGTTTGATAACAGAATTGTTTACGATAGAAGCGAACAAAGATTATATCAAGAGAGTTTGAAAAAAGAAGGATAGAAAAATGAGTGAAAAGAAAACAAACAAAACAACAGAAGTGCTAAAGCATTTACAGACATATGGATGCATTACGAGTATGGAAGCTATTGAGAAGTATAAGGCTACTCGTCTAAGCGATATTATTTTTAGGCTTAGAAAAAGAGGGATTAAAATACAGACTATAGACATTCCATTTGTTGATATGTATGGCACTAAGTCGGCATATGGTAAGTATGTTTTGTCTGAGGGTTAATTAATATGGACAAGAAGTTGGTTAGGAATGTAATCCAGTGTAATCATTGTGGGGATGTAATCGAATCTAAATATACGCACGATTTCAAATCGTGTAAATGTAAAACTGTATCGGTGGACGGCGGTTTGAGTTACGCAAGAAGATGTTTTAAAAATTCTACTGATGATTACACAGATTTAAGTGAGTGGGAAGAGATTAAAAATACGGAAGAAGTAGACTATACAATTATTAGCAAGCCCTCATATATTGCATTTGAGTGTCCATATTGCAAAGAGAAGGTGGAAGTACCCTTTAAAGAAGTGGACTTTAATACGGACTATTGGGGCGACGGAGCGGTTGTTGATTGCCCAGAGTGTTGTAATGAAGTAACGCTTGGCGATTGGGAATACGATTAAAATGGTGATTTTAAGTGGTGATTAAATATGAAGATAGAAGTTTATGAAAAAGCAAAAGACTTAATTGATGACATTGGTCGTATTGAACGGCAGTTAAATGAAGCTATGAACAATCAACATTGGATAGCCATTTCAACACCAAATAACAGAGACCTGCGATATTCTCTTAGATTTCAGAATGATTTAATAGAATGGCTAAAGTTTAAGAAAGAAGAATATCAGAGAGAGTTTGATGAGTTAATATAAGTGTTGGGGTGGGATAACATAATTTCTCGCCCCAAAAATATTTTTAAGAAATTTTCAGAAAACTCTTGACAAATAGAAAATATTATGGTAAAATAGTATTGTAATAAGTGTGTTTAATATTACATAAGAATTAAAGTTATAAGAATAATGAGGTTTTAATTATGGAAATGAATTATGATTTTGACCGTGGCATGAGTCTTGAAGAGCAGAGAGCAATAACGAATAAGATTATTAAAAAGTTTAATAAGCTGCAAAAAGAAGCAACAGAACTTGGTTTTCCAATTTGCTTGAATACTCAAACCTCTGTTCCTTTGGAGTTGTATTGGCACGATGATTATGACGGCAGAATTTTAGTTGATAAGGAATTGTCAAATGTACAAAAGAAATGTCCTAGATGTGGCAACTTGCTTCATCCAAGTGATGTAGTCGGATACGGCTATGTTTGTTATCAGTGTGATGAAAATTTTTATGAAATTGAAGCTAAGGAAGTTAAGAAAGGTTGAAGATAAAATGGATAGCGTAAACAATCTGTATAAATACCCTATGGCATTAACACAACAGTTCAAACACTGTGGCAATCCTTTTAGAATTGATGTTTATAAAGGTTGTGACTTTGGTTGCAGATATTGTTTTGCAAATAATAGAGGCGGAAACTTAGAAAAGGGTCTTAGAATTGCCGACTTTTCTATTATTGAAAAGAACTTTAAGAAAGCGTTTGAAGACGACAAAGAAACAAAGAATATTACTATTGAGATGTTAAGACATAGAGTACCTTTGCATTTAGGTGGTATGTCAGACCCATTTCAAACAAGAGAAAAGAAATATGGATTGACTTATAAGTTGTTAGAATTGACTAAAAAATATAATTACCCAATGATTATTTCTACCAAGACCGCTCATATTCCAGAAGAGTATTTTGAAGTAATGGACAACAGACTTCATGCATTTCAAATTAGTTTAATGAGTATGGATGAAGATTACATTAGAAAGTTTGAAACAAGAACTCCTGCGCCAAGCGAAAGAAAAAAATTTATACAGCTTCTAAAAGATAAAGGATTTTGGGTAAGTGTAAGAATTCAGCCTTTGGTAAAACTTGAACACGCCATTGATGTTGTAAACGAAATGAGTGGTATTGTAAATTATATTACCGTCGAACACATTAAAATTGGCAACGATAATGCAAATAAAAAGCAGATGTTTATCAATATGGAATTAGACCCCAAAGATTTTAAGTCTTGTGGCAGAGAATATGAATTTATGACTGATATTAAGCGAGAAAACATATTAAAGCTTAAGGCAATTTCCAAATGTCCGATTGGTTGTGGTGATAATGATTTGCACGAGTTAAGTGATAGTAATAATTGTTGTGGTATTGACACAATCAACGAAAACTTTAACGGATGGATTAAATATAATTCAATGTATATTAATCAAACTGGCGATAAAACTCAGTGGTGTCCTAAGAGTAACTGTAGTAGCTGTGTCAATAATGAGGGTAGAGTAAACGGATGGTGCTTTAAAGATTATGTTGATGATTATATGGCAAATCCAAGAAAAGAAGGCTTGTGTAAAGTAAAACTTGATTAAATTTGAAAGGTTGACTTAAATGAATTTAAAAGAATTAATTTTAAAAAATCCAGAATTACCAGTTGTATTATATAACACAAAGCCTATTGAAACATGCTTTTGTGAGCTTGTTGTTAATGCAGAAATCCAGCAATTAACCGAGTATGATGGGCGTTGGATGGATAAAGATGAGTATGTCGAAAAGCTTTGGGATGATATATATGATATAGAAGATTGCTCAAATTTATCAGATGAAGAACTTAGCGAAATTATTAATAAGAAGGTTGTAGAAACTGAATTTACAAATGCCATAGTTGGATGGATTTAATATGAGCATACTATTATTAATAATAATAGAAGTACTTATATTAGGATTAATTTTTTATAATAAATTAATTTATAAAAAATAACACATAAAATTGCAGTTTTAAGAGGTAGAAAATGATAAACAATATTGATAATAAGATGATTAAAATAATCTATGAAAACATTATGAGTAAATGTGAATTCCCTAAGTTTGGTTCACCTGAAACAAGATGTGACAAATGTATGTTTAATGGAATTGCGTGTCAGCCCTTGCCTGAATATGTGGGGTGTTTTCACGGATGGAAAAGAGAGGTAGAAAAATGAGAGTAGAAGTTGGTGATAAGGTTTATATCCCAAATCAAAAAAGACCCTATAGAGTTAGGGCAAGAGATGACAGATATATCATCTGCACAAAGCCATATAATCCAGAGCATACGGTGTTGTATTTTATAGTTGATTTGGTGGATAAGTGGAGAGCACCAGATGATAGGTTGTTTTGTATGGGATATGAAACTGATGAAGATTGCAATGCACGACTTAAAGAACTTCAAGAAGGCGAGATTGAATTGAGTAGGCGCAGAGGCATTCCATTAGATATTGATATTGAATGAGGTGATAAATATATGTGGAGATACTATATTGAACTAAATACAAGTAGCGACATTTTAGCATTTATTGATATTTGCTCTCAGATTCCTTACGAGGTTACGATTCATGGTAAGGATGAAAATGGTAGCGATTGGTCGCTAAGTGCGAAGAGTTTTCTGTGTGTTTTAGTTATGAATGTTCATTTACAGAACAAGCAGAAGAAAATGGCACAGAATGCAGATTGGAACACAATTTATGTAGAGTGTAAAGAAGATATTTATTCGATGATTGCTAAATTTCTCAGGGGGTAATTAAATGGCGAGATTAACAAGCGAACAGTTACAGGCTCTTATGAAGAAAGAGGGCGTTGACCGAATCTGGTCATGGTCGAAAATTAATTGTTTTCATATCAGTCCTTATGAATATTATCTTAAACATATAAAGAGAGTCAAAGAAGATAGAGCAAATTCAATTTATGTAACAACAGGTGGTATAGCACACGACATCTTAGAGAAGTTTTATACTGACCAAATTTCATATGAAGATATGTTGGAACAGTTTGAAGATGGTTGGATTGTAGCAGCCGATATTGCCGACCTTAAATTCGATAGAAGTGACGAAGAAAGAAACGAAAAGATTAAAGATAAGTATTATGAAAATCTTGTTCACTTCTTTAGCAACCATACTAAATTAGAAAATAAACCGATTATAGAAAAGTTTGTTAAGGTTAAGATTGGCGACAATCTATTCCAAGGATATATCGACTGTGCTTTTAAGGATGAAGAAGGATGTATCATTATCCAAGACTGGAAGACAAGTAGTATTTATAAAGGTGCTAAGGCAGAAAACGAGAGCGGTCAGTTGGTGCTGTATGCCATCGGCTTAAATCAGCAGGGAATACCAATGGATAAGATTAAGATTCGTTGGAACTTCTTGAAGTATGTATCTATTCAGTATCAACAGAAGAATAAAGAAATCAAGACAAGGGAAGTTGAGCGTTGTAAGATTGGCGAGAGTTTGCAGTCAAATGCAAAAACTTGGTTGAAGCATTTCGGTTATGAACCAGATGAATATTTAAAAGAAATGCTTGATACTAATAGCATTGATTGTTTACCTAATGAAGTAAAAGAAAAGTATGTTATTTCTGATTGTTATGTCTATGTTGATTTGACAGATGAATTAGTTAATAAGTGGACTGAGCATGTGCTTACTGTGATTAAGGACATTGAATTGAGGGAAGCAGATTACGCAGAAACTCATAGCGATGCTTGTTTCTATGATACAGACGAATCGGTAAAGGAGCAGAGTTACTACTTTGCAAATCTGTGTGGTTATAGTAGAAACCTTCACAAACCTTATGATGAATATTGTAAGAGACTTGAGGCTGCTCAGAATGGAACCGATATGTTTAGTGGATTGCTTGGAAGCGAGACTGTTAAAACTTCAAGCAGTAATGTTATAGAAAATAAGAATGATGAACTTGATTTAAGTTGGCTTGACAATATTTAAATAAAAACGCAACCTATTTAGGTTGCATTTTGAAAAAGCAACCCAATAAGGTTGCGTTTTAGATTTATGAGGTTAATAAAAAATGATTGATAAAAATAAAATTACGGTTACTATGCCGATTGCAGAATATGAAGAGTTGACTACCGATGTCAAGTGGTGGCGAGACAAATTCAACTCTTTAAAGAAAATTGCTTTAAGATACGCTAACAGAGATAGCGAGGAGGGTTATTTTATTGAAGACTGTATAAGCCTTGCAAACGATATCGAAGAGTATCTTAATGACGAAGATTATTAATGAACAATTAAAAGCTGAATTTTAAGAGGTAGAAAATGAGTTATTGTTGTATATGTGGAAAAGAAGCAAATCATTTAAAATCGTATCATTGTGTAATAGAAGATGATGTTTATCATTACTGTCATTATCATTCTTACATAGGTAAAAGATTAACAAAAAAATTTGCGGCAAAAGAACAAGTAAAACGAAAAATGGATAATGAAAAATTGATAAAGCATTTTAAAAACATACTGACAGGTTCTGCTACAGAACAAGACAACAAAGATTTTGTACAGATGCTTACTCAAATAGCCAAAAAAGGATACAACGCAAAAGAATTCAACCCAGTATACGAAGCGTTGGAAACATTAGATATTTTCTTAGAAGAGTTGGATGAGTTTTATGGCTTAGTAGCATTGAAGTATGGGACAGAGGCTTCTGCTGCGTTAAGGACTCTATACTCTTGGTATAACGAGAACGACAAATTTTAAGAGGTGGATTATGGGAAATATAGAAAATGGAAAGATGGATGTAATGGGCATCAATATTGATATCTCACAGGTATTGGGTCAGAAAATTGTAGACCAATATATCGCCCAGCTAACAGAAGAAGATATGAACACTATTATGGATTACATTAGCCAAGACTTCTTTGTTAAAAAGAATCAGAGCGTATTTAATTATGATACTAATAAGTATGATTACAAAATGGTCGCATGCGTTAAAGAGCGTGAAAAGAATCAGTGGGGCGGTTACAATACAAACGAAATGACTATTGGTGAACTCATCAAAAAACAGTTTAACAATAGAATAAGCGAAGAGCTAACAAAAAAAGTAGAAGAAATTATTGCTACAGATGATTATAAAGAAAAGATTGAACAGATTGCCAATGAATTAGTTGATTATTCTGTGAATGGTTATAAAGAGGATATGAAGAATAGGATTAGAGAGAGACTAGTCGGCAATGTAATGGATGCTGCACCTTATTATGATGGTGTTAATTTAAGATATTTAATTCAGGAAGAGATTAATAAGAGATTGCAATATTAATGAACAATTAAAAGTTTAATTTTATGAGGTAAAGTCGTATGACAAAATTAGAAAAAATTAAAAAGATAAAAGAACACAAAGAACCGCCTTGGGATAACAATGATATATATTGGTTTCGTGAACCTTGGCAAAAATTTGGTGGTGTTTCAAGTGGAATCTGTATGAAATGGTACTGGTACAGAGATGAGATTATTGATGTTAAAACAACAGATGAAGATGTTGATATGGCTTATAACGAAATTAGAAAACTATAAAATTAACATTTTAAGAGATAAAAGGAGAAACAAAAATGGCAGAAGCAAAGTATTATAATTTTATAGACATATTAAATTTCTTGAATTTTGACTATGAGTTCAAGGAAGACAAAATGTTCCCCAGAAAGTATCCATTTAATATGGGAAGAGACAAGGTTGAATTTTCGTGGGGTCAGGTTCTTATCCCTAAATATGGTATAAGAGAAATGGTTCAGAATAAGATTTCTGACATAGAAGACAAGCCTCTGAGAGAACTTAAGATGATGTATCAGATTCCATTTTCAACAGACAATAATGGAATAGGGGTAATTAACCAAAATATCTCTTTAACTTTTGACTACGCTCACACTTATAAATATGGCGAAATAACCAAGTCAATATATGAGTGTTGTTTCTGGATATTAGAAAACGCTGTTAAGACAAATGATTTCTATATTGTCGAGAGCGAAAAGGTTATGGAATTCTTTAGCTATTGTATCATTGATAATCAGTGGGGATTGGGTTCTATGGAGATTTGTTCAGCACCGAGCAAAAAGTTTTAAGAGGGTAAAAACATGCAAGAAGTAAGTGGTGATTGCATTCACGGTTATTCAGGCTTTAGCATTAGAGTGCCGAAAACAATTGCAAGAGTAAAATTGTGTGGTGGAGCATTAGTATTTAATTTCGATGACACTATGCAGTTTGAAATGCCGACAGAAGAACAGCGTAAAAATTTAAAGAAGACCTTTGGTATTGAAGTCGAATGGGTTAACGAAAATTAAGAGGTAAATATATATGAAAATTATAAATTTAGGTAGAGGTCAAGGTAAAACTCTGAAGCTGCTTTATGCAAGCGAATGGAATGATATTCCTATTTTGTGTGCAAGTCATTCTCAAAAGGATTACCTGATAGATATGGCAAATAACTTAGGATTAAAAATTCCAGAGCCTATCGTTGCTTGGGATTTAACATCAACTACGATTAAAAAAATAACGATATGTATGTAGATGAAGCACATTGGGTATTGCAGAGTTTGTTGAAATCTATGGGTATGAAAGGCGAAGTTAAAGCGGTCACTTTTACTTCAGATGAATTAAATGACTTAAAACAGGGATTTTAAGAGGTTGACTAATGAAAGAAAGAATTATCAACATAACTGTTTCATTTGATATGACAGACATTCCAATTGGTTCAACAATTACACCAAAAGAAAAGGTTAAAGAAATTGTAGAAAAAGAAATAGCAGAAACATTTGGTTGGGATGAGGGCTTTCGTGATTTAAAAGTTGATGTTATAGACAAAGATTAAGAGGTGGAACTTATGGACGAAAAGAAATTTGTAACAATAGAAATGTTTGAACAGTATCATAAGAAGCTTATGGAGTACATAGGCATGCACGATGATTTGATTCTTAATGGCGAAACAACTTGTCCTAAGTGTGGTGCTACTATTACGAGCGACAAGTGTGATAAGTGTGATGCTGAGAAGGCTGAGGTACAAGAATGATATATACAAGTTATTTTGCGAAAATAAAATCTTTGCCTCCAGACATTATGCCGATTTCAATTTGTGGCAAGGCTCCTGATTGGTATAAAGGGTGTCAATATAAGAAATTAGCGCCTAAGTACGACTTCTTTATGGAGTGGAAGAAGAACCACGACAATGATTATTATATTAAGTGCTTTAATGAGCAAGTATTAAACAAATTAAGTCCACACGCAATAGTTACTGAATTGTATATTCTATCACAAGGTAAAGATGTTGCACTTATTTGCTATGAGAAACCAAGTGATTTTTGCCATAGACATTTGGTAGCCGATTGGTTAAACGAGCATATGATTGAATGTAAAGAGTGGACGAAATAAACAAAGATTTTAAGAGGTAAATATGGGCAAGTTATGGAAAAGCGAGGAAGATAAACTTATAAAGAGTGGTCGAAAATGGGCGGAATGCGGTTATATTCCATACAGATATGCCGAATTATTTTGTGAAAAGTGCGGTAAGAGTGTGGGCATACACGATATTGTATGCACTAACTTGCAAACTTTTAAGTATTGTGCGGATTGTGTAAAACCATATGTGCGTACCGTCCCTTTCGACTTGACCGAGGATAAAGAAATTATTTTTGATAATGGTAATGTGGTTCAGATTAAATATAAAGGTGGTTATTATCAAGAGTTGGTCACAGATAAAATTTGTTACTTTAATAAAAAAGGTAGATATATAAAAGTAAAAGGTAAGACCTATTACTTGAACGAACATATAAAATAAAGGTTTTAAGAGGTAAGAGTATGACGGCAGAAGAAAGGTTGTTGGAATATGGTTACGAGGGCATTAAATATTTAACTGATTATAGTTATGATGATGCTCTTATTGGTGTTACCGAAGATGGTAGAGCGGTTTATGATTTTAATAAGATGATAGATTGGCTTGTAGACGAAGAAGGCTGGACTGACGAAGAGGCAGTAGAATGGATAGAATACAATACTTTGAGAGCGATACCTTATTTTGGTGAAGGCGCTCCCATTATTATGTATCCATTGCCGACAGAATAAAAAAATTAAATAATTTTCTGAAAAGTACTTGACAAATATTTGTTATTGTGATATAATATCAGCGTAAGAGATTTGTGTCTTTTATGATTATAATTATTAAGGTTATATAAGAAGGTGTAATAATGACCAATATAAACAAAAATTATGTAGTGTATCATTTACACAGCGACCTATCTAACGGAGTCACCAACATTGACTCTGTTACCAAATATAAAGAGTATGTAGAATATGCAAAGTCTCTTGGTATGACCGCTTTGGCGTTTGCCGAACACGGCAACATTTTTGAGTGGGTTCATAAGAAAGAGGCTATTGAGGCTGTCGAAATGAAATATATTCACGCTGCTGAAGTTTACTTGACAACCGATATAGATGTTGATAATAAACACAGAGATAATTATCACTGTGTTTTAATTGCTAAAAACTATGATGGTGTAAAAGAATTAAACAAATTAATTTCTAGTTCTTTTAATAGAGATGATTATCATTACTACTATGCACCTCGTATTAGTTTTAATGAATTGTTTGCTACATCAGATAATATTATTGTCACTACGGCTTGTCTTGGTGGTGTTATCAATAAAGCTGATAATAATCTCAAAGCAGAGTTTTTAAAGTTTTTAATAAAAAACAAACATAGATGCTATCTTGAAATACAGCATCATAACTGTGCAGACCAAGCTACATACAATAAACTTCTTTATATAATTCATCAAAAAACAGGAATACCACTCATTGCAGGAACCGACACACATTGCTTAAACGACACTCATATAGAAGGTAGAAGCATTCTGCAAAAGGCTAAGAATGTATTCTTTTCTGATGAGGAATCTTGGGATTTAACTTTTAAGACATATGAAGAATTGGTTGAAGCATATAGAAAGCAAAATGCTTTGCCTGAAGAAGTTTATTTGCAAGCCATTGAGAATACCAATGCGATGGCAGACTCTATTGAAGAGTTTAAGTTGGATTACTCAAAGAAGTATCCTAAGTTATACAACGATTCTGAAAAGGCTCTAAAAGAAAAGATTATAAAAGGCATCAAAAATAGAGGTGTTGACAAGTACGATAATTTTAATGAGTATAAAAAGAAAATTCAGTATGAGTTAGAGACCTACAAATATAATGGTGCAATTGACTTTCTGCTACTTGAAGAAGACTATAAATCCGAATTAAAGAGACAAGGTGTAAGTTATGGTTATTCCAGAGGTTCGGTTAGCGGAAGCATAATTGCATATTTACTTGGGATTACAGAAGTAGATTCTATTAAATATGGTCTTAATTTCGAGCGATTCATGAATAAAGAGCGTGTTTCTCTTGCCGATGTCGATACTGACTGGTCTAAGAAAGATAGATACAAAGTAAGAGAATACTTGTTTAATAAAGATGGTTTATATTGTTGTGACATTATTACCTTTAATACCATTGCTTTAAAGGGTGCTATCAAAGATGTTGGTAGAGCATTAGGATTAAGCGTAGACGAAACACAGACAATTAGCGATGCAGTATATCAAGACGAAGATAAAAAGGATTGCATTGACGATTTTTATGTGAAGAAATATCCAGAGCTATTTAAATATGTGGATATTGTAAAAGGTACAATTGTTTCCATTGGCAACCATCCAGCAGGACTTGTCGTGTCACCGTTTCCAATAGACGAATGGTTTGGTTTGTGTAGTACAAAGACAAATGAAAATATGATTTCTCAAATTAATATGAAGGAATTAGACGGTTTACAATTTGTTAAGCTGGATGTCCTTGGTCTTGACTGTGTAGGTCTAATTAATGAAACTTGTGATTTGGCTGGCATTCAAAGAATTACACCAGATAACATTTCATTTAATGATAAAAAGGTTTGGGATGAAATCAGAGACGACTGCACAATGATATTTCAGTTTGAATCGTCATACGCTGGCGATTACATCAAACAACTGCTTAGCGATGAAACAATTGCAAAGATAAAAGAAGAAAATGAAAACTTCTCATATATAGATTTGATGTCAATGGCAAATGGTGCTATTAGACCTGCTGGTGCGAGTTATCGTGATGAACTATCAAGAGGTGAATATCGAGACAATGGACACGAAGCATTAAACAAATTCCTTGCTCCTACACTTGGATATCTGGTATATCAAGAGCAAATCATTGAGTTCTTACATAGTTTTTGTGGCTATACAATGGGCGAAGCTGACATTGTACGAAGAGGTTTCGCAAAGAAAACTGGTACTGATAAGTTTATACCCAAAATTAAAGAGGGCTTTAACAAGACCATGAAAGAAAAGTATGGTGTTGACGAAGAAGAGTCAAATAAGCTCATTGAAAACTTTATCCAAGTTATTATTGACGCTAGTTCGTACCTTTTCTCTTTGAATCACGCTACACCGTATAGTTTTCTTGGATATGTTGTTGGTTGGTTAAGATGTTATTATAAACTAGAAACAGTTACAACCGCCCTAAATATTTATGAGGGCGATTCAGATAAGTGTTTAGAGATATTGCAATATGCAAAGAAAAATAATATCGAAATTAAACCTATTCGCTTTGGTAAGTCGGGTAGTTTTTACACTATGGACAAAGAAAATGGTGTAATCTACAAAGGAATTAGTAGTATTAAGTTTTGCAATGCTCAGATAGCAAATGAACTATTAGAGTTGGCAAAAAACAAATATAATTCTTTTATAAGCTTGTTAAAAGATATAAAAGAAAAAACGACTTTAAATTCAAGACAGCTTGAAATTCTTATTCGACTTAATTTCTTTTCTGATTTTGGTAATAATAAATATCTTTTAGGTGTAAATGAGATTTATGACAAGTTTGCTAACGCAAAAATTATTGCAAAGAAAAAGATGGAAGAATTAGGGGTATCAGAATATCTAATGACAAAGTATTCTGGCAAAGAGACTCCGAGCCAATATCGTGACATTGATAATTTAGGATTAATCAAGGAATTATGCAACCAAATAAATAATGAATCACTTGGCATAGTGGAGCAGATTGCTTCCGAAGTTGAATTCCTTGGATATGCTAATTATATTAATAAAGATATATCTGAAAATTATTATATTGTAACGAATTTTGATGATAGTAAAAGTGCAACTCGTCCATATTGTACCCTCTATAGAATATGCGATGGCGAAAAAATAGATACAAGGGTTAATAGGTCTGAAGTGTTTAAGAGAAATCCGTTTGGGTTGTTCTCCGTAATCAATATGCCTGTGACTACATATGAATATAAGAAGATAAAAGATGGAGATAAGTGGGTTGATAGTGAGGAAATGAGAGTTGTTATGGCAGAATTTGAGGTTATAAAATGAGTGAAATAAAACAATTTAAATTTAAAGGGGTAGTTATTAGGTGTACTTATAACACGCCAGATTATAAGATATACGCTGTCGAAGTCAATAAAAAAGACTACCCCGATATCAAACAAAATAAATATGGCAATGTTAGTATCTTGGGCGAATTAAGCGACCTAACATTGGGTGTCGAATATGAAATTACAGCCGAGGAGCAACTAAATAAGTACGGAGTTAGCTATAAGGTTGTCAATGTCAAGCGTGACATACCAACTACTACCGAGGGCACATATGCTTTTCTTTCTGAAATCCTCACATTTAATCAGGCGAGTACTTTGGTAGAACATTATCCCAATATTATCCAAAAGGTCAAAGATAATGACTTAGATGACATAGACCTTTCTAAACTCAAAGGCATAGGCGAAAAGACATTTGAGATTATTAAGGATAAGATAATAACAAATTTTGCTCTCATGGATTTGGTCATCGAATTCAAGAATGTCTTATCAATGAATATGATTAAGAAGATTTACGATAAATATTCTTCTATTGATAAGCTTAAAGAGAAGTTAAAGACCGAGCCTTATACTACATTAACAAGAATATCTGGCATTGGCTTTAAGACCGCAGATAGTATTATTCTTCAGTTGCAAAAAGAAAACATCATAGATTTCGGTTATGATGTTAAGACTTCACCAGACCGTTGTCTGTCTTGTATGTTATATATATTAGAAGAAAACGAAAATGAAGGTCATACTTGTATGAATCTTGCTGACCTTAGACAGCAGTGCTTAAAAACAGTGTCTGCTTGTGCCGACCATTTTGTAAATGTTATCAAGGACGATAACATTTATTATAATAAAGAAGATATGACAGTTGCTCTTCGTAAAACTTATGAAACCGAAAAATATATTGCAGATACAATTCTTGCAAATATTCACAACATAAACAATGTGTGGGATTATGATGTTGAAAAGTATAGAAAAGTTGGCGAGTTTGAACTATCGGATGAACAGATAAAAATTCTTGATGTAGTGTGCAAAAACAACATTGCCATTCTCAACGGCTTTGCTGGTTCTGGTAAAACATATTCAACTAAGGGCATTATTAATATGCTAAAGAGCAATAACAAATCTTTTAAACTATTTTCTCCTACGGGACGAGCAGCGAAGGTTTTGCACGAAAACACCAAAGAAGATGCTTCTACCATTCATAGGGGATTAGGATATGTTCCACCTAACACTTGGACATATAACGAAGAACACAAGCTATCTACAGACATTGTAATAGTCGATGAGTTTTCAATGGTTGATATATGGTTATTTAAGAAATTGCTTGATGCAATTGATTTTAAATATACCAAGCTGCTTATAATTGGTGATAATGCACAGCTTCCTTCAGTGTCTTGTGGCAATTTACTTCATGACTTTATGGAAGCAAATATAATTCCTACCGTTACTTTGAATAAGATATTTAGATATTCAAGCGGTGGTCTAATGCGTGTAGCAACCGACACAAGATGTTGCCAAGAATATTTAACAAAAGATATGAAATCTAAGGCAACTACTTTTGGCGACAATCAAGATTATATGTTTATTGATTTGGCATCTGAATTAATTCCAAAAAATGTGGTAGCTTTATATAAAAAGTTATTGGATAATGGAAATAGCATTGAAGATATTCAAGTATTAACTGCAAAGAATGTTGGCGATTGTGGTTCTGTAGTTTTAAACAATATGATTCAGAGAGTTGCTAATACCAACTATGGCAGCGAAATCAATATGAAAGTTGGAGATACGACCTATTATGAGGGTGATTTAATTCTTCAGACAGTTAATAATTATGATGCTGAAATGGTAACAACAGCAACATTGTCAACAGACGAATCGGATTCATTTGAAGAAAGTCCATTTGGAGTAGACCCCTTCGGTACAGATTATAGTTTTAATCTAAATGATGACAAACCTCAAACGGCATTTGTAGCCAATGGTGAAACAGGAATTATCAAAGAAATTTGCAACACATATGTAATCGTGGATTTCAATGGCATTCTTGTTAAGTATTATAGAAGTGATATGAATATGGTTAAGTTAGGGTATTGCATCTCAATTCATAAATCGCAGGGCGGCGGCTTTAAAACGGTAATTTTATGCTCTCCGCAGAGTCACATCTTTATGTTGAATTCAAATTTGCTGTATGTTGGTCTTACTAGAATGAAAGAAAAGTTATATCATTTGGGAAGTTTACAGAGTGTAAATCAGGCAGTAAAAAAGAAGGCAAATCTTATTCGGCACACTTTCATGCAAAAATTTTTAAAAAATTTCGAAAAAACTATTGACAAACAAGAATAAATAGTGTATAATGTTATCGTAACATTTAGGGTTTCTAAAATTTTAGAAGCCCTAACAAATAATGTTATAAATATTAAGAAAGGAAAAAAGAAATGAGCGAAAAGAAGACTCAGAAGAAGTCAAACAAGAAGAATGGCAAGTGTAAAATTAAGTGTCGCACCTGTCAGTTTTACATTCCCGAAGATGATTATTGCACTGAAAAGGATATTGAATATTGTACCAAGCAGACCAATATAAACTTTTCTAAGTGCGATGATTATTTGATAAAAGAAAACTTAGTTATGTTTTGAGGTGAAAAATGATTAATCAGATTAAATTCGATATGATGAAGGGAATGGTCTCAATTCTTAATGAGGCTGCCAATGCTTATTACAACACTGGCAAACCTATTATGACCGACGAACAGTTTGACGCAAGACTTGAAGACCTTCGACAGTTAGAAGAAGAAACAGGAGTTGTACTTGCCAACTCTCCTACTCATAATGTAGGTGCAAAGGTGCTCACTGAATTGCAAGAAGTTACTCATTCGCATCCTATGCTTAGTCTTGAGAAATGTCATACAGTTGACGAGCTTATTAAGTTTGCCAACAATAAAGAGTTAGTGGCGAGTATTAAATTAGATGGTCTTACAATTTCTTTAACTTACGAGAATGGTCTTCTTGTAAGAGCAGAAACCAGAGGTGACGGATATGTAGGTTCCGATGTTACTGAACATATTAGACAATTTAAAAATGTCCCTTTGAAAATTAATAAAGAAGGAATTTATATTATTGAGGGCGAGGCAATCATTACCAATGAAGATTTTGCCGAAATCAATAAAGATGGCGAATATAAGAATAGTAGAAATCTTGCCAGCGGCACACTTTCTGTTTTGGACACATCCTTGGTTGCAAAGAGAAGGTTGAGACTTTGTAATTGGGATGTTATCGAGGGTGGTGGCAACAGCCTTAAAGACAATTTAAATGAAGCGAGAGAATTAGGCTTTGATGTAGTGCCGTTTTGGTCGGTTATTAACTTAGACCCTAAGAAACTTCAGAATACAATTGATTATGTATTTGAATATGCAAAAGAAGAAGGATTGCCTTGTGACGGAATTGTATTCAAATTTAATGACATTGAATATGGTAAGTCTCTTGGCAAAACCGAACATCACTTTAAAAATGGAATTGCCTATAAGAGAGAAGATGATGCATATAAAACTGAATTCATTGATATAGATTGGACAGTTGGTAAGACGGGTGTTATTACACCCACCGCTATCTTTAAGCCAGTTGAGATAGATGGCACTATTGTAGAAAGAGCGTCACTGCACAATGTCTCTATTTTGACAAGTTTGGATTTGCATAGAGGCGATACTATTGAGGTTTATAAGGCAAACATGATAATTCCTCAAGTGAAGAGAAATGTTTCATCTGATGAAAGAACGGCATTGGGCAGAGAAAAAGACTATGTTTTTATTCCATCCACTTGTCCCATTTGTGGTGGCGACACAGAGATTAAACAAGATAACGATTCTAAGGTTCTTGTGTGTACGAATGATAATTGCAAGGGTAAATTACTTGGCAAGTTAACTCACTTTGTTTCTAAGAATGCGATGAATGTTGATGGACTTTCAGAACAAACATTAGAGAAGTTTATTGAACTTGGTTGGCTTACTTGCTTTGAAGATATTTATAAGTTAGACCTTTATACAAATATAATGATGGATTTAGATGGATTTGGTTTAAAGTCCGTGAAAAATCTTTTTGATTCAATTAGCAAGAGCACTAACACTACACTTGATAGGTTTATTTACGCACTTTCCATTCCTCTTATCGGTAGAAGTGCAAGTAAAACTATTAGCAAATATTTTAATGGCGACATTGATAGATTTTATACTGAATGTTGTTTCAGCGAATTTGATTTCACTGTTTTGGACGACTTTGGCGAAGCTATGAATGAGTCTATTAATAAGTATATAAGAGACAATGCCATTATGATTTGCGAACTCTCAAAACATATGGAGTTTGAAAAGCCACAGACTCCCTCTAATAACGCAAATCTGTTGGGTCTTACTTTTGTGATTACAGGCTCGTTAAATCATTTTGTTAATAGAGATGAAGCAAAAGAAAAAATTGAAGCTGCTGGTGGCAAGGTAAACGGTTCTGTCTCGGCAAAGACTTCCTACCTTGTAAATAATGATATTACATCTACAAGCGGCAAGAATAAGAAGGCAAAAGAGTTGAACATTCCAATTATAGATGAAGAAGAATTGATTAGAATGTTAAATTCATAAATATATATAGAAAGGGTATAATTATGGCTGATACAGTTGTAAAAAGAGATGGTCGTATTGTGCCATTTGATAAAGAAAAAATTAAATTGGCAATCCTCAAAGCAATGGAGTATGGCAATGGTATTAAAAAAGATAAAATTGCTAACGATATCGCTGATGAAATTGAAGTTGAATTAAAAGATATTAGTGAGACAACAATTTCTAATATTGAAGGCTTAGTTTATAATAAGCTTATTTCCAAAAAGCAGAGGCTTACTGCTAAAGCATATGAAGATTATAGAGCTGTAAGAGAATATCAGAGACAGCATAATACTATTGACAATAAGGTGTTAGGTATTATTGACGGAACTAACAACGATGCTCTTGCCGAGAACTCTAATAAACAAAAAACATTAGTTTCTACAAGCAGAGACTTAGTTGCAGAAGAAGTGTCTAAGGATATTTCCCTGCGTATGAAGTTGCCTCCTCACTTAGCTCAGTCGCACCAAGATGGCATTCTTCACATTCACGATTTGGGTCATTATCTAAACAACAGTTTTAATTGTTGTTTGGTTAATCTTGAAGATATGCTTCAGAATGGTACGGTTATTAATGGTAAAATGATTGAAAAACCTCATAGTTTTAGAACTGCTTGTACAATTTCTACCCAGATTATTGCACAAGTTGCATCTGGTCAGTTTGGAGGTCAGACAATTACTCTTTCGCATTTGGCACCCTTTGTAAAAATTAGTGAAGAAAGAATTAGAAAAGAAGTTTGGGATGACATTCACGAATTGCCAATTTATAATGAACGAGATTGCGAAAGATATGTTGATAAGATTGTTCGTAAGCGATTAGCTAAAGAAGTCCGTGATGGAGTTCAAACATTCCAGTACCAGATAAATACACTCCAGACAAGCAACGGTCAAGCGCCTTTTCTTTCAGTGTTTATGTATATCAGCGAAAATGCTGAATACGAAAAGGAAACTGCTATGATTATTGAGGAGTTTATTCGTCAACGCATTCAAGGTATGAAGAATGAGGTTGGCGTGTGGGTTACTCCCGCATTCCCTAAGCTTCTTTATGTTCTTGACGAGAATAATATTCACGAAGATAGTGAGTATTGGTATATTACGGAACTCGCAGCTAAGTGTGTATCCAAGAGAATGATGCCCGATTTTATTTCTGCAAAGCATATGCGTCAGAATTACGAGGGTAATGTATTTGGTTGTATGGGTTGCAGAGCTTGGCTTTCGCCTTATAAGGGTGGCATTAACAATGAAGAAGGTAAGTATAAGTGGTATGGCAGATTCAATATGGGACTTACCTCTATTAACCTTGCTGATTGTGGTATGTCTGCTCAAGGAAGCATTGAAGATTTTTGGAAGATATTCGATGAGAGACTTGAGCTTTGCTATGAGAGCTTAATGCTTAGATATGAAAAGTTAAAGGATGTTACATCTGATGCATCGCCTATTCATTGGCAACATGGTGCTATTGCAAGATTACCCAAACACGCACCGATTCTTCCGTTGCTTCAAGATGGATATTCCACCATTACTCTTGGTTATATTGGTGTATACGAATGTGTAAAAGCTCTACTTGGGGTATCACATACAACGCCAGAAGGTGAGAAGTTGGCACTCGAAATTGTTTCTTATATGAAAAAGAAAGTATTAGATTGGAAGAAGCGTACTGGACTTGGTTTTGCACTTTATGGAACTCCTTCAGAAAGCCTTACTGAGAAATTTGCTCAGGCAACAATAAGACGATGGGGTACAGTCGATGGCGAATCAAATAGAAACTTCTTAACAAATAGTTATCATGTATTCGTTGAAGAAAAGATTAACGCTTTTGATAAGTTGAAGTTTGAATCGCAGTTCCACCCCATTAGTAGTGGCGGTTGTATATCTTATGTGGAAGCTGTTAATCTAACAAATAATATTCCTGCTGTATTATCTCTGATTCAGTATATTTATGATAATATTCAGTATGCAGAAATCAATACCAAGTCAGATTACTGCCATGTATGCGGATATGATGGTGAGATTATGATTGATGACAATCTTGATTGGTATTGTCCTAACTGTGGCAATAGAGATAAGAGTAAGATGAATGTAGTTAGAAGAACTTGTGGATATCTTGGCGAGAATTTCTGGAACAAAGGGCGCACAGAAGAAATTAAAAATCGCTATGTCCATTTGGGAGCTGGTGAGTAAGTGAATTACCATAAGATAGAAAAAACATCAATTGCCAATGGCGAAGGAATAAGAGTCGTTCTTTGGATTAGTGGTTGCTCCTTGCATTGCAAGGGGTGCCACAATCCAGAAACTTGGAGTTTGCATTCAGGAAAGCCGTTTGACGAAGAAGCAAAAAAAGAACTATTTGAAGCATTAGATAAACCATATATTCAAGGAATTACATTCTCTGGTGGACATCCTTTTGAGAATTATAATCGTTCAACGGTATATTGTTTAGTCAAAGAAATCAAAGAAAAATTTCCCAAAAAAGACATATGGCTTTATACAGGATATACTTGGGAAGAAATTTTTGAAAAGGACATAAGAGAGATACAACGAACTTTATGTTGGATAGATGTTCTTGTCGATGGCAAATATATTGATGAACAAAGAGACATAACTCTTAAATGGAGAGGGAGTAAAAATCAAAGAGTGATTGATGTTAAAGCTTCTTTAATGCAAGAAAAGGTAGTGCTATGGGAATAATTGTTAGACAATCTATATTAAGTGGTATTTTAGTTGGATTAGGCGTTGTATTACAAATTCAAGTTCAAAATGCATACATAGGGGCTATGTTATTTTCAATGGCATTGTTGACAATTATTGAGTGTGACTTGAAATTGTACACTGGAAAAATTGGTTTCTTTAGAATAAAAGAGACTAAAAATTTATTAATAATTTTAATAGGTAATTTGGTTGGTGTATTGATTCCAATTTTTTGTTCACTATTAAAAAATGGTTTCTATGACAGAATTATTGAAATATCAAATGCCAAATTTGCGAATGGATATATTGAACTATTTTTATATGGATTAATGTGCGGCGTTCTAATGTTTATTGCAGTTTATTGTAAAAAACCCCTTATAACCGTATTTTGTATTATGACATTTATTTTGTCTGGCTACGAACATTGTATAGCAGATTTTCCATATTTAGTTTTTAATTTTAATATAAACCATTTGTTAAAATTTTTATGTATTGTTTTAGGTAATTCGCTTGGTTCGATAAGCATAAACAAATTAATTAAATCAACAAGGGAGTAAAGAATGAATAAGATTAGAGGATTTGAAGTTGTAATTGACGAGAAGAGAAAGACAGCGGGTGATATTACGCTCCCAACCAGAGGTTCGAGCACTGCAATGGCATATGATTTTTATGCAACAGAAGATTTTGTGGTATTTCCCAATTCAATTGCAAAGGTGTGGACTGATGTAAAAGCGTATATGCAAGAGAATGAATGTTTAATTCTTAATGTTAGAAGTTCTATGGGTGGTAAATTTATGCTTGCCAATACTTCTGGTTGGATTGACTCAGACTATTATTCTAATGAAAGTAACGATGGCAATATCGGAATCTTTCTTAAGAATATTAGTGACGAAACACAGAGAATTAAGAAGGGCGATAGAATTGCTCAGGGTGCATTCTTTAACTTCTTAGTTGCAGACAATGGTAATACCGATAATGTCCGAACTGGCGGTTTTGGAAGCACTAATTAAAATTCTAATTTTAAAAGGTAAATAATCAAAAGAGGATAAGAGATGAATTATTATATTAGCGATTTACATTTTGGTTGTCAAAACAAATTTGACGGTAAAACATTAGGGCACGATAAGTTAATCAAACAAAGATGGAATGCGATAGTTCATAATAATGACACGGTATATATTCTTGGAGATATTGGCAGAGAAGGTGGCAATAAAGACAATGAATATCTTTGTGAGATTATTTCTACTCTCAAGGGAAACAAAGTACTAATTCAAGGCAACCACGAAAAACTAAAAGATAATAGGCTAAGACAACTATTCACAGAAATCACACCCTATAAAGAAATTACGGATAACTATAATGGACTTAATCATAACTTAGTTTTATCTCATTATCCTATCACATTCTGGAATGGGCAGCATAAAGGTTGGATTCATTTATATGGGCATGTACATATATCTGATGAATGGGATGTGTATGAGAAGTGTTTGAATTATGTAAATGATTTCTTTAAGGACAAAACATTAAAAGGATATACTGATTGCCCACCAGCAAAAGCATATAACTGTGGAGCAATGTTACCATATATGGACTGGACTCCTCGAACCTTAAAAGAGATTATCGCTGCTCACGAAAATAATTAAAAAAATTTTCAAAAAATTCCAAAAACCTATTGACAAATAAATATTATTGTGATATAATATATACAGTCAAGGGCGAAATAGAACTTTTAATAACTTATATAACAATTAAGGTTATATAAAATATAATAAACTATATAAAGAGGATTTAAAAATGATTAATACAACTCGTTTAAGATGTACTATCGGGTGGTTAGGAATGTTACTACCTTGGATAGTTCTAATATTAAGCGCTGCATATGGTTATGGTTTTCCCGATTCCATCTCAGCAACATATTATCTTCCTACTTGTATCACGCCCTTTATGATTATTCTTGGTTCAGCAGGATTGCTACTATTTAGTTACAAGGGTTATGACAGACAAGACGATATCGTTTGTACGATTGCTGGTATATTTGCGCTTGGCATTTGTTTGTTTTCTTGTACTACTAATGGATTGTCTGAAAGATGGCTTGAACTTGCTACGCTTACCAATGTAGGAACTTTTCAGATTGTTCCCAATATAAGTGGTATATTACATAACATCTGTGCTTTTGGTTTCTTTGGATTGCTTGCCTATAACTCTCTGTTTTTGTTTACCAAGAGCAGTGGAGCAATGACAGATAGCAAGAAAAAGAGAAATATTATATTCCGTGTATGTGGTATAGGTATGGTCGTTTCATTTCTTGCTATCGTACCAGTTAGTATCTTTGAATGGTGGGGCGGTGTATGGATTATTGAAACCATTGCTCTTGCATTCTTCGGTGTCTCGTGGTTAACAAAAGCAAATTGTTATTCTTGGTTATTTGCTGAAAAGCAGTAAATATATAAGTGTTAAACACTTGGATGTTAAGTGAAATTCAACCTTGCTATTTAGAGCAATCCGTTATAGGCGGTTTTCATAAAACTATAAGGAGATTAGTATGAGAAAGTGTACGGTTTGTGGCGAAATAAAAGACGAGCAAGAGTTTTTTGTTAAGCGTCACAATAAAGACGGTTCAATTGTCTTATGTTCACAATGTAAAAAGTGTCATTCAGAAGGAGAAATGAATCGTTACTATAAAAAGCAATCATTTATTGACAGCAAAAAATCACCTTGCGCTAAATGTGGAGAAAGTAGAATAAGGTGTTTGTCGTTTCATCATCGAAACCCTGAAGATAAAGACTTTACTATTGGTCAACTTAGAATGAGCAGCTTAGAGAAAATTCAACAAGAAATTGACAAGTGTGTTTGTCTTTGTTTGAATTGTCATCACGAATTCCATTATTTAAATAATGCTGATGGGATTACATTAGAAGATTATTTGATTAATTGATTTGATTAAAAATAAAAAATATTGGGGTGTAGCCAAGCGGTCTAAGGCTTCAGACTTTGACTCTGACATTCGTGTGTTCAAATCACACCGCCCCAGCCAAATCGGGATGTAGCCTATCGGTCAAGGCACTAGTTTTGGGAACTAGATGCAGTGTGTTCGACTCACATCATTCCGACCAGTCCGTAAGGACATAAGGCTGCCTAATATAAGGTGGCAACCAACATACTTGGTAAAGCTACATTTGTACGAAAATCAAGTCACTGTTGTTTCTGGTGTCAGAATGTGGGAAGTTCCCCATAACCTTCGCTTGGGTTGCCAGAACAAGCAAGTTACGGACAGAACGATAGCAATATCGTCTGAGGCAGATATCTTTTAAGGTGTTTGCCAAAAAACTTACATTATCCTGCGGGTAGGTAAGTAAACAATTCACACATTTAATTCCGTACTAGGGACGGAGCGTTGGCTACACAACAGAAAAAAGTAGAAGTCTTCTTGGTGTGAATGGAAGCGCTGGTTGCAAGTTAGCCTGAAACTTGAAGGGTTATGACCGAGGCGGATGCATTTCTGCCTCACATTAAAGCCAACAACAGAGATAGTCGTTACCCGATATACGACACATAAAAGGTCGGGGTTCTATAAATCTTTAGTGGGATTTGGCTCACCCCTTAAATGAGTAGCTCACAGTACGCAATGCTAAAGATTTGAATTATTGAGGCTGCGGAGCATCGAAAAAAAATACCGTATCGCTACTTATCAATAGCGGTTGTTGGAGTACTATGGCTCGTTGGTCAAGCGGTTAAGACACCCGCCTTTCACGCAGGTAACAGCAGTTCAAATCTGCTACGAGTCACCAAATATGCTGAAGTGTCGTAATAGGAAACCGAGGCGGTCTCAAAAACCGTTGGAGAAATCCGTGAGGGTTCAAGTCCCTTCTTCAGCACCAGAGAGATGGTTGATATTTTCGTTGTTTCCAACAACTCTCTACAAATGTTACGAAACAAGCGTTTACGACGGGCGGTGCGGATTCCCACCTTGCACGAGAACAAGGGAAAACTACGCAATAAAAAACAATGGCGGTGCAATATGAATTATTTAATATCGGAACTTGTAAACTCCAAAGGATTTCTTACTTGTCCTGTTTGTCAAAAAGAATTCAAACCTAGTAATGATACAAAATATATTGCTGCTGGTGGATATACTTGTTCTTGGAATTGTTTTTTAACAGTAGCCAAAAAAGAAAAAAATAAAGAAATAAATATATAAATAATGCGAGGTTGTTTTAATGTTTAGTTTTAATATGTTTGAAACATATGAAGTTACATTTGAAATTTATATTGAAGATAAATTAGTTAATAAACAAACAATGCAAGCGCCAAAAGAAATGTTGATGGCAAACTTTATCCAAACAGTAAATCAAATTGCGAGAGATAAAAGACCGATGAAAATTCGAATGTCAAGACCTGAAACTATTTGGGATAGATTTGAAAACAAACAAAGAGTTTTAGAAAACGAAGTTATATTTGGTAATAATGCAATGGTTGCTTGGGAAGAAACAAATAATAAAGGAGATATATAATGAAGGTATTGAAAAATAATTATCAGAAGACAACTGCTGAAGAAGATGTTGAAAGGGTTGAACCTTATCCTCGAAAATTAATCTGTGAAGAATGTCGCTCAGAGTTAGAGTATGAAAAGTCTGATTTGAGAATGGGTGCTCTCGGTTGTATGTACTTAGATTGTCCTTGTTGTGGTCGTGCCAATATACTCGAAGAACACGAAGATGCCATTACATTGACAACAGACAACATTGAATTCCCTACGCATTTCTTCCATACATCTAAAGAAAATGGAGCCGTTGATTGTTGTGATAATGAAAGTGTAAAAAAAGAAATCCGCAGAGGCATTGATTTTTTACGAAAAAATAGAGAGGAATCTTCATGGATGACTCAACACGGCAATCTACATATTGATATAACCCGTTATAGTGACGATGAAAATTATGAAATCTTTGTAACCAACAATTACTATGATACATATATTCCTTTTGAAGACATAGATTATGAGGATTAAATAAAATGAAAAAAATAGAGAATGGATGCGTAGGCTGTACCGATATAGGACTTTATTGTTTAGGCACTAGTTGCCCAAATAGAAATGTTGTTCGATTTTATTGTGATAAATGTGGCGAAGAAACTACGCTATATTATTGTGATGATGGCAGCGAATTGTGTGCTAATTGTCTTTTAGAAGAATTTGATGTAGTTGAGGACAGCGAATAAAATAAGGAAATAATATGAGGAGTTAGATATTAATGATTAAACTTGAAAAAACAGAAGTGTTCGGATGGGATGCAGCTATCCGTGGTATGAGAAACCCAATGAATAGTTGGGATAAAAGTGATACTATGTGGATTCACGATTCTCTTGACGATGATTTGCCCGAAGCCATTGATTTCAATTTTGACAACCTTACACGAAAAGTCATTGGCGAAAATGACCTTAAACTTATGAAGAATTTATCTAAAGCAGGTAATGACCATGCCAAGTATCTTCGTATGATAAATGTAACTGTTGATATCACAGCACCGCTTTACTGGTGGAAAGAGTATGACACTTACAAGGTTGGCACAGTCGCTAATAGTTGTTCAACGATGCACAAAATTCAAGCCAAGGAATTTACAGAAGAAGATTTCTCATTTGAACATCTCGGATTTTTGCCTTGGGGTGACGGTGAGTATAATTTTAAGGCATCAATTTACGAGACTATTAACGATTTGAATATAGCAAGAGAACTATTTCTTGAAACAAAGGATAAGCGATATTGGTGGCAGATGATACAGCTTCTACCTTCATCTTACAACCAAAAGCGTACTGTTCAATTAAATTATCAGGTCTTAAAGTCTATGTATTTTTCAAGGAGGAATCATAAGTTGGACGAGTGGAAGGAGTTTTGTAAATGGATTTCTCAACTCCCCTATTTTCGAGAAATCATATTGGAGGATTAATATGAGGGGCGTTGATTATTCAATAATTGGCAAACGCTTTGGTTATTTAACTGTGATTGGATTAGACCATATTAAACATCATTCGACTTGGTGGAAGTGTGTTTGTGATTGTGGTAAAGAAACTGTTGTGTATAGAGGGGCGCTTACTTCTGGTGATATTATTTCTTGTGGTTGTTATCATCAAGAACATAATTCTGAATTTAGTAAAAAGCACGGTCTATCTTCTCATCCATTATACAAAATATGGAGTGGTATCGTGCAAAGATGCACTAACAAAAATGCCGAAAATTATAAACGATATGGCGGTAGAGGAATAACAATATGTGACGAATGGAGAAATAACTTTCAATCTTTTTATGATTGGTCTCTTTCTAATGGGTATTCCAAAAGTTTAACAATTGACCGAAAAAATAATGAAAAGGGATATTCACCAGACAATTGCCGCTGGAGTACAACAATGGTACAAAGCAACAATACTCGACGAAATCATTTGTTTTCTTATAATGGTATCTCCCATACAATAGCTGAATGGTCAAGGTTGCTTGGCGTTAATCATGAAACTTTAAGATATCGAATTAATCACGGAAATTTAAAAGACTTTAAGAAAATAGGAGAGAATAATTAATGAACAGAGTACAAAAACATAAAGAATTGTGTGAAGAACTGAATAAAGTTTATGAGCAAAAGAATCATGATTATGGAAATTCTTTTGGTGAAACATTTGATAAATTAGGAATCATTTCAGCAGTTACAAGAATTTCAGACAAATATAATAGGCTGGTTTCTTTATGCACAAAGTCAGAAGAAGAAAGAAAAGTAAAAGACGAATCTATTACAGATACATTATTAGATATGGCAAACTATTGCATTATGACTGTAATTGAACTACATAAAGATGACGGTATTGTTGGTGGATTTATTGAAGATGTAAAAAAATAATGTTTATATATTTAAACAAAATAACCATTTTAGTCGATAATAATAAACATTAAATTTAAGTGTCCAATAAAACGGACACTTAAAACTGAGATTTTAAGAGGTAGAAAATGAGCAGAAAGTTTTCAATTATAAAAACGATAGACTACAACAAAATAAGTAGTGAAATTGAAGAATATAAAATGCGAACTGGCGAAAAACCGTATCTTTTTATGCACATAGATACAATAGATACAATCTGGAATGAATTAAAATTCACTCTTACGAAATTTGTTGACCCTTTATATGTACTAAATAATAAATCAGCTGATATGAGAGCCGAATATGAAGGTTGCAAAATGTATGTTAACAACGATTTAAAGTTTGGCGAGGTTGAGATTAGATAATGAATTTATTAGAACATTACATAAAAGAAGTTTTGGAAATAGAAGATATAACCAATAAATGTCCAGAGTTTTTTAAGGTTGTTAATGAGCCAATATATAGAATAAAAATGATTGTAAATTGTTATGGAAACAAAGAAATTGTAGAGAATGTGTGGACTAAAACCCATTATGAATCCAGCATTGAAAGAGGTTATTATCTTGCGTAATAGCACTTAAAACTTAAATTTTATGTGGTGGCGGAATAGGTAGACGCTATTGGGGGGGGTCATATGTACTCATTGTTCTTTCGGGAGCTAAACAAGAGGGGCTGCTGTCCTTATGTAAGGTGTAAATCCTTACCCACATAACATAAAAAGATAATTTTATTTTAAGGAGAAAATAATATATAAATGAATACAAGAGAAAAAATCCTATTGGTTCAGTTACTCTTAGAGGATATCAGAGAAAATTGTCATCATAATGCAGAAGGCAGAGCATTAAAGGCGAAGTCTTTATGTGAAGAAATTACAAATGAAACTAAGAACGATGAGTTTACACTACTTGCAGATTTCTGTGATACCTACATTAAGAGTAGTAAGAAGTGGGAGGACTGGGACGGCAGATTCTTTAGACAACCATTCCCTATGGGATATGAAAAGATGGATAAACTGCATAATCTAAAACCTACATACAACAATAAATCTAAAGACTTTAAGCAAATAGCAAAAGAGTACATAACTTCTCCCGAAATCATATTTAGCGATTGGGAAATTAAATAATAAAAATCAAAAAGAGGTTAAATTATGTTTAAGAAAAAGAAAGCTGCAAACAATGTTGTTGAAGAGCGAATTCAAAAAGCATTAAGAGTTGCATGGTCATATGGTCAGATTGATGGCGACCATCATAAAACTTGGGTTATCGACCAAATGGTAAGAGAACTATGCGGAACCGAAGAAGAATACAGGAAGTGGGTCAACCTCTATGAAGCCCCAGTGGGATACGAAGATTATTTTAAATGGAATGTTGGTATTGCACCGTAATATGTATATAAATTAAATAATTAGATATAATAATTATTAGACATCTGCTGCTTGTACTCCAATGTCGTAAAAAAAAGACTCTGTGAAAATACAGAGTCTTTTATATTTTTGGCACCTTTTTTGTTTTGGTGCCGAAATTAGATTATTTATTTCTTTTTCTTATGCAAATCTCTTGTAATTAATTCAATAAATCTGCCAGCATTTTCTTCAGTTCCAGCAATCTCAACCTCGATACCCTGTTTCTTGAACTCGTTTACCTTTGTGTAATACTCTTCTGTTTTCCGAGAAATTCTTGAAGCATTAATAACTATTAACACATCGCAATCTTTAACTTCTTCAAGGTCTTTTGCAACACCAACAACCTTATAATCTCTTTCAAGTGCGTGAATCATACAAAATAATTCTTGTTGTGCTTCTGCTTCACCTCTAACATAAATCATAGCTCTTGTTGTCTTTTCCATGATGCCATCTCCTATTCAAGCGTCTTAATAAATTTAGCGTATTCTCCGATAGTCATTGTTTTATAAAGTTGTTGATAATGAATAAACTTGTCAACATCATAACCTTTTTGAAAAAGTGTATCTCTAATATTTTCTAATCCTTGCTTAATTTCATCTAAATCGTACAAATTATATTCCGACGCTTTTTCGTACTCTTTTTCCAATGCCACATACATTTGAGCAAGTCCAAATAATTCTTTGTCGCTCTTCATTTTCTCACTTCCCAAAGCAGTATTGTAAGGAGGGGCATAAACTACTGCCCCTATCCCTACAGTATATTCTATAAAGCTATAAATCGCCATAGACATTATAGAATAACAACATTTTACACCCTCTTAATTTTTGAGCATATTGTCACGCTCGGCTGTCCGAAATTTACCTTATGCCCAATATGGGCAGTAGGAGGAGAGACAAAGAGATGAATCTTTATCTCTTCATTGTCAATGACAATCTGCTCAACAAAGTTATTGAAGATAGTTTGTAAAACCTCGTCATCCGTAGTGTCGGATATATCCATCATCTTATGAAGATAGTCAACAATCATAGCATGAGAGATAACCATTTTTGTCTGTTGCTCAATGGCATATATTTGTATCTCAAGCTCTTTAGCCCTTGCTTGAAGAGGTTTCATATGCTCCACAAGATAAACATTGTCAACTAATTTCAAAGACTTCAAATCTAACAGTTCAGATATTTGAGATTTTACAGTTGTTAATTCCTTCTTAAATTCTTTAAGCTTATTCTTCTGACTATCTGGATTCTCACCAAGCTTAACAATAATCTCGTTGGCAATTTGGTAAATGGCTTTTTCGTTTAAGATATGTTTTTTTATCTCATCTAAAACAGCCTTCTCCAAAAAGTCTTTTCTTACCCTCTTGCAAGAACAAGTGTGATAAGTTTTGCTTTCAGAACAAACATAGTATTTGTAATCATATTTCTTACCTCGTTGTACACTTGCACTTCTTATGCCAAAGAAATGCGCTCCACATTTTCCACATACAATCTTTCCAGTCAAGGAATATAAATCTTTGTGTTTACGAGGTCTTACATAGCGTTGGCTACTATGTCTATGTTGCACTCTTTCCCACAACACTTTATCAATAATAGGTGGGATAATATCGTATACAACAATAGGTTCGTGACCTTGAGCATTATATCGCAACACTCCGATATAAAAATCATTCCTTAACATTCTTGCAATCGTTTGTATGCTAAATGGTTTACCAGACCTTGCAGCCGCCCCAATACTCTTTGTATAGTCTTGCAAGTATTTAAGAGAGTAATTGTCTGCATACAGCTCATACAGTTTTTTAACAACTTCTTTCTCAAACTCATCTGGCACATATCGCTTTCTGGTCTTTTTGCCGTGTTGCACAGTTTCCAATTTATATCCATATGGAACTGTACCACCTGCAAAGAATCCTTCAGAAACCATTTCACGCATAGCACTCTTAACATGGTCGCTAATTACGGCACTTTGATATTCGTCAATATTTGCCATGACCCCAATCATAAGTTGACCAGAAGAGGTTTCGTCATCGACTTGTTGAGTAACAGAAATAAGTTTAACACCATGTTTTTTAAATAGCTTGCGATATTTATGGCTCTCATAAGCATTCCTGAAAATCCTTGAAAACTTATAGACCACAATAACATCTATCAAATCATTTTTAACATCGTGTACTAATTCGTGAAAAGCATCACGACCAGCAACCTTTGTTCCTGTTACGGCTTGGTCAATATAAGTTTTGTGCAATTCCATACCATGTTTGTTCATATAATCTGTGCATTCAGACAACTGGTATTCTATTGAAAACCCATCATCTTGATTTGAATCTGAATACCTTCCGTATATTCCTATTCTTGAACCTAACCTCGTTGCATCTGCTTTTGGTGCCATACAATCACTCCATTTAAAATGTCATTTTTAAGCGGTGTTTCCTATACTATAAAATGAATTACACCACCTCTTTTCCTATAACCTTTTTAGTTGTATCCATACGAATACACCACCTCCTTAATCTAATACTAACACAATAATCAGAATAAGTGAAATAAAATGATTCTATTTTCCCGTGTCTTATTGACCAATAAGAAATAAATTTATATAATAAAATTGTGTTGAGAGTGGGGGAGAGAAGAGGTAGGGGAGAGGTTGAATTCATATAAAACAATAACTAATAAGGTTATACAAAATAGGAGTGATAGTATGAAGGAAAAACGAAAGGTAACAGTTAAACTTTTAGAAGCTGAACAAACGAATACATATAAAATCCTTGCAGAATTTTTAGCAAGAAAATTTAGCGAAAATGGGTTTGACAAAGTAGAACAAAAATGATTTAATATGCTTGTAATAAATCAAGGAACTGCTGTACTGTACGAACCCTACAACCAAAAATCGTAAAAAAAAGGAAACCCTAAAAATAGGATTTCCTTTTTTATTTATATAATTTTATTTCTTATATATTACTTAAATATCTTCAGCGCCAGAAAATTCATCCAATGTCTTCAGATATTCATAAGCCTTTTCAATTGTCATAGTAGGGTCGTAATCAACCTCATATGTAACACTTTGACGATAAGGACGATATTCACTATCTTGTTCAAACTTTCTTGCCTCTTCGTCTGTATACGATAAAACGGCAATAGAGTTTTGCTTATTTACAGTTTGCTGCAAAAACATAATTCTATGATAAGTAGTTCTTACGCCATCGTTTTGTCTAATTTCTTTGTATAATGCCATATTTTTTTCACCTTTCTTTATGAGAATGTAATTGTGCCACTCCAATAAACACCCAGAGTGTCATTGTTTGTAACATTGGTTGTATCACTCATAGTTGCAACGATGGCAAATCCATTAGAGTTTGTATTTCCATCTGTATATCCAATTGTCTCGTATTTACTTGGTTTAACAGATGTAGAAGCGCCAGAACCGTGAGTATACTTTGTACCTTGTCTAAGCGTTAATCCAGCATCACTCGTAATTGTAATAGTTGGATTGCCGATAATAGGCTTAGAGAGAGGAACAAGAAATCTAATGGATGCACCACCACTCGTTACAAATCCTGCCGTATATAGAATCATTGATATGCTATCGCCAGCAGAATAATATGGTTTATAATGTACATTACCAGCAGATGCTACATAATGATAGACATCCTTACCGTAGATATGAGTGTTTCCATTTGCATTGCTATATCCTCCAGAGCCAACAACGGTATTGCCATTGCTACTCATATAAATCATTTGATGTCTTTCACCTGTTGATGGGTGAATGCCATACAAGCATGTATTATTAGTTTGCAAAATAATATCATTAGAAACTGCTAAATCACCATTAATTACCGTATCTTTTAATTGTGCCATGAAATCACCTTCTTTACCTTTCGATTATTTCTCCAAAATGAAAGCTTGAATTACTTAAAACCAAGTTATTATCTTCTATAAATTTTGATGCATATACTGTACCAGTATCTTCAAAACCGATGATTTCATCGCTTTCTATAAATTCTACTGCTTCACAATTCTTTGTTGTTTTATATATCAGTATCTTTTTTTCTTTCCAAATAGCATACAATGTTACTGTTCCACCATTTTTTGTATGCGTATAAGCATCTCCAACATAATAACTTTTTCCGCTTGAACCACTTGCACTAGTAGACCAACACTTAAATACACAAGATGGTTTTGAGACTGTTCCTTCTTGAATTACCACATCAACATCCGTTGTTTTAGTAAAACTTGATGGAGCTGTGCCAGAACCGCCATTTAAATTAAATTGTACGGTATGCGTCCAAGGTGTCCAAACTGCATATAAAACAATGTCAGCGTCCGTTGTATAACTTGCTCCAGCCGTGTAACTAACTGTCGTAGTATCTTCAGATAAGCCCCAACCCTTAAATGTGTATCCGTTCTTGGTAGGAACTGTGCTTCTTAAAGTAAGAGCAGTTCCTTTTTTCTTAATCTGTGAGCTTACGCCAGAACCGCCATTTGTGTTATATGTAACATCATATTGAGTAACAGTAGTCGTTGTACTCCATACTGCATACAAAGTAATGGACGCATTTGCCGTATATTTAGCACCAGCCGTGTAAGCGACGGTAGTTGCTGTCGAAGAAGTTGCCCAACCTTTGAATGTATATGTTGTAGTTACGCCATCGTCATTAATAGAAGCTCTTGTAGGCTTTGTAGATGATAATGTCAATGTTACACCGTGAGTTTTAGTTTGATTAGATGGTGCTCCTGTGCCGCCATTGGCATTATATTTAATTGTATATGTGTTTGCTTGCCATACCGCATACAAAGTAACGGATGCATTGGCTGTATAGCTTGCTCCTGAAGCATATGCAACACTACCACTTGCTGATGTAGCCCAACCTTTAAATGCATATCCAGTGCGAGTAGGCTTAGTACTTGAAAGTGTAAGTGTCTTTCCATAATATTTCGATTGAGAAGAGGGTGCTCCACTACCACCATTAGCGTTATATGAAACCGTATATTTTGTTAAAGCGGGAATAGTATAACTTGTACTAACGGTCATTGTACCGCCAACTCTATCAATATTTGCAAGTTTTGCTGCAACATATCGTTTAGAAGAACTTGTTCCCCTTGTAAATGTAGTATCGTATTCTTTTAATTTTACTTGGTTAGAAGTAGACCAACCACTACCAGAAGCCACAGTTGTGTTAATATTAACGCTGCCAACAGATGTCGTTGCACTTGATGCATTGTCATTGTAATACAGTGTGTTTGCAGAGTCGTCTACTGTATACTTACTCCAAAACCATACTTCCGTATGTCTTGTCGTTTGTGTGTTCGTATTGGTTAGTTTTACATAGATTCCTATTCGTCCATAACCACCAACAATAGAACCCCAAACAATTCCGCTTGGTGCTGCCATTATTTTTCACCTCCAAATATTAAGAGAATACAATCTTTAAGACACCATCTGACGAATCATATTCAAGTGTTGCATCACCTATCTTCAAAGAGCCAACATCAACAACTCCTGAAAAATTACCGCCACCAGTCATAGTTAGAGTGCCTACGCCAGCAGGGTCAGATTTTGTCATATATGTTTCTTGATTGTGTGTATGTACAGCCGCTAAAGATTCGACTGTAACAACTTTTGCTTTTACTTCAGCCATAATCTATCATCCTCCTTATATACCTAAATATGTCTTTACTTCTGCAAGAGTAGCCACGCCACTACCTGAGAATGTTGGAGCACTTATATTTGCAGGGAATGTTGCATTCTGCGAAGCATCATATGAATATAAATGACCTGTTTCGCCCATATTGCTTGTGCGAGTCCAACAAGTATCACCAAACAATCTTAAACCAATTATTGAGGATTTAGTGGTAGTATAAGATGAACTAACCGAAGTATTCGCAAATGTAAGTCTCATATACCAATAGTTTCCTGTTTGATTGGTACCGCCGCCAAAAGTACTAATACTCATTGGGATATCATTCCAACCAGACCAACCATTAAGTTCATATGTGCCAAGTGTCGTCCAACTTGCACCACTTGCACCAGTTTTAGCTTCTATTGTCACTGTCAATCCGTGTCCAGCGGTAGAAACATTTATTAACATCTTGCGAGGTCTTGTATAAACATAGCCAGTAGTACCGTTTTGAGCAGTAAGGGTTACTCTTGTTCTGTGACTTGTGGTTACTGTTGAATTAGAACCCACACTTATTCCATTAGATGTAGTTACAAAATTGATTTTTGCAGAATTGGCAAGACCGCTATCAGTCCAAGTAGAACCAGCGTCATTAGAGTATTCAACCGTAATGGCGGCAGGATTTAAATATGCGAGTCTATTTGCACTATGCTCAGTTGAAAGTGCGGCGCCAATAGGAGAAACAGAGCCTACTAAATTTTTTCCACCCCAAGACAAATAAGACTCTTTAACATCTGTTACTGGAATTGTAATATTACCAGTACCATTAAAGCTTGTTGCTGTACCAGTTACACCAGTACCTAATCCAATAGTCCTTGCTGTTTGTAATTTTGTAGCAGTAGCCGAATTGCCAGTACAACTTGCAGAGCTTCCACTCGTATTCAAATCAAGAGAGGTGCAAGCAACTGGTTTACCACCCGAAAAATAAACAGGAGTATTGGCATCGCCAGCCGTACTTGTATCTAACTTAACAGCACTCGTAGCAGAACCTCCAACCGAAGAAGAACCTGCGTAACTGTGCGTATGAGAAGTATTAGCTTTGCCACTTGCAACAGTATCTGTATAAGTTTTAGCTTCTGTCAATTTAGACGATGCATTAGCTTTAGTTTCATATGTAGAAGCAATAACATTTCCGCTTGCATCTTGAGTGGCTTTTGTTGCAGAGGCTACAGATTGAGAACCAATATTTCCACTATCTATAAATTGAAGCCAATCTCCCCATTCAGTAGTAGCACCATGTCTTCTATATAAATTACCATTGGCAGCAAAAGCGATTTCTTGTGAATCGCCGCCAGAAGAATCGCTCCATGAACGAAATCCTACCACACCAGAATATGTACCACCGTTTGAAAGACCAATAGATGAGTTCGATTTTAATCCAGAAACTGTAAATTTAGAGTTATAATCATTTGGTGTTGTATTTACATTTCTTGTATCAGACCAGCCACTTAAATTAATATGTGTATGACCAGAAGTAGCCGCTCCAATATTTGCGGGTGTAACCGTTTGCCATGTATTATCATTGCGAAGAAACTTTGCATTGTTAGCAGTTTGAGTAGCAGGAACATGATTGCCGTGACTCGAAGCTGCCTTTCCGTCTAATTGCGTCTGAACATTTGATGTTACACCATCCAAATAACCAAGCTCCGTGCTTGTTACGGCAGAAACTGCAACCTTACCAGAACTATCAGACACCAATGCTCTATTAGTGGTCAAATTAGAAGAAGTAATAGTAGAGGCACCGCCTGTAACGGTTGCTTGTTTTGCATCTAATGAAGTTTGTAAATTATCTATATTAGCAATCGTATGATTGTGAGAATCGTCATTAACTGTAATCACACCACTGGAAATAGTTACATCTCCACCAGATTTAACCAATCCTAATGCCGAACCAGCAGCAGAATAGGTTGTATTATTATCTGTCGAAGAAATAACTATATTACCACTCGTATCTGTTGTAACCGTTGTAGCACCAGCACCACTAATCTTATGAGAAGAGGTGACAGCACCGTTTTCAACACTATTTATATAAACATTCCCATTTGTTAAAGCGGTTGCAGTATTTGAGGTTGCATTGGTCGCACCAACCACATTTTTGCTTGAATAATGAGTATCAGTAAATACCGCATTACTGGGAACAGATTTTCCTAAAGTATATGTAGTAGCTACAGGAACACCATTTGAAAAATAAACAGGTTGTGTAGCAGAACCAGCATTTGTATTTAATTTATCGGCACTTGTTGCTGCTCCGCCAGCAGAGGACGAGCCAGCATAATTGTGTGTATGACCACTTGCAGCTTTGCCGTCTAATTGTTCTTGAATGTTGGACTTGGTTCCATCAAGATATCCAAGTTCAGTAGAAGTAATATCACTAACAGCAACTTTCCCAGAACTATTAGAAACCAATGCTCTGCTTGCTGTTAAATTAGAGGATGTAATGGTAGAGGCTCCGCCTGTTATTGTTGCTTGTTTTGAATCTAATGAGGTTTGTAAATTAGTTACTTCAGAAATGGCGTGAGAATGTGAAGTATTAGCCTTTTTATCAACGGCGTTATTAACATATGTTTTAATTTCATCCACAAAAGTTTCTAAACTTTCATCTGTAAAAACTTTTTTAGCCATCTTAGAATCCTCCTTTCAAGTTTTATATTTTTTATATATTTAATTCTTATAATTAAACTATTAATTTATGCAAGTTATTTGATTTTTCGTAATTGTCCATAATCAAAGTATATACCACCAACATTCTTGTTTTCTGCATTTATCATTTTTGAATTATCAATATCAAAATTTATCCAACTATGAGAAGTTGTATTAAAATATTCTTTTGCCAACGACAACATTTGTAATAGGATTTTGTCAGAAGAAAGAAAGTCTTTTGATGATATTATTCTCATTTGTTTATAACCTTCTCTTTTGATAATATTATTACGAATGATTTCTTTGTTATCAAAATCTTCTTGTGTATACTGTCCTAATTTAACTTGACCATTGTGAAAACCACCATTATACTCAATCGTCAATCTTTCTTCTGGAAAACAAATATCTACATTGTAACATGAAATTGGATAATTAAGAAAACATTGTTTATTTTGATTATATAAATTAAAAATGTAATATTGTTGCTTACTAGTTGAAATAGCACCATTTTTATATAATGTATTACATTTTTTTCTTTTAATTTCTGGGCTATGAGCAATATGTTCAACCCCATATTTTTCTAAACATGTTTGTTTAATTTTCTCACAACATTCTTTCGTCTGTCCGTAGCTTTTAACACCGTATCGCTCTATATTTGTTGAAAACATTTTTTCTTTTATTGTTTCATTTTGTAAGACAAATTTATGACCATACCTTTTTTCATTTGTTTGCATCACCTTTTTATTCCAACACTCTTTGCAAACATGACTTCCACTGTTTTTTATGCACTTATTATAATCATTATATTTAATTAACGATATATTTTTCTGACACATATCACATAAAACTTCTACAAAAATATTGCTATGAATATGCAAATCTTCAATTTTTACTATAATTGTTTTGTTTGTATCATAAACAAATTCTTTTTTAGTTTTGTCATAGTAACTCTTGGATGCTTTTTTCATTGGAATTTCGTATCCTAAAGATTTATAATATTCAACAATATATGAACTAAGCTTCACTTCAACTTCTTTTGTTAAAATTGGCATAATGTTCTCCTTTGTCTGCTATAACTTCTTTATATTTCAACATTGCTTGCATAAGTTCAAGAGTGTCTTCAAAAAGATAAACATTCTTATTTTTTACCTTTAAATTATGATGAATCCTTTTTATTGGAAATCCACTCATCATAAGATAACCAGCAAGCTTAAGTGAAAATATTTGTTTGTACATTTTATAATTTTTCATTCATTTTACTCCGATAAATATTTTAATTTATTATTTGTATAATTTAACTGAAAAGACTTTGAACCTCTTCTGATGTAATGACTTTAAATTCATCTAAAGCACTTTGAAGTCCAGATACATTTGCAATAGAATGCGTATGACCCGAAGATGCCTTGCTATCTAAAGTGGACTGCAAATTAGTTATATTTGAGATTATATGAGTATGACTTGAGTTAGCTTTACCAGCAACAACATCTTCAAGCGCATCTAAACTCGTTTGTGACGCTCTCGAAGTGTCGGTGGGATGTTTGTGGTCACTTCTTGCAACAGTAGTGGCACTGCCCACCGAAGCAGTGCCATCCATTGCAGGAGAAGTAGTAGAAAAAGTAACATGCGTACCATGAGATGAATTTGCCTTGCCATTTAATGTCGTTTGTAAATTTGTTACATCAGAAATAGAATGGGTATGAGATTTATCTGACTTTGCTTCAACATCTGTTTTGGTAGCAAATAAATTTTTTAAATTATTAAAGAAACTTGTCAAATTACTAAGACTTATATATTTCTTTTTTGCCATTTTCTAATTTTCTCCTTTCTTTAGGAATTAAAAAATGATTTTATATAATTTTATTTATAAGAATATTTTTATCTTTATACTGTAGCAGTATTATAATGGATTGTTGCGTTTATTAAAGCTTCATTATTTGAATCTCCTATACTAATCGCAACCCACTGTTCTTCCGTACCTGTATAGTATATGTCGGTAAGATTTGTGCAATCTTCAAATGCACCATTAATGATAGTTGTCACGCTATCAGGAATAGTTACGCTCGTGAGACTTGTACAACCAAAGAACGCATAAGAGCCGATTTTTGTTACACCATCAGGAATATTTATACTCGTAAGGCTAGAACAATTACGGAACAAGCCACTAACGATTTCAGTAATATTGTCGGAAAGCGTTACGCTAGTAAGGCTTGTGCAATAATTGAACACATCATTACTGATATAAGTAACGCTATCAGGAATTGTCACGCTCGTGAGACTTGTACAACCAGAGAACGCATAAGAGCCGATTTTTGTTACACTGTTCGGAATAGTAACGCTTGTAAGGCTTGTGCAATTTTGAAACGCAAGATTGCCAATGTTTGTAACACTAGTTCCCGCAATATTCGAAGCAATCTTTATATCTGTTTCGGTTGCAGTTCCTATTCCTGTACAGAAAATATAATTAATTCCCCTAAGTTCATAAGTTAAACCCCATGTGCTATTACCCATAAGTATTTTAAGGATTGCTTCGATATTTACAATTCCAAGATTGGTTTTTGCTCCATCAAGAGTGTCTGCCCCCGTTCCGCCTTTTGAGACTGGTACCACGGGTAATATATCGGAAGACAATGTTCCACTTGTAATATCGGAGGCATCATGAGAATGAACTGCATTCGCCTTTCCAGTAGCAACAATCTCAAGGGCTTCAATTGCATCGGTATTATCATCAATTAAATCACCCAACTCTTTAAGAGTGTCGTAAGCTTCTCCAGCATTGTTTAATAAATCATTCTTAATACCATCGGCATAAGATTTAGCTTCTGTCAATTTTGCAGACGCTTCATCTTTGGTTTCATATGTTGTTGTAATTATATTACCACTCGCATCTTGGGTTGCACTCGTGGCAGAGTTTGCTATTATCGCACTATCAGCATCAGAAGCGTGAGTTGCTTTTGCCACTACAGTGGTTCCATTTATTATGTTTTCAATAGATGTATTTATTTCAGAAACTTTTGTATCAATTTCACCTTCTGTGTAATATAACTCATCATGAGAATGACCCACATTGGATTTACCACTAGCTAAATCATCTGCATAACTTTTAGCCGCTTCCAAAGCAGAGTTTGCACTACCCTCAACATCTGCACCCACATCAGAAGCAACAAGAGAAACATCAGAAGACAACGGTTTGCCATTGATAGTTCTGCTTATAGGAATCTTTTCATCTAATGAAGATTGAAGATTAGTTACATCAGATATGGAATGGATATGAGAAGCGTCGGCTTTATTAGAAATATTTTCATTAAGCACATCTAATGTGGATTGCAATTCATTTATATCTGCAATCTCGTGCACATGCTCTGTATCAACCTTTTCCGAAATATTCTCATTAAGTATGTCTAATTTAAGCTGCAATTCATTTATGTCTTCAATATTATGAGTATGAGATGTGTCTGCTTTTTTTTCGTTAATATTATCTAATTGCTCTTGGATATTCGATGTAACACCAGAAACATAATTAAGTTCATCTGTCGTAGTAACAATATCCGCAGTTGTAATTTCTCCACTTTCATTAGTTACTAAAAACTTGTCAGCTTGTTTAGTACCTAAATTTTTATTTAATTTTTTATTAAAATTATTTGTGCACCATAATTTGATATCATCTCTTAATTTAACTAAGGCTTCTAAAATTGTCATTAATTTTTACACCTCATTTCATTTATATAAAATACGACCCTTGTGTTTTGTGCAAGGGTCGTGTCTGCTTGTTAATTATTTTATTATTATAACTATAACTTAACCAATATCTTTTTTTGCATTGGCTTTTATTTGTTCAACAAATGCATGATACTCCGCAAACTCAGCATTATCTATCTCGCCATCATGCAATTTAGATATAAGTTCAAAAAGATAAGATATTGATTTACGCAAAATTGCTATCTCATCTTCAAGTATATATTCCTTTTTTATATCTTCCTTAACTATATCGGTATATCTATCTTCGGAATATCCGCATAGTTGTGCAAGTTTATTTTTTTCTTGTTTTGTCATAGCGTTTACCCCTTTCTAGTGATGTATACGATATTGCTCGGAACAGGCATTTTCTGTTTATTGACAGGTGTAATCGTACCGCCCTGTTGTACCTCAATTGTGTTGTCCTCGGTGAAAAGGTCGGTTATATCTGTGACTTCGGGAGTTGCAAATGCATACCTAAGAGTTATAGGTCTTTCTGCAAGCTGTGCTTTGAAGCCCTCAACAGTTAACTCTGCGTAATTCGGTGGACGAACTACAACCGTACCCGTTACTCCGCCTACCGTTCCTGTGTTTATACCTATGTTTGTGTTAGTGACAGAAACTTTAGTTTGGTCATACAAATCACTTGTGCACGCAGCAGGTACGAAGTTAGGAAGAAATGATGGTATATAGAAATACGGTGTCTGTGATGTTGAATATTTTACCCAACCGTCTTCCGTACCATTCAGCACTATCTCGTCAGCAACTTTATAGCCGAACACCTTATCGTCAACAAACTCGATATAGTCATAATAGGTGTCATTTACCATTTTGCCGAAACCGTCAATTTTTGCTTTGATTGCTTCAAAGGGAATTTCGATTGAGTCACCGTCTTTGTAAGGCTCGAAAACAGTTCCCTCGGGAGCTTCGGTAAATTCAACAGTATCGCTATCCTCGTATTTGTAAACCATTACCTTTACATTGAAAGTATATTCATCGGGATAAACATATTCACCTTGGACTATGCTATACGGTATATCACACATAATGTTAAGAGAGTCGAAGAAATTAGTAACACCATCTACCCCCTCTAGCAAGTAATAATACTTTCCTGCGCTTAATCCAAAGTTCGTCCAACACTCTGCTCCTATATGTATTTCAGAAGAAAGAGTAAAGGATATTGAGCCGTCTGCGTTGACTGTGGGTGAAACAAATTCCTCAGTACCGTAATATCTAAAAGGCGGTATATCTTCGGGATTAGCAAGGTTTTTACTTCTGCTCTCAATCCTCTCGACCTCGGCATCTTGGAAACCTAAAGTGTAAGGCTCGAAAACAGTTCCCTCGGGAGCTTCGGTAAATTCAACAGTATCGCTATCCTCGTATTTCCATATCATTATTTTAAGTGTTACTTCAGCATCTACTCCCGATGATTCCGAATCCCATATGTAAATACTTAAAGCGGGGGGATAAAATTCAGTTCTGATACGGCAGTTAGATTGAGCATCTACATAAACATAATATTTACCATCTGTAAACCCTAACTTAGTTAAGTTTGTCTCCATATCTAGACCTGTACTAATATCCTCTGCTGACACAACAAAACTAATGCTACCGTCAGAATTGTAAGTTATATCTTTGCAAAAGTTAGTATCTAGTTCTATATCTTTAGGATTTAAAATGTTTTTACCCACAACTACCTTTTCAGTAGCACCGCCTATCATTTTGACAAGTGCATATCTACCCACTTCCGCAGGTACGGCTTTTTCGTATGCGGTTGAGGTGTCCTCGGTAAAGGTGAGTGTTAATGACTCTAATTCGGTGACTCTTTCGGCAAGGGCAGAATTAAGCGAATCAACATACTTTTTAGAAGTTGCTTCACTATCATTATCAGGAATTAAAGGGAGTCGAATTTGCATGTTAGGAGTTCTTCTAACTATGCCACTTTTTAATGGAGATTCAGACCAATAGAGCATTTTAGGTTCTCCACTACCGCCAGTAGCATATATTCTGTTTGTGTCAGTGTTTTTATCGACTTTAGATGACTCTAGTTCGGCAACTCTTTCAGCAACATCCTCGACATGCTCCATATCTGCTAGATTTCTCTCTGCATAAGTATCAATTGTTAAAGAGCATTGAAGTTCTTCGTTTTCTTTATGTAAAATAATCTGACCATCATTATTATTAGTTGTATCTATAAGATTTGTTTCATTTAAATTAAATGTTTCAACAACAGAAGGTTCCCAAGAATCTAATTCTTTTCCTTTTACATAAATATAAGGTCTTACAAGAACTTCAGTATTATAATCTTGTTTCGCCGCTTGAATCATTATTGAGTTAAAAGTATAATTTTCGCTCCAAGTTATTTCTTTGTCAGTTCCAAAAGAATTGACTTTTACCATAGTTCCATTTTCATTATAGTAAGTTATTCTAAACTCTATACTACTGTCTGTACATTCTCTACCTAATATATAGGTTACTCCAGATTCAAAATAAAATGGCTTATCAGTGTTATACATAACAAACTGCGCCCATATATTGCCTGTATATTGTCCTTTTATTGTGATTTCGCCTAAATCATTACTAACGAAGTCAATTCCAGTCTTACCACCAATAATACTTTTGTAGTAATAATCTTTATCCAATATATTTCTAGAATATGTCGATATTTTTGATACATTAGTAGCATCTTTTATATAAAGTAATCCTATATCAGGATTAATAAATTTACCTTCGTATTCATGACTATCAACAAGTTGTTTACTAGCTAATAAGTTGTTAAGTTTGATATCATCAAGCTTTTTGTTCAAACTAACCAGATTTTTATTTTTATCTAAGTATTTTAAATCGCCTTCGCCAGTTATCTCTAAAGCATTTTTTCTATTTTCTTCTGAAGTACCATTTCCAACAATTAACAATGAATCAGAATTAGCTTCATTAAATTCTCCAAGAACAACTTTATTATCTTTTTCAGCAATTAAGTTAGAACCTTGAATCAACGCATCGCTTACATCAAATGCTTTAATCTGATTACCATTAACGAAACTATTAGGAGAATTGCTAACAGTATTTTTAAATCCATTAATTGTTGAATAAGTAGAAGAAGTTACATCATTGGCATATCCTCCTACAGTTGTATAAGAAGATTTCTTAACAATATTCCTTTCTCCTCTAATATGCGAAGCTAAAACTTTGCTATTTTCTCCATCAGCCGTATTCATACGACCTTCAATATGGGTAAACTCGGTCTGATTTAAAGCTTTGTTTCGTACACCTTCTAAATGATTATATTGACCAAATGATATATTTGTATGACCCTCTATATGAGTCACCCTTGAACTATTAACTCCATCTCCAGTTGCAGCGGAAATGTTGTAGGCTCCTTCAAGATGTTCAGTATGGCAACTATCAGAAGTATTAGTCTCATCAACCTTATATATTTTAACCGTACTCTTATCTGTGAGAGAACTTATTGAACCAGATACATTATGGTTAAGAACATGAATTATTGTATTGGAATTTTCTGTAACTATGTTCATGACTTTGCAACTAAAATAAAAATTAGAGGCAAATATTATAACATGGTCTTCGATACTTAATGCATCTGAAGACAATCCTTCAACGGTAATTTTTGCACAACTAGTTTCAGAATCTAATACACTATCTAATACATTACACTCGACAGGGGTATTAAGCTTAGCTCCAGAAATGTTTAATAATCCTTCGCACATTGAATAATCAGATAAAGTTTTATTATTTTTTCCTAAAGCTATTGAGTAGTCGCCCAAAGCTTCATTATCAGATTGTACAATAGCATTTTCTCCATCGCCCGCAGATGTCGAAGTTTTATTCTGCTTAAACAAATCATATGTCGCTTTTGCCGATGGATAATGTGTGTCATCTGAGTTTTCATCAAGAACCGTTGTTAAATTCTCGATGTCTTGCTTAGCAATAATCCCATCTTCCATCAAGTTTAAATTTTCTGCGGTAAGAATTTCACCATTGCTAAAATTTTGTTTTATATAAGCCATAACAATCTATTCTCCTTTCTTATAAACTTCCTAACACCATAATTCCTAATTGTCCTACTCCCAATGTAGCAGAAGAACCACCAGAAACTATTGAATCTGTGTCGAATTCTAATTGTGTATAATCAATATTTAATACATAAATATCTAAAATTTCTTTGGATGCGTCTACCGCTTCTTTTGTTCCAAATGTTTCTTTTAATTTGCTTAAAAAATATGATAATCCATTATCACTTATATATTTTTTTGTACTCACTAACTATCACTCCTTTAACTAACAATTTCCGAAGTGTCAAATTTTAAAGCAGAGTAATCAACATCTAATATATAAAGATTTGTATCTTCTTCAATGTTAAAAATAGATTCTTGTGTGGCAAATAAATCTCTTAGATTGTCTAAAAAGATTTCTAATCCGTTTAGACTGGTATATTTTTTTGTTTCCATGTTTTATTCTCCTTTCTTTTAAAGAGAGTTAGAGAACTTTGAATTAGATATATTGTTTTACAATTTAAACATTTGTACATCATATATAAATAGTAGGGGATATATCTAAAATCCCTTTGTTGCGACTTGTTCATTATGCGTCTAGCTATCACGCATAATTACTATTAAAATCCGCATTTTATTTGGTTATTTTTATATAAAATAGAAGAGGGTCTAGTTAAAGACCCTCTCTATTATTTTATAACTTTATTGGTTATATTATTGTAAATTACGCAAAGAGAGCGTTAATCTCAGCTTCGCTTACTTCAACAAACGCTGCAATTGCATCGGCGTTTGCCTGTTCAGCAGCCTTTGCACGAAGCACTTCTTCATCAAGCTTGCCCTGAACAGCCGCAGCAGCACCAGAAACATCATAGGCACTAGCCTCGGTGAATGCAGCAGAGCCAAGACCCTTAACAGCAATATCTGTACCCTTTACAGCAATAGTACCGTTAGCAGAACCAATAGTAATATCGGAAGCCTGAAGAGCCTTATTCCATACTTCCTTCTCAGCAGCGGTAGTATGTGCAACAGTGTCGGCAGTATGATTGGCAACAGTAGTCTCAAGAGACTTAGCCGCATATGCACCATTAGCACGAGCTACCTCAGCTTCGACAGCGGCAGCAAGCTCCTCGTCAGAAGCATAAGTATCATTAAGAGCGGCTACATCATCAGCAACAGCCTTAATCTTGGCATCGACCTGAGCATTGGTATAATCGTTAGTGTGAGCATCTTTGTACTCAGTAAGAGAATCCGAAATAGCTTGAACCTCGGTCTTGGTAGCGTGAGTTGCAGAAGCGGTTTCGAGCGCTGTAACCCTTCCAGCAAGAGCAGCAAGGTCGGCAGCCTTAGCATAATCACCAATCTGAAGAGCATTGATAGCGTCAGTTACATAAGCAGAAACCGTCTTATTGCCAGTATCAACCTTATTCTGAAGAGCAACGATTGCTTCATTCATAGCAGCTGCGTCATCGGGATGGCTTTGAATCCAAGCAGCAATCTCAGTAAGAGTGTCAAGGGAAGCGTCTGCACCCTCAGCAATCAACTGCTTTGCAAGCTCCTCGTTTGCAATAGTGCGAACAGACTTGTTAGCGTCTTCACCTACAAGAGTATCTACCTTACCAGAAACAGTATCAATCTTAGTAGAAAGCTCAGTGTCATCATAAGCATTTTCCTGAATGTTATTGATAATGCCCATAACGGTAGAACCTTCGGGAACGGTGCCAACCTTGCCAGCAAGAGTATCTACTGCGGTCTGAACCTTGCCAACTTCAGTGTTGGTGTGACCCTTAGCCTGTGCAAGAATACCAGACTCAGTATTGTTAATAGCTTCGATAGCCTGTGCATTTGCATCGGCAGTATCCTGTGCTGCATCTGCCGCATCCTTAGCTGCCTGAATTGCAGTGTCCTTTGCGTTTGCATAGCCCTGAGCCTCGGTCTTGGTAGCATAATCACCAACAGCCTGTTTGCCATCAAGTGCTGCCTCAACATCTGCAAAGCTATCAATAGTAGCGCCATCCTTGATTGCAGCAATTGCCTCTTTGTTGGTTTTAACCTGACCATCGGCAAGAGCATTTACCTGAGTGTCGGTATAAGTGTTGGCAGCAGTAATTGCCTCAGACTTTGCGGTAGCAGCAGCACCAGCAGCATCATAGTTTGTAGCAAGACCATCAGCATATGCCTTAGCAGCGGCAAGAGCAGCCTCATCATCTGCCTTAATTTTAGCCTTAATCTTTGTATCATAAAGACCCAGTTTATCCAAAGAAACATACTTTTTAGTGTTAGCCATAAGTTTTAATCTCCTTTAAAATAAAAAATTATAATTATTAAACTTTCAAATATTAAACAAAAATATTTAAGTATAAATATTTAACATCAAATAATAAACATTACTTAAAACTCTCATTTTATATCATATTGATATCATTTTAATATCATATAACCATAAGAATTAATTAAATAAACTCAAAATATCATTCTCAGAAACTTCTTGAGTTTTATCTGCAACAACCACATAGCAACCCAATTCTTCATCCCATACAGAGATATTTTCATTGCCACTTGTGGTGTTTGCATAAATTTTATTTTCTTGTCCTAATTCGGGTAACTCAACCCCTATAAATACAACATCGTCTGGTTTTTCAGTAATTTGTATCCACTCATCTTTGTAAAACCACAAACAAGCACTTCCGATTACAAAATAATAACCAGAAAGGGGGGAGTCTAATGCCAATCTATCTGCTTCTGTATTTAATTCTACAATCTGATTATAAAAGACTCGTTGACCTTTATAGTCAAAGGCAATTCTGCCCAAATCTTGAATAAAAATCAATTGACCATCTTTTATAACAAGCTCTCTTATTCTGGAAGAAGATGTAGCGACTAAGGACAAGACACTTTTTGTATTAGTTGTATCCGCCATATTACACCTCCACCATTAGGACAATTTAGAATTCAACTATCTCATACGAAGCCGCCTCAGCAATCTCAGCCATTTTAGCCTCAATCTGTGCGTCCGTATACGCATTTGCAGTTTCTACCGCATTTGTAGTTGCCGTCTCAATTTTTGTGTCAACTTCTTCTGTTTCCGAAACCCCATAATAAGGTTTGATAGAAGAGTGACAATCTTCGTTAGACAAATTAATTCTAATGCTGTCAGATGCAATCATCTTATTGTCGGCATCATACCAGTCAATTCGATAATTCCAGCCTATAAATTTATCGGCATTGGAATTAGCACCATAATAAGTCCAAGTATCATCAGTCTCATTATACTTTGCAAGTCCCAACCAAGTGGGCTGATATCTGCGTCCAAATGCATCAGTCTTCAAATCGGTGAGAATTTCTTCGTCAACTTGGTCGCCCAAATGCTCAATATAACCAACGGCATCATCGGGCGCATAAGTCTTCAGAGTAAAATAATGAGTATTAGCGTCTCCGCCTTTGCCAACAGTTTGTTTTGTCCAAACCGTGTCAGCAGGAGCCATAATTCTAATTTCTCGCTCATTCACATTAACAAGAGTGCCAACAGGAATATCAGTAATCTCATACTTGACTTCTTCGTATTTTGCCTCCACTTCGTCAGCATCAACCTTGGTAGCAATTACAGTTTTAAGTTCTGCAAACTCAGCGGAGTCATCGCAAATTACTTTGTTACCATCTTTGTCAATCCAACCCACATAAGGCTTGCCATTAGCATCCTTGACAAATAAAATATCATAATTATCAATGGTACCATTAGACAAAGCTGCATCAATGTTTTCCAACATACCAAAGGCATGTTTTGCTTTATTAGCCATACTCGTTACCTCCTTTTAATAAAATTTTATATATATAAAACCCTAATAGGATATTAGAGTACCTGATTAACTTCCAAGATATACATTTTTTCTTTTTCAGTTATTTTTCCACCTACATATAATTCCACTATCTTTTCTTCTGTAACTTTTCCATCTTTGTACAAACGCTTCATAGATTCAACAAACTGTCTTTCCATATCAAATTACCCCCTCGTTAATGAGCGAAGCTAAAAATTCATCAATGATAGCCTCTGGCGTAGAAAGGTTCAACATCTTCAACTGCTTGTATTCATACTCATCAATTTCAATTAAATCAACGGTGTCATATCCAGAAACAGGTATATTGTATAAAGTGCGCTCGTGCCAAATGGTATTTTTATCAGAAGAAAGGATTGCTTGTGCTTCATTTATATCACTTAAAACCATAATTTTATGTTTTGGCTGCCACTTAAGATAAGTGAGGTTATCCAAAACATCAATTACTTTATTATTTTTCATTACTTTGTAAAACATATTTTTTACCTCACAATAAAAGAGGGTGGGGAGTAGCCCCCAAACCCTCTATAGTTTAAAACGATATTTCAATCAATACGCCTAAAGGAGAACCATTATGCCCCGATGCGTTAGTAATACCTTGAGCAACACCATTTTCATCTATTCGCCAAATATAATTCTGATAAGAAACATTCGGTGAACGAGTCCAATAACCATGATAATCTCCACCATCGAATGCTCGTTTTCTTGCAGCGTTATCACTCAAATAAGAAACCGTCTTATTCACACCAGTAACCGCATTAATTTCATTGCCGTATATTGATGTATTGCCATACGCAGAATCAAGTTCTATAAGAGCAGGAATTGTAATGTAACAACCAGAAGCGCTTATATCTTCAGACATATTACCAACAGAAGAACGCACAGCCATTCGTTTAAGAAGTGATTTAATTTGTGTAGGCATAGCATTATACAACCTTGTATTTAACGAACTATTTAATTCAGAATTAGCCCAACCACCAACATTAGTATTGGACGCATTCCATTTCTTTGTTCTGCCAAGCAAATGAGAGGCAAGCAAACTAAATGAACATCTTTGGTTTGTAACATTATTTAAATCATCCATTAAATAGAATCTTCTAAATCCGCAAGCCTCCAAAGTAATAGATTCATGTGTCCACATTGCCAAATCTCTGCAAACTTGGTCACCCAAATCTTTGTACCAAATCTTAGCCCAGTTAATATTGCCAATCGCATAGTTTTCATAATAACCTTCTTCTGGACTAGATGCTCCAAAAATTAAAGATGCGTTGGTAATTGTTGTTTGTTTCTTAATTAATTCAGTTGTTAAAACAGAATTACCATCGAGATTTGACTTATAAACGGTCAGATTATTATCACCCTTTTTATGGCGAAGAATTATCATTTCACGCTTATTGATGCTCGAAACATTATCAGAAGATGTACCCCAAACAAGCTGAGCATTGCTGCCACTATAAGTTAAATCAAAGCCTTGGTTTGTATTTCCTTGATAACATTGAGCCAGCGTTGCACCAGACTCGCAACCAGTCAAAAATTCATAATCTATAGCAACAATAAAGTCTTTGTCCTCATCAAACAATTTAATGCCCGTGTCTATATAGGTGTCCCTACCATTGAAGTAAGTTTTTTCAGAAATTAATAATTTTGATTCAATATCATCATAATCAATATCATTACCAACAACAATAGTATAAGGGTCTTTATCGGTTACAATGGTATCCGCAAGTCCAAGTTTATTCATTGCATAAATCTCAACAGGGGAGAGGTCAGCCAAATCTTTTCCGTCAAAAGCGGTAGCCGTATATGTGAATTTATCAAATATAGCATTAACAGTTTTGTCGCCATCAATAAAACCGCTCTTATCCCAACGATTAAAGAGATAGTATACATAGCCAGACTCTTCGGCGGTATAAGTGGGAGCAATACCAACATAAGGCACATTCTCACCATACAAACCAGAGGACTCTTGCATCGTTACACCCTTAGAAACATACTTAATTGTATAACTTCTAAGCGATTCGGTATAGGTAGCGGTAATTGTTCTTTCGCTAAATACATCTGTCAAAGCAGAATCCCACCCAGCAAATGTAAAATCGTACTGAACTGTACTTGCAATAGTGGGAGAGAGAGGGTTGTTTTCTCTCGTAGTTGGGTCAATAGCATCTTCACCCTTATCAACATATTGAACTTCCAAGACATTACCATCGGCGTTCATAAAGGTTACTGCAAACTGCTCTATAATGGTATCAGCTACAATTTCCAAATCAGACCAAGTGGTTTGATAATCAAGCAATTGTTGTTGTCTAATTACAGGAACATGAACTTTTCCAGTCAAAATAGATTTATCAACATTATAACCATTCTTATCAATACCAGCCATATTATAAAGGCGCTCTAACAAAATGGTGTCTTCAAGTGTCCAATCAACACCAATAATTCTTACACGATTGAGATTTTGTGCAGAATTAAGAATTGTTAATAGGTCAACCGTATTGCAATTTTCAACTGTCAAATTGGTTAACTTGCCAAAATCTACAACATCAAAAGTGGTAAGATAAATTAAGTTTTTCATACTAAGAGAACCAATTGCAGGTAATTCGGCAATTTCAATTTTGCCTCCGTCAGCAAATGTAACACCGCCAATATTAGAACCTTGAGCATATAATTCTTTCAAGTTATTTAACGCAGTCAAGTTCAAAGATTGAGTTAATCCAGAAACATTTTCTATATTCAACTCTTCCAACAGATAGTTAGCACCAGTTGTAAGAGTGGTAAAATTAGGGTTGTCATAACCTTCGGTTGCATTGCCAAAGATTAATTTCTTAACTTTGCTTGCCTTACTTGTATCAGCGGTTGCTACATAACAAGTTGACAAATCACCAAAGTCTTGAATAAGAGAAGAACTATAAACATCTACAATATCAGCTTTTTCACCATCAAACGGTATCTCATATGTCTTGTTAGGTTCGGCTCTCAACTGTATTGGATTTTGTGTACCATACTTAACATTCAAATACATATACGCATAAGGCGTGAGTTTCAATCTGTAATTAGGTTGAACTGCCAAATCACCATTGGGTACGCTACATCTAAATACAGAGTTGTCGCCAGAAGCAACGGAAGACTGATATTTAGAAGCCATATATTTTTCTTGGCTACGCTCCCATTGTCTACGATGGTATTTCATTTTACCATTCGCCATATTTACAAGGAATTGGGCATCACCTTTACCATTAATAAAGGAAGAATTATAAGTACGAATATATTTTCTCTCAATATCTACACGCCATAATTCTTCAGGGAATTGGCTCTGCCATTCGTCTGCCTTGTTAATAAAGCTCTCGGCATGCCAAGCATTCTTAGATTCAAGAGTATTGTACATTGCCTTGAGTTCGACAGGGAAGAGGTCTCTTATGCGACAGAAGAATGTACTATCAGACTCTCTAAATACTTCTTCACCCTTTTCGTCAACATCGGTATCTTCAAGACCATAACGGTATGCTTGTTTACCATAGTTATTAATTCCAAGGCTGGTATCCATATCGTAACCCCAGTTTAAATCCCACTTTCTAATAGGATTGCCATGAGCGTCAACTTCGCCAGTTTTACTATAATGCCAGAAAGAGTTCTTAGCTCTGTTATCAACCATACAATACCTTGTAGTAAAGAGGTAATAATAAAGAGCCGAATCTTTTACGAAATATTCTTCAAATCTATTCTTAAACTCTTCATCGGTAGAAGTAGTTATAAATCTATAAAGTTCAATCCACTTCTGTTTACAATAATTGAATGCTTCGGTATTTTCCTCTTTGTTGTCGCCTTCATAAAGATAACGCCAACCATAAGTGAAATCTTCGCTAAAGTCGTCGTGTTCGAGAATATCCACATAATAAGTCTTAGTTAAGTCAATTTCAGTATCTTGAGTAAGAACATACTCTCCATCAATCTTTTCATAAAGAATGCCAAGGTTTTCGTTCTTTGCCCAAATATATTTCTTTTCGTGAGTGGTTTCATCTTCTTTATATCCCATTGCATTATACATTGTATCAGCAGGAAAATCAGAAAGGGGCAGCTCAACATCCATAATTTCAACACAACACTCATATTTGTCATCCATATCTGTCAAACGAGTATTATCCGTCTTTTTAGAGTCACCTATATTACCAATTGCGTAAAAATGCCAATCTTTATCAGCAAATTCTCTGTGAGTAGACAAATCTTCGTTTGTTTCCTGAATAAAGATTACACAGTTATAGAACTCCATTGTATCCTTAATAAAACTCGTATCTACACTTTCATCTCTAACAAATGGTCTATTATAAGGATTAAATTCATTATATCTATTAGCCAACATTGCGTTAGTCATATTATTAGACGAGGCAATATTCACTTTAGCGTTAAGATATGCAACGGGAACAGAGGTGCGAGTAAGGGTAATCTTATCTACTTCGGTTCCGTCACCTAATTTGAAATAAGGGTCAACGCCGTCAATACCAGATTTATTCATAATAAAGTCAAGGTTTCGACCAGCAGCACCATAGTTATTAGAACTTGTACCTTGACCGCTATGCATAGAATTGTAAGCAGTCCAGTTATCAAGTATAGGGTCTCCACCCTTATAAATCTGCTGAATAGTAGTATTAGGAACTTTATCACTCTTATTGTTCGTAAAGTAGGGAGCAGAAATCTTATACACTCTCAACCAAGGACATTTCTCAGCAAGAACATCTGGGTCAAGTTTTTGGTTTTCGTCATAAATTTGGTTTCTATCATAACGAGAAATCATTTCTTCCGCATTACGAGCGTCTGCAATAAAGTTATTCAAAATACCTCTGTCAGTAAGAGAGGTGTTATAAACCTTGAAACGATATATATGTAAATCACAATCATTAGAACCTAAAGATATAACTTTAGGTGTATTCTGTGTAAAGTTATATGAATCATCATAGACCATAGGACGAGTAGACACGCCATCCTCATAGCCCATTACCATAGGAATTGCTTCCGTGTTTTTCGAGATATTAAATTCAAATTCAATAATATCCTCTTCGGAATAAGCAAGGTCTAACTTGCCAGCCTGACCATAAATATATGCTTCGTGGACACTCATTTCAATACCAATATGGTTGGTATCCGTTGTATTGTCCATACAAGACAGGAATGTAGCATTGGGTTTGGCAACATTAGTTGTCTTAAACACCAACTTCATTTCCTTACCGTTCTTCTTAGCGTCATCTGCAAACAACTGATAATCAATGGTTGCAGAAGTGCCAGCTTTAATGCAAAAATATTGGTCGCCATTCTCGTCATACTGATAACCACCATTTATCCAGTCGAAGTTATCAGATATGGACATAGAAACTGTGCCATCAGACCAAACTCTATCCTTGTCGTTGTTCGACTTACCAGAAGGATTAAAGTCAAATGCTAAACCAGCAGTCACAGGTGCAATATCAATATCTATCTTTACAATATTAGCCTTTAATGTTTTTACGGTTTTACCACAAGTAATTGTAATAATATGCTCACCGACAATATCCGTTTTAAATGTATATATGTTGGTAGCTTTTTCCAATGTAGGCGTAGACACAACTACGCCATCAACAGCAATTTCTATTGTGGGTGTTTCTGTTGAAGGGTCATATATAGTATATTCAATATTTGTAGCATCGTATTGTCTTGCTGTGAAATTTTGATATATCGTACTAATCACAGGAGAGGTAACGCCATCATACCACATTACATCCTTTACAATACGGTTTGATTCAATGGTATTACCATTAATTTCAGCGGTCATATAAACCTCTAACAAATGAGAACCGTGCTCTTGCACAGGAAGTTCATACGCCATAGGAATACCAGAAGAAGCGGTGGTAATCTTACCAATATCCTTGCCATCAAGAACGAAATGAATATCTTTAGAAATAGCACCATAAGGAGTATAATCAAAAGATATCTTACCAATAGGATAAGTTAATTTGTCATTAAAAGTGGATTCAAGTCTTACATCTATCTTTTGTACCGTCCAAGTTTTTGTTACCAAACTGCCAGCTTCATCTACAATAGACAAGTTAATTTTTTGTGTACCTACCGAAATATAATCAGTAACATCAAATTCATTTTCGCCATTAATAGCAGTATTTGTAGCAATTACTCTACCAGCAATCTTCCAAGTAGCAGCTCCTTCAGTTACTGCATCACCAGAAGAATCAGTTCCAGAAAATGTATATTTGATAATTGCCTTATCATTCGTAGTGACAACAAGGGGAGAAGTGGTTACATAACCAATCTTCAAAGAGCTACTTGTACCACCACCACTACCACCAACGATAGTAAATTTCTTTTTTGCTTCTTTCTTTTCATTCTCTTCGCCTTCGTTTTCTATTTCGTAGAAGACAAATACATTTTCACCAACATCAGGATTTTCAACATCATTATATTCAACATCATAAGTAAGACGAGGAGAGGTATCTATAGAATTAACAGTAGTCTGCAAATCACCAACGGTTGTGCTTAATGAAGAAATATTCTCTGCATTCGTAGTAATAGAAGAAGAGAGGGGGGATACTTTGTCATCTACATATTTTTCAGTAGCATAACCTTCCAAGCTCACATTTTTAAAAGCATTATCAACTTCTTCTTTGCTATAAGTTTCTGTCTTAGTGTAATAATTCTCAAGTTTGCTGGTTATATCAGCCTCAGTAATCGCATTAGAGACATCATCTTTTGTAGCATAATCTTCTAAAACAGTGGTCAGCCTCTGTTCTGTTTCAGTCTTATTATAGTAATTAGTTTCTAAATCAGATGTTTTTACATAACTTGCTAACTGCTCAGTTACATCTACACCCTTAATTGCTTCGTCTACATAATCAGTTGTGGCATAATCTTCTAAAGCAAGTCTAACAACTTCAGTAGCAGCAGTAGATGCAGTTTCGGCATATCCTTTTGCAATATTAGCCGAATCTTCGGCTTCCGCAGCAGCTTTTTCCGCAGCAGCAACCTGTTCGCCAACAGCTACATTTTTAATCTCTTCAGCAACCTTTGTTGCAATATCTGCAACAAGTTCCTGCATCCAAGAATCGTCGATATTATTAATTACTTCTTCGCAATCACACGATGATTGAAGTACATTTAAATTTTTATTAGGCTTACTTTTCCAAGTGTAAGCTTTAGCGACACCATCGCTACCTGTAACAGTACCATTGGCGTGAATTTCAAATTCAACCGCACCAGCATCAAGTGTAACACCTGCATCAACCAACCAACCAAATCTAATCTTTTCGTCATTAAAAGTTACATTGACAGGTTTAGAACCACCGTGTCTACCACTTTTTGTCGTGTAATGAATAGAAATAACAGTGCTAACCAAGTCAAAACCGTCATAATACCTTGGCATCTCAAATGGTATATATTGAGAGTTTTCTTCTTGTGTTATATTATACTGTTTTTCATTTAAAGATATATCTTTCTTATCGTTAATAGTAGAAATATTATCATCTGAAAAATTAGAATAACGCACATAATCAGTATGTTGTTGCCAGTTTCCATCATTGCCAGAATAAGCCGCCATCATCATAGGCATTGCATCAAGTGTCATAATTGAAGGACTATCTATGTTCATTTCATCTACGCTCATTACAGCAGGTGCTACAGTATCTTCATTTTTTGTACTTGCTATATTGTTCGTAGCATTTTGTTTAAGAGAGTCTTCGAATGATAAACTCATAAAATCATCCTCCTTTCAATTAATTTATATTTTTATTTTAGAATTCAACATTAAAATCAACGACAGGAACACCATCGTCAAGCGATGCGTCACCAGTCTTTAATGTTACCTTATTGCCAATTTCTTTATCACCAGACAATAATTGTAGTTCATTAGTAGATTCATTATATTTAATGTTGTCAGCCTTACTATCAGCGACAACTTTATTTCTTTCGTCGAGTGCTCTCATTTGAGCGTCGAGCTTGATAATCCTCTCATCCAAAGCAGAAAGAGCCGAATCGGGAATAACAGAATCCCAATCAGGAATAGGTGTAATTTTTAAAATATGATTATCGGTCTTTCTTACACGCTGTACAACCTTCCCATTATTATCGACATCCAACATCGTAAATGTAAGATTCAACTCGACATCTCCAAATTCTTTTGTTAAATTGGTGTCTACGGGAAGCACATATTTCAAATAATCATCCTTATATCGCTCATCTGACAATTTCAAAGTTTCTGTTTTAAACTCTTTACTAATAGGCATCAGATAACGCATTGTAACTGTGCATTGCGACATATCATATCCATTATAATATTGAGGTACTAGAAACCATACCTTATTAAATAATTTTTCTCTTTGCATAATTCTGGTTTTGCAAGAACCATAGAGCGTGTTATCATTTTCTACAATAATTGTGTACATTTCTAAATCACCTCTTTCTTTATATACCTAAATAATTTTTCATTTCATCAACAGTAGCTATATCTGTCATTGGTATAGCACCTATATTTTCGAGAGTTATATTGACCATACCAGTTCTGTACTCTGTTTCGTTTTCGCCTTTAACACCAGCAACGGTAGTACCTACAAAAACATCAAACTGGTCATCAACGGTGTAATAAACGCTTGTTCCAGCACCACACATCTTCCCAGACACCCTAAAGTTTTCATCAGTAGTAAAGTCATCACTAATGTGGTATAAATACCCAGCAGCAACCGCACCACTATTCTTTAATTCAATCAGTTCTGCATAGGTAATTGTGCCCTTTGGCAAAAATGCGCCATTTAAGCCATTAGCAACTGCTTCTGTTTGTTGAAGATAACCCTTTGCTTCTGTAGCGCTTTCACTAGCAGAGGTTGCACTACCAGCAGCAGAATTCATACTCTGTTGTGCATCAATTGAATATCCTTCAGCAGCGATTTCGCTTGCCTCTGCTCCTGTAGCACTTGCCGCAGCGCCCATAGCACTTGTATTGGCATTCTCCATATATGTTTTTGCATTGTTCATATATGTTTGAGCGTTCTGCTCACTTTCAAGAGCGCCAGCCTCATATTCTCTTGCTTTGCTTGCACTTGTAGAAGCGCTTGTAGCACTCAAAGCAGAACTGTTAGCGCTGTTAGAAGACTGTTGAGCATAATACTTAGCATTGTCTGTGTCTTCGCCGTCTCTTATATCAGTACCACCAACAGCCCAAGATTTAGATGCTAAAATCACACTATTATAATCAGCCTCTGCCTTTATTAAAAGTTCAGACAAAGCATGATATTCATACGATGACTCAATCTCTGAATTTACAACAGCAGTTTCGGATACATCAATGCAAAATGTCATAGTAGACAACACTGAGCCACCCTCTATTACAGTGATTTCACCAGTGTCAGCATTAACTTTTGCATCACCTTTATTTACTATTACTAAGTCAGCATAGCCAATTCCATCAACAATAAGCATTTGCTCTGTTAATTCAACTATAATTTTACCTTTGCTATTTATTTCGCAAAAATCGAAAACACTATGTTCGTCTGCTTTTTTATATCTAATATATGCTGAATGTTCGCCAGAGTTAATAGGATAAAGTTCGCCATGATTATAGCAAGTGACCGAAAGAAATCTTGAATTCTTATCATTTTGTTTGGCGTTGATTAGTATGTATTTCTTATCATAAAAATCAACATTTATATCTGTAGTAGTTCTTAACGCCATATCTAATCACCACCTTAAATGTTGTTTAATCTTTGTTATGTTTAATTACTAATTTAATGTCAACAGGAAGTATGGGAAGGTGCTCAATGCAATATTCAAATTTAGCATCACCATGCGAATTTCCTCCAACACCTTTATAAGCTTTATGCAATCCAACAAACTCATCATATTCATCTTCTGGAATACCACCAATTGAAATATAATATTTATATTTCTCATTAATTTTTGCCGCTAGTGTCTCCTTGTTGGCATCAATTAAAGCATTAATTTGTGTGTCTCTACTGGCAATAGAATCCTTTAATTCTTTTTGAATTTCAAGACTTTGTTTTCTATCGTTGATTCTATTATTAGAATAAGCTTTCATTTCTTCATGTAAAGCCCTACGGTCTTCACGACTTTCTTTCATGTAATTATTTAGATTATTTCTAAATTCTTCTTCATCTTTACAATGTCTTTTTTGAAGTTTATCTAAATTTTCAGCAGTTGTTTTTGCTAATTCAGCAGTGGTTTTTAATTGTTCACTTTCTTGTCGTCTTTGTTTCATTTTTTTAGTTTCAATACCAAGTTTTTCAACAAACAACCAATCAAACAAAGACCAAATAAATTTAACACAAACAAGAAGAAGTAGTACTGCAATAATTACATACCACCAATCTATCTGTGCCAATTCTTTTACATTATCCATCTCACATCCACGACCATCCTTTCATTATTATTTTTTAGTAGACATCTATGGAATATGAGATGTCTTTAAAGAGGAGAGGGAGAATGCGCTTCTCCCTCAAATTTTATAAGTTTAATAGTTTAAAATGCTCATTTTAAGAGTTCATTTACTCTTGTTCTCACTTTGGCATACGCATAAGTACATCCAGATTTTTTTAAAGATTTTTCTCTATTCGTATGCCCATTGCCGTGTTCCCCAGCAATAACCTCTTTTGCCCAATCATCAAGAGATTTAATGGGGGAGAGAGGTTTCTTTTTTAATTTCAAAAACTCAATAAGACCTTCAGCAACAGCTTTGGCATAAGCAGTTTGTCCAGCATCAGAAGTGATAATTTTATAGTCTTGCTTGTTCGTCATAAATCCGCCTTCAACTAAAATAGCTGGGATAGTATTCTGATTAATAACATAAAAATTTTCTTTCTTAATACCTCTGCCTTTAAGACCAGTATATTTAACCAATCTGTTATAAATGCATTTGGCGAGTTTCATATCTTTGGAAGTAGCCTTTTTATCTGCATATATTTCTACACCAGTAGCATTATTCCAATCATCGCCAAAAGCATTATGATGAATCGAAACAAATACTTCAACCTTTTCAGCTTTGTATTTTGCTAATCTTGAAGAAAGAGTTTCATCGGTATAACCTTCATTGTTATCGGTATGAATAATTTCCACATCGTAATCTTTAAGCATATTAACTATGCGTTTTCTAACTTGGTTATTTAAATCCCATTCTTTAATCCCATCAGGTGTCTGTTTGCCTTTTGTATTTTTAGAATGTCCACAATCAAGTCCGATTTTTACCACAAAAATTCCACCTATCTTAATTAGTTTTTGTTATGAATTCATAGTAATTATTTTTTAATCTGCATTTTCATCTGCAACTTCCGTTTTCTTAGAAGTCTCTTCAAGCATTTTTACATAAGTTGCTTCTTCTTCCACGGTCTGTCTTTCTGCGAGAGAATGAATCTGGGAATAAAACTCTTTTATAATCAAGTCTAGGATAATAGGGGAGAGTCCTGATTCATTACAGATATTTGCTAATTTGTTTTTAGTTTCTTTTATAACCATTGTAAGTGGTTTATTCATTTTTCTTTTACCTCCATTTATTCTAATGCTCTAAGTTTTTCTTCAAGTTCTGCGACACGAATTTTTAATCTTTGTATCTCATGTGTATTTAAAGCAACAAATTCACCATAGCGCAAACCACAACCGATTGTACCATCATCTTTTTTCCACTCACAATATCCTGCAAAATCTTGTGTTGTTAGCCCCGCAGATTCAACCGCAGCCTTGACATCTTGTGCAATAAATCCAAGATGGGTACGGTCATTATTACTAACCTTAAATTTATATGAAACTGGTTGAAGGGCATCAAAAATCTTTTCATAATTATTAGATACGGTCTCAATATTTTTCTTCAACTGTCTATCAGAAGACGAAATAGTGGTATTGCGAGCATAAATACTATTCCACCTTCTACCATCATCACCGCCCTCGCCAAGATTGTATCCTATACTATCATCTTCCGAGCGAGCCTGAGGAATTAAATTTCCTTCTATTATTAAATTTTTTGCCGAACTATGTTGCACCTTTATTTGTGTATAATTTTCAACCTTTGCATATTCATCATAGCTCAACTTTAGAGGGGGTTCTTCGCCTAACTCCTCTAACTCATCATACCAATACTCTTCAATATCTGAAAGGGTTGCTACTGGCTTGGCATTATGCATAACCATAAAAAACGCATAGTCATCATGCGTCAGATTACTTTCAAATGTTGCTTCGCCCTTTGCTTCACCCGCTTTAATGATTATTGAAACGGTTCCTTCTGTTTTATATTTTTTATCGGTTAACTCCATGCTTTCACCTGTACCAGAGCCATCTGAACTGTAAGTCCCCCTATAATACAATGCTACATCTAACTTAACTTCTAAGTCATAAAGCGGCTCTTTGTCCACTTCTGCCATTATGCCAAATTTCCTTGCACCCATTTGTTTTACAAAAAACGATATATTCATTCGATGAGCCGTATCATTATTATATGGCATCAATTCTAAAGATGTACCATTTGCCGCTTGTATCTTTAAGCTGCCTACCGTGTTTATATGTGTATATGTCACATTGTCTTCAATCTCATTATATATAGACAAATTTCCGACTTTAATTTTCGCAGAATCTGAATTTATTTCCATACCATCATTTTGTATTGTCCACGCTACTTCTTCATTTGTGTCGTATCCAATAATGGCATTTGACACAATAGATAAGCCACCTATTTCACCATTAATAGCATTTATTGTGCCACTAATGTTTGCGCCATAAGCATGCAACACACCTTCTTCCGCTGAAACCCACACAGAATAACCGTTGTCATAAGTACCCATTTGTAAAGTACCACTTGTAATAGTACAATCATTTAAAATGGCATTTTTTGCATATGCTGCACCGCCGCTTGTCACACCAAAATTACCACCAACGGTCAGCCTCCAATTATTTATGTTTGTGCCATCAAAGAACCCATCTACACCATTCATATCGGTTGTACTTAAAAAAATACTGTCATTTTTACCAAGTGTGCCACTATATAGCCATCCACCAGAAATAGTTCCATCTTTTGCCGTTTCAGTAGGTTCAATGATAAATCCACCAATTTCACCGTCAATAGCAGTAATAGTTCCATTAATATAAGCGTCGTTTGTATTTAACACGCCATCTACATCAATCCAAGCACTATAACTATTAGCAATAATATTACCATCCTTGTCTTTTTGCGAACCAATATATAAAGTGTTTCCAGCAGTAATAGTGCCACCAATAATTTCAGCACCAGTAATAGTACCACCTTCAATATTATTACCAATAATTTTAGCACCAGTAATAGTGCCACCTTCAATATTATTACCAATAATTTCAGAAGCAGTAATAGTGCCGCTAAATTCAGCGTTGCCATTAATATCTAAGCCGATTGTAGTTGTATCACCGTTATACACCTTAAAAATATGTTGATTGCCATATATCCGTTGATTTGGGTCTATAACAACCCCCGTATTCTTTTCAGTGTTTTTAATATCTAAATATCCACCTACAATATTGGGCGAAATGACATATTGACCATTTATTGTAGTAGCCTGTAAACCCTGTTCAATCGTTCCAATATTAGTTGTAATATCATGCATTTCATTAATAATATTAGACATTCCATCGACATTTTCAATAGTTGGCTTATCTGTAAGAGTATCCCATTGAATTGTGACACCGCTTAATGTGAGTTCATTTTTTTTAGAGTCATAAAAAATTTTGCCACCAGCAAATTCAAAATCGCCCGTAAGCAAATTGATATATGTTCCTTTTTCTTCTTCTATTTTATAATTTGAAGATATAACTTCTCCGCCAATTATCTGAGAGCCAGTCACATAACCAGCTGTTACAAATTTAGAAGATAAACCATAGTCTGTATCTGTAACCCATTGATTATTAGTCCATTTCTGATACTCATGTTTGCCCAGAGCAGATGAAACAGTCTCCCAATTATCATCGGTATAAGCCATTATATTATGGGTTATCTTTAATTGTTCAGGAGAATATTCGCCCGTAATATCACTATAAGAACGAGCTAACAGTCCATTCTTGGTAATAAGGACTTCTTCACTGTTGTTATTCTTTATTTGAACATCTGCACTATTTAATCCATCTACTAACCATTGGTCAATAGTGCTTCTCGCAACATCTCCTTTTTTGGCTTGTCTTTGAACTGAATCATAAGACGAAGCCATCGAAGCCGCTTGCGAAATAATATCTTTTACATCAGTTGTACCATTCTTGATTTTGGTTACATCTGAAAATTCAACAGGTATACTTTCTAAATTACTATAACTAAAATCATATTCAAGCAACCTTAATTTAAATATTCTGTCATCAACTTGAACTCTTATCCAGTTACCAGTCTTGAAATATTTAACTAATGGTTTAAATTTTGGAATAGCCAATAAATTGTTTAAAGTAGCAGAGATAGAATGCTGTAATTCAGCAGATTTAAAAATTTCATTTTCTGCAACTTCAACAAACTCTAATGCTCTTTCAAATAATTCTGCATTATTTAATCCATCAGAAACATAATTGCTGTTTGAATACTTATCTTCTCTGCGATAAGCACAAAGTTCTAACCATAAATTTTCACCTAAATGCTCTTCAAAATTCAAAGCATCTTGAATTTCTTTTCGGCAGTCTTCGATATTGGTCTGCAAACCTTCAGCGATTAAAACTTTATTGTTCTCATCAGTTTCATCATAAACACCTTTAATTGCAGCAATTTCGTCTTCTCTAATCTTTATCTCATTTACAATAGCTTTAGACCTTTTATAATAAGGCTCGTATAAATTTTCATATAGGTCTAATTTTTCATTTTTATCTCCAGCGCCTTGTTCTGTAAGAATACTAAGACAAGCATCGCAAGCTTCATAAAAACTCTTCAAGGGATTTAATGCATATTTTTTTAATTCCGCACAAAAAGCATCATAATCATATTTTTCTTCATCAAACAAACCAGATATACTTAAATCATCTGTATTTTCTTTGTTTAACGCTTTTTCTATTTTTTGTTTTATAAAATCCTCTGTGTTATTGTTAATTGTTACATTAACAACGCCGCCAGTCGCCGTGTCATTTTCATCGGAATAATTAGTGATTACGAATTGACCGCTCCAAACATTTTTATCAGACAGGGCAGAATTTGCTATTTCAACCTTGTAAGTTGGTCTAACAATTACTTTTGCCATAGATAATACAGCACTATTAGCAGTCGCCAAAGATACATTGTCTATTTTTTCTACATTTACAGCAACAGGGGAGAGGGAAGAAGTGGTCAACAACTTCAGTTGTTCTTCCGCCTTTGTGTCACTCATTTCAACATTTGGCATAAGACCAGATTCAAGATATAAAGCCAAATCAATTGTATTGTAATATGCGTTCATCAAAGCAGAATAACCAGTAATTGGCGCATCAATAGTTTGCAAGCTTTTACCACTTAAAATATTGCCGCTATGACACAAAGGACACTCGTTTTCAAACTCACCCTCATAATCACAATTTATACAAGTAGAAGGGGTATTATAATGTTCTTTATATTTTTCTACAAGAGCATTATATTTTCTCACCAAACTCGCATCTATGTTTGAAGAATGGGTATCATAATATTCTTTATACTTGCTATCATAACTTTCTATTGCTTCAACCAATTCCTTTGACATATCTTCCTTAACTGCATCTGAAAAATACCAAATATAATCAGAGCCATTTGGGTTGCAGTTGCGAATGGTTGCCGTCATTAAATCGTCACCAGCTTCAAGTTTAAAACAATTCTTAACCGAATCTGTATCGGTAACAAGCTGAATGCCCTCTGTAGCAAGTTCGTCTGCTGTCACAAAAATTGTAGTATCTTCGCCATAGCCATCTATTATATTTTTGCTATGACATTTTGGACATTCGTCACCTATAAACTCTTCACGATAACCACAGTCATCACAATGCTGATATAAATCGTAAATTGATATATCTCTTTTAGGCATTCCGTTTTTATCGGAATTAGAGTTGTAGATGATTAAACATCCAACCTCTTCTTCAATCTCGTCAAAGACATCACAGATAGAAGAATCGTCAAAAGAGAAACTTCTTTGTATTCTTTTAAGACTTTCATCTATATAGGCGATAGAATAGTGGGGAGCCTTTGACATTACTCTATGCAAGATGGAAGTATCAGGATTATCTTCATCATATAAAATACTTATTTTATAATCATCTCTTGCAATATCTGCCTCAGTATTAATCTCAGTATTATATACCCTTATCTGAGATAATTCCTCTTGACCTAATTGAGTACAAAATACCGTTTTAACAGTTTCGGTTGCTTCATCTAATTCAACCTTGATACCATACCACAAATCCCATTCTGGACAGTATACAAGTTTAAAGTCTACAACCTTATCCCATAAATTCGTAAGCTTACCATCAACATATTTATTTAATGTAAATGTAAATTCAGATGTTTCAAGAAGGTCTTTGCCATCAATGCTTTCGACATTTACATCTAATTGTCCTAGTTTATTTCCATTACGATTTGCAAGAACTATTGAGGGCGATTCTGGATTACCCATTAAATCAAATTTAAGATTAATTGCCATAATGTCACCACCTTATAGTCCAACTTTAACAATGGGCGAATACTTTATTTTGATAGAGCAGGGGAGAGAGACTACTAAATCATTTCTGCTATTATCATAAGTATTCGCAACCCTCAAGAAAGTCCAGTTAAAATCGTTTTGTATATTATGAGATGAATCAGAAGACTGAATAACAGGATAATCAAAAGTTATAATTTCATTAGATTTACAATTAGCTATATAAGTTTCTCTATTTTCTATAGAATTATGAATTGTTAAGTTTCCAGCTTTCTTAACCACAATTTCCATTTGAGGATAAATATATCCTTCTTCATAAGAAGTATCATTTAGAGAAGTCTTGTAAACTTTGCCAAGAGTCACATATTGATATCCGTCTGTATGAGCGCCTTCGATAATATTATCGTTCTCATCAACTTTTCCCTGAGGATAGGCATTTTCATCGGTTGAAGTAACATATCCCAACATTACAATCTCAGGGTCGGTTTGATATTTTTTCCAACCATAAACTTCTTTACCTTCTTCACAAACAATATTAATTGTTTTTGGTTCTTTGAGGGCAAATGGTCGATTAGTCCGAATTTCAAGTTCCAAGCCAACAAGCTTTCCATCGAGTTCTATTCTACTCGCACTAATAATAACTTCGTGATAAAGGTCGATATTGTCTTTATCTAATATTTTAAATTTAAGAAATTGCTTTCTACAGAGCCAAGCAGTCAGATTTCTGTGTTCAACAGCCGTTATCTCTTGAATACCGCCGTCGCAAGAATGTTTGCATATCTGCAATGTAGTCTCTAAACAGTCTTCGTAGCTGGTTGATACTAAATTATGTTTTAAGCCACCCATAACTGAAACAGTAGTAAAACTTATTTGAGCACCATCAGTTACGGTTTCAACCCCTTTTGAGCCACCGAAGTTACACAGAACACATCCAAATTCACTCAATCGCTTGTTATTAAATTCGAAGTCATGTGCTTTCATAGCCTTAATTCATCTCCTTTCTTTATAAATTTATCTATTTAATGAGCCACTTAATCAACCACCATCTACCTTTGTAAACTTCTTGATTAACTATGCTCTTCATTTTTTTCAATTCTAAAATAAGTTTTTGAAATTCTTTTTTATTTTTCTTTACTTCATTAACATTTTCAGTTAACTCATTTCTTAAAGGAGTAACCGAATCAATAATTTTATCTTTTTCTATAAGTTCTAATTTTAATTTCTTATTTTCTTTCAACAGCCTTGAAATCATTTTCTGTTGAGATTGAAATCTCTTTTCATACTTGTTTTTCTTTTCATTCATTTCTTGCACCTCATAAACAAAAATAAGGTGCATTATTTGCACCTTTTACATAAAGAGAGAGTGCAAAACTTGCACATTTTCATTGCATATTTTGCACTCTCCATGACATCCATATATTTATTTTAATCGTATTTAACGAATAGATTTGTTTTTGGCAAGACTACTCTTACCAGCAATTTGGTCAATAGTCATTGCCTTAATAAGTTTGTCAAACTTCGGGTCTTTCTGCAAAGCAGACAACAGTTCACTATAGTTCTTAACATTAGGCATACTAAACACGATATTCTCGAAGTTCTGAGTATATGTATTTTGAACAGTTGAGTTATTGGGAACATTGGCAGTACCTAAGTTCAAGTTGTCCTTTATGAAGTCAGCAGGGGAGTTAGCCATATCCCAAATGTTGCTACTTGCAGCAGAAGTCAATACGCTATCGCCCTTGGCAATAGGCGTGAGGATAGCGCCATCAGAAGGTCTAATAATAAACTCTTGACCGTTTTCTTGCGTCCAAGCAATTTCATCATCTAAGAAATTTCTCTTACCAGTTGCGTATCCGCTAATCTGATTGAGTTTAAGCCAACCTAAGTCACCTTGACCAAGTTTCTTACCAGTGCTAATATGATAGGGGTGAGTAGCCCAACTCTTCTTATTAATATTGGTGATATAAACTTGTTTGCCGTGATTTTTAGAGCCAGCGGGGGTCACGCCTTGCGAGTCATAATAATACTTGCCACTTAGGAATTTAACCTTGTCACCAATTTTAACCTTACCATCTCCACCAGCGGTTTTGTTGCCGCCAGAAGAGGAAGAGGCTTTATTGGAACTACCACTATTTTTAGTCGGGTCTTTCTTGGCAGATGTGCTCGTTTTGTTCGCTGTCGTTTTCGTTTGTGCGTCTTTATCTACATCGTCAACCATTCTGCCAATATAAGTTTTTATATCTCCTAAAACTGTATTAGTAGTAGTTTGTTTATCTTGGAAACCTTTTCCGTATGTTTCTAACACGGACTTAGCATTGCCTTCGTCAACACTCCAAATACCCTTCATAGCAGTAGAAAGAGTAGCACCTACACTTTTTGCCTCATTTTCAAGTGTAGTTTTAATTGTAACACCATTAGCCACTAATTCTTTGGCTATTGCACCCTCTGAACCCAAAGCGGTAGCAATAGTACCCTCTGCGCCAGCAGCAATATTAACCGCATCAATCACTTGTGTAATAAGTGCGTTTGTATCGTCAAGACGAGTGTTAAGAACATTTTCGTACTCAAGGAATAATTCATCGAGAAGAGCGGTTTGGTCGGCAATATATTTGTCATATTCTGTTTCTTGCAAGTCTTGCTGTGCCGATTCCAATTCAACCTTTAATTTCTGAACAGTCGCACGAGTTTCTTCGTCCGTAAAACCCTCATAAGCATGAAGTTGTTTTTGTAAAGAAGCTATATTTTCTGTTTGTTCCTGTACATTATTCTGATAATCATAGAGGTCTTTCATGCTATCAAGCTCTTCGTTGTGAAGGTCAATACGCTCTTGTAATGCCTCTAATTCCAGATTTATACCTTCTTCAACAAGGTCTTTGATGGCTTGCTTTTCGTCTTCAGCTGCAAGAATAGATTCTCTTTGCAACTCGATAAGTTCTCGCCTACGATTAATAACATCTTGACTATTTCCATCAAGTTCACCATTAGCAATTTGCGTGTTAAGTTTAGAAATCTCATTTGCATATTCATCGGCAGCATACATATAAGTATTATAGTTCTGACCGTGGAGACCCATTGTAGCCATACCCTTATCAGTCAACTTACCGTTGTCATCAAAGAGCTTATCATAACTCATAAGGTCGATTAAGAAATCGGCTTCTGCTGTAACATCGGAAATACGCTCTTGAATTAGGTCGAATACTTGCCAGTCAATGTCTCTTATTGCGTTATCATATTCAATGAGGGCAGTTGCGCCTTCTTCGATAGCTTGGGTAACGCCATCAATTTCGGCACACATGTCATACCAAGCTTGACTTCCTTTAACTATTGCACCACTTGCAACAGCTTCGTCTCTTTTGGCAATCAAATCAACTTGCTCTTTTTGTAACTCGGCAATATTGCTCTTTTCATTGTCAATTAATGCATTATAATAATTCTTACTTACAATATGACCTTTGGCTTCAGCTTGAGAGATATACTCATTAAGCATAGATTCTGTATGCTCATAACCTTGCAAGATGCCATCGTATTGAGATTGAATGTTTTCAAAGCGTTGCTCATAAAGCTCTGCTTCGGTCTGCTTAAGGTCTTCAATTGCATCTTTTGCCGCTAAAGCTTTCTCATACCAAGTTTCATAATCTTTTATTTTTTCGGCAAGATTTTCATCTGTAATAGTGTTAATGTCAATTGTACCATTGCGAACTTTAGAAGCCCAAGACTCATCAAGACCAACCTTGTTGGCTTCAGCCATATATGCATCATGGGCAGACTCTTGTTTGCTAATTAATTTGCCAACTTCGCTAATTTCGTCTGTTAATGCGGTATTTCTATCAGACCAAGACTTATAAATATTGTTTACCGTTTGGTCAAGATTGTCTATGGTTCGCTCAAGACGAGAGATTAATGTTTCAATCCAATCAAATGTTTCTTCTGTTTTGTCTTTATTGTTAGAACCAACAGTCGAGCCACCATATTCGCCTCCACCAGTACCTGTATCAAACGCAGTTCCTTGTGCAAATGCCTTAGCACGACCACCACCAGATGTTACTTTTCCGTTTTTGAAAAGCTCTTCACTCTGAACATGATTAAATATAATGTCGCCTTTTTGGTACTTAATAAACTCAGCACCATTATCACCAATGGTATAGTATCTGCCATCTCTAACTAATACCTCACGACCAAGCTCTCCAACCAAAGCGGTTCCAGAGTTTTTAGTTCCCCAACTACCTCGTTTATAAGCTCTGCCAGTTGTACCATTTATATTGGCAGTACCATTAACAGGCGATAAGTCCATTCCTGTTCTCTGAGCAGCTTTCTTTTTGCCGCCAGCCGCAACAGTACTGTAAACCTTCTTGATATTGGTAACAATATCTACTGTTTTACCCTTTAAACCATCAATTTCATCTTGCAAAGTCCAAATTTTTTCTGCTTGTCCATCGGTGTCAACTTTTGCATCGACTTCATTTCCTTGCATATTACGAACTGCGGCTTTAAGTGTTTCTACATCACTATATCCAAGTGCTTCAGCAACCGCCTGAACGGTATTGCCATCCATACCAGCGATTGCCAAGTCAAGAGCATCAACATCACCTTTTCCAACAGCCTCGGCAATAGCTTGAATGGTTTTGTCGTCAAGACCTTCTAATTTAGAAGATAAATTATCAACATCTTCAATACCAAATGTTTCAGCGATAATTTTAATATTCGCTTCTCTTGATAATATTGGATTGCCCAAACCATCAATAACAGCACTTTCAACTTTTTCCTCTACATCAGAAGTATCAACCTCGTCTGCTTTTGCTTCAATTTTATATTTCTTTTCAATTGTTTCTTCTTCTTTGTCGGACAAAAGACCAGAATTAAGCAGTGCTAAATCCGCCAAGGTTTCAAGGTTCTTATCCATATTTGTTTGGATATCAAGAACCGTAGGTATTTCTATTTCGCCAGATTCAATCTTCTTTTTAACTTCCTCAATGCCATCATCTGCCTCAAAACCAAGTTTAACCTTTGTTTCTCCATCAAGATTGGCAAAGTATTCTGCTATATCGTTAAGTTCATCATTCAGACTTTCTATCTCTTCGGCATTAGCCTTTGGATTAAGTTTAAGTTGATTTAATGTCTGTACGGTACGACCATACTCTTGAAGGTTTTCTAACGGTTCTTCAAATTCTTCGTCTTCAACGGTAAGACCAATGCCATATTTCTCTTCGGTCAACTTGTCTACCTTGGCTTGAAGAGTGCTAACAACTTGCATAGCCTGAGTAGCACCTTTGGCATTAAAATTAAAAGTACCGTCTTTATTCCAAAAGTCTGGGTCTTCTAAGATTTTATGAGCCTCATCTAATTGTTTGTTGAGACTAGTAAGACTTGTGGTATTGAAATCAAAGTCGAAATCTGTCTTGCCAATTGACTTTAAATACTCGGCAGATTCTCTTGCTTCATTTTGCAAATCAGCCAACTGCTTATAAGTACCGTCCATACTTACTACGAAACCAGCATCATCAGCGGCTCGCTTCATTATCTGAACAAGCTCTTCGCTAATGCCTAATGCTTCAGCAATAGCTTCATCGCCGTTTTTAATAATGTTTCCATCTTTATCTTTTTTAGCAGCAAGTTCAAAATCAAAAGCGATAACTTTTCCGTTTTTATCTCTTTTTACAACATCTTTACCGCCAAAAGCTTCTTCTTCTAATTTGCCAATAGCATCTAAGAAATTGTAAACACCATCGGCAGTAGAATTGCCCTCGTCATCTACAGTAAAGAAATCACGGACGCTATAACCAGTATCCTCAAGAACCTTGCCGTCTTTGCCAATGTATTTGATAGACTTATCTAAGTTATCATAAATTTCTTTTAATTGTTTTGCAGACTTACCAGCTAAATCAGTTCGACCAGTAAGCATTTCAAGGAATTCAATAGTGGCATCATCGTACCAACCACGAGATATTTCGTCACCAATATTTTCAAATCCTTCAATGACATTTTCATACATATCTCGTTCTTGACCAGCTTCTTCGGCAGCAAGCCAATCATTATATGCAGATGTTAAACCTTCGTACTGAGCAGCTAATGTAGCAGCTTCGCTAATTCTCTTGGCTAATGTCTGTCTGTCATTATATAATTCCGCTTTTCTTATGGGGTCATCGGTATTTTTAATGGCTTCGCCAAGGTCATCATATGTGACTTTCATTTCTTCTAAGTCACCATTGACATCGGCTAATTTATCGGTTGCATACGCCTTTTCAAGCTTATTAAACTCTTGTCTATTAAGATGTATGCCGTGAGAAGTTTCTTCAAACAGAACAGAAAGGTCATATCCCTTTTCTTCAAGGTCTGCATAACGACCTTTTAAAGCTGTAATTGATTCAGAAGATAAACCAGTTGCAGAAACAGATTCTGCCAAAGCGGTATTTAACGCCTCAATTCCAGCGGTTTCAATTTCAAGATTTAAATCGAAAGTAAGACCTGCTTTCATCATTTCTAGTTTGAGAGCAGATTTTACATCGTCTATTGTTTCCCTATAATCAGTTTCTGATAATTCAGGAATTATATCAACAAGAATAGAAAGTTCTTCAGCCGATAGACCTTCAAGGAATGGTTCATAATCTTCTGGCATTATATTAAATAATTCACTATCTGCCAAACGATTTTTTAATTGTTTATATTCCGCTACAAGACCATTTTCGTCTAATCCCAAACTTAATTTGAGTTGAGATTTAACTTCGTCTTTTAAATTCAAACCATCAATTAATTTGCCAGTATCTTCAAGACCTTTAACATAATCACCAAAAGGAATTTCTCCGCCATTAAATTGAGTTTGCAAATCAAAAGCAGCTTCAATTTCAGCGTTATTATCCTTGCCAATAGAATTAAGTTGATTAAGCATTTCTGTAGTCCATTGTTCAACAGTTTTGCCATCTTCTTGAAGCTTGTCAAAGAAATCTTTATCCAAACTACCAACAACCTGATAGGCAACAGCCTGTAAATCTTCGCTTATATTTCCATAGTCAAGACCACTAATTGTACTGCTAATGTCAAACGCTTCACTTAGTTTTGCTTGAGCAATGATTTTTTGTTGTTGAACAATCTCATCGAACTGCCCATAATAATCATCAATTATATTCTTTATTTTTGTAGGGTCTGTCTTATATGTTTCAGCCAACTTTTCCCAAATAATTGTGTTATCGCCCCAATTAAACAAATCAAAAGGATTCCACCAATCATCCGTTCCAGTGTCTATACCAGCGTCATTTAAGGCTTTCATAATTTCAAGCGCATTATAACGGCTATTATATTTTTCTTTTATTTCTTCGGCTGTAAGACCATTTTTATATACATCTTCTAAAATTTTTATACTGTCATTTTCTAATTCACGACTCCAGCCAGATGTAAACAATCCATTTTTAGGATTGGAATTATTGGCATAATTTTCTTCAATATTATCCGTTTCTGTGAGAATCGCTTGGTTCTGAGCGTGAATCAATTTTTCATACGCTTCGGCAAGTTCTTCTACATTATCTTTACAAGAAAGAATAGCGTTGCCTTGTGAATCGTATCCAGATACAAGAGAAGGAATTTGGTCTGCGATTTTATTTACAATACTTTGATATTCGGAGTATTCATCAGCAGTTAAAGAAATATTTCTACCTAAGTTGTCTACACCTTTTGATAATTTTTCATACCTAGAAATCATCGAATCTTCATCGGAAGTATTGTAGCCACCTTTGAGCTTTAGCAGTTCATCATGTTGCTCTTTAAATTTAGTTGTAACTTCTTCTACTTCTTCTGCAAGTTCGCTTGATGTTTTGATAAGCTTGTCAATGCCTTGAATAGCCCAAGTAATTAAAGCCGATATACCCATTGTAAGGGCGGCATTTAATGCCATTGTCGCAGCTTGCAAAGCAAATGAGGCAACTTTTGCACCAATGAGAGATGTAATATAGCCGCCCATAGATGCTTTTGCACCGTTTAAACCAGATAAATATTTACCCAATCCAGAGTTACCAGCATTAACAGCAGATACAAAATCTTGTTGAGACATTGCAGTATTTTTACATCCGCTATTATATTCCAACATAATAGCCTTTGCAGACGACAACGAATTATTTTGTGCAACCATTGTAACTTGGGCTGCCTTTTGTTGTTTACCAAACTCTGTTATACCCTTTGCGGCGAGTTGTCCACTCTTCGCATAATTTTGTGCAGCCTCACTTGCAACGGATAAGTGCTTATTAAAGGCATCGCCAGCATCCATACCCTGACTAATAGCAAACCTATATTTATTTAAAGCCTGCATATCAAGTTGTAAGGAATTTCTAAAATCAGCATTTGTCTTCATGCCCAAGCTATTAAACTGCTTAGATACATTAGATAATGATGCACCAAATATACTTGTTATTCTTTTGCCACTTACGGCAGCTTCGTCTTCAATTACTCTAAAGAAACCTTTACCACTAAATGATTTAAATGCGGTAAAAGTGGTAAGCAGAGTGGGGAGCAACCCAAATGTATCTATTAATTTGTCTAATCCGTTTACTAAACCTATAACGGCATCAAGAGCAGATTTTAAGAAATCTGAACTCATAAAAGTCTGCGACAGACTTTGCCAAGTAGACTTAAGTTTGTTAATACGAGCTTCGAGAGACTGTTGCCATTTCTCGTGCTCTTTCATAGCCGAACCAGAAGAGTTAAGGGAAGTCTCAAGTGCGTCTCTGGCTATGTCAAAGTTTTGCATTAAACTAGAAATTACATTGCCCTGTCGTTTTCCAGCTATAAGTTCTGTAACAGTTGCCTGTTGAATGTCAGAAAGGTCTTCCCATTTCTGAGCAAGTTCATCCAAAATGGCATATGTACTTTTAAATGTTTTACCATCGGCTTCCATAATATCCACGCCAGAGAGAGCTTCAATTTCTGCTCTCAGTGTGGCTGTGGATTCCACCATACCTTCGGTTTCAAGACCAGCTTCTTCCAACTCTGTCTTTGCACCTCTTATACGCATAGAGATTGTTTTAAAGGATGTTCCAATAACTGTCGGGTCTTGAACTACGGTATTGGCTGCCGTGATTAACGCTATACTTTCGTCAATCGTGTTATTTGCAGCTCTTAACGAAGATGCAGACCTCTGCATAGCTTCACCAATGCCGCCAGACGAGATTGCAAAATTGTTCGAAACCTCGTTAAATTTATCTACTATATCCATAGCGAAATCAGTATCACTAACTCCGCTTGCCTCATCTTTATATGCCGCCAGCGTAGAAATCAAACTCTTTGTTGCGTCTTCAACGCCTTCAATTTCGTCGCCAACAACTGCATATATATTTGCTACTTCTGCAAGTCCTTGAGATTCTTCAAAACCATAACCAAGCCTTGCAAAATCAGCAGTCGATTCAACAAGACCATCAATAGTTGTTCCAAGTTCTTTTGACCTTGAAGCAGCGTTGCTTAAAAACTTATTATAAGATGCGTCAGTTTCGTCAGTAACCTTTTTCAACTCTGTCATTGCCGTATCAATAGCAACAACTTGTCTGAACATATCTCTTAGTCCCTGAGACGCATACATAAACAGCGAAGCAACAGAGAAGTAAGATGAATACTTGGAGAACTGAGCCTTGAGCTTATCTCCAAATGTTTGAGTTGTTTTACCTGCTAACTGAGCTTCTTTTTTTATCTTTGCGAACTCCGACCTTAAACGAGCCAGACTTTGCTTATCACAACTACTTATTTGTGCTTGTAATTCTTTAATTCTACCACCAAATTGTTTTGCAGCGGCAGAATTATCTTTGAGCCAGTTATCCATTTGCAATGACAGATTTGCCCTATTTTGTTTTAGAGCTTCTAAGTCATTTGCATTTCGCTCTTCAACTGCTTGTTGCTTTAGTTGACTATTGACATTTCTTAAAACTTCTTCATATTTCTGATTGGCAACAATTAAAGCCTCAATATCATTGGCACTTGCAGCAGTTTTTATTTGGGCAAAAGAATTTTTCAGTTGGTCTATGTCAACTTTTAATTCTTCTGATTGATTTGATAACTTGCCGAATTTCGTAGTTACATCTAAAATCTCATCATCAAATTTACTAGTTCCCAAATTGCTGCCAGACAATTTATTTTTTATCCTGTCTGCGGCTTCTGCAACTTTGTTAAAAGATTGAGAAACTTTGATTCCATAGTCTTGAACACTATATTCACCAGTCTCTGCTTCCAATGTAACTTTTTTTATTGCTGTAACAGCCCGTTCATATTCGTCAACGCCCTTTACGGTTAATGTAATAGAACCGTCATTATTAAGGCTTGTAGTCACACCTCTTACAGCAACCCGCATTTCTTCGAGGTCTTTAGTTATAATATCTATAGAAGTTTTATCAAACCCAAAATCATTTAATGCGGTTTTTAAATTATTTATCTGCGAAGTTAAATCTTCGCCTCTCAAACTATCAATCTTAATATCGCTAATTCTTCTAAGTTTTTGGTCTACCTCTGTAATAGAAGAACCAATGCTGTCAAATCCAGTTCCTAAAGTTGTTTTAACAGTTCCAACATTAGCCACCAATTTCTCAATAGAATTGGACAATTTATCAAAGCTCTGAGTCAATCCATCAACAGATATTCCAGACGATAAACCTTGAAGAGCGGTTTTAATTTCGCCTAAATCAACAACAATAGAATCAAGCTGTTGAGAAAGACCTTCGACATTAAAATTGTTATTTCCACCAAAGATTTGTCTTAATTTCTCAAAGCCTTCTTGCATTTCATTAGCGCCAGTTTGAACATCGACAGCATCTTGAACTAATTGGTCTGCTGATTTAGAGAAACCAGAAGTAATGTGACTTATGTCTAATCCCTTTAAACTTGCAGCTTGTTTGAACATATCTATGTATTGTTTATAAGCTTGCATTTGAGAAGCCAAACTGCCACCGCTCATCCTTGAAGCAACACTATCTTTTCCGAATAAGAAATTCTCAAAGAAGTCTCCATTGCTTAATTTTGTTCCAGAAACTATTCTTTGCAGCGCTTCAAATTCGCTAAGAGACGACTTGTATGTATCATTATAGTATTTAACAAGGTCACTCATCTGCTGTTTTAATTGGGGCAGCGTTTCATTTCTAACCTTACTACCATAAGCAGCATTTCTTCCAATTTGATTGGAGCCACCCATATTAATACCAAAATTGATATTAAAATCTTTCCCGCTAAGAGACTTTAACTCAGCATTTAACTCATCAAATTTACCAGAAGCCTTGTCTAATGCGGTACTAATTGAATTGATAGAAGAGAGGAGTGATTTCATTCCCGACTTGCTATCAAGTGTGCCTATAGAAGCTTTAATATCTGCGATAATACCTTTGACATCTCTAAGAGAATTTTCTAAAGAAGTAGTATCGAGAGTTAAAGCGTTCTTATCACTTTTTCCCAAGCTTTGAATTTGCTTTTTAATCTCGGCAAGATTTTCAATCTCAACCTTTATTGGAATTGGTGTTACTTTATCGCCAGCCTTATTAATTTGGGATTGCAGGTCGCCAACATCAATATCAACGCCTAGCGAAATCTTATATTCATTTTCGCCCATATATTTATTCACACTCCTTTCTACAGGTGCATTTATAAACGCACCTCGAAGGGTGCTGTGTTATTTTCTAATTTAATTTATTAATTTTTGTTTTTTGTTTGATATTTCGTATTTAGTAGGGTAAGGGGAGAGGAGAGGGCATAAAAGTCTGATTTTAAGCCATCTCTCCCTAACCACATATTTTATATAACTTTAATTGTTATTAGAACCATCTTGTTCTAAAGCATTCTTTAACTTGCCAAGAGACTTCCATTCAGCTTCCTTGGCAGTAACATCATTATAAATACTAATCATACTGTGACCAGTACCCTCAGCCCAACCAGTAAGATACACAATCAAATCATCTTCCAAGCCTATGCGCTTATACATAGAAATGTTATAGTGTCTGAAATTATGTGGATAGCAAGGTTGGTCAACAATATCGCTCCAATTACCCATCCAATCTCTTAGTCTGTCAGCATTAGCAGGAGAACCGTCTTTTGTAATAAAAACATAATCGTGTTCTTGATTATTCTCTGCCATAATTTCTTTTCTTACTTCTAACCATTTTTTATAATAGGGAAGAAACATATCTTTTAATATGTATTTGGTTAACATTTTTCCGTTAACACCACGACCCTTCGTTCTAATCTTTTCAGTAGTCTCTAAGAACAAACCATCAAACACGGTGTTTTCTTCGTCAATGAGGTCTGTTGTAAAACTTGCCAATTCTGAAACTCTTGCACCGCAAGAAATAGCGAGAGCGAGTAAACATTGTTCTTGAATTCTATTTTCTTCTTCAAGGGTGGCAAATATCTTGTCAACATCTTCCTTCTGCAAAACAGTCTTTTCTCTTACCGCCTCTTTTGTTGGCTTTTCAATCTTTGGTAAAAGATTGCGGAATGTAGGATATTCTTCGTCAAAATAATTTTCAATCCATTCACTAAAACTCGAAAGCGATGAATGGCATTGTGCAAATCTGTTAGGACTCCATTTTAATTCACTTAAAGCATAATCAAAAAAGTCGAGCATTTCTATTTTGCGAATATCTGTAAACAATTTATTATCATTGTTTTCAACATTCCAGCAAAAGAAAATCAAAAAATTCGACCTATATACAACAACAGATTTAGGAGAACGCTTAGTAGCAAAGTTCTTCAAAAATCTTTCCATTAACTTAATATTCTTTGGATTTATTTGTTCTATTAATTCTTCGGATGTAATTATTTTTCTAAATGTTTCTCTACCATTATTTTTTGCCATATAATCATCCTCCTTTCTAAATGACTTATTTAATAGGAATTCCCTCTGAAAGCAACATGTTTTTTAATATTTTTAAAGCCTCAGCTTGAACCCCAACTCTAAGTTGCTCATTCCAAAGCACCGTTCCTGTATCACCTGCAACAAATTTTAATGCAACTCCATTTGCAACTCCAATGGCACCGTGATAACCAGCAGAGGCAGCCTTCATTACTTGTTCGCCAGACGGTTGCGCTCCTGTCACATAATTAAGACCATCAATATCAAAACCTACTTCAGTTTTATAACCATTGGTTGTTGGCATAATTTCGAACTTTATCAGAGAGTTATATAATTGATATGTTCTCTCATATAACTCTGGAGAATAGTCTGCATAATACTCCTGCATAAATCTTTCAAGAATACGATAAACCTGTTTTTGTGTGTTGATTAAAGCATTCTTACACTTTGCCAATAAAAAATCTTTTAATTGTTTTTCATTTTTAAAAACCATGATTATTCACCAGTTTTATTTTTCTCATTAACAGCCTTAATCGCCGCATCCAAAACCTCGGCAAATTCAGCCTTCTCAGCCTTACTCTCAGCAATCTCTTCCGAATTCTTCTTGTGCAAATCACTATTAACATAAGCATCTACAACACTCTCAGGAGTAAGTTTGCCAGTCATATCAGCAAACTTCTTAGCCATCTTCATTGCACTATCTAAATCAACCTCATTTACTTTCTTTTCAAAAGTATTTACTAAGCTTGCAAGAGCTTCGTTGAGGGGATTAGGATGAATTCCAGTGAGATAAGCAATGGAATTATCTACCGCCTTATTAAGCTCGTCAAAGAGGGTGGGAAGGGCATTCGCTCTAACAATGTCTACAATATTAGTTTCTTCTAAAAACTGCTCAACATCATTTACAAAGTGGGGAGACTGTTTAAGTTCAGCAGTATCAATATTAGTAAACATATCAACTACATAAAAATCGAAAATAAGGTCTCTGAGAATAGAATTATAATTTTTCTCATCTACCACAAGACCAACAACAGCATTGACAAATTTTTGTTTTTCGAAAACAGAGAGGTCTGTACCGAAATTAAAGCCAATCAACTCTTCACCCTTAACATATGTGCCCGTCATTACATTTTTCATATTTTCACCATTTTCATACCTTTCATTCTTGTATTTGTACATAAAATTTTCATTTTAAGTTTCATTCATTTTTATATATTTATTTGTTATAATGGATAAATTTTAGATTGAGATTCTAAAAATTCATCTAAATTCCATCTGTAATTTTTTCTTAATTTCTCGCCCTTAATTTTAATACCACCATTAAGAGAGATGTCCATAATATTTAAAGATTTTTTGTTTGTGCCTTTTCTGAATTTATTAAAATCTTTTATATTCATAAAGTACAAAAGTTGCTCTCCATTGTCCAACCTAAAATTAAACATAAACCCCGCAATGCAGTTGTCATACTCAGAAGCCTTTGTTAAACCCTCAATTTGATGCCATTTAATCATAGCGTTTTTTTCTTCTTTTTCATCTTCTTCGCAAGTGTGGTAGGTGAGATACTTTTGAGAAGTTGACTTTAATTCTAAGCTATATGATGTTCTATGAATGCTATCAAAACACTCAAAATCATAAGGGTTCTTTTTTGAAAACCTAGTATCATCTCTTTGGGTAAACGACTGAGGCGGGTCTGGGATTCTAGTTATTTTAAAATAAGGTGGGGCGTTAGACTTTAGCGTTGCTTCAAATTTTTTGCCTTCATTAACCATTGTTCTTATCCTTATTTTCAGCCCACTTAATCTTCGCCCATTCGTGGTCTGATTTTTTAAATACAAATACCCACTTCATCTGACTATCAACAAATAAGTCAACTAGTTTGCATCCCCAAGAATAATAGTGAGCCGCTTGAATATAATTTCTAAAAAAGCAGTGCTCTTCATCTTCATACATCTCACCAGTTAAATCAGATATACTTTTCATTTCTTTTTCACCATTTTCATACCTTTCTTCATATATTTCTTACATCAAAAATTGAAATGTAAAAAAAAGGATATATTGTTTAATGAATGTGTGTGAATAACTCTCATAATACAATATATCCTTTCATTTACATTTCAACTTAATTCACACACATAAAAATAGCAAAGCATATTACTCTGCTTCTATTTTATAATTTCTCTTACGAGATGCAGATGTTTTTACAACATCTTCTTCAACCTTTATAACTTCTGTTTTAATAGGTTTAACCCTTTCAACAGCTTTTACAATAGGTTTATTTTCTTTTAAAATATCCTTAACAATCTTCTTGATATGAGGTCTAAAAGACTCGATATCACTTAGATTGACATTTTTCAATTTAGTTCTAGCTTCATCCTTGGTATACACCTTTGTCGAAAGACCATGTATAATCTGATATACCTTATAATGCTCTGAAGTATCAGTATGTATTTTCCAAGGGTTTATCTTTAATGAATCACGGCAAGACATGCACAAATGATATGGATTGCCGCAAATAGCGCAATTTGCATTATTATTTTCTGCCATTTTGCCACCTCCATATTATAAATAGAGTAGGGGATAAACCCCCTACTCATATAAATTTAACAATTATAAATCGTTATTACTGAGAGATAACGATAGAGAAGAGTTCGTCTTCGCCTTCCTCAGCACAATAGTCCTTCATCATAGTAAACTCAAATGCATGCTTACCAGTAGAAGTAAGTGCAAGCTCAACCTGCTCAGGATTCAACTTAGCCTTGGGGCAGATAATCTTACCAGAGTATACAGTATTCTCGTTGCAAGTATCCTTGAAGTAAGCATAAATAACTACACTGCAAGCAGTGGGGAAGTTAGATGCCTTGTTAACAACACGCATAGCGTTAGCGTTCTCATACTTGTACTCAACATAAATCTTGCCAGAGGTTACACCAGTAGGAAGAGTAATGGTACCATCTGCACCTATAACAAACTCAGTTGCAGAAGCAGCAGAAGCAGCCTTATAAGCAGTGCCAATCTGATTGTCCTCGATGCTATAGATATACTTAACGCTGTCTACAATGGGAGCGTTCTTAAGCTTAGGAACAGAATAGGTTGTAACATCGCCCTCGGTCTTGCTCTCAACCTTAAGGATTTCATATGCATAGTCAGTAATCTTAGCGGTATCAGAACCAACTTCCTTCTTGGTACCGTACTGAGCAGCAGCAAGGTCAAGAGAGATAAGAGAGTTGCTTGCAGAGAAAGTAGCCTTCTTTGCACGATAAAGAGTAGTAATAAGAGCGCCAATAGCGTCTACAACTTCCTCGCCCTCAGCAGTACAAGAAAGAGAAGGGTCTTCAAGGGAAGTCAATCTAAAAAGAAGCTCACTAGTTTCAAGGTCGTGAGTAGTCAAGCTACGAACACGGTCAAGAATTAATTCATTCTTATTAAGAGCCATAATTTATTTCCTCCATTATTATAATTTAATTTAAATTTCGCCAGTCCAATCCAAACGAGTTTTATCAATTCCTTTAAGACTGGCAAATCCAGAATAAGCACCTTGTAATAATAAGGTTGCATCCTGAATTTTATGAATTCTTTTTATACTATCAAAGAACATATTGATTTTTGTATTCCAAATAGATTCGCTGCCCAATTGCCCTGTCTTAACAGCCAAAGCCGAAATAAGAGGTTGTAACACACTCTTATAAGGTTTTTGAGCAGCCGCCATAGCATCATCTCGTGCGTCATCAATTAAATCCATCTTAGTTATTTCATTAGCGGGAACTTCATTATTCCTTTTAAAACCGTGAATTTTTCTAACCGCATCAACGATTCTTGCATATACAAATCTATCAATAGTTATCTCGTGTTCTTTGTCATATAAAATAGTCTCGTCGTTTTTGTCTGATTTATATTCTTCAAAATCAGCTAAGTCTATATCTTTTAAAATCAGAGAGAGGGGATTGACCAACATTTCGGTCAATTCCTCTTCTGTAATATTTTTTAATTGTTCTTCATATTTATCCCGATTTTCTGTCAACTCTTTATAGACATGTTTCTTACTCGATAGACTGTGCCAAATCATTAGTTTAAATAATTCATAGTCATCTATCTGAGTATAATCTATATTAAAGTAATCCCATAATTGCCATTTAAAATCTGCACCTACACCAGTCAAACCGTGAACGGCTTGAAAATACCGTTTTTCACCAAATTCAATAATTTGGTCAATTGTAGGTTGCGTGACAATTATCTTGTCAGTAATCGGAATATCAGAACCTCTATATATTTTTAATTCATCTATATCAAACATTTCCACATTACCTCATTCATTTCTACATTACTCGTCCTCATCGTTGCATAAAGAAGCATTTAAATCTGTGCATTGGAATATCATCTTTCTAAACAAATAATCTTGTTGAAAAGAGCCTTCAACATTACTCAACAATGTTGTTTTACCAATACCAAAACCGCTTTTACCATTTATCTTATTATCAATTAATTCAGATAAATAATCGTTTCGATTTTGAGTCACTTTTAGCACATTATCTACAATCATATGCTTTTCGTGTGAAATAATCCAAATTTCAATAGTAGGTTTTACACGAGTAGTAGAGGCATTATAATCATTATAATAACTCTGTGGTATGTGTACTTGTATTGTAATAAATGTTCCAACCGTATTCAGAGTGTGGGGATTCTGATTATAGTTGAAAATATGTGTATTAATAAGCTTTTCTGGTTCATTAGGTTTCACTTTGTCGCTATTAATAGCGGTTATAATATCTTGGTCTTTGATAAATTCTTTAACAATTTTATTTTTAGCTTTTCTTATAATTGAACTGTTTGCCATTACAATAACGACTCAATTCTGATAAGTAGAGAAGAGGGGGTGACATTACTATCCTTATTCTCATCCGAAAGAGTTATCTTAAATTCTTCATCAATATAAGTATCATCATCTATCCCTATGCTCAATCCATTATCAAGTTCTTTCACTATTAATTTATCAAAGAAAGGACAAACTACAGTCCAATGCGGTATTGCATCTTGAACTTCATTTCCCTTTTCATCATAGAATTTACCAATAAATATCTGCGAGTCGCCACCAGATTTAATGACCGTAGTATTATAATCAATAACCGCTTTAAGCGCTCTATTAGAATTTACACTCATAGTTTGAACAATCTCTGTTTCACTTGTATTCTGATTTGCCACATCAATATAGTCACAAATGCCCAAATCAGGTCTGTCAGTAGCAGAGTTATTCGGATATTCATATACCGTAACTTTAACCAAGCCTTTCTTGCCGTAATTGTAACTCGTAGTATCATTCTGAGTTACAATAAAGGAAGTGGGGTTAACCGTAGCCTTATCAAGATAAAATCTTTGTGGAGTGCTTAATTCCACAGTGTTCTCATCACAAGGCAATGTGAGCATATGCTGAGACGAACCAATTACAAAGTTTCTATTAGATTGTTCACCAGAGTTATATTGCGTAGAGTTTATATCGTGACAAGGATATTCCAAAATTGTGCCATCCTTTTTTTGCCACTTTAATATCCAGTTACACAAAGTAAACTTACCCTTGTAATGCATACCGTCAATATCAAACGCCTCTGTACAAATAAGATATTCATCTTTATTTGTATCATAAATAATATCTCCAACAGATACAGAAGTATCATACAATGTTTGGAATTTTACCATTACACCATTAGCCGCAGAAAAACTTCTGCCATACAATCTAATACCAATCTGTCTTTCGTGAGTGTATTCTTTTAAACCTAATCTCCAAAAATATATTCCAAATGTAAAGGATGGGTCGTCTGCAAATGTTTCATTTAACAACTCTCTTGTATTAAAAATATATTCTTCTCTAAGAGACCCACCGCTTAAGCTCATTCGTTTATTAAATTTATCTAAACATTTCATTCAACCCACCACCTTTCATTGTAAATTTATTAAAATTTTGACTTCTTATATCCAGCACCAAGTTTCACGCCTAATTCCTTTGCCCCCATCCACGCATAGCGAGAAAGAAGAGTTTCGTTTTCTTTTGTATAAGTTGTACGCATAGCAACTAACTTATCAAGAAAATTAGCAGGGCTAAACGCCTTGAAATCACTCGACGGCAACTGAACTTTTAACAGGGTTGGAGTTCTAATATACTCAGAATCAATATATTCAATAAGCAAATAATTGCTCAATATCTCAACTTCGATATCAGACAACTCAACATTAAATCGTTGCAGTATATCATCTCTATCATTCAAATTCTTGCGACAAACATGAAACCTCGAAATCGCAGGTATAAGAAAATCGTGTAAGTAATCTTTTACTTCTTCGGTAGACATAAGAGGGATTTCATAACTACGGAATTTAGGTAAAAGATTTTCATAAAGTTTCTCATATGAAGTTGGCATACCTAAATCCACCTCTCATATTTTATAAATTAAAGAAATTCAATTAAGCTAATCTGCAAACGACTTTCAAGCTCTCTAA
>JBGVIT010000034.1:0-64834 GCA_045128915.1 Clostridia bacterium
TGCGTTCGAAAAACGTGGGTTTTATCAGGGTTTTAGGGGTTAAAATATGTAATAAAATTCGGATTTTATTCTATAAATCAAAATAGGTAGAGGATACAAAAATTTGCCCCCAACAGGATATCAGGTATCGCCCCACAACATAGTATATTTCCTATGAATTTTTGGGGATTATTTAACGACACTTCAAAAATGGCATACCTATGCGATTTTCAAAAATCCATTTTCCCAAAAACAAAACGTTTTTGGGAATTTTTTATTGCTTTTGGGGACTTTAAAATCTTTTTGGGAAGTTTTTGGGGAAGTATTACTGGTATCAGAACAAAAAAAGAAACCGCTGCAAGCGGTCCCTTTTGCATAGCTTTCAACCTTTTGGCGGAAATGGATCGTTACCGAAGGAATCCCTTTCTCGTATTTGTCCATTAGGTCTGTGGATAAATAGTTCAGAGTGCTGGTTGCGAGCGATTTCTCTTGCGATTTGAATAGCTTCTTGTTGGGTGCTAGTGCGAACAGTTGCTCTTGTATTATTTGCACCTTTTACTTGCCACCCACCATCTTTATGAGGGGTGACGTGTTGATTAGTAGACATTATATTTCCTCCTATTAGTTTGTCGTGTATTCTTTCCATGGTATTCTTGAAGGATGGATTTTGCTCAAAAAGTTTACAATATCCTTCCGTCCGAGATATGTAGGAATGCCTTTTGAGTTTTGTGCCATTAGTACGATTGGTATCATGCCAAAGACGCTGATACCTAATGTACGTATTTTTTCTGATTGAGTAGCATCGTTGAGAACATAAGGTTTAACTGCTATAATAGCAAATATTACACTTTGTTCTTTTATCAATGCACCGTGAAATTTCATAGTAAGAACCTCCTTAATTATCCTCGATGAATTGGGTTGCAACAATAGTAACATCCATCTGCGGTTGGATAACCATGCGTTTTTGCATACTTTAAAGCCTCAGCAGGGGTAGAAAACCAACCTAAGTGCTTCTGGTTTTTTGGTGCAGGTAGATGATTGCAATAGTTAGCCTTGTGAATCTCATGTCGTCCATTTTCATCGTTGTTTGAGTTTATTATATATTTAGTCATATTTACACTCCTTGCTTCACAACTGCCAAGTTGTGATATTTTATTATATATATAAACTACAACACAAAAAAACTTGCTTGTCAACTAATTACTCCTTTCCAGCAAAAAAAATCCCTAAAAGTATTGACAACCAAGCAGAATGATGATAATATTAAGGTGTAACGTATCAATCACCTGTGGTTGATCCTATAGGCTCTAACGGTGTGCCAGCATCGTTAGAGTTTGTTTTTTTGTATAATAGGTATTTTTATTATAATATATTAATCTTTATTTGTCAACAGGGTAATACTATATGTAGCATAATTGTAACATTAAACTATTCAATTAACGCAATATGTTGTGGCATTATCTTGCGAATTTGTCAAAAAGTTCGAATAGCGTAGCTTCGTTTGAGATGTTTTTCCTAAGTTCCTCATCTTCGCGTAATGTAATTATCGCCTGTAACCGTTCTCCCATTTTCTGATTTATTAATGCTGCATTCCGTAAATCTTCTAAATCTCCACTATCAGCTGAGGCGAGTAAAAGTTTCATAGCGTACATATATTTTCTAATCGCTTCATCAAACGAGGTTTTTGAAAAAAGTTCGTTGAAATCCTCCGCCTTATTTCTTTTTCCACCACTCTGTTCTGTAATACTTTTTTCTCTATTAGATGTTTGTAGTATCATACTTTCTGCGATGGAGTCGAGTTCTTTGTTATAGAAGAATTCAGGGCCGATGCCATAAAATAGTGAAAGCTTTTCCTGATTTGTGCTTGAGGCTGTGGATATATCATTTTCCCAGTTTGCAATTGTAACACGGTTTACACCAATTGCTTGAGCGATATGTTCTTGTGTCGCTCCATATATATCTCTGATTTTTTTTAAGTTGTTCATAAAAATTACCTCACTTTATTAAATCATAACATATTTTTCTTGCTTTGTCAAGTGTTTTGTAAAAAATGTAGTGTTATGTAAAATGTGATTAAAGTTTTTATGTAGTATATTAAGTTTTATGTTTTGCTTGTAAGTGTATCTTGATTGTTAATCAAGGCTCTTTTTTTATGCAAATTTTTAGGAGGTGAGAGGTTATAAAAATTTAAATCAGTAAAAAGAATAGGAGGAATATTATGCGAAAGAAAAATTTTAAAGGCAGATGTGTTAAAAGGAGTCTGTCTAAGTGCCTTGGTGTATGCAGGACGTATGATGAAATTCAGTATGCATATGCAGATGTTCTGCAGGAGTCGGAAGGAGTTAAGGAGTTCCGGTGCAATGTTGTTATGGAATGCTTAGAGCTTGGTGAGTATATGACTGACTTTGTTTATGTCACAGACTCTGATAAAACTATTGTAAGAGAATGTGTGCAGCGTTCTCATCTTACAAAGCCTATGACGGTGAAACTATTGGATGCTTCGAGAGAGTACTGGTTAAGTCATGGTGTTAATGATTGGGGGTTAGTTATTAATGAAGAATAAGCTATTGAAAAGAGGCAGTGATGTTATTCGTGTACTTGATGAGAAAGATGATAGTGTGCTTGTAATTGACTGTGTAAACTTGAATATGCCTGTTTGGTGTAAGAGGTCAGAGATTGCAGATTTTGGATTATGTTCTGATACTGAACTGCCTATTGAGATTTATGACTTAGGAATGTTAGATGATGAAAGCAGAGGGGTAATGCATAAGCGATTTACATTGATTGCGGGTGTACTTCCTTTTGTTGCAGATAGTAAGTTCAGGAACAGGATTATATCAAAAATATCAGAGCAAAATCAGGTGAGCAAACAGACCATACGCAAGTATTTGTGTCTGTATCTTGCATATCAAAACATAGCTATTTTGGCACCCGGCAGGAAAATCAAAGAAAATATTTTAAGCACAGATGAGAAAAATATGCGGTGGGCTTTAAATAAGTTCTTCTACACAAAAAACAAGAACAGTCTTAAAACTGCATATTCTATGATGCTTAAGGAAAAGTACAGTGACAGTAGCAATAAACTGTTTGACAGATATCCATCCTTTTATCAGTTCAGATACTTTTACAGAAAACACAGAAACATGCAAAACTATTATATATCCCGAAATGGACTGTCTGATTATCAACGAAACTTCAGACCTCTTACAGGTAATGGTATGCAGGATTTTGCATCAAATATTGGAGTAGGTATGCTTGATGCTACAGTGTGTGATATTTACCTTGTAAACGAAGAAGGAAGTCTTATTGGACGTCCTGTTTTAATAGCTTGTATTGATGCATACAGCAGTTTGTGTTGTGGTTATACACTTTCATGGGAAGGTGGGTTATACAGCCTTAAAAGCCTTCTCCTGAACGTTATAACTGACAAGGCTGAGTGGTGCAAACAGTTTGGTATTATCATTGATAAATCTGAATGGGACTGTAGTTCTCTTCCTGCTACTCTTGTTACTGATATGGGCAGAGAATATAAATCAGGAACCTTTGAACAGATTTCAGAGCTTGGTGTTACTGTAATAAACCTTCCGCCTTACAGACCTGAACTTAAAGGTCCTGTAGAAAAGTTCTTTGATATTATTCAGGATTCATATAAACCATATTTGATTGGAAAGGGAGTAATTGAACCCGACTATCAGGAAAGAGGAGTACGCGACTACAGAAAAGATGCTTGTCTTACTTTAGAAGCGTTTGAAAAAATAATAATTCATTGTATTCTCTATTATAACACTCAAAGAGTTATAGAGAACTTCGGATATACAGAAGATATGTTGGCTTCAGATATCAAGCCTCATGCAAACTGTATCTGGAACTTTGGTAAGAATCAAGTTGGTGCAAATTTAATAGATATAGCTCCTAAAAAACTAATGCTTACTTTACTCCCAAGAACTGAAGGTAAATTCAGTCGCTTTGGATTGAAAGTCAATAAGCTGAGATATACAAATGATGCATACACTGAACAATTCCTTAAAGGTGATACAGTAACAGTTGCATATAACCCTGAGGATGTAAGCTCAGTATGGATAATTGAAAATGGAGTCTATATTCAGTTTGACCTTATCGAAACACGTTTTAAGGGTAAAAGCATAGATGAGGTTAATTCACTAGTAAAAAGTCAAAAGGATGTTGTATATGATGCAAAATCAGAGATTGATCAAGCAAAAATAAGTCTTGCAGGTCATATCGAAGCAATAGCAAACAACAGTAGTAATGTTCTCGATGTAAAGCTTAAGAATATACGTAATAACAGAAAACGAGAACAAAGGAAAAAGCATGTTGATTATATGAAGGAGGGTGATGTGTTTGAATAAAATAACAGATTTTTTGCCTGTGATGAAGACAGGAAATGAGTTGATTTCAAGTCTGGAGATTCTGCCGGGCTACGATAAAGCAATCTGTAATGAAGATATTACAACAAGACTTACAGCTTTGTCAGACTTATATGATATATACATACCATCATATATGTCCGTTGAAATCTACAGTAAATTGTATCTGTCCCTTGTCCGTTCCCTTGATAAAAAGCATACAAGAATTTCTACAGTTCAGCAGAATGAGAACTTCAAAGCTGTCTCGGGAAAAGAATATAGAGGTATTATGGGTGGTTCTGACAGCTTTACAATAATAGGCTCTTCAGGCATTGGTAAAAGCTCGGCTATAAGCCGGGCAATAGAGGTTATTACAGAAAATAGAATCATAGAAACAGAAGAACCATATTGTAAAATAATACCCTGTGTGGTGGTTCAATGTCCTTTTGATTCTTCTGTGAAAGGACTGCTCCTTGAAATTTTGAGAAAGGTAGATGAGGTTTTAAACAGTGGCTATTATGAAAATGCTTTAAGGTCAAGAGCTACTACAGATATGATGATAGGTAGCGTAAGTCAGGTTGCACTGAACCATATAGGACTGCTTGTTGTAGATGAAATTCAGAATGTGTGTAACAGTAAGAATGGTAGAAGCTTAGTAGGTGTTTTAACGCAGCTTATCAATAACAGTGGAATATCAATCTGTATGGTAGGTACTCTTGAAAGTAGTATTTTCTTTGAACAGGCAATGCAGCTTGCACGTAGGTCTTTGGGACTGCAGTACGGAGCAATGAAATATGATATGTATTTCAGGGACTTTTGTGAAAAGCTGTTTTCGTATCAGTATGTAAGAAAAGAAGCTACACTTACAGACTCAATTATCCAATGGTTATATGAACATAGTGCAGGTATCACTTCTGTTGTGGTTACACTGATTCATGATGCACAGGAGATTGCTATTCTCAGTGGTAGTGAGGAACTTAATATGGAAAGCTTGAACGAAGCATACAAGAAAAGACTGTCTTTGCTGCATAGCTATATAAAGCCCGAAATGCCACCAAAATTGCATTGTAATAAACCAAAGACTAACTTGACCATTCAAGCAAAAGAAGATGAAAAACGTGCGTTTAGACGCAATATGTTGCAAGATATGTTATCTGTATCTAAGTCTGGACAGATAGACATATTGAGCCTTATCAAACAAGAAATTCATGTAGAGGAAGTGAGAATATGATAAGTCAGTTTCCTGATATTTATCATGATGAACTTTTCTATAGTGTGTTAGCCAGATACTATATCAGAACAGGATATACAGCATACATATATGCGGCTGAAGATTTATTTGAGAAAAGAACAGTTAAGCCTGATATAGAATTTATATCCCCTTTAAATGTTGGAGCAAAAAAGATATTATGCATTAAAAACTCCTTTAATAATATCATAAAGAATCATACTATGTTTCCATATTACGCAAGATTTTCAAACAAAGAAAGAAGGAATACAGCTTATGAATCATTAATTGGAATGAAAGGTAATATATATAATCTTCTTGCTATACCCAAAAATGAAAAAAGGCAAAATAGATATTTGAGATATTGTCCTCTATGTGCAAAAGAAGACAGAGAAAGGTATGCAGAAACATACTGGCATAGAATTCATCAGATGATGGGTATAGATGTTTGCCCTGTACACGGATGCTATCTCATTAACAGCGATGTGGAGATAAGCAGCAGAGCAAGCCCTGCATTAAAAACTGCAGAAGAAAAAGCTATATGTGAAGAAATCATAAGTTCAAGAAATAATGTTGAACTTGAATTGGCTCAGTATGTTATGAGAGTATTCCAATCAGATATTAATATGGAAGATGATACAAACATAGGTAAATATCTTCATTCACAAATGACTGGTACAAAATATTGCTCAGTAAGAGGTAAGCAAAGAAATATGGAGCTTTTACGCTCAGATTTTCAGAAGCTGTATAAAGGTTTAAACACGGGGTTTGGAGAAAGCTGGCAACTGCAAAAGGTTTTAAATGGCTACAGGACAAATACGAAAGAGGTTTGTATGCTTGCAATGTTTCTTGGTATCATGCCTGAAGAATTAGTGAAGATGAAACTTCCTGATATATCTCCTGAAGAATTGTTTGATAGAAAAGTAAAGGAGCTTCATAAACAAGGTCTGAAATATCCTGAAATAGCAAAAAGGCTTAATGCATCGTATAACATTGTAAAACCTATTGGAGAAGATTTGTATGGAAGTTATAGCTATAAATCCGATACACATAAAGAGAAGGTGTCTAAAAGCAGAGATTGGACTGATATAGATATAAAAACTCTTCCACTTGTAAAAGAAGCAGTAAAGAAACTAAGAGGAGATGGTATTGAACGACCAAGAAAAGTAACTGTTTACGCAGTAGAAAAGCTTTTAAATTTACCAAGTAAAAGAATATACTATCTGCCAATGTGTAAAGCTGAAATTTTAAAATATCATGAAACACAGGAAGAGTACTGGGCAAGGGAAGTGGTATGGGCTGTTAATAAGCTTAAAAGAGAAAATATACCCATAACAATGACAAGAATTAAAGGATTGACTAATATGCGTAATGAAAATTTCAAAGCATGTAAAGTACCTTTGAATGAAATATTAGTGTAAACGTGTGATAGTTCATGAAAATTGGCTTTTGGCATATACAAATAATCTTATGATTCATGAAAAAACAACAAAAAGAAAAATTCGTGCTGCGTTTTTAACATTTTTGTGGTATAATATAGAAAACAGATAATTTGTTGTAACTGATTTAAATGATTTGGGTGGGTGAATTAACAGGAGGGAATATTTGCAGGGATTTTCCTGATAGGCGGGGGAAGTTTTTTTGCGCCGGTCTCACTTCGTTTCCGTCGCTCATAACGCAAATCAGGCTTTCTGCCACAATGCAAAATTTGACGTAGATAAAGAAGAGTGCCTGTTTGTAAAGATGTTTCTTCGTTTAGAACATGATGAAACTTTGGTTTTTGAGCATAGACCACTTAAAAAATGCAACTGATTACTGTTAATCACAAATCTGATAAATATTTTTGGTTTTTGTGACGCAACACATTTAGTCACAGACGAGAGTTTGTGCTTACATATATTGTGAGATATAGAGTTTGAACATTATGTTTATATATTAAGAGCTCGGTGTAATGCGTTAAGCTTTATGTTTCTAACATCATTAATTATTAATAAAACTAAGGAGGAAATAAAAATGTTTAATTTTATGGAAAAATATGATAATATGCGTTATTATGTACGTAACAAATTTAATAAGAAATGGGAAAGTGTGGATGAGGCGATATATCGTTTGTCAAGGACAAATAATTGTAGGGAATGTATATCAAATCAATTATTTGAATGCTGGTTGGATATTTACGCATCACATAGTGGTGATTATACATATACTGGTAGAGAGAACAAAGAATATCTGATATTTTCGATAATTCATATTCTAAATGAACTGAAACCTATTCCTGCAAATAGAATGCAAGATTATTATAGCAATATTAATGTGTTTTTGCAAGAAGTAATAGATATTACAAGAGAGGAAAAGTCATGGGAGTTGGACAAGCATTTGGCTCTTAGTCTATGCTCTGTAATTGTAGAGGATTATATATTTGAAAAAATAAAAACTGAATTAGAAGACAAGACAAACACTGGTGAGGATAAAGAATGCATTTTTGTAAATGCAAATAAAGCAGACTCCGCATTAAAACAAATAATTTTAAGTTATACGGATGATGTATATGAAAACATGTACGATCCTGTTTGGTTGTGGTATTATGACGACATAATGCTACTGCACAACGAGGACGAGGACTTGTTATATGAAATATATGATATGGATTCGCTAGAGAAAAAGGTAAAAAAAAGGGAATTATTACCTGATTTTTACGACAAGATGTAGAAAATTTATATTATAAAATGAGAAAAAATAGGGTGGGTATTAGTTTTTAGGGATGGGATGAGTCACGGGCTTTTATTAAAAAGTGGGGGAGGTTTTTTTCGAGCCGGTATCACTTCGCTTCCGGCTCTCATCCCCTGATCCCGCTTTCTACCCCTATATAAAAAATGAAAGGAGTTCCGTATATGAAAAGAATGAACCAATCTAAGAATATAAAGTTCGATTATTTCGATATAATGGGATTTGTTGAAAGGCCTCAAGAAGTAAAAGCTTTTCTAAAAAAAATTGATTTTTACAGAAACTTGGAGTCTGTTGACAATCTTAAAATCAAGTATTGTATATTGTATGCCCTTCTTGCTTTGCTTAACGATTTAAAATCTATGGAGTTATCAGAGGTATCTGAGTACTATAATGATATTGACTTGTTGTTACATAAAGTGAAAAGTATTGTATTGGAAGAAAGAAAAATCCGCTTGAATAATGGAGAAGCGCTTAAAATTTGCGCTGAAATTATTACCAATTATGTTGATGGCAAAATAATAAAGGGCGCAGAAGAAAATGTAACTGACTTGTCAGACTCACCGTTGTTTGACAGATCTAATAATAGGGGAAAGGCATATCACGAATACAGAAAAAAGTATTCTGACAATAATAAACGTATAAATCCTGATGTGAATGTGTCAGCATTAAGACAGATTCTCAGAGCCTTTTCATATAAACAAAATGATAAATTGCATAGTATGTTTGGCATATTGTAAATATATAATGATATAACTTATCAGGTGAGTTAAGAGGAGATGTTTGAGCCGTAAATAAATCCGGTTCTCATCTCCTGTATCATTATGATACCACTTTGATAAAAATGAACGTAGACAGAGAAGTGTACCTGTTTGCATTGTATTTTACTGTTAACAACAGGGAAAAAGACAGATGAAACGCGTTTAGACCACTTTGATTTGATAGGTTTCAAAAAAAATTCTCAGAATTGCAATAAATCCCTGTATTCAAAAGGGAAAAAATACTTTAAAAAATTGTCGTTCAGATTCATTATATATTGATTGGTTTATATATATTTTCTTGACGACAAATTTTTGTTGGTATTTTTATCAGTAAAATTCGAACGAAAAGTGGAATGAATAAAAATTTTTTTGGGGGTATATATGAGGATTGACAAAAAAATAGCTAAACACATAAACAATCATGGTAATGTTGTGAGTGGTTATTCTGAAATGTGTAAAATTCTTGTGGAGGACACAACCTCAGGAGAAGGTAAAAGGTCTCAGTTTGAAAAATGGAGGATGTATTTTAATTTTGAAAAAAGTGGTCATAAGTTCATAATTAAAGAGGTATATGATGAAAAGACTATAAAGTCTAATGAAAAAGAACGTGAAAAAGCAAAAGAGACAAAAGCAACTTTAGCTCGTAGCAAGTATAGAGATCAACTGATACCTGTAATTCTCTATTTGCTTAATCAATCCCCGGACAATTCAATTTTTGTAAGTAAATTAGATTTTGCAATATCATGTGGTTTTTTTAATCATGATATGGCAGGAAAAAGGACTCTTGAGAAATATGAAGAACATAGAGCTGAACTGAAGACGAAAATACCTGATAAAATTTATTATACTACAGATATGGATGAGTTTACTTATTGTGTGTATTATAATCAGTTAAAAAATAATGCATATAAAACCATAATAGGTGCACTTGAAGTGTTAAAAAAATTAGAGGTTATAGAGTACAAAATAGTAAATGTTGGTATAAATATCAGGAATGGAAATTCTGAACTTTCGATGTTATTAAAATCAGAAGAAGAACAGTTTAAGAGATGTAAAGAGCAAGCCTGTCAAGAAGTACTGCCACTATATAACTCTGTTTCAAAAGTGAAAAAAGAATCAATTACTCCAAGGGATTTTTTGTTTAAACATAATGTTAGAGAAGCCTATTATACAACCCTCAACAAGATTGTTTCTAAGGAACTTGGGTATGATATGGTTATTGAGTACTTCAGCATCTATTTGTTGAATTCTGACAGTTCAAAGGTAAAAGGGTTTAACCGTATTGACACCGGGAGGGATTATTTGGAAATTATATCTGATATCAACGATATTTTTGTTTCCGGGCTTAAAGATGGAATTAATAAAACCATCATAAAGAAGAAAAATTACTATACATATGCAAGAGAAATATCACTGGCTTCAAAAGAAAGTTATGCATCTACCAAAGATGGAAAAGAAGAAATTGCGGAAGAAAAGAAGTATTACAATAAAGCAGAAATAATAGACACGCTTGTGAGTATGAAAGGAGACATAGACGTGATGAATATGAATGAATTTGAAGAGAAGTATTATGATAAAGATTGGGCAAATAAAATATCACCGGATGAAGATTCTGACTCTTTTAAAGATGAAGAAAAAATGTGCGAGGATAACTGGGACTTTTTAGATGAAGAACCGTTTGATTTTGAAGAATTGCTGAGAATTGCGGGGTTGTGAGATTAAAATTTAGGAGAGGGAAGAAACCCCGATCTACGTATTAGTAAAAAGAAAACCGAATCCAAATATGTAAATTCAATCTTTTCGGAGCTATGAGTTATATGTTCATGGCTCTTTTTCTAAATAAAATTTTTCAACATAAAAGGAGCAGAATTCTCTGCCCCTAAACAGACCGCCCACGGTATTGCGCCCGTAATTTGGGCTTGTGGGAGAAGTCATTAATATCATATGCAACTATAGGAAATATATTATAACATATTCAACCAATTATCATTAAAACCGTAATATCTCATATGAACAAATGGGTATTTTTGAGTGAGTGAAATTAGCTCGTTCTTCATTTCATCGAAATCTTCTGATGCAAGAAGTCGTTTCATTACAATGATGAAACTATATAAGTGAGCATCATCTGCTTTGCCATTTTTTAAGATGCGAAGCAACAATCTTTCATCTTTGCTGAGTTTTGGCTTTTGTTCAAATAATCTATTATATAACCTGCTACCGTGAGCGCACAGATTTCGAAGTATGGTCATGGAGTGCATAAACTTTGCTAATATTTTGCAAGGTAAATCAAATTCTGAAGCAATTGACTTTTGGATTGTAGGTTCTGTTATAACGTAGAATCTTGAAATGTCAGCGATGGTAAGTAAATCTACATATGCCCATATTGGTAACGGCTGTTTCAAGTCTTCTATAAAATGTTTAAGGTATGCTTCGTGAGGAAGTTGTTTTTTTATTTGTTCTTTTGATTTTTCAATAAGATATTGATACAAATCAGGATCTGCAAAATAATTTTCGTTTAAATATCCTGTTGAATTATGTATTTTAGCAAATTCGTAAGAATAGATCGATTTGAAACGTACTTCAATTATTTCAAGATATTTAAGAAGTATATGCCGTAATTCATGGTCGAATTTGTAGATATCTATTATGTTTTGAAATGAAGCATTTTTGAAGAAAATATCGTGATTTCTAAGTGTTAGAGAATATCCACTAATGCGGTAATAATTATTATTGATTAAAAAATCTGCAGCTTTATCCACATCATCAATTGTTAATCCGCGAGATTTTAAAATGTCAATTTGTTCTTGTATGGTTTTAAAACTTTTTTCTGACATGTAAATTTTCTCCTTAAAACAGAACACCCTCAAGTGTGCATGCGTAAACGCAGAGGCCTGAGGGAGATGTTATATAGATTATAACACGCTTTGATCAATCTGTCAATAAAAATCAAAAAATATTTTTCAAATATTTATTTTCGGAGAGGGAAGAAACCCCGATCTGTATATAAGCAAAAAGAAAAGTAAATCCAAATATGTAAATTAAGTTTTTGAGCTATGAGCAATATGTTCATAGCTCTTTTTTTATGTCTGAAATTTAGTGAATAATTGGAGTAATCGAAACGATTCATAAGTAGCGTGGGAGCTTGCCAATTGTTATATATGACACTTCGGAAAGACGAAGAGAAAGCGAGGTATCTTATGATTCCCAAAGAAAAAGTTGAATGCAGTAACTGCGGAGAAATGATTTTAAGAGAGGAGGCTTTTGAGTATAATGGTAAGCTTTTGTGTGAAACTTGCTACACTGAAGATTTTTATGTTTGTGAAGATTGTGGCACGGTTATACCTATAGTAGAGGCTGTAATTGTAAATCGTACATTTAGCAATGAACGTATTGTTTGCTATGAGTGTGCTGTAAATTATGTTTTATGCTCTGCTTGTGGTGACTATTATTTCCAGAATGAGATATGGGCTCATGACTCTGACTTGACGATATGTGAACGCTGTAGCTCAGGATATGTGCTTTGTGACGAGTGTGACAGAATAATCCGCATAGATGATGCAATCCGTTCAGACAGTAATGACTGTTACTACTGTGAAGATTGCTATGATGAATATGACACATCATACATAGAGGAATACAGTTACAAGCCTTATCCTGAATTTTACGGTGAAAGCGAAGATGGATTGTATCTTGGAGTTGAATTAGAAGTTGACAAAGGAAATAATGTTTATGCTGCAACAAAAGCTATAGCAGATGATTATGGTAATGTGTATCTGAAACATGATGGTTCGTTGTCAAATACAGGTTTCGAAATTGTGTCACACCCAGCTACTCTTGATTATCATACATATGATCTGGGTTGGAGAGATATAATGTCTCTATGTATTGATAATGGATATAAATCCCACGATTGCAACACTTGTGGACTCCATATCCATCTTAACCGAGCGTTTTTAGGTAAGGATGAAAATGAACAGGATTTGAATATAGCCAAGCTTATTATACTGTTTGACAGGTTTTGGGAAAGATATATAGTTCCTTTTTCGAGACGAAAATACGAATCAATACAACGATGGGCAGATAAGCCAAGTATGGATTGTGGCAATTCAGATACGGAGAACGAAATTGTTGATAAGGTTAAAAGCTATAAGGCGGCAGGGAGATATAAAGCAATAAACCTGATGAACTCTGAAACGATTGAGTTTCGTTTGTTCAGAGGCACTTTAAATTTTAATACTTTCATAGCATCGCTTCAGTTTGTAGTGGTTATCACGAGTTTTGTAAAATCTATAAAGCTCAACGATATATTTACTGTTAACTGGAGAGATGTTTTTGATTGCGTTAAATTTGCTGAACTTAAAGAATATCTTGTTGCTAAGAATCTTATAAAGGGGGATAACTGATATGTGTATAATAGCTGTGAAGAAAATAAACAAACCACTACCGGAGGAAAGTACATTCAGAACTATGTTTGATAATAATCCTGACGGGGCAGGGTTCTGTTATAACTATAATGGGAGAGTGTTTATAGAAAAAGGATTTATGAGCTACAAAGCGTTTTCTGATACTCTTAAAAGGCTCTCTGAAACTATTAATTTGAATGCTACAGGAATGATCTTTCATTTCAGGATTGCAACTCACGGTGGGATAAGACCGGCTCTCTGTCATCCGTTCCCGTTAAGTGATAAGCTCTGCTCTTTGAAGCAACTGAATACGACCACAAATCTTGCAGTAGTTCACAATGGTGTAATTCCAATAAAGACAAAAGGTGCTGTTTCTGATACGATGGAGTATATCAGAACAAAGCTTTATAACCGAGCTAAAAATAACCCAGAGTTTTATAAAAGTAAAAGACAAAGAAAAGCCATACTTGCTGAAATTAACAGTAAGATGGCTTTTTTAGATTGCGATGGAAATATCTATACAGTGGGTGATTTTATATCTGATAATGGTATTATGTATTCCAACTCAAGCTATAAAGAAAGAGAATTTGATTTTTGCCTTTGGGATGACGGCGTACGACCTGTAATAGTATCTCCACTTGAAGAAGGCTACATTATCACAGATGAAACTATCCTTGATTGCGAGATGGGAGAATACTTCATTGATAGAAATGGGAAGGTATACGAATATGATTTCAGCTTTGATATTGCAACCGAAATTAATGGTTCAGCCTATAACATAAATGGATATCATCAGATGTTGGATATGGATAATATGATTTGTATTGATGTTCTGAAATGATCCCAGAAAGACTATCCAAATTTTGTGTAATTGTCAGATAATATGCGTCACACAAAATTGGGATAGTCTAGATTCACCGAAATTAGTAATTTAAGGAACAAGCCGCAAACCTTGCTATTTCAAGGCTTGCGGCTGTTTATAATTTTAAATGATTTTTTTATTCGATAGTCAAAATTGAATATTCAGCTTTGAGATATCTGTTATAGTTATCCATAAAGACTTCGTAACTTTGTGAAATTTCAGCAGTTGGGTTAGTGATTGTTATTTCAGCATTTTTAAAGATAATGTCGTCGAGAAAATCAACTAAAAGAATTTCTTTTGATGCATCAAGATATGCTGCAAGGACTGCGATTCCCCAGGCACCACCCTCGCCGGCAGTGGAATTAACTGCGATAGGTGTATTAATGGCAGCAGCTAAAATGTTCTGTGCAACACCTTTTGTTTTAAAAATACCGCCATGGCCTGTTATTTTGTCTAAAGTTACTTTTTCTGTATCCTTCAAAAGGTCAAGACCTGATTTTAAAACACCAAATGAGGTATAAATTTGAGTTCTCATAAAATTGGCAAGGTTGAATTTTGATTCCGGACTGTGTAAGAACATAGGGCAACCGTTGGAAAGGCCTAAAAGATGTTCTCCTGAATGGAAACAATATGCCATCAAACCACCACAATCAACATCGCCTTCGGTGGCCTTTTTAAATAATGTTTCGTAGAGTTCAGGCGTGCTGATGTTTACACCAAATTCTTTCAAAACCTCGCTGAATAATGACATCCATGAGTTGATTTCAGTAGTACAGTTGTTGGAATGAACCATTGCGGTAACACTTCCGTCAGGGGTATGAACAATATCAAATTCTTCATATACTTTTGAAAGTTCTTTTTCTAGTACGATCATGGCAAAAGCAGAGGTTCCTGCAGAAATGTTGCCGGTTTTTTGTCTTATGCTGTTTGTGGCAATCATTCCTGTTCCTGCATCACCTTCAGGGGGACAGAATTTAGCTCCGGGTTCAAGATTTCCTGAAACATCTATAAAAGCGGCTCCTTCTTTTGTAAGAGTGCCGGCAACTTCTCCCGCACACATTACTTTTGGAAGAATTTTTTCAAGCATAAGAGTACATTCGTTTTCTTTCATTACACTATTAAATTTGTCCATCATTTGACTATTGAAGGTATGGGTTTTAGGGTCGATTGGGAACATACCCGATGCTTCGCAAATGCCAAGAACTTTTTCTCCTGTCAGTAGGTAATGAATATATCCGGCCAATGTCGTAAGATAATCAATTTCTTTTAAGTGACATTCTTTATTCCAGACAGCCTGGCAAAGGTGTGCGATACTCCATCTCTGAGGAATATTAAAGTTAAATAGTTCTGTTAGATAAGAAGCTTCTTTTGATGTTATGTTATTTCTCCATGTACGGAAGGGTGCAAGGATATTTTTATCTTTGTCAAGAGCCATATACCCATGCATCATACCACTTATTCCAAAAGCTTTTACTTTTTTTATTACAGTTCCATATTTAGCTTTTGTGTTTTGAAGAAGGTCAGCATAACATTCTTGCAAACCGCTGTGAATTTGTTCAGGAGTGTATATCCAAATATCGTTCTCAAGGCGATTTTCCCAATTCTTGCCACCGCTTGTCAGAACGTTACCTGCGGCATCTGTCATTACTGCCTTTATTCTTGTAGATCCAAATTCAATCCCGATATAAATATTTCCTTGTTCGATTAAAGTTTTCATTTTTTATCCCCTTCATTTGACTTATTGATATGAAAAGTAAAGGTATCAATAACCATATCTAATTACAATTATAACATATTATTCTCCATAAATATATACCATAAATTATATTTTGGTATAAAAAATATACAATTTAAAAAGAAACTATAATGTAGGTATGGTAAGAGGTATAATTAGACCCCCTAAAGTATAAATATTGGACTTTAATTTAAAACGTTCTATTGGTATAATGATTGTGAATAGGAGTGTGATATTTAATGTCTGATAAAGGAATTTTAAAAAACATAAACACCGGGGTTTACCCTACAATGATAACGCCATACAAGAAAAATGGTGAAATAGATTATGATGCAGTTAAAAAGTTAGTTGAGTGGTACATAGAAAAAGGTTGCAGAGGGATTTTTGCTGTTTGCCAATCAAGTGAGATGGCATTTTTGACGTTGGAAGAACGAGTTGAACTTGCATCTAAGGTGGTTGAATATGCGGCCGGCAGAATAAACGTTGTTGCATCAGGTCATTGTGGTCATAGCATAAAAGAACAAATCAGAGAAATAAATGAAATCTCGAAAACGGGGATAGATGCATTTGTTTTGGTGTCAAATAGGTTCGATCTACATAATGAGGGCGATGATGTCTGGATTGATACCGCGGAAAAGGTTCTTGCAGGCCTTGAAACAGATATCCCGCTTGGCATATACGAGTGTCCTATTCCATATAAAAGACTTTTGTCTACAAAAATATTGAAATGGTGTATAAAGACAAATCGTTTTAAATTTATTAAAGATACTTGTTGCGATCCTGATATGCTTGTTGAACGACTGGAACTTTTAAAAGATTCCGGAATAATGATTTTTAATGCGAATGCTCAAACTTTGTTACATTCATTGAAGCACGGAGCATCAGGATACTCGGGTGTTATGGCGAATTTTCACCCTGATATATATAGCTGGCTGTGTGATAACATCAATGATGATAAGGCAGAGGTGGTACAGGGCTATCTTGCATACACTGCTTTTTCAGAATGTATGGCGTATCCTGTTACGGCTAAATATCATATGAATTTGATTGGTATTCCTATGGAGCTTGATAGTCGTTCAAGGAAGAAATCAGAGTTTAACAATTATCAGAAAGATATTGTAAGACAGGGTATTGTTACTGATAAAGAATTTATAAAATACTTGAATATTTAGTAGATTATAAATTACATAGACAAGAAAGGATGCAACTATAATGGTAGGAACAAACAAATGGACTTATTCTCCATATAAACCATACTTTTTTGAAACGGGTGACGTTTATATAAATCGTGTGTGCCCATACGAAAATAGTATACATTTTGAGTGGAATGATACCGGTGATAAGAATTATTTGATTTTTTATCGTAAGAGAGATTGTGGGGAGTATATAAAAGCAGGAGAAACATCGACTACAGAATTCGATATTTGTAATTTGGTTGATGATTATGAATATGAGTTTTATGTTCAGGCGGAAAATAAAAAAAGTCGGGTAAGACTTGCAAGATGCGGCAAACCGGTAGGTAATGTAGTAACTTATTTGCATCCCGAAGATAGAGCATATAAATTTTCGGGGCAGTATCTTTGTTCGCCGTCACTTGTCAGACATCCTGATGGGTATCTTCTTGCATCAATGGACTTGTATGAGGGTGGAAGACCACAAAACTTAACATTAATTTACCGATCTGATGATAATGGTGAAACATGGCATTATGTAAGTGAACTTTTTCCTTGTTTTTGGGGTAAGATGTTTATCCATAAAAATGAGCTGTATATGTTGGGAGTTTCTACTGAGTATGGTGATTTGTTAATAGGAAAATCTTTTGATGGTGGAAAAACGTTTGATACTCCTACTGTGCTTTTAAGAGGTTCTTGTTCAACTCTTGAAAATGGTATACATAAAAATCCTCAAAATATGATTTATCATAATGGTAGAATTTACGGGACGCTTGAATGGGGTTCATGGGCAACAGGTGGACATGCAGCTATGGTTATGTCATGTGATGAAAATGCGAATTTGTTGGTTCCGGAAAACTGGCATTTTTCAGAACCGGTTAAATACAATTCGAATTGGGAAGGTGTGCCGGCAGGAGTAAGTCACGGAAATCTTGAAGGAACCTTAGTAGTTTTACCGGATGGTCATCTTTATAACGTAATGCGTTATGATATGAGATATCTGAAGCCTGATAGAGGTTTGGTTGTGGCATATAAAGTAAACGAAAAGGATTTTGATGCACCTCTTGAGTTTTCACATACAATACGCTTTGATGCAAATAATTCTAAGTTTATGATCAAAAAGGATGAAAAGACAGGAAAGTATTATTCTGTTGCTACCAGACTTACGGATGAAAGAGGTAATTGGTGCAGAAATCTTTTATCTCTTATGGTATCAGATAATATGGAAAACTGGTCAGTTGTATGTGATTTGTTTGATTATAGGGATAAGGACCCCAATTATACAGGTTTCCAATATGTTGATTTTGAAATAGAAGGTGATGACATAATTTTTCTTTGTAGAACTGCTATGAACAGACCGCACAATCATCATGACAGTAATTATTCTACATTTCATAGAATAATTAACTTTAGGGACCTGGAAGTAATTGAATGAATAAAATATTAAATTCTGGTTTACGTAACATTCTGTAAGTGTATTCAAGCGAGCTTATCGTAAATGTATGAGAAAATAACTTATTTATTAGAAATGCTTGCAGAAGTCAATTGCTTAAATCAGTTTGTAGAATCGGTTATTGATATATCAAAAATGATTTTCCGCCAATTGGTACATAATTGGAAGAATGGCTTGGTTTTTTAGGTCACTTTAAGAATAAATAGTAATCTACGTAGAGAGGGTGAAGAGTATTATGGACAAAATAAAAATTCTGTTAGATACAGATATGGGAAGTGACTGTGATGATGCTGGTGCTTTATCACTGCTTCATTGTATGTGCAGACAAAAAAAAGCAGAAATTTTAGCAGTAACACACTGTGCCTCGGAAATAGGAGGCGCGGTTACGATTAAGGCTATTAATGAATATTTCGGACGAGAGGATATTCCTGTTGGAAGATATACAACAAAAACCTTTCTTGAAACAGATGACTGCAAAAGATACACGGAAGTGATAATGAAGGATTATCTTAAAACACACGAAATGCCGACTTTTGAAAATGCCGTACGAGTAATGAGAAGGTGTCTGGTTGATAATCGAAATATAACGCTGATTTCAATCGGTATATTGAATAATTTTGCTGAACTTTTGGACTCACAGGATGATGATATTAGCGAACTGACAGGTGTAGAATTAATAAAGCAAAGTGTTAAAGAACTTTATGTAATGGGTGGAAACTTTAAAGACTTTTCTATGTCGGAATATAATATAAGATGCGACATAAAAGCCTCTAAAAAAGTATCTGAAGAGTTCCCCGTGCCAATAATATATTGTGGTTTTGAATTAGGGAATGTAGTTTTTACAGGAGAATGTTTTAAAACATCGTCTGATAATCCAATGAGAAAAATCTATGAATTATATAACCAGATAGGAATAAGAAGAAGTTGGGACCCGATTACTGTTTTTTGTGCATTGGAGCAAAATTCAAATTTGTTTGCAAAAAGTGATAAGAAGAAGATTACATTTAATGATGATGGAACTGCAGTTTGCGAAGATGGTGGCAAGGATTGTTATGTAATTATGAAAGAAACCCCGGAGGAAGTCCAAAAAGTTCTAGAAAAAAATATGTATAATTTAGATTGAAGAGAAGAAAAGCACGCTTTAAAGTCATTTCTAACAAAAACCAGCCTGTGAGTATGTTCACGGGCTGGTTTTATAATATTATACTTATTTTACCGCTAAAACAATTTTGCCGCTATTATTGTCTTTGTATAAATATTCCTACGTTTCTTTTTAGTATTGATATTAGTTTCCAGAACTGTGTTAGTTATCCTTTTGCGACATAAGTTAAGCAGTAAATACTAAATCAAGAACATTTGGTAATTTATCAACCATGTGCGAACATAGTGGGTCGATTCCAGCATCGTATATGTTACCATCAGTTAGACCAATTGGTGCAACGCCGGCAAGTAGGATTGATACAACACCCGCGCTACTGTCCTCAATACCCAAAACATGATGTCTGCGTTCAAAAGGAATACCAAGTCCTACACGCATAGTTTCAGCATAGAGCCAAGGGTGAGGTTTTGGAGCCAGTTCACCGAGAGTTCCAACTTTGCCTTTGCCAAGAGGATAGCCTGCGGTTATAATGCAATCATAAAAATCAACAGGATCGCCCATATTAAGCGTTTTGAAGGCTGATATAATTTCGGGCATCGCCTTACGATAAAGACCGCTTGTTACAAGACCTATTTTGATTTTGTTGTCTTTAAGTTCACACAAAAAATCTTTTAATCCCTCGGCTGGAGTAAAAGCACCTTCTTTGCCACGTCCTGCCAGAATTTCATCCATCTCGTAATCAGATATTTCATAATATAATTGTCTTGCTTCTTCAACAGTTTTTTCCGGGCAGTATTTATTAATACAGTATGTAAGGTGTTCACTCACACTATGGCCTGAAACGTGGGGGATATCTGCGTTTTCAAGTTCGAATTGGGGTTTTCCCATAAGTTTTGAAATAGTTGATTGTATAATCCATACCCAGAATTCTTCGCTTTTTACACTTGTTCCGTCTAAGTCCATCAACACCGCTTCAATGGGTTTTTCTATCTTTATTTCATGAAGAGGATATATTGCGGGATATCCCATGCTTGACTTTACTGCTATGTACTTGTTACCTTCATCTTCTAAAATATTTATTGTATTATCCTTGGGGGTCCATATTTTTTTCATATTTTCACACTCACAATCTTCCACGGAGCTACTTTTCCGTCGAAATCTTTTATTTCTTCTTCATAAAGATTTAGTTCTTTTCCCTTTAACGAAATAGTTTTTGTTTCATTAGTGGGATTAAATATGCGTATAACCGTATCGTTGCTGTCAGCGGCTTTCTTTACTGCGGAAACAACTACATCGTTAATTTCAAGGTAAGATTTTTCTGTAGGTAATACAGAACCCTGGCCTTTACTTATCTGAACTGCCTTAACGGGTGCATTAAAACGTTCAGCAACTTTAAAAATATCATCATTATCAAATGTGATTGCATATTCATATATATGATTACCGAGGCTTTGACCTCCATTCTCATGAGGAAAATTACCCGCACTGCGGAATTCTGTACAGATAATATTCTTAACACATCGCATAACTGTTATTGCCAGTGTGCCTTGGTCATTATTTATACCCTCATATTCGCAGAATGAATTATGAACAATGCTAACGTTGCCGCGTTTTACAAAGTATCCCATAGGAAGCGTTTGCATTTCGGGGTAGAAAGTGTCTGACTTTGCAACAGGTCTTGTATCAAGACCAAAGTGACCTGCACTTTGTACAAAATCAGTGTTTTCGCCTGTGTCAAACATAATTCTCAAGCGGTGGTCTTTTACACAGTTATTGATTACAGTTTTAACATTAAGCTGTTTTGAGTCCTTATTTAAAGTATAATATACAGTGATAGGCAAACTTTTTGTTACGTTACTACGGCTTTGCAAATCACCATCTTGGGGCAATGTCATATCAAGTTTTACTCCGATGGTTGCTGAAACACTGCCATTTTCTTCAATCCACATTTCCGTTGATGATCCAAGAGAATTGAATGTTTTGTTTTTATACGGCGGATAGTAAATCCAATAATCACCCGCATCTCCCGTATCTTCGAAATAGTTTAACTGTGTGAATAATTTGTTGTCATATTTCCTTAAAACATCGACTGTGCCGTTTGTATTTACATAAACCTTCAAAAAGTCGTTTTCGAGAATGTTCAGTGATTTGCAAATTTCGCATCCGTCAGAGGTGCGTATATCCTGCCAGAAGAGCTGTTTTCGGTTAAAAGTTTGATTTTTGACTATTTTTAAAACTGTATATCCCATAGGCGGAATATCTTTAATGTTTACAAGTGTTTCAATTCTGTCGACAAAAAATGGATATGGTCTTGAATGGAGTGAGGAAACAGGAAGCTTAACCTCTTTTCGTTCAATAATCTGTTTGTCTAATTTGTTACCATTTGAATCAAGTATATCAAAATCCCATACATTTTCATTTTGTGGGAAATCAATATACAGTCTTACAATTTCGCTTCTTGTAAATGGCAATGTGTTAAAAATCGTGACAGCAATATCTTTTCTGTCAAAATCAGTCATATCAATTTTTTTAACAATTTCCTGACAAGCTTTATCGCATAAAACTTCACTTATTTCAATTGATTGATTTAGATTATTTATTGTATCTGCAACAGTTTTATCTTGAGTAACCCCGTTAATGCTATCGTGAGGATGGGAAAGAAGAAGATATTTTTCTGCAAGTTCAAAAAAAGCATTTTCGTCAATTTCAGACATAAAACGTAAGGGTTCTGCCATTTTAAACAGGAGATTTTCTGCCTTTTTGTTAAGTTGTTTTATTTGGGGTCTTGTGGCAAGAGCATTTGCACTACACTTATATGTAGGACCATCACGGAGCTCGCCCATTACAATTTTTAAATCCTTATTACCAAGTCTTTCTTTAGCAAGACAAGAGTATTCTTCAAGGGAGATATGTTCAAACTCAATGTCTTGGTATAACTCATTCATCTTTTTAATAAGTTCAACAATTTTGGGTTGAGCAGTGGTTGAATCGCTTCCGTCGAAAAGAGCTAACATTTCTTGATCGGCACTCTGTGACATTGCATTTATTGCCACATCAACAGATTCCTTGATACATTCTTCGTGAATGTGTTCGTCATTGTTTAATTTGTGAAAATCATTCCAGTATCCGTTTTCGTCGGCTCTGTGATATACAAATCCGTGTTTGCCCCAGTCAAATTCGTAGTCATTTGAGTTATAGTCTAGACCTGTCATTATTTTGAGGTAGGCATTCATAAAGAAGTTAGCACGAGCATGTTCTCCAAGCCGTGTAGCCAAAATAGTTGTTCCGTCAGGCGCCTGCCACAAGAACTCGCATTGTGGTGCTCTTTCTTTTGAAACATTTTTTGCAACTACCGAAAAATCGAGACCAAACTGTTTGTATATTTGTGGGAACTGAGCAGTCTGTCCCCAACCAAAACTTTCATAAGCAACTTTTGTGCACTTTCCTAATTTCTCGGCAGTTCGGATGCCTTTTAATAGATTTCTGACAAGACTCTCTCCGCAAAGCGGGTACAAATCAGGAAGTGTATACCAAGGACCAATTTCGATTCTTCCTTCTTTTATGTATTTTAGTACTTTTTCGCGGTTTTGAGGTCGTACTTCAAGATAGTCTTCTATAACAACAGTTTGTCCATCCATAACAAAGGATCGATATTCGGGCTGAGTGTCAAGAATTTCTAACAACTCATCCATCATATTGCAGAGATACATTCTATTTTCCCATATAGGGTATCTCCATTCTCTATCCCAATGGGTGTGTAAGACTAATTTACCTTTTTTCATTTATCAAAATTCCTTTCTGTATGAATAGATATTTTATATTGGTTGTTCAATAATGATACGAGACCCGCCTGTGTAAGTATTGTCAATATGGAGACCATATTCTTCACCAAACATTAGTTTGATTTTTCTGTCAACATTGGAAAGACCAATGTGTTTATCGGAGCCACCTTTTTTTAGATACGTTTTAATCTCTTTTAATTTATCCGGAGTTATTCCAATGCCATTATCAATCACTTCTATTACAAGCCGACTGCCTGTTCTGTTGATTTTAACGGTAATTTCTCCGTTTTCTTTAAATGGCAAAATGCCATGTGAATATGAGTTTTCAATAAGTGGCTGTATTACAATTTTAGATGTTTTACATAACAGAGCATCATCTGCAACTTCAAAATTGACTTTGATTCTACCATTATAACGAAGATTCTGAATGTTTACATAGGCTTTTGTAAAGGCAAGCTCGTTTTCAACTGTGTCAAGACAGCCATCGGTAGTAAGAGTATATTTGAAGATCTTAGACAGCATTTCTATGGCTACTACAGCCTCGTTTTCACTATCAGTCAAATTCATAGCACACATACTTATAAGTTGGAGTGTATTAAACAAAAAATGAGGTTTGATTTGAAGGTTTAAAGCCTCAATTTGTGAATTTTTTAAATCTAATATACGATTTCGTAAATCGGTTTCAATTTCTTTTGAGTAATATACTTTATCTAAATAATTTTCAAGAATATACAGTGCTTCGCCGGCGAGAGGAAGCCTGTCTTTTTTTACATACCAATCCTCTGTGTTTTCCATAATATCTATAATGCTGTCAATGGGGCGGCAAGCCTTATATGTTAGAAATAGTGCAGCAACAAATACAAAAACCAAACTTATTAAAAGAATCAGAATAAGTAAAGGGAATATGTTAATATTGTTTGAAAACGATGATGAATATATAAATCCGGTTTCGGCAGAAGATATGGAAATTACCTGATTAGTATTATTGCGTTCGCCGAATTCAACTAAAGATTTGCCATTATCCATATATACAACAATATTATTCGATTCTGAAATGTTTTTTTCGATTGAATTTTTTAAGGTTGAGTAATCAATATTCACAAACAAAATACCTGTATCAATTCCAAACACATTGAAACCAACTTGTTTCCGTATGATTTTTCTGCCATTTGGGTTTTGAAAAATACTGATTTTAGCCATATTAGGGTTTTGTAAAATATTTTCTTTAACTGAACTATCATAGAACATTTCCAGTTCGCCCGAACCATCAGTTGAAAGAAGATAATTTGTTTTGGCTGAATAGAGGTGAACTGATTCTATACAGGGGTCGGAAAGCTTGATTCTTTGAAGCTGGCTTTGCACAACATTTGAAATTAATACATTTTCCTGTATATTTGAAAGATTTACTCCTGATTGAAGAAATGAATTTATGTAAATATCATTAATCATATAATCGGAATTTGAATCTATCAATCTGAAAATTCTGTCAACATTCTCCTGAACAAATAAAAGTTCATTTTTTGCAAATTCTTTGTTCTCGTTTAAGGATTTTGATTGATAAAATCTGAAAATTAACACATTAATTATCAGAATAGGAATTAAAACAACACAAAATGCAGCGAAAAAGTTTTTTACAAACAGACTGTTGATTTTGTATCTTTTTATATTCTTAAAGAAGTTCATTTCGTGATTCTCCTTTGCGGTATTCGGTTGGTGTAACGCCGTAATATGCATAGAAAATTTTGTTGAAATATTTTGTTGATTTATAACCAACTAATGTACTAACTTCATAGATCTTGTATTGAGAATTTTTTAATAATTCCTTAGCTTTTTTCATTCTTGTTTTAATCAGAAAATCATTAAAACTTTCTCCGGTTTTTTCTTTGAAAAGTCTGCCGAGATAAGCCTTGTTAAAGTAGAATTTTTGCGAAACATCCACAAGAGATATATCGTTTTGATAATTGTTACACACATAAGCTTGTATTTGACTGATAGTATCATTAGCTGTTTCTGAATTATCAATGGCTGATATAATCTCATTAATCCATAATTCATAGGGGAGTTCGGCAGAAATTTCGTTTATATAAGGTAATTTTGATTGGAGTCTTTTTGAAATTTCGTAGAAAACTTTTTTAGTATCAACGATTTTTTTCGCAACACTTATAGCGGCTTCAAGATTTTTTTCCAAAAGCAAACTAAACAATAATTGTCCCTGTTCTCTTCTGACAGTTATTGTGTTCATTATTGGAGTGTTGTTTTCTAAAAGTGTGGCTAAATTTTTCAATGGTATTTTGTCAAATACTGAAATTGTAAGTCCTAATGCTGAATGCGCTTCTTTGATTCGGCTGAGGATACTGTTTTCTGATGCACCGGCTTTTTTGTCAGCAACCAGTACTATTATTCTATCTTCAGATTGAAGCATGATTCGTGAAATAAAAACATCCTCGAAATCCAAAAAGTTATATAAAGCATTAAGAAATGAATCTTTCTCATAGTGCCAGGTTGTCTTAATATAACTGTCATAATTTTCAATGAGTAATTCGTATATACACACAGAATCATTGTATACATCTAAATTTGGTTCAACTTTTTTTGCGATTACTTCAAAATCGGCATTAATGATGCTGCCTATTGCTAGATTTGAATAAAAATTCTTGCGTTCGGCAGATATATGTATATTTTTTTCATCAAGCTCAAGCTTAAGTTTTTCAAAAACATTTTTAAGTTCACCTATTTTGATAGGTTTATTTAAATAATCATAAACTCCATATTTCAAAGCTTGTTTTGCATATTCAAAGTCTGAATATGCACTAATTAAAACTAATTTAGTTTTGATTCGATTGGTGTATATATGCTCCGCAAGCTCAATGCCACTCATAACAGGCATTTTTATGTCTGATATAATAACATCGAAGGATTCAATTTCATCTATAATGAGGTATGCGTTTTCGTATAAACCACTGACCTCAAAATCTGGGATATTATTAATTATAATTTTTGCTAAATTGTCTCTTATAAAATCTTCGTCTTCAATAATAGCTAGCTTATACATATATTTCCCTCCCAAAATTGAAATAAAAGTATCCTCTTATATTTTAACATAAATATTTTTCAAAAGATATACCAAAAAATATATTTTTGGGTGAAAAATTATACATATTATAATAATCTTGGAGGCAGATGCAAAAAAGGGTAGATTAAATTCGTATTGGTGAATGGTTTTTGTAACATGTATAATTTGATACCCTAAAGTATAAATAATGGAATTTCATTTGTTAAGCTTTACTGTTATAATGGAGTTAGGAAAAGGAGCGATGACTTATGAATTTACTATCCCTAAAGAAATGCACGTCGGAAGTGTTGACAAAAAACAGGAGAAAATCATTCAACATGGATAAAGTGCACTGGTACATAATGATGTTGCCGACGATAATTTATTTGTTTGTTTTTTGTTATATTCCTATGGGGGGGATTGTTCTTGCATTCAAAGATTTTCAATATGATAAAGGAATATTTGGAAGCCCATGGGTCGGATTTAAAAATTTTGAGTTTTTCTTTAAAACTCAGGATGCATGGCGAATCACGTTTAATACTTTGTTTTTAAACGCACTTTTTATATTGTTCAGTTTAATTGCGGCTGTGGGGCTGGCTTTGTTTTTGTTTGAAATCAAACAGAAAAAAGCAATTAAGACATATCAGACGACAATGATCTTACCTCACTTTTTGTCATGGGTTGTAGTTGGCTATATGGTATATGCTTTCTTGAGCCATGAGTATGGTTTTTTAAATGTGATATTAGAGAAAATAGGTATAGAACCTGTTCAATGGTACTCTGAGCCAAAGCATTGGCCTGCGATTCTTACAATTGCAAATGTGTGGAAAGGTGCAGGTATGAGTTGCATTACATATTATGCAGGACTTATGGGTATAGACAGCGAATATTATGAAGCTGCTTCATTGGATGGAGCAAATAAGTTGCAGCAAATGTGGTATATTTCACTTCCTTCAATTAAACCATTAATGATTATTCTTACAATAATGTCACTGGGAAAAATTTTCAGAGCTGATTTTGGAATGTTTTACAACTTGACACGGGATATTGGCATATTGTATCCTACTACTGATGTTATTGATACATATATATTTAGGTCGCTTAAAACTTTGGGTGATATAAATATGTCTGCTGCAGTTGGTGTGTTCCAATCGGTGGTAGGGTTTATAACAATTCTTGTTGCTAACTGGATTGTAAAGAAAGACGATCCTGACAATGCAGTATTTTAGGAGGTGATATCAATGAAAAAATCGAAAAAAATCAGCATAATACCACACCTGGTAATAATTCTTTTTGCAATTGCGTGCGTTATTCCATTTATATTAGTTGTATCTATATCATTATCCAGTGAAAAAGATATAGTTAACTTTGGCTATCAGTTTATTCCGAGAACAGTCGATTTAACTGCATATAAATACATATTTCAAAACAGTAGCCAGTTGCTAAATTCATATAAGGTTACTATTCTGTTTACTATTGTAGGAACGTTTTTTGCGGTTTTGTTTGAAATTTTGATGGCATATCCACTGTCACGAAGTAAATTTACTGAAAGAAAGTTTTTCAACTTCTACATATATTTTACAATGTTATTCAGTGGCGGATTGGTGCCGAGTTATATATTAATCACACAGTATCTGGATATTGATAATACATTTTGGGTGTTGGTTATAAATGGACTCGTAAACGTGTGGCATATTTTTCTGCTTAGAACTTTTTTCAAGAGTATTCCGGAAGCATTGATTGAAAGTATGAAAATAGATGGTGCCAGTGAGTGGAAAATACTTTTTCGCTTGATAATTCCATTGTCAAAACCTGTAATTGCAACTGTAACATTATTTGGCGTGCTGATACGTTGGAATGACTGGTATACTACACTTCTTTATATAAGCGATACAAAACTCTACACACTTCAATATTTGCTTCAGAAGATGATGATGGATATAAATATGTTGAAAGAGGGTTTGGATTTGCCGCAGAGTGTGGTCAATAGTATGGAGATACCCGGAGAAACTGCAAGAATGGCAATGGCTGTTATTGCTGCAGGCCCCATGATTATAGTATTTCCGTTCTTCCAGAAATATTTTGTTAAAGGAATTACAGTAGGTTCTGTTAAAGGATAATTTATTATCAGTAAATAATAAAAATTATATATAATTAAGGAGGAAGAAACAATGAGTATTTTTAAAAGGATTTTAGCTGGTGTTATGGCAAGCGCTGTGGCTCTAAGCATAGTTGCTTGCGGAGGTAAAAATGAGGTGTCGCAAGGTGAAGATGGCATTACAGAGGTAGTGTGGTATACCTTAGGAAACAAACAAGAAGATGGTGAAATGGTATATGCTAAAATTAATGAAAAATTGGCAGATTACGGATTAAAAGTCAGATTTGAAGTTATAGATCAGGGTGCATATAATGATAAGATGAACCTTGTTATAAGTTCAGGTGAAGACTATGATATTTGTTTCGCTTCTAACTGGACAAACAACTTTATGAATAATGTACAAAAAGGAGCTTTTTTGGATATCAGCAAATATCTTGAAAATGAAAATAAAGCTTTAGCGGAAGCATTGCCTGATTATATTTGGAATGGTGTTTCCTATAAAAATGGTATTTATGGTGTTCCCAATCAGCAGGTTCTTTTCTCACAACCAATGGTGGTTATATCAAAAGAGTTGGTAGAAAAATACAACTTTGATTTAAGCACAGTGCAAGAGTTGGAGGATCTTGAGCCTATGCTTGAGGTTCTTAAAAACAATGAAAAGAATATTTATCCTATTCGAGTTAGCGGTATGCTTAGTCCATTGAGTGCATATGAATCCATTTCAAGTGTGAATATGCATATTAAAAAAACAGCTGATAAAGAAAACCATGTTGCCGTAATGGGTGAATTTCTCCCTGAAACCAAAGCTCGATATGAACTTAAAAAAGAGTGGTTTGAAAAAGGTTATATCAGAAAGGATGCTATCACAGCAACAAATGATAATGCAGATTTAGAGAACGGTAAATATGGATTTATTTGCAGCTCAACATATAAACCCGGAGTTGAGAGTGAATTAGAGGATAAATATGGTAGAGAAATGGTAATAAAAGTAGTAGGTGAGCCATATATGGCATCTAAGGCTTGCGAAACTGCAATATGTGCTATTTCCGCGAAAAGTAAAAATCCTGAAGCTGCTATGAAGGTGCTTGAAATCTTTAATACAGATAAAGAAATATACAATTTAATGGCATTTGGAATTGAGGGCGTTCATTATACCAAGATAGGTGACAATCAGATTAAACTTTCAGGTGATAATAAATACAATCCCAGAGATGCATGGAAATATGGCGACCAGTTTAATGCTTACTGTACTGAAGATCAAGACGTTAATGTATGGGAAGAAACAAGAAGAATAAATGAAGAAGCAGTTAAATCTCCAATTACAGGTTTTTCTGTTGATTTAACAAATATAAAGAGTGAAGTGGCACAAATCAACTCAATTGTTAAGGAATATGCTTATCTCGGAACAGGAGCTGGTTATGAAGAAGCTAAGTACGAAGAGTTCCTGGCGAAGTTGGAGACAGCAGGGGTAAGGACTGTGGAAGCTGAGGTAAACAGACAGCTTGATGAATTCTTTGCCCAAAAATAAGGAGGCGAACATATGCGTACAAATTTCAGGAAAATATGCGCGGTATTGATGGCACTCACAATGTTGCACAGTGCAGCATATGCTCTTGTTTTTGATTATGAACTCGATCAGTATTCAAATTTAAAGATTACAGGTTCAGTTGACTCAAACGAGGCAGGAGAAAAAGTTTATATTCAGGTCATAAACCAAGGCACCGACTCAGAAAATTTGTTGGATATATCAAATCTTGATTCCGGTAATTATAAACAGCTTATAAATATGTCTGTTGTTGTGGAAAGTGGCGCATCGCCATATGTTGGTGGAAATTTTGGATATACATATAAGATGACTTCGCCTGAGGGATATTTTAAAATCCGCGTAAACGATGGTACTGGTGTACAAGAGCAACAATTTTACTATGTTTCTCCGGAAGAAAGACAGAGGATGGTTGATGAATTAAAAGACAGGACATTGACTCCGGATGTGGATACTTTAAAAACTAAAATTCTCAGCGTATATAAAAAGCCTCTTAATGTTGATACGAATGTGTATGACACAATAAAGGATAGTGCTGAAAAGAACGTGCCGGAAACTATCTTTACAAGTATTTTCAATAATATTTCAAACGTTACGGATGCAAATTCCCTTTTAAAACTTTTTGAAAAAGAAGTTCTCATACAGCAAATTGATTTAGCTGATGTTGCTGGCGTTGAAGCGTTCCTTACGGATGATGGTAATGCTGTCTTTATTGGATTTGATTTAGAAACATCTGGCACATACAATCTGCTTTCTGAAACAGGTAAAAATGCTTTTTATTCTGCTTTGGCGTCACAGTCATTTGATAGCTCCGCTACATTTTTAACTAAGGTAAGAGAAGTTTTGTTACTTACAGCTATAGATAATGCGGTTTATTGGGGAGATATTAATACTTTCATTGAAGAGCATAAAGATATTATCCCATTTAATTATGAAAGATATAATAATCATTCAAACAGAAATCAAATAGACCATTCCCTTACCGGCAATTCGTACACGCTTGCAACTTTAGAGGCTACCATTGACTTATTATCTAAGCCTACCGTGCCGGGTAATAGCGGTATAAATCAAGGTGGAACTACCGGTGGCGGAAATGGTGGCGGATTAACAATTCCTTCAACTAATAAAAATGAAGATAAAGTTGATGACTCTAATACAGACATCCCTGTGACAACACCACCGGTGTCAATTAAGTTTGAAGATATTAAAGACCACTGGGCGAAGGAGTATATTGAAAAGCTTGCTGATGTCGGTGTAATCAATGGAGTTACTGAAACTGAGTTTTTGCCCTATAACAATGTAAAGAGAGAAGAGTTTATAAAAATGCTCGTTACTCTTTTCGAATTGGAAACGGATGCGAACGATAGTTATGCCTTTAGTGATGTGTCAGCAGAACATTGGAGTTATTCTTATTTAACTACTGCTAAAAAGTATGGAATTACACAGGGTTACGAAGGAAACTGTTTTGGCTTGGGAGATGACATAACCCGTGAAGATATGATGGTTCTTCTCAGCAGAGTGTGCCATATGAAGAATGTGGAAATGTTTACTCTTAATCAGGATATTACATTCGATGATTATAACACTATTGAGGATTATGCAAAAGATGCGGTTATAGAGTTTGCGAAAAAGGGTGTTGTGTCAGGATTTGAAGACGGAAGTTTCCGCGGAAAGCAACCTGCTACCCGTGGCGAGACTGCAAAAATACTTTCTGCTTTCCTTGACTATATAATTTGAGAAAAAGGAGGTTAAGGATGAAACAACTTCAAAAGATTATATCAATAGTATTAATAATCGTAATGATGTCAGGTACTCTTGTTTACGCAGATAATGAGAAAGCATACGAAATAAGTGGAGAGGCAAAATTACAGGAAGTTCTTACTGCACTTGATTGTTTAAAAGCCGGAGATTCTTTTTCAACTGAATACAATAAAGAAATTACAGAAGATGAATTTAACAAGATAATTTCAAATATTGTGGGATCTGAATATACGGATAAGTGCTCAGGTGAGTTCACATTTGCACGTGCAGTTCAAAAACTGCTATCTTTTATGGGATACGACGTTAAAGTAAGAACTGTTGGACCTTATCCTACAGGACATATTGCTGTTGCTACAGAAATAGGAATGTTAGACGGTTTATCTGTAAATCAGAAAACAGCTTTTACAGTGGCAGATGCGTTAAGGCTTGTCTATAATAGCATTAATATAGAGCTTCTTGTTCAGAAAACTTTCAGTGGCAATATAGAATTTGGAATAGATGAAAATAAAACTCTCCTTTCAGTCTATAAAAAGACGTATTTCGTTAAAGGTGTAGTTACGGATAATTCCATAACCGGTTATTATGGTGAGTCGTCTCTTGATGATGAATATATAGCTATAGATGGAATTGTATATGCAGTAGATACTGCCGGTTATATAGACTTTTTAGGTAAAAAAGTTGGTGTATATTATAGAGTAAATGATTTTGCAGAAAATCAGATTGTGTATATGGAGGATATATCTGATAAAAACGATAGCATCAAAGTTCTTGCTAAAGATATAGATGATTGTGTAAATGGAGTATTTACCTATTACGATGGTAATAAGCTAAAGACAATAAATATTCCTCCATCTGCTTATATAATATACAATAATATTGCTACACGATATGAAGATGCTATATTCAAACCCGGTAGTGGAAGTGTTGAATTTATAGATAGTAATAGTGATAGAGTTTATGATGTCATTACAATAAAGTCGTATACTAACATGATTATTCGTGACATTAATCCTGAACAAATGGAGGTGAAAGATGTTTCGGATAATTCTAAAAATATTGTATTCAAAGACAGAGATGATGATTATATCATAAAAACCACATCTGGCGACGTGGTAGATTTTTCATATTTTGAGGCGTATGATGTTTTGAGCGTTGCAAAAGCAAAAAATAATGAATTCATTGAAGTTATTGTCAGCAATAAATTTGCTTCTGGAGATGTGAAAACGATTAATTTCCAAGGGACTCCAAAGATTGCCGAAATTGACAATAAGACTTATGCGATCGATTCAAGCTATATAAACGTTGCTGAAGATATAAAAGCCGGTATGTATGGTACAGCGCTTTTGGACTTTGAGGGTGATATAGTATTCTTTGTGGATGAATCATCAAATATGAGATATGGCTATATAATTTCCGGTAGCGAAATTGAAGGTGATTCTGATACTGAAATCAGGTTAAAACTTCTTACCCAAGAAAATAAAATTACGCTTTATAATTGTCATGACAAAGTGTATATAGATGGAGTTTTGGAAAAAGGCAATACAAATATAAAGAGTGTCCTTGCACCTGCCGGAACATATACGCAACAACTTATTCGTTATCAGCTCAATGGTGATGGCAAAATCAGAAGCATAGATACGTATATCGATGTTACAGCAAGTACCCCGGCATATACTTCAAAAGAAAATTTTGATAGTGACCATTTGCGACTTATAGGAAAAAATAAAAGTGGTATATACTATAAGGCGTCTAATAGTATAGCAGCCGGAGTAATGGTAACAGGAAAAACAAAGATTTTTTCTGTTGGACCTGCAGGTTCAACAGACAAGTCTAAATTCAGGGTGACAAGCTCATCTTCTTTAAATAATGCAACTAATCAGGCTACATATTCTGTTTATACAAGTGATAAAGAGTGTTTAACAGCAGAAGTGTTAGTTACAACGACAGATATAGAAAGAAAAACAAGTTCTCTTCCGTATTTGATTAATGGCTTTGGAAAAGTTGTAGACGAAGATGGTGAAGTATCAGACGTTATATACTCAACATGGAATAAACAAGAGGTTGAAGTGATAGTAAATAATGACTCTATACCTACCTTGTCTGTACAAGCAGGCGATGTAGCAAGAATTACGCTTGATAAAGATGGAAAAGCAGTGGCGATTTCTGTTGTTTATCGACCTGGTAATTCTTTTTCAACCGGCGGAGCATGGAATACTGCGTATTATGGTGTAACAGGGTTAGTTTATAATTATTCACAAGGAGTTATTCAGGTAACTAAAAAAGCTTTGCCAGAATTAAGACGTGATAAAATTCCTGAAGACAGTTTGGTATTCCCTGATATAGCGCCAATTTACATTTGGGATAGTGATATGAATAAATTTTATCCCGGAAGTACATCGGAGATATGTGATTATAAGCATGATGGTTCTCCTGATACTGTGTTGATGGTATCTAACACAGGAAATCCTGTCTTGATGGTTATATATAAACAGGAGGGCGGAATATGAAAATAAAACGAATAAGTTATATTGTTTTAATTGTTTTTCTGCTTGTGCAGATGATCGGTACAAGTATTATCGTTGAGGCTGCTCCTAACACCAATCTTGTTAAAAATGGTGATTTTTCTGACGGACTTAGCGGGTGGTCAATGAGAGCCCCGGGTGAAGGTGCAACTGTTACTCTTAATAAAACTGAAGGAGTAAATGGTTCGGCCTGCGCCTATGTAGATAAGGCTCAGGGAGCGGGTGATTTGCTTTTACCTATTTCCTGGGATGATTTGAATGCAGGGGATGTATTGCAACTCACTGCAAAGCTAAAGCTTAAAGGTGATTGCCCTAATGGTAAGACTACATCAACTGCAAAATGGTGTAGCAAAGACGCTGTGTTGGATACAACCGGCGTAACTGTTAAAATAGGTTCATGGACAACAGTAAGCTACACATACGTATTAACTGATAAGGTTTTGGCAAATGGGATGCTTATGTTGAGAGCTTCCCATCCAGGAACCACAGATTATTATAACGGCGGATATTATATTGATGATGTTGTAGTTGTAAAATCAAAAGAAGGCTCATTTTTCGGCGCTGATAAACGTTGGGAATATGATGAAGATTACATCGAAGAAACCGACCAAAGTAAGAATGATTTTGTCGACTATGATAATACTGCTGCAGATAAGCTTGCACAGGTAATGGCATTTAAAACAGGTTCAGAAATAATGTTTGCACGTGCCAATAGAATTGATTTGGGTGATGGCATAAGACCTGTAAAAGTAAATAGTACTGTGATGATTCCGCTTCGGGTACTTGCAGATTCATTCACTATGATGGTGGAATGGGATAATTTGATGGATACTGTTACAGTATATGATTCATATTATCAGTTGAAATGCAGAGCAGGCAGCGATATTGCAGAGGTGCTTGATTTTACAACTCGAAAAACAAAAAGCATTAAGCTTTCTGTCGCGGCACAGACAATAAAGGGCGTTTTGTATTTTCCGGCAGATGCTTTTTGTAATGTGTTTGGAAAATTCAGTAATATATCAAATGATGGTCTTGTGTTGATAGGTGACGAATCAATTAATTTTACCGAGCAGGAAAAGCAGGTTGCTTCCGGATATTTTGAAGAAAGCCTTGAGACTATTAATCTTTATGTATCCCTCGACGGGAATGACGAAAATGACGGAACAAAAGCAAGTCCCTTTAAAACCTTAGAAAAGGCACGAGATTTCGCAAGAAACTATCGAGATAAAAATGTCGTAGTGAATGTGGCAGAGGGCGAGTATGAGCTTGACCGAATATTGGACTTTACTACAGAGGATTCAAAGCTTGGTATGGCCCGTACAACTTTTAAAGGTGACGGCGATGTAATAATAAATGGCGGTACTATTGCCCGCGGTTGGGAAGCATGCGGGGAAATGAACGGTGTTAGCGGTATATACAGATTGAAAATGGACAGTGTAAGGGATTATACAGCCATTTATGAAGATGGAGTTATGAGTGTGCAGGCAAGATATCCCAACGTGAACGATGAGGATATATCGAGTTCATATCTTGCGGTTATACAGGAGCCATTTCCTATAACAGGGAAAAGCAATGCCGGTCCTTTACAAAGCTTTTTGTACGACGAGCTTCCTGAACTTGCCAATCCGTCGGAAGCATATGTAAGGATTTGGCCTGGTGGTGAAAGCGGTGCATGGAGATGGCACTATCAAAGGCATCAAATTTCAAGCATTGATACAACTGCTAAAAAAGTAACACTTGCAACTAATGCCATCTATACATTAGGTACAGGTTCGGCTTATCACATTGAAAATGATATCAATCTCCTTGATGTACCGGGCGAATTTTATGTAGATAAAGCCGAGGGATATATATATTACTATCCTCGTGATAAAAAGAATCTGGAAAATAATGTGGTATTTCCGGTTGCTGACGGTGTAATTAGAATAAAAGGCACAAATGAAGAGCCGGTATGCGGTTTGGAGTTTGTAAATCTATCTATTAGAAACTCTGACAGTATGTCACTTATAAATTCTACCGGTTTGAGAAATACAAAGATAGAAAACTGCAGAATATACTCATCAGGTTCGTACGGAATTTCCATGTCTGGTTATGTGCAGAATAATATAATCAAGGGCTGTGAGATATTTGATGTTGGTCATGGCGGAATAATGGTAAGTAATGGCTCTACATATATGTCTATATCCAAATATAACAGGATTGAAAATAATCATGTTTACAGGATTGGACGTATTGTAAAAAATGGCTATGGAATTTATTCTACCCATTCATCCAATACAACAATTACTCATAATACAGTACATGACGGACCAAGATTTCTTATCAGTTATTCCGGCGGAGGAAACGACGGAACTATTACCGGTGAAATGGATAAGATATATTCGAAACATAATCTGGTTGCATACAATGATTTGTATAACGGTATGCTGGAATCACAGGATGGTGGAATGTTGTACAATTTCCGATCATGGAGAAACCTCAATGTTTCAAATCGTGTTCATGATTCTGTATCCAAAAACAATTCTAAAACATCTTATATGATTTATGAACCGATATACAATGATGATATGACAGATTATATTATCAATAGATACAATCTTTTGGATAATAACATTGAAGACGACGGCCAAATTTATGCAGCTATACGTCAAAAGGGTGCAGGTGGTTTGGTTGAAAACAATTTTGTTGTTTCGTCAGAGATGACAGAGGGTGTTTTGGGCTCAGATGTGAATGGTGATGGAAGAGCGCACGGATCCTATTTCTATAATAATATAGGATATACAATAAATACAGCTCCTATATATTCGAGACAGCTTAGTAGTGACAGCCAGAATAACATACTTGGCGCAGATAATAATATTTTTTATAACACTGAAAACATCTATACTCTTGATGCCAGCAGTGCTGTTAATACTCTTGACGAATTGAGATTATATAAAAATCTCCAGCTCGACAAAAACACTCTGACTACCGATCCGAAATTTGTCGATTATGCAAATAACGATTTCAGACTTAGCTATGATTCTCCGGCTCATGCACTCGGAACAATTGATTTGAATATGCGTGACATGGGCGTTACATCTGAATTTAAGTTCGCAGACACAGAAGAAGAACTTAAATGGCTATATGTTAGATTTGACGGTGACACTATCGACCGTTCTTTCAGAAAACTGAATATAGGTGAGAGCATTTCGCTTAAAGTTAGTGCAAGAACAAAAACGGGCTATTTTGCCGACTTAAGCAATGCAAAGATCAGCTATATATCAGACAATAAAAATATAGCAACAGTTTCCGAATCGGGTGTTATAAAGGCGGTTTCATATGGTACTGCCAATATAATGGTTACTGTTACTAAGAATGGTAAAAGTTTATCTTTACCGGTTATTGTGATTGTCAGCGATAAAGTCTCCGTTAAAATCAAAAATGATGTTACAGCAATTGTACAGGGTGAAACCGCTAAACTTGAATATACAACATATGGCGAACCTGGTATGGTTGCTGGTAAATCAAATGTAACCTATGCAAGCGCATCTCCTGATGTGATTGAAATTTCATCTACAGGAGTTATGATTGCAAAGAAAACCGGAGAAAGTGTAATAACCGTTAACGTAGTTAGCGGAGCATCTGTGGCAACTGCCAAGAAGACCTTTACCGTTACCGACTCTGATATTTCTGAATATAATCTATTTATAGAAAAGCAAAAGATCAGAGTGGGTGAGACTCAACCTATTGAGGCATGGGCAGTAAAGAAAAACGGCAGAATAGTTACACTAAACAGCAGCAACAGTAGTATAACCATTTCAGACCCCAAAGTGGCTAAGGTCGAGAATAACACCTTTGTAGGTGTTGGACATGGTAAGGTTACAGTTACATTAAATGTAAACTATTACGGTAAACTTATCAAAAAGTCAATAGAGGTGTTTGTTGTGGGAGCAGACGAGAATTATAATAATTACCATGTTCTCAAACTTTCAGATGCGGTAGAGAACGGGAAAATAATGGTCTACAACTCAGATACTTTTAACGCGATACATAACGGCAACTTAGATTCAAGGCCTGATTGTATTGATGGTACGGGCTTGATAATGGGAGATAGAAATACCATTGTTGATGACTGGTGGGTAAAGCGCCCTGAATGGGTATCCTATGAAAAAACATCAGGAGTCGACAATTCACCTTGCTTAAAGGTGAACGGAGTAGGAGGCGACGCAGATCTCTATCAAAGACCGTCAGCACTTGATGGCTCTCTTGTAAGCGGTAAAAAGTATATTATGACTGCCAAGGTTAAGCTTATAGATGGTGAAGCCAACGGTAGATTCATATGGGTATATAGACATGGTTTTAAGGACCAGGTTGCTACTTGGGTAACCAAGGAAGGTGTCCCACTTTCAACTGATGAATGGACGGAGGTCACATCTATATTCGAATACAATGGTGGAACCGGCTATCCTGATGTGGCATTGCGCGTGGCAGGAACAGCGTCGGGCTACTATCTGGATGACTTTGGCGTTTATGAGTATACAGAGTAGTAGATACATTAACAATCTTTTCCTTATTAAGGAAAGATAAATTTGACATTATATGTTTTGCATTTAAGAAAAATGTTTCGCTAAATATTATATATTAAAAATATAAGTATTTTGACTTGTTTTAAGTGTTTAGTAATACTTTAAATTCTTGATTGAGCCAAAAACTAAATTATGTTAAATTATGATATTTAGCGGAAAGCGCAAAATAGAAAGGAAGATTTTTATGAGGAAAGTAATTAGTTTACTAATTATGAGTGCAATGTTTGCATCATTATGTGTAGTAAATGTTGCTGCACAGGTGCCTGAAACGAACATCATTCCTAATGGAGCTTTTGAAACCCAAGCAGATATTGATACCGCAGGAATATCAGACCAGCTTAAAATCACGCTGGCGCAAGGTGCTGGTTTTGATGGTAACAATTGTGCTGAAGTTGACAAAAGTCTGAAAGGCGTTGCAGGTGATGTAAGAATTTATGCACAAGAGCTTAAAGATGCAAAGAAAGGTGAAAAATACTATATATCCGCAAAGGTTAAAATGAAAAATGCGGGTGCAACTGCGACAGTAAGATGGGCGGTAGGATTAAGCGATAGTTCTCAGTGGTACGTAAATAATAGTAATTCACCTTTTAAAGGAACAAATTCAGCAGATCTTACTGTGACTGATGAATGGACATTGCTTAGCGATACCATTATTGTACCAAATGATTATACAAGGACAGAAACTCCGTTTTTTATGTTAAGATTCACTTCTGATGACCAGGATGAGTGGTATCTTGACGATTTTAAAATAGTAAGCCTAACTGAGGGAAACCTTGTTTTGAATCCTAATTTTGATGATGCTACAGTAGGATGGAGTGTGAGAGACACAAAAGATAATGGCAAACTTGAGGCACAGGCAACAGGCGGTGTTGACAATTCGGCGTGTATGAAAGTCAGCTGTGTAGGTTCAGCGGGTGATGTGATACAGACCCTCGATGGGATGAAAGATGCAAAGGCCGGAGATAAATACTATATATCAGCAAAGTTTAAATTAGAAAGCGGTACAGGAAGTGCAAGATTTGCTGCATTTCAAAATGGCACTGCCGGATATATTGCCAGTGCAGCTACTGATATAACCACTGCGTGGACTCCTGTAAATCTTTTGTTTACAGTAACGGCTAACTACACTCAAGCCCCTCAGCTTTATTGGAGAATAAATGGAACCGATACTGCGTATTATGTTGATGATGTTTCTGTTATCAAGGTAAGCAATAGTGACTTTCTTAATCCGAGCTTTGAGTATGGTTTAGAGGGCTGGTCGCAGAGCGGAACAGGGAATACGGTTGAGTTAATTAATGACGGTACCGCCGCAGATGGCGACTATTACGCAAAGATAACTGCATCAACGGTGACACCGGAACTTAATCAGAGTTATAATTTTGTTGCGGGTAGGATGTATGAGGTTAAGGCTAAATTTAAGAGAGATGCAAACACAACCGATACTTTGTATCCGGAATTTAACACAGGCGCTTATACGTCAAACAACGGTTGGATTGGCGGTGCTATTGTAACCGCTGACGATAAGAACTGGGTTGATGTAAGAGCAGCTTTTGTTGCAGATGCTACTGGTAATAAGAATGTAATGATGAGATTGAGAAATGCAGAGGGTTCAGGAAATAAGGCTGCAACATACACATATTGCATTGATGATTTTTCTATTACAGAATGCGAAAATACTTTTGAAGAGAATGCAAGCTTTGAAAATGGTTTTACAGGTTGGAGCTATAATAGCTTGAACCATGTACAAACTATTATTTCTGATGAGGCTGCAGATGGAAATAATTGCCTTCAGGTTTATGCAAAAAAAGATGCCCCCGATGTGATAGGTGTTTATCCTTTTATTGAGGGCGAAACATATGTGGTCTCAGCTAAGTTTAAAAACACAAGTGCGACAACAGATGTACCTGTATATCCGCATTTCTTTTGCAACGGAGCTTGGAAAGGAATATCAGCGACTGTTGTTGAAAACGGATGGGTAGAACTTAAAACTACCTTTGTTGCTTCTTCTCCGACAGCAACCAATGGTACAGCTGTTTTTATAAGACAGAGAAATACTATTAACAGCGGTAATGCTGAAAAAGGATATATATATTATATTGATGACTTTGCAGTTCGTAAGGTTGATACTACAAATGCTGTATGGCACGAGGCAACATATACAGGCTCTGCAAAGACAGCGGGCGTGCTTTCAGCAAATGTAGAATTATATAATAGAGCTGCAAGTGGAACGGCTCATGATAATTTTGCGTTTCTTGCTCTCTATGACGGAAACGGCAAATTGATTGCTTGTGATGTGGTAAATAATTTATATGCTGCAGGAACATCGGTAGGTACGACACAACTTACAGTTACAGTTCCTGCGGGTGGTAACGAAAATGGTTATGCAAGAGTGTTTGTATGGAATAAAGATTTTACACCATACAATGAACCAACAGAGATAAACGAATAATTTTAAAAACTAAGATATAGGGGAAACTACGGTTTCCCCTATATCGAAAAATTTAACATGTATGATTGATTAAAAACATTAACTTTGAAAATAATATTGAATTAAATATTCGATGTAATATATAAACACAACAAGAAAGGTGAGAATTATATGAAAAGACTATTTTACATTTCAGTAGCTGTAATGTTATTCCTGCGCTTGTTTGTAATAAACTCAACGGCCATGGTTCCCGAAAATCCGATGCTTAATTTTATAACGAACGGGAATTTTGAAACTCAAGCTGATATAGATAAAGTAGGAAAATGGTCAACAGAAACAGAATTCACATTGGCAACCGGTCAGGGTGTTGATGGTTCAAACTGTTTAGAGGTAAGTTCTAGCTCAAAAGTTGTAGACGGCATTTCAAAGGGCGATGCAAGAATTTATGCAGAAGCTCTTAAAAGTGCAATGGCAGGCGAGAAATATCACATATCAGCAAAGATCAGAATGAAAACGCAGGGAGCGACAGCAACAGTAAGATGGGCAACTGGTTATAAGGATAACTCGCAGTTTTATTTGACTACGAGTAATTCGCCATTTAACGGAAGTACGGGTGATATCACAGTAACTGACCAATGGACTTTGCTAAGTGATACTATTACAGTGCCTAGTGATTACACAAAAACAGAAATACCATTTTTTATGTTAAGATTTAAGACAGAAGAGAGGGGAGCTTATTACCTTGATGATTTTCAGATAGTTAAGCTTTCCCACAGAAATCATGTTTTAAACCCTAATTTTAATGAAGGGACTTTGAATTGGGAGGTTCGCAACGCTTCAACTGCAGGTGCGGCAACTATTGTTCCACAAAGCACGGGTGGTGTGGATAATTCGCCCTGTCTAAGAATTGATAAAACCACATATTTGGGTGACATAAGACAATATGTTTCGCTTCAAGAGGGTGCAACATATTATATTTCTGCTAAAATTAGATTGGAGTCGGGGAAAACAAGCAATGCAGGCCTTTTGCATTATTATAATGGTACAGGTCAATGGATTACCAACAATCAGTCTGCTAACTCAAAAGAATGGACGACAATAAGTGGTGTTTATACGGTCCCTGTAAATGGAAACAAAAACTCGGAATTATCAATAAGAGCATCGGGAGCAGACGTTGGAGCTGCATATATTGATGATGTATGTATATTTAAGCTTGACGAAAATAAATCTCCATATGAGGTTACATATGAGGGCTTAGCAACAAAGGCTGGCACGTTAAAGGCAAATATAGATTTTTACAATACACTTTCAACCTCGATGGATTGCCCTACAGTAATTCTTGCATTATATGATGGAGAAGACAGACTTGTAGATGTTGAAATGCAGAAAATTGTCGAAACGGACGCGTATAGTGCGTCACAGACATCGGTATCTCTTAGTGTTCCCAAAGACGATGATGATGCATATGCAAAGCTGTTTGTGTGGGAGAGCATGGATGCCATGAAACCGTTTACAGAATTGAAAGAAAAATCTAAGTATACAATAGGATTTATCGGCGGTTCGTTAACTGAGGGGGGTGCTACATGGATTGCAGCGGTAAAGGATTATTTTGAGGAGATTTATCCCGATAAGAATATCGTAACTGTTCAGTCGGGTATTGGAGGTACAGGTTCTGTTTTCTGTGCGGCAAGATACGAAAAAGATATATTAAGTACGGCACCCGATTTAGTATTTATAGATACTACAGTGAATGACTCAAGAGCAAATGAAATTGATGCTAAAGTATATATGGAGTCTATGATAAGGCAGAGCCTTAATGCTGAAAAGATTCCTGCTATTATATTCCTGCACACTCCGCAGCCAGTAGACAAAACCCACGAATTTTACGGAATGTGGGAAAATGTAAGAGATTGGAAAAACGAAGTTGCTGAATATTACGGACTCAATAGTATCGACATTTACGATTATATGTATAAAGATTATGAGGAAAACAAGGATGTAAATGGTTGGGATTCTTATATTGATTATATGGCAGATAACGGATATACAACCTGGGTGGAAGAAGGAGTGCGATATGATGTTCATGCAGGATATGTAAAATATGGTGAAGCAATTGTTGATGCACTTGATAAAAATTTTAAATCTCTTGTAAAAAAACCTTCATATAAACAGACAAAATATCTTGATGATGCAAGAGTTGATTGGAATTACAGATTTAGTTATCCGGATTCAATGACATATGATAACAACTGGACTTTATACAAAACTGCTTATACCAATCCTGCAAATTCTTCACATAATATAAGCAGCGGACTTCTTTTAAAGCATCCGGGCGGAATTTTACAGACAACAACAAAGGATTCTACTGTTACATATACATCAAGTAAAGACGCGCTTGGCTTTAATGTTTATTATATAAGTTCGACACAAGGTGCAACCGTGTCGGTTTCAGTAGACGGTGTTCAAAAAAACGCAGCTGCTTGCACATACAATGCGGCAGACAGCGGATATAATGCTTCAGGTTGGATTGCACTACCAAATGATGACAAAACGCACACAATTACAATAACGACAAGTGGCATTGATGAAACAACTACAGTATTCCGAATGGGTTGTATTGTTGAGTGTTATGGATAAATAATACGGAAAGGTGATTTGTTATGAAAATAGTTATTAGATTAATGGTTGTATGTTCTATGCTTGTATCTTTTTGCACCAGTATTGCAGGTGCTCAAAGCTTAGAAAATCCAAATATTATTACAAATGGTGATTTTTCAGCTAATTTCGATGGATGGGAAGTTAGAAATATAACAAATGCAGATGCTGCAACAGTTACTCCATTAAGTTCAGGCGGAGTTGACAATTCTTCTTGTATTGAGATAAGTAAGACAAGCTACCTTGGAGATATACGACAGTTTATTCAGGTAGAAGAGGGTGCAAAATACTATGTTTCTGCAAAGATGAAAATGAAGAGCAACCCAACCAATAATGGAGGATTATTGTTTTATTACGAAGGCGGTTCTGCGTGGATTGTAAAAAATCAATCCGTAGGAACTGAATGGACCACAATAAGCGGTGTTTTTACTGTTCCGACGGGAGGAGCTACAAAAGCAGAACTTGCAATAAGAGCGTCAAATGTCGATAATGGAGCAGCGTTTATTGATGATGTGAAGATGTATAAATATTCTGAGGACAACCTGATTCTTAACTCTGATTTTAGTATGGGAAAAGAAATATGGGAGGTTAGAAACGCGACAACAGCAGGTGCAGCGGTAGTTACTGAGCATAGTTCGGGAGGAACAGATAACTCACCTTGTATTGAGATAAGCAAGACAAGCTATCTTGGTGATATAAGACAGTTTATTCCTGTTGAAGAAGGTACAAAATACTATATTTCTGCAAAGCTGAAGATGAAGACTACTCCAACTACTAATGCTGGATTATTGTTTTATTATGAAGGCGGTTCTGCGTGGATTGTAAAAAATCAATCCGTAGGAACTGAATGGACCACAATAAGCGGTGTTTTTACTGTTCCGACGGGAGGAGCTACAAAAGCAGAACTTGCAATAAGAGCATCAAATATTGATAATGGAGCAGCCTTTATTGATGATGTGGTTGTAATTAGTGAGAATCTTGTTGTTATAGACGGTATTAAGGTAAATGGCGACCCAATCACGAGTTTTGACAAAGATAAAGATGAATACGTATATAATATTCCTTACGGTACAACTGAAATCCCGAATGTTACGGCATCAGTAGGGGTGTTTGCCGATGACTTCAAGACCACATATGCTGTTGAGAATGCGACTCTTGAGGGAGCTACACTCGCAGTTACATCGCCAAGCGGATCAAAATCAAAAAGATACACTATACGTTTTGAGATGATGGAACAGTATACTTTAGGTGAGATTACATTTAATGGAGATTTTGTGGTGAATGGTGTGATAACTGCATTTTTACCCATTACAAACAATTCGTTGGAAACTCTTTCAAGTCAGTTGAATGTAACTCTTATTGTGGGATTATATGATTCAAACGGTACAATGACAGACATTAAATTTGTAGAAGCAAAAAATGCTTCAGACTTTTCGATAGCACCGGGACAAACGGAAAATTTGTCTGTACCCATTACAGTCAGCGACACAGTATGCACACTGTCGGCACATGTAATTGACAGTTTTGTGTCAGCTAATCCGCTTAGCGGCATGCAGAACTATTAAAAACTGAAAATTATTCAACAAGGAGAAAAACACAATGAAGATAAAGCATATATTTTTTCCACAGGTGAATACGGCAAAAATTGTTGAGGAAGAAACTTGTGATCCGTCTGAAAATGAGGTTGTTGTACAAACTGCGTTCAGTTCAATCAGCTGTGGTACGGAAAAGGCAAACATCACAGGAGTCCCGGCGGTAAGTATAAATTCAGAAGAGGATTGTGAGGTTATTTTTCCAAGATATGGAGGATATTCAAGCTCGGGTATAGTTATAGCTAAAGGCGATAAAGTTGCCACTGTTGAAATTGGTGACAGAGTGGCTATGTCTTGTAGTTTTCACAAAAGTATAAATACATTAAATGAAAGTGATGTTGTAAAAATAACAGATGATAGGGTTTCCTTACAGAGTGCAGCACTTTGTTACATAGGCACGTTTTCGATTGCAGCTGTGAGAAAAACCAAATTGGAACTTGGTGAGTCTGCTATGGTTATGGGACTTGGGATATTAGGCCTGTTGGCTGTCCAATTCGCAAAGCTTGCAGGAGCAGCACCGGTTATTGCAGTAGACCCGGTAAAAGAAAGACGTGAAAAAGCATTAAAATTAGGTGCTGATTATGCTTTTGATCCATTTGATATAGATTTTGTTGAAAAGGTTAAAGAAGTTTCAGATGGTGGGGTTAATGTTGCAATCGAAGTAACAGGCTTTGGCTCCGGGCTTAATCAATGTCTTGATTGTATGAAAAAGTTTGGAAGGGTTGCACTTCTTGGTTGCACAAGAGATAAGAATTTTACCGTGGATTATTATAGAAAAGTTCACGGCCCCGGTATTCAGCTTATTGGTGCTCACACACATGCACGTCCACAGTATGATTCCTATCCCGGATATTTTACTCAAAGGGATGATATAAAGGCGATTCTTAAGCTTTGTGCGATGGGCAGAATAACCCTTGATGGTATGGTGGATGAAGTTTATAAACCTGAAGAATGTGAAAATGTTTATGCTCGGTTGATAAACGACAAAGATTATCCGCCTGTTATGCAATTTGACTGGGGAGAGTAAGATGAGAAAAGTAAAGGTTGCCCAGATTGGTACAAGTATGCATTCTCACGGTTTGAATGTTTTTGAAAATTTGAGGAAGCAATCTGATGTTTTTGATGTTGTTGGATATGTTTTTCCTGAAAATGAAAGGGAAAAGTTCCCCAATCATATGGCGGTGTTTGAAGGTGCTCGAGAGCTTACTCTTGATGAGGTTTTAAACAACCCCGAGATTGAGGCTGTTACCATAGAAACTGAGGAAATATACTTACCTAAGTATGCTATTATGGCGGCAAAGGCCGGCAAGCATATTCATATGGAAAAACCCGGAGGTATTCGTCTTTCGGATTTTGAGAATTTGATTGGCGTGGTAAAGGAAACCGGGAAAGTTTTTCATATGGGATATATGTACAGATATAATCCTTGTGTTTGTGAATTGATGAAAAAAATCAAAGCAGGGGAACTTGGAGAAATAATCAGTGTGGAAGCACAAATGAATAGTAAAAATCAGGAGTGCGCCCGAGAATGGATAAATATTTTTCCGGGAGGTATGATGTTCTTCCTTGGTTGTCATATGATAGACCTTATATTGCAAATAAAGGGTATGCCGGATAATGTAGTTGCATATAACAGGCGAACTGAATTGAATGGGATTATGTCAGAAGATTGTGCAATGGCAGTTCTTGAGTATAAAAACGGTGTATCTTTTGCCAGAAGTTGCGCAATAGAAATGGGAGGCTTTGGTAGACGGCAGCTTGTTGTCACAGGAACAAAAGGAACTATCGAAATAAAACCTCTTGAAATGTTTGCAGACGGAGGATTATATACCACTATGACCGAATGTGTCTTACCTGATTGGAACGACAAGGGTGTTACGGTTAAAAGTGATGTTTATGATCGTTACGATGCTATGATGTCATCATTCGCCGCCATGGTGCGTGGTGAAAAGGAAAATCCATGGTCCTATGATTATGAATTGGAATTATATAAAACAATTTTAAAGGCGTGCGGAAATGAAATTAAGTAGTATTTTTACAGACCATATGGTGTTGCAGGCGAATCAGACTATTCGCATTTTTGGGGAAGGTAAAGGCGTAATAACAGTTTCGTTTTTGGAAGAAAGAAAAAAACTTGTTTCAAAAGAAGAAAAATGGTGTGTTGAACTTCCTCCAAAAGATTATGGCGGACCGTATTCCATGACAATTAATCTGGATGACAAAGAATATGTTTTTAAAGATATTTATGTAGGTGAAGTCTGGCTGGCATCAGGACAATCTAATATGGAGATGCCTCTGTTTCGCACTGAGTACGGTTTAGAGGAAGCAAAACATTCAAAAAATGATATGTTAAGATTTTTTACAGTGCCAAGGAGGTTCGAAAAAAATACAGAAAACTATTGGTGGCATTTTGAATGTTGCGAGTCTGTTGATACTCCTTGGCAGATTTGTTGTGAAGAGTCTGCTTTACATTTTTCTGCGTTAGGATACTATACGGTAAAAGAATTGCAAATGAAATTAGGTGTTGCAGTAGGTATTATATCCTGTAATTGGGGCGGTATGCCAATTGAAACATTTATAAAAAGAGAGTATTTTAACCGACATCCTGTGTTGGAGCAAAGGCTAGAGGAATTTAATCGGCGTATAGAATCAATAGATTATGATAAATATCTTTTGGACCTTGAACGGGCAAAAGAAAATCTTCATAAGCATTGCGATTCTATTGGATATGATCAGATTGAAAAAGTAAGACAAATGGGTGTTCGTGCAACTGCGGGAATGCCGGATAGTGAACCATGGGAATTACCCTTTGGTATATATAAGCCTGGCGAGCCGGGAGTGCTTTTTGAATCAATGTTTGAAAGAATAGCTCCTTTTTCTGTTAAAGGGATGCTTTGGTACCAGGGAGAATCAAATAATAGTTTTGATTATTTAAATAAATACATCGTATTTATGGAATGTATAAAAGAAGAGTTTAAGTGCTATGATATGAAATTTTACGCTGTTGAGTTGGCATCGTATTGCCTTGAGGAAACAGCTCAAGATGCATTTGTGTTTGGAAATAACTGGGCATTTACAAGAGAGCAACAACAGAAAGTGACCGAACTTGCTGATAATAATTATCTTATAACCTCTATGGAACTTGGAGATATGAGTGATGTTCATCCGATTCAGAAAAAAGAATTGGCTAAAAGAGTTTTATTAAAGGTGCTTAAAAACTCATATGGTTTTGAAATATATGCTGATCAACCTACATTCAAGGAAGTGGAATTCAAAGACGGCAAAGCATATATTTACCTTAATAATGCTGATGGATTATATTCAAATGACCTGTCAAAGGTAAAAATGTATATATGTGATAAAACACATGTTTTGAAAAAAGCAGATATAAAAATAGAAAATAATACGATTGTTTTAAGTAGTGGAGAGGTTAAAAACCCCGAAATAGTAAGATATGCATTTAACTGGTGTTATACAGGCGGGCATATATATAACAAATCGGGACTGCCTCTCGCACCATTTAGAACAGACAATGATATTTTTTCAGAGGATAATGTATAATGAGCGAAATAATTATACCAATTAAAAATTTTGACGGTAATGAATACATATTTTTTCCCGCTTGTGCTTACAACGGAAACAGATTTAATTCATTAAAAAAAATGTATCCGCCAAGCTTTACTCATGATGAAGCAATTGTTGATATGCCTGTTACTATTACAGATGTGCCGAGGCTAAATATAGATGGTAGCGGTGCTATCGAAGTAACAACAGGAGATGTTTCAGTCCCATGCATGGGAATGTTTTCTAAAGAGCGTAAGTCGGGCATGTTAGTGTTTACTGTTCAGCAGGTGAATAATAAAAATTTAGGCCTTACATATTCAAATGGTGAGTTTAAAATAAGCAGTCCCAATAATCGCAAGAACATTTATATATGGCCTTTTATGAAAGAAAATCCTGATTATTGCGCGGAAAAATCTGAAGAAACTGATGAATTTGATTATAAGGTGCTGGAGTTCCCGTGTGCGGACATAAAAAGTTTTTATAATGTATTTTTCGAAAATCGTAAGATAATGGGAATGGATTCACAAAATCCTGTAAATTTAAGCGAAGATGAGCAATGGCAAATTCAACGTACGAAATTTAATGCTATAAATTATAATCCTTTGTGGGGTTATAATTTAATTGCAACACATGAAAGACAGGCTTTTGGTTGGTGTAATTCGCCGCTTGCGTCTTATGCTATGATGAAGTTGGGCGACGAAGTTGAATGCCAACGCAGTGAAGCAAGCCTTGATTACATTTTTAAAGTACAGGCAGAATCAGGATTTTTGCCCGGGATGGTTAATCGTGAAGGAGTTTCTTTGGGTGACGGCTTTGGCAACGAAGGAACTCAAAATCGTTTGCTTATCCGTCGTGCGGCGGATGTGCTCTATTTTGTGTTTAAGCATTTTGATTTGTATAAAGAACGTGGTATCGACATTCCTCAAAAGTTTGTTGAGGGCACACGCAAGCTTGCTGATGCTTTTGTTAAGCTTTGGGAGAAATATGGTCAGCTTGGCCAGCTTGTTGACTATAAAACCGGCGATATTATTGTTGGTGGTTCGACCTGTGGAGCGCTTGTTCCCGCAGCTCTCGCAAGGGCATACACGTTTTTTGACGATATTGTATATTTGCATACTGCCGAGAAAATTGCAATGCAGTATTATAATCGAGATGCATTAAATGGTTATACAACAGGGGGACCTGCTGAAATTTTGCAGTGTCCTGATAGTGAAAGTGCATTTTCGTTGCTTGAAAGTATGGTTGTTTTGTATGAAACGACAAATGACAAAAACTGGCTTGAATATGCAGAATTTATGGCGCATTTTTGCAGTAGCTGGGTAGTTTCTTATAACTATAAATTCCCTGAAGAATGTGAGTTTGCAAGGCTGGGTATTAAAACTGTCGGAACTGTTTTTGCAAACATACAGAATAAGCATAGTGCTCCGGGAATATGCACATTATCTGGGGATAGTTTGTATAAACTTTATAAGCTTACGAATAATAATGATTATCTTGAACTTATTATTGATATAAAAAAAGCAATTAGTCAGTGTATGTCAACAGAAGAACGTCCGATATATTCGTGGGCATTGCCAAAAGACCCGACACTTAATCCGGACGGGGAACCTTGCCCCTCTGAGAAACTTCCGCCGGGAACTATATGTGAACGGGTTAATATGTCTGACTGGGAAACAAGAGCTTGTATTGGCGGTGTGTTTAACGGAAGTTGTTGGAGCGAAATTAGTAATTTGCTAACACTGGCAGAATTGCCGGATAAATTATTTAAGATGTAAGACTTACTTTATTTAGGGAGACGTACATATGTTATATGAAAAAAGGTCACAAAAGACATTAGATAATCAACTTTTTAAAAATCCTACAAGTGAATACAGAGGCTCTCCTTTTTGGGCTTGGAACTGTGAACTTGACAGGGAAGAATTGCTTTGGCAAATTGAACAGTTGAAAACTATGGGATTTGGTGGATTTCATATGCATTCCCGCTCCGGTATGGCTACACCTTATTTGAGCAAGGATTTTTTTGGCTTAATTAAATCTTGTGTAGATAAGGCAAAAAAAGAGGATATGTATGCATATCTTTATGACGAGGACAGATGGCCGTCGGGTATGGCTGGTGGACTTGTTACAAAAGACAAAAGATATGCACAAAGATATTTGCGGCTAAGTGTAAACTACGATTCTGAAACCGTTAGCTTTGAACAGGCAAAAACCACAGGTCAGGCTTATTTTGTTTGCGCATTTGATGTTTCGCTTAATGAAAAAGGTGAGTTGATAGACTACAAAGTGGTTTTTGATGCAAATGAGATTTATAAGAATAATACTGTGAGATGGTATGCTACTGTTTATTCAAGTGCACCGCTTGGTATTTATAATAATCAAAGCTATGTGGATACGCTTTCAAAAGAAGCTGTCGATAAGTTTATTGAAATTACGCACGAAGCGTACAAGCGCGAGATTGGTGATGAATTTGGGAAATGTGTGCCGTCAATATTTACGGATGAGCCGCAGTTTGTTCAAAAAGGGACTCTTTCTTATGCAGAGAGTTTAGATGATGTAAGGTTGCCTTGGACTTTTGATTTTGATACAAAATTTAAAGAACAATATGGGTATTCTATTGTTGAAAAGTTGCCGGAATTGATATGGGAGTTGCCCGAAGGAAAGATTTCAGTTGCAAGATATAATTATCATGATTATGTAACAGAACGTTTTACACAAGCCTTTACAGATAACTGTGGTAATTGGTGTAAGAAAAATAATATTAGCCTTACAGGTCATATGCTGGCTGAAGATAGTTTGAGAGAGCAGACCCAGCATATAGGTGAAGCTATGCGTGCGTACCGTAATTTTGAAATTCCGGGCATAGATGTTTTGTGTGATAAAAGAGAATTTACTACTGCAAAACAAGCACAGTCTGCCGTTCGGCAATTTGGATGTGAGGGTATGGCTTCAGAACTTTACGGAGTTACTAATTGGGATTTTGATTTCAGAGGCTATAAGTTTCAGGGGGATTGGCTGGCGGCACTTGGTGTTACTTTAAGAATTCCACACCTTTCCTGGGTTTCTATGAAAGGTAATGCAAAACGTGATTATCCTGCGTCGTTCAATTATCAAACTTCGTGGTATAAAGAATATAAATATGTAGAAAATCATTATGCCCGCTTAAATACTGCATTAACAAGAGGAAATCCGATAGTAAATGTTGCAGTAATACACCCCATAGAAACATATTGGCTCCATTGGGGCCCTCAGGAGAATACTGCTGATATAAGAGAAATGCAAGACAAACAGTTCCGCGAAACTGCAGAATGGTTGCTTTCAGGAATGATTGACTTTGATTATATATGTGAATCTTTATTGCCTGATCAGGTTGGAATGATTTCGGATAAGCTTCAAGTCGGCAAAATGTCTTATTCGGCAATAGTTGTATCAGGTTGTGAAACTCTACGTTCAACAACTGTTGACATTCTTGAAAAATATCATAATTCCGGTGGTAATATTATTTTTGTGGGAGAGCCACCTCGGTATGTTGATGCGGTTGAATCTGATCGTGTAAAAAGGCTATACGACAAATGTAATGTTATTATGCATAGCAAACCCCAGTTGCTTAAAGTGCTGGAACCGCAAAGGCTTATTGATATAAGAAACAAGTCAGGCATAAGAACTGACAATTTGTTGTATCAACTCAGGCAAGATAATGATTGTCAATGGCTTTATGTAGCTCATATGAAAGAGGAAATGGGTACGACATTGCTTTGCGATGGACTGTCAAATAATGTTGCAGAACCATTTGAGCGTAAGATAGTGATCAATGGTGAGTTTAATCCTGTTTTATATAATACTTTGAATGGTCAAGTCGAAAAAGTTAATTTTGAAATTAAAGAAGGGCGTACGTATATTGATTACACTTTTTTTGCTAATGATAGTGTTTTGTTGAAATTGTGTGGTTCTACAGAACAATTGTATCAGACTGCACCATCTACGAAAAAGATATTTAAAAATATACGTTGTCTTGATAAGGTTGCATATAAGCTTTCTGAAGAAAATGTACTTTTACTTGATATCGGCGAATTCAGGCTTGATAATGAAGAGTATAATGAAAAAGAAGAAATAAGAAGGATTCATGATATTTGCTGTGAAAGACTTGGATTTTTAAATAATGGTTCACAGCCGTGGCTGCTTGAAAAAGAAGACATTCATCACTTTGTTACCATAAAATATGAATTTGAAAGTGAAATCGAATTGGAAAATGCATATCTTGCAACGGAAGATTATAACGATTGTAAGATAATGTTTAATGAAGAGCTGATTGAAAATGATGTGGCGGGATATTTTACAGATAAAGCTATCGGTAAAATCAAATTGCCAAAAGTGCAAAAAGGAATAAATAGTCTTGAGATTACTTATCCATTCGGTCAAAGGACCAGTATTGAAAATTGTTTTATTTTAGGTGAGTTCAATGTGCGTTGTGAAGGATGTATTAAAACCATAGTCCCCAAAAGTGAAAAGATAGGTTTTGGTGATATTGTTTCGCAAGGATTGCCTTTTTATGGAGCGAATATTACTTATGAAATGAATTTTGAAGCTCCGGAATGTTGTGATGCCATCATCAATGTTTCAAATTATATCGGGGCAGTTGTAAAGGTTTTTCTTGATGGTGAATTTCAGGGGTATATTGCATACGCACCGTATGATATTTATATAAGTAACATAGAATACGGAAAGCATAAACTTGAATTTACACTTTGTGGGAATAGGAATAATTGTTTTGGAGCAGTACACTTAACAGATGAGAAGTTCAAATGGTTTGGTCCTCCGGCTTGGAGAAGAAATTTTCAAGGCGGAAAATTTGAAACTGCCAATGAATTTACAGATTTCAAATATGAGTATGCTTTGAAGCCTATGGGAATTACAGCCAGCCCGGAAATTAAGTTGCTTAAGTAGTCAAAAGGAGAAATCAATATGAAAAAAATAGATTTAAATGGTATTTGGCAAATTGAAGGGATATCTCTTGATGGTGAGAAAATAGAATTAACAGGTAATATGCCGGGCAGCGCATTGAGTGCTGTGATTAATTCTGATATAGAGAATAAACTCGATGTTTTTTACCGTGATAATGCTGAAAAAGTACAAAAATATGAGAAGTATAACTGGATTTTCAGCAAAACTTTTGATGTGGAAAGCCTTGACAAAAAAATGTTGCTTGTATTTGAAAAGCTCGATACATACTGTGATGTTTATTTGAATGACAGACACATTGCATATTGTGACAATGGTTATATAAGACATTCCTTTGAGATAAGTAAATGGTTGGTAATTGGTGAAAATAAGCTTACTTTGTATTTTCATTCGCCTGTTTTACACGATAGCGGAAGAAAAATGCTTCCCGGAGCTTTTTCTAAAGGTAGAATGTATACAAGAAGACCGCAATGTACATATGGATGGGATTGGACTATGCGTTTTGTAACCTGCGGTATTGGTTATGCATATATAGAAGAAGTTTCTGATGGTATGAAAGTTGAAACCGCATATGTCTTTACAAAAAGTATAGACGAGGATTCAGCAGAGATAGTAATTGATGTGGATTTTGCTGACTTTGAGTGTGGTGGAATTGTGGATGTTAAAATAATTTCACCTGATGGTGAGGTTGTTTCGAAATATAAAAGGTATAACGAAGAACCTTTTATGAGGATAAATCTTGATGTGATGAATCCTAAGTTATGGTATCCTAATGGTTATGGTGAACAGCACATGTATACGCTTGAAATTAGTTGTGGGGGCGAAGAATTTTATACTGCATTATTTGGTATAAGAACTATAAAAATTATGGAGCTTCCTGATAATGAAGGCAGTGAAAATTACAATAAATGCATAGAACTTAAGAAGACCAATTTTTCGGAATTTTATGACAGGAACACTGAATTCTCGGGATTTATACTCAAAATAAATGGAACAAAAATTATGTGCAAAGGTGCAAACTGGGTTCCATGCGAGCCGTTTGCAAAAGGAAATACAGATAAAAAGATAACGCAGCTTCTTGAACTTGCTAAAAATGCAGGAGTAAATATGTTGAGAGTCTGGGGGGGAGGAGATTTTGAAACGGAACATTTCTATGATGAATGTTCTCGACTGGGTATAATGGTTACTCAGGATTTCCTTATGGCATGCGGAAGATATCCGGAGGACGACGAGTGGTTCCTGAATCAGCTCTCAAAAGAAGCGGAATATATTTCTGATTTAATCAGAAACAAGGCTTGTCTTGTATGGTGGTCTGGTGACAACGAAAACGCCGTAGAGGGATGTGATACGGATACGGATTATCGAGGTAGAGCTTCAGCATACAAAGCGATTTTTCCTGTTATTTCAAAAAAAGATTATAACAGAAGATTTCTTGCGTCAAGCCCGTATGGCGGTGATTATTATGCTTCAAATACCAAGGGTACAACACATAATTCGCAATTTTTAGGACTCGGAATGTTCCCGTACATATTAAATGGAGCTGTAAGTGATTATAAGGATTACATGAAACTGTATAATGCACGATTTATTGTAGAAGAGCCAAGTATTGGTGCAGCATCGGAACAAACTCTTAAAAGATTTATGACAGATGAGGATATTTACGGCGATGATTTGCGGATGTGGAATTACCATTCAAAAAGCAATCCTGCATTGAAAAATCAAATAATTGATTATGCGTGTAGCTTTGCAGAGGGAATTTTAGGAAAATTTGAAAATGGTGAAGATAGATTTTTTAAACTTAAATATTTGCAATATGAGTGGATTAGAGTGACGTTAGAACGTGTAAGACGCGAAAAATGGTTCTGTTCGGGTATTGTATATTGGATGTTTAATGATTGCTGGCCTGCCGCGGCAGGATGGTCTTTTGTTGATTATTATGGAATCCCTAAGGCTTCCTATTATTCATTTAAGCGCGGAGCAAAGAAGGTCGTTATGTCGATTGATTTAGATGATAGTGTGTATAAATTTCATATCTGTAACGACGGAAAGGAAGAAGTTCTCACGCTTAATTGGTATGCAATTAACGCAGATGGTGAATTTGCATATAAGTCTGAAAATATAGAACTTAATGCTAAAGAAAACACATCCTTTGTAGCTTATGAAATGGGCGAAGAGCGCTTGCCAGAAAAATGTTTTATTGTTGCGGATATATGCGGTCAGGATGGGTGTTTAGACAGAACTTTTTATAAAAAGGGAAATCTTGAAATCGCGTCTTGCAATACTGTTGATATAATAGATGTTAAAGATGATGTTGTGATTTTAAAAGCAAATAAATATACCCATATAGTAGAACTTAATGCAGAAAAGGTAATTGATGATAATTATTTCTCAATGCTGCCCGGTGAAGAAAGGATTTTAAGTTATAATAAATCTAATAGTATAAATACATATACCATTAAATAAGTATTGATTGCCAAGGGTATATAGTAACGGTATGGATTTTATCCGTGCCGTTACTTTTATTTTCGGTTAAATAATATGGGTGGGGATGAGCGGAATAATCAGATAAATATTAGTGTATGTATTTATTTATATTAATTTGAATAAATGCCATAAAATATATTGACAATAAACAATCAATATGTTATACTCTAATAGTTAAAACATTTAACTATTAGAGGTTTATTATGAAGATTTTTAATAAAGGGTTTAATTTTCGTCAGGATGGGCCGGGTAATAGGCTTGTTTATCATTTGCAAGGATGTAATATGAGATGTATATGGTGTTCAAATCCTGAGGGAATGTCACATAATGGAGGAAAAGAGTTTTCTGTTGCTGAAATATTTGATGAATGTAAACGAAGTAAGATGATGTTTTTCTCAGGAGGTGGCGTTACATTTACTGGCGGAGAGGCTACTTTACAGTATACTGAGCTTGTAAAACTTTTAAAATTGTTAAAAGGGAATAGTATCCATACTTGTATCGAAACTAATGGTACATCACTTGGTCTTTCTGATTTGCTCCCATACATAGATTATTTAATAATGGATTTTAAGCACTATGACAGTGATGAACTTAAAAAATATACCGGTGTAGGCAATGAAATAATAAAACTGAACTTTGAAGAAAACTGTCGAAGTGGCAGACAACAGCATATAAGAATACCATTGATTAATGCCATTAACACCGAAAAACCGGAAGCGTTTGCTGAGTATTTTTCAGGTTTTGATACAAGTAATACAGTTTTTGAGTTTTTGACGTATCACGAGTATGGTAAAGAAAAGTGGACGACTCCATACAAGGTTGAAAATGGATTTATTTCTCAAGAAACACTGAATAAGTTTAAAGAAATCTTTATAAATCATAAATTAAATTTAATAACAACATAGGAGGTATTTTTATGTACGGAATTTACAAACCGGGTGAACTTACAACAATGGCAAAGGCTCTTTATAAAGAGGAAAGAAAAATTAAAAGGCTTGATGGTTGGTTTGTCGCAAAAGAGACAGAAATGTTGGCTGATGAGAAGTATAAGGATTGTACTCCTGAAGTTAAAAAGGCACAGCTTTTGTGTGAGGTTTTGAGTGAAATGCCACTCTTCATCAGCGATAATGCTGTTTTTGTCGGTACCCAACGTGATGCTTTTGCAAAGAGCTATGCGCTTATAAATCCATCATTTACAGTTGAAGGGTTTTCAGGCTATTGCGACCCTATGGCAATATACAACGATATAGAGCCAAATGATGAGTTTACCAAAGAGCGTATAGATAAAGTTCGGTCATTTACTGCAAAAACTAAAATGGTTGAGATGTTGAACAAAACATATGGTGAAGCAGAGGACTATACAAAAGAGGTTATCTTTTTTGTTGAACAGGTTACCGGACATATAATCCCTGATTTTAGATTTGCTCTTAAATACGGTGTTGATTCAATGATAAGCGAAGCGAAATCAAAAACCGGCGAGTTTTATGAAGCGGCTGCAATTGCGCTTGGTGGTGTAAAAATTCTTACAGACAGATATATTGATATTATACGCACTCAGAAAAATAGTTGCTCAAAAGAAAGATTTGCTCAACTTGAGCTTATGGAAAAATCGCTTTTGAATATATCGTCAAATGCTGCAGAAAATCTTTACGAAGCACTGCAGCTTTACATTCTTCTTTGGACTATTATGTGTCTTGAGCAGGCTCCTAATCCTTATGCGTTCTCGGTTGGTAATGCGGATAGGATTTTTGAGCCGTACAGAGGTGAGTTTTCAAGAGAAGAGGCAAGTGAATTATTTAAACACTTCCTTGTGTTCTATAATGTTGGTGACAGAAGTTGGGCGATTTCTCAGAATGTGCTTATTGGCGGAAGAGATGTTGACGGTAAAGACCTTACCAATATAATGTCATATGCAATTATGGATGCATATTACGATATGAACCTTCCACAACCAATTTTGTCGGCTAAATTACATAAAAACACACCGAAAAAGTTTTACGAAGAGATGGGAAGATTCTTCTTCTCGCCAGGTGTTTTAACACCATCTCTTTTTAATGATGATGCACTGTTTGAGGTGCTGAAAAATAATGGGGTTGCAGAAGAAGATATTCCGGATTATTCAGTTGCAGGTTGTCAGGAACCGCTTATTATGGGCAAGGACAATGCAAATACAACAAACAGTTGGCTGAGTCTTCCGAAAGTTCTTGAAATGGTATTGAATGGTGGTGTTTCATCAATAACCGGCGACAAGTTGATGGAAACTGAGGATTATAATCTTGAAAATGTCAGGGAAGTATTCTATAAAACCCTTGACAAGGTAGTTGATAAAATGGTAGAGGCGGCCAATGGTTCGTCTTGTGCTCTTTCTGAATTGAAAGTGCCGTTTCTAAGTTGTTTTATGGGTGGTCTTGAGTATGGTGCAGATATGCGTGACACAAAGGTGCAGGGCACAAAGTACAATGGTAGCGGATGTCTTATTCATGGTCTTACTGTTTTGGCGGATTCTTTTGTAGCGATTGATGAATTTGTTAAGAAGTATCCTGATGGCAAGGATATGCTCGTGAATGCATTAAAGAACAACTTTATAGGGTATGAAGAATTAAGAAAATTTCTTCTTTCTTGTCCTAAATTCGGTAATAATAATGAGGTTGTCGATAATGAAGCGCGTGAAATCGCGATTAAAGTATCAAAGATGATTCGCTCAAAGAAAAACTACCTAGGTAATTCGTTCAGACCTGACTTTTCAAGTCCTTCAACTCATCTTACCTATGGTTACTGGGTAGGTGCTACACCTGATGGAAGAATGAGCCGTGATATGCTAGGTTATGGCGTTGACCCTCTTTATGGTGAGGCTTCAAATGGCCTAGGCTTTAGAATACTTTCAAATATGAAACTGCCTTTTGAGGAATTCAATGGTGGATATGCATCACATCTTGGCATTGACCCCAAATACTTCACTGGGGAGAATTATGCTAAAAAGGGTGTGGAATTCTATCATAATATTGTAAAGCCTCTATTCTATAATGAACTTAAAGATGGTGTTTCACCATTTTATCTGTATGTAAACGTAACTACTCCTGAAACTTTGAGAAAGGTTTTAGAAAACCCATCAAAGTATGCCCCAAGTGGAGTTTATATAATGAGAATTCATGGAACATTTGTAAACTTCCTTGATTTGTCACCTGAAATTCAACAGGATATTATCACCAGACTAGACCTTAAATCTACATCTATTGATTGTTAGGAGGCAAACTATGAAAGCGATAGGAATAGATATAGGCACAACAAGTGTATGCGGAGTTGTGATTGATGTAGAATCCGGAAATTTGTTGAAATCTGCAACCAAAAACAGTGATGCATTTCTTCCCGGATGTGCAGAGTGGGAAAAAATACAGTCAGTTGAAAAAATTATGGCAGTTGCGACAGAGATTCTGGATGGTTTTATCGATGATGAAGTAGTGGCGATCGGTGTTACGGGTCAGATGCACGGAATAGTATACACAGATACTAATGGATGCTCTGTAAGTCCTCTTTATATCTGGCAGGACGGAAGAGGAAATCTGCCATATAACGACACTACATATGCAAAGTATTTAAACAGTTTTTCAGGATACGGCAACGTTACAGATTTTTACAATTGCGTAAATGATATAAGACCGTCAAGTGCAGTAAGCTATTGTACTATACACGATTACTTTGTAATGCAACTTTGTGGCCTTGAAAGGCCATTGATACATTCGAGCGATGCAGCAAGCTTTGGTTGTTATGATTTAATAAAGAATGAGTTTAGCTATGACTGCAATGTTGATGTAACCGCAAATTACTGTATTGCAGGAGAATATAAAGGTATTTCTGTAAGTGTTGCAATCGGTGATAACCAGGCAAGTGTTTTTTCAACCCTGGCAGATGAAAGAAACGTTCTCTTAAATGTTGGTACGGGTAGTCAGGTATCAATTATATCCGATGCTCCTGTTGTGGCGGATAATATTGAAACAAGGCCGTATTTTGAGGGTAAATATTTGATTGTTGGTTCGGCACTTTGCGGAGGTAGAGCATATTCGGTTTTAAAGAATTTCTATGCTGAAATTTTTGGATATGCAGATGATATTGAAGAGAACAAAGTGTACGAATATATGAATAAAATGCTTGAAAAAGTTGATACATCAACTTTGAAAGTAGATACCCGTTTTGCGGGGACTCGCAAAAATCCGGAAGCTTGTGGCAGTATTTCAGGAATAACAACAGAAAATTTTAATCCGTCGCAGCTAACACTTGGAGTTCTTCAGGGAATGGCGTCAGAACTTTTTGATATGTATAAGCAGATGGATTCTGAGAGAGTTGGAATTGTAGGTTCTGGCAATGGAATCAGAAAAAATGCAGCACTTGTTGCTGCTTTTGAAAAGATGTTTAATTCAACAATGAAAGTTCCGAAACATCTGGAGGAAGCTGCTTTTGGTGCGGCGCTATTTGCACTTGTTTCTTGTGATAAGTTTAAAAATGCTAAAGAAGTACAAACTTTGATAAAATATAATTAAGAGGGATTATTATGAAATTTGAGCCTATATTTTTTGAAAGAAACAGAGTTGGTCGTGTTTATACTGGTGGGAAGTTATTTCATGATTTCTTTGGTGATGAACCTGTTGATGGTTTTTTACCAGAGGAATGGATTGCTTCTTCAGTAAAGGCATTGAACAAGGAGATGTCAAGCGAAAAAGAGGGCGTTTCAAAAATTAAGGATTGTGAAATATATTTTGATGAATTGCTTAAGAAATATCCTCTGGAAATGCTTGGTAGTTCTCAAAAGATGCGTATACTTGTAAAAATCCTTGATAGCGCTGTAAGACTTCCGGCTCAGGCTCATCCTGACAAAGTTTTTTCAAGAAAATACTTTGATTCAGAATATGGGAAGACTGAAAGTTGGATTATTCTTGATACGAGACCGGGTGCAAGAATTTATTTTGGTTTTAAAGACGGGGTTGATAAAGAAATGTTTTCTGCTGCGATTGATGCAAGTGAAAATGATAATGACGCAATGGAGAGACTTATGGACTATTCAGAACCGAATGCTGGAGATGTGTTTTTAGTACCCGCAAAAACAGTACATGCAATTGGTGCTGGTTGCTTGATTTTAGAAGTTCAGGAGCCAACAGATTTTACTATTCAACCGGAGCATTGGTGTGATGAATATAAGTTAAATGATCAGGAAATGTATATTGGACTTTCAAAAGAGGATGCCATAGGATGTTTTGATTTCGGAAAAACTCCTGATACAAAACTTGTCCCGAAAGTTTGTCAGAATACAGATGGTGTTAAATTTGAAAATGTTATAAAAGAGACGGATACTGATTGTTTTCTTATTAATCGTATTACTTTAAACGACGGCGAGTTCAGTCTGAACATTAAAGATAGCTATGGCGTGTATATTGTAACTGATGGTATAGGTAAGCTGAAAGGTGACAGATACTCAAGAGACATTAAAAAGGGAGACTATTTCTTTATGCCGGCTTGCTTGATGGATAAGTTCCGAATTTCTGGCGAACTTGAGGTTGTTGAATGTTATTGATTATATTTGACAAAACACCTGTAATGCTATATAATGTAAAAAAATAAGGTGTGGAGTAGTAGGTTAATATGAAACAAGCAACAAATTCGGTATTAATGCGAATAAAAAATGAAAAGATAATTCTTTCTCTGATAAACAAAGGTCCTGTTTCCAGAGCAGATATTGCAAAAAAGACAGGACTTACTAAAGCGGCTGTTACAATAATTGTAGATGATTTAAAACAAAGAGAGATTGTAACGGAGCAAAACGGCAAATCTGATACGGTCGGAAGAAATCCTGTGATGTTGTTTTTGAATGAGAAATCATCTTTCGTAATTGGTGTAAACATTACTAGGCGTCATATTACCGTTGGGATTACAGATTTGGGTGGGAATATTGTTGCACAGGATGAGTTTTCAACTTGTTCCCCATTTGAAGCTTTAAGTATTATAGAAAAAACTATTAAAGAACAGATTAAAAAATCAGGTATTGATATATCAAAAATATATGTAGTATCAGTCGTAACTCCTGGTCCGGTTGACGTTGAAAATGGTCTGATTTTAAATCCACCAAATTTTAAAGAGTGGCATAATGTTACGATTGTAAGAGAACTGGAAAAACTGACTGGTTTTGATGTAATTCTTGAAAATGTGTCTTCAGCCACAGCCATAGCAGAAAAATATTTCGGCTCGGCAACCGACAGTGAAAATTTTTTGACGCTTAGAGTGGATGAGGGTATAGGTTCCGGAATAGTAATTAATGACTCCTTATTTAGAGGGCCTTGCGAGTTGGGGCATACATCTATAAATTATAATGGGGTAATGTGCGAATGCGGTAACCGTGGTTGCCTTGAGAAATATGCTTCAATTCCTTGTATTCTTAAAAACACGGGTTACAAAAGCTGGCAAGATGTTGTAGACAGTGATGATAATAAATTGATTGAAACCGAATCAGAATATCTTAGTACAGCAATAATATCTGCAAACAATATTTTCGACTTTGAAAAAATAGTATTGTGTGGAGAATTAACATATAAACCGCAGCAGATAATAGAGCATATTTCAAAAAAAATAGAAAGAAATATGCTTTCAAAAAAATCTTTTAATGTTTGTGCTGGTAAGGTGAAATCAAAACTGATAATTGCAGCTTCAATGGCGGTAAATGATTTTTTTGTGTGATAAGAAGTTTCAAGAGAGTATGGTTTTTTTAAGCTTTGAGTTTAAGCTATAATATAATGAGGAGTAGTTTCACATTTAGTTTTTTAGTGATTTCATAACTGTGAAAATATTAAGCTGTATTTTTATGCCGTAAATATTTATGAAGTATGTATGTATCCAATACATAACCATGTATAGCATATTCCCGCCCCGTATGATCCCCCCTTAATTTGTATTATACGGGGATGCTATACTAACAAAAGAACCCACTGCTGGCGTCGAATTGCCGGCCGCGGGTTCTTTTGTTTAATTATAGAGCGATTTTTGTACGGTCGAGATAAAAAGTAAAATTGTGTTCTACAGAATAATAATTGTAATTTGGAATCGTATAATGTTTGATTGTATAAACTTTAATCGCTCTTAACATTAAGTAATATGAAATAGGGAGGTATAACTTATGCAATCAGAATATGTAGACCTTATCACAATAGATGAACTTTGTGAGATGCTTATGATAGGTCGCACTACAGCATATAAGTTATTACAATCACATGAACTTAATGCCTTTAAAATAGGCAGAGTATGGAAGATATCAAAAGCTTCTGTAGAATTATATATAAGAACACGAAGTGACCTATAATGGTCACTTTATTCTTTTTTTACACCCCCTGTATTCACCTAGTGGTATACTCCGTTATTTTGCATTTTACAAAATCTTCTGTCCGTATTTAACCTTATATGATGCTATTGGTCGGCATTCTTAAATTACAACTGCAATCATAATCCTCAAGAATTTCTGCCAGACGATTTCTGAATTCAAAGCTTTCTTTAAATCCGAAATTAAACTTTCTCCCTGTAACTATACTAACAGGATTCATAGCCCAATGCATATGTAAGTGGTTTGTATCTTGATGTAAGGCAAAGACTATCTGATACTCCTGGAATAAGTTACAGACTTCATATCCAATTGCGTATGCTCCCCCTCACTGACGAGTTTTATGTTGATATAAAGCATATGAATTCACAAGTACATAGAGAATATACTACTGCAGATAATAAGCTGATATTAGAAAATATAAGAAATCGTGCAGAGAATGATGCAAAAATAATTGTTCGTGTCCCGCTTATTCCGGGAGTAAATGATGATAATGATAATTTGTTAAAAACGTACGAATTCGTAAATTCTTGCGGGTATCCATAAAGTGCACTATGTGAAAGGGCAAACCCATTTATCCTCTAAGAGGCAAAAATTGATATTCTGAATCAAATAAAGACCTTAAGATTGCAATAGTAGTCTTGAGGTCTTATTGCGTTCGAAAAACGTGGGTTTTATCAGGGTTTTAGGGGTTA